>JBGAGQ010000011.1:0-121735 GCA_044226625.1 Thermoanaerobaculia bacterium
GACAAAATTCACCAAGGCCGCCTTGGCAGTGGACCGACGAGGAGCGGATCGCCAAGCGTTACAACCCGGCTTCCATGCATGCCCGCGAGGACGCCTACGTCGAAAACACGGAAGGCGCGGACGCGGCCTCCGGTCGCGACGTCGTGCAGGGTGAAAGAAACCCGGAGCTCTTCCTGCCCTTCGAGCTCTATCAAGCCCTCCTTGCGCGGGCCTTTTCGCCCTTGCCGGAGGCGAGCCAGGTATATCGCGACGTCTACCAGGAAAGGTCTGGCAACGCCTGGTTTGGCGACGACTTTTGGCAGCGATTCGAGAAGACGGCTCGACCTTACCTTGATTTGATCCAGGCCCAGCGAACGCTCCGGCAGGAATATCAAACGGCGCGCCCCGGAAGGCAGGCGGAAATCAGCCGGCAGGCCGAAGAGCTCGGGAGAGAGGATTGTCGGTTGCGCCTCCAGAATCTCGAGGCGGCGCGAGCGACCTTCGGCCGCGAAGCTTTCGACCGCTTTCTCTACGAGGCGGTGGCGGCTGGAATGTTGAGTATCTCCGTTTCAGACACTTCCGACGAAAGCGACGCTTCCGCCGAACATCTCCGTTACCTTGCAGGAGGATGCCTGTGGCGTCAAAGCGTAGCGCCGATGATCCGTCCTTTTCCCCGTAAAGGATAGGGTCACCGCGGGACCGACCTCATGGCCCGGGTGATTTCAACCGTCGCGACGCTGACCGCCGTCACCCGCATCAGGAGGTCGACGACTTTCTCTTTGTAATCGGCGAAGCGGTAGGTGTCGAATTTCGCGCGGATCGTAGGGTCCTTCGGCTTCTTCTCTTTGTACTGGTCCAGGATCCATTCGAGCGCGCAGCGATTTCCAAGCTGGTACTCCCATGCTTCGGGTGGAATGCCGGAGAGCACGGTCTCACTGTCGAGGGTGATGCTCCCGCCTTCCTTGTTCGCCTTGAGAATTGCTTTGGGGGGTTGACCCGCGCGTTGCGCCCGCTCGTCGGGGACGTCGATGCGCCGCAGCGGAAACGGCTCGACGGTCTCATAGCCGATGTGGAGATCCATCAGACTTCGCCCCCAGTCGGCCCAGCGCCAAAAGTCTTCGTAAAACGGAATGCGCGGCAGCTCGCGCTTAAGATTCTGGGCGTATTTCTCTCGATAGATTGGGTCGTGGAGGACGCCGTAGGTGTAATGGAAGATCGCGTCCTTCGTGATCGGGCGCTCCTTCCTGCCGCGGCCCGGCTGATAGTGCTTCCTGAATCTTTCCAGAGACCAATCGGTAATGTTTTCGCGGGTTGATCCTGTCTCGGTAAACACCTTTAATGGAATCTGCTGGAAGGCATCTACTGATGCTCCAAAATGGAGGTCCGCGATCCCTTCAACCGCGAGTGCAACGAAATCCGTGCGAGATCCGATGTCGCTGAAGCAAATCGCCACGTTCTTCGCTGAAACCGGAAACATTGACCCGCACGCCCCTGGACGGTCGATGAACAGGAGCGATTGATATATGAACGCAGGAACGAAGGGTCTGTAGGCGGCTCTCCGGATTCTCTCCTTGGAAAATTCTTCTTTCGCCCCGGCAAGAAAGCGACGCTTGAGAGTCTCGGACCATTTGATTTCTGGGTCCTGAGTCTTTGCGGGGAGAGCAGCCCGATAGGAGCTTATGAGGTGTTCGGCTTTTTCTCGAAGAGCCGCAGGGCTCAAGTCATAGAGCCATTCATCTCGATTAGTTGAAATGCCGAGGGAATAGACTTTGAAGATCGCTCTCTCCTGACGGCCTTTGGTGGCCGCCCTTGTAGCCTTGTCCGCTACCGGGATCAGTGAATCGAAGTCGTTATTCGTCTGATTGATCCAGTTTTGCTTCGAGTCCGGCTGAACCTCATTGAACGTCAGCGAATCAATCCTAGTCTCACTAATGACCTCTAGCTTCTCGCTTGCTGTCTCCATCTCAGGGCGGCGGTAATAGAAGATCCGACACCCCTGGCGTTTTGCTCTTCTTACCAGGAACGTGATCGCCACGCCCGTTTGGATACCGAACACGTTGTGCTTTGTGCCGGAGAGTTTCGGATTGGAGCGCACGTCGCCGCCCAGGTCCACAATCCGTATCTCGCTGAACTCATTGGCGACCACCTTGCGGAACCCATCGAACGTCCGGCTGTCGATGAAGCTTCGGTTCGTGATGAAGGCCAAAATTCCGTTTGCATCCAACCGATCGCTCGCCCAGCGGAAGAATCGAGAGTACATGTCGTAAAGCTTCGTCTTCTGCGCCGTACTCTCCGCGATGTAGGTCTTCTTGATCCGGAGGTCGATATCCGGATATTCCCGGTTCTTGTTGTTCTCGTTCTCGTTCAGCTGATTCGCGTTATAAGGCGGGTTGCCTAGGATGACGCTGATGCGCCGCGCGTTCTGGCGGCGGATACGGGCGACGTTCTCCTCGGTGACGCTGCCAAACAAAGTTCCCTGCGTACCGAACGCCGCCGTGTGAAGACCCACGTTGTCCAACGTGTCTACGAAGCAGAGATTCGGGAACTCCTCGTACTCCCCGGTGATCGCGGCGTACGTCGCCTCGATGTTCAGGTTCGCCACGTAGTACGGCAGGATCGCGACCTCGTTCGCGTGGAGCTCCTCGCGGTACTTTTGCTTGAGCTTCGCCGGCTGACCGCGGAAATGTTCCAAAAGCTCGCAGACGAACGTTCCGGTCCCCGTCGCCGGATCCAGAATCTCCACGTCCTTGTCAATCAAACTACGGCCGAAATGATGCTGGCAGAGCCAATCCGCGCTCTCTATCATGAAGCGGACGATCTCATTCGGCGTATAGACCACCCCGAGCCGATCGGCGGCTTTCGGGTTGTACACCTTGTAAAAGCCCTCGTAGATCACCTTCAGGAAGTTCTGCTTCTCGTCATGCGTGGCCACCTGGGCGGCGGTGGAGCGGATCGCGCTGTAGTAGGGCTCGAGCCCCTTAAGCGTCTGGAACTTCGTATTGCCGGTGAAGAACGTGCTCTCCAGCTTGTACAGCTCGCGCGCCACGTTGTTGTCCTGGTGGAACGGCGTGCGTGCCCGGAAAGACGGCCGAGAAGATCTCCTCCGTGAGGATGTGCTGGATCAACATCTCGCGGACGTCCGCCTCGGTGAGGCTCGGATTGATCGTCTCCCGCGCGTGGGCGAGGAAGCTCTCGGCGGCTTGGCGGAAACCGGCCTGGCGGGAATGGGCGTCCTCGATCATTGCGCGAAGGGCTTCGAGAACCTCGGGCAGGTCGAGTTGAAACTGCGCGACCGCCTTGCGGAACTGGACGATCTTGGGATTCTCGAAGCCGAAGAACAGCGTCAGTAGCTTTTCGAGAGCCGCCACGTCGTCGACCGCGCACCGGATGACCTCCGTCCGGGATTGGAGGAGAACGGCCTCCCGGGAGTCCTCGAAGATGATGTTGTCCTGCGGATAGCCGCGCTTCAGCTTGTAGGCGATCTCGGCGTCCAGGTCGTCCTTCTCGTCCTTCGCCTCCCAATAGCCGAACGGCAGGCGCAGCTCATAGAGCAGGGCGCCGTCCACGTAACGTCGCTCCTTGGTCGGCGATTCGATTTCGAACTCCGGAACGAAGATCAGGTTCTGCGACCGCGCCCATCCCTTGAGCAGGTCCTTGAACGCCTCTCGAACGACGGACTCGCGATTCGTCCCCGAAACGCGGCGCAGATCACGCAGCTGATTTAGGTACTGCTGGATTAGTAGCTGGCTCAAGGGGGGGGTTCTCCGGCGCAAATTGTGGTCCGTCCGGCGGCAGCGTGCAAACCCTCCTCCGACTACGAAAAAGCGCAGAACCCTACAACAAAACGACTTGGCATTTCCGGCGAAAAACGAGCAAAGGCCCTATGCTCGAAAATGGACTGGAAATTACACATTCCGACGACGTACGGTTCGCCTCGCGATGAACACGAGCCGCCCGTTGCCCATGCTTCTCGGGTCCGGATCTCGAGCTTGCCCGGGAGATCAGCCAGCTGAACTGAGGGGAACCGCGATCACCAACCCCTCGACGCCTCCGGATGGATGCGTCGACCAGGTGAAAAAAAAGCGCTGCGCAGAGGCTGGCCACCCCTGCGCAGGTTCAGACGATCGGGGAGGCCGTTGCGTGCAGCTCGGCTTCCCCTGGGTGCTCCGGTCCGCCGGCTCCCGAACGCGAGATCGAACGCCGAGGCACCGAGGCACTGCGGCAGTGTACAGGTGCAACGGCGTTTTGTAGCAGGGCAATCCGCCGGCGCACCGGTGCACGGGCACTTTGCACCGGTGCACGGCGGCGGCGTACCGGTGCGCTGGGATTTTGTAGCGGTGCACTCCGGCAGTGCACCGGTGCGCCGGAGCTTTGTAGCGGTGCACAGCGGCGGCGAACCCGTGCGCTGGCATTTTGCGGCGGTGCACTCCAGCAGCGCACCGGTGCGCCGGCGTTTTGCTCCGGTGCACAGCGGCAGCGCACCGGTGCAACGCGCGTTGCACCGCCGGTTGTGAACACTCCTAAACCTAGAACTACCAACGACTTGACCCAGCCGTCCGCCTCCGAGGCGCCCGGCTGTCGAAGGAGATCGCGATGAAGCGCAGAACGTATTCGGAGCAGGTGGACCGGTGGCAGAGCGTCGCCCAGAACATCGAGGCGATGGTGCCCAACCTGCCGGGGATCGAGGGACCGTACGCGGAGCTCAAACAGAAGGTCGAGGCTCTGCGTTCGGCGCACGACAACATCCTGATGATGACCGCCAAACAGCACGAGGCGGTCCTGCAGCGGCGCAGCTTGGCCGGGGAGGTCCGCGACGCGGTACGCCGGATCTCGGCGATCTCCCGCGGCCAGCTGGGGTTCAAGAACCCGCTGTTGGACTCGTTCGGGGTCCGCTCCGAAGACCCGAGCCGACGTGTCCGGAAGGGCACGGAGGCGACCCAGGCGAAGAAGAAGGAAGAGATCCTGCCTTCGTAAGGCTCTGAAGTCGTCGGGTGACCGGGGTGAGGCTTCGACCTCACCCCGTTTTCGTTGAGTTGTCAAAAAGGGCCATAAAGTGCCTGTATTGGCCTTGACAGCGGTAATCGGTTTGCGCGATATTCCGTTTCGGCGACATACGGCACGCATAACGACGCCGGAATCGCCCCACCTTGGTTGAGCCGTGACCGCGGCCGAGATCCGCGAATCCAGTCCTCAGGAGGTGAACGTCATGACGAAGGTGCTGCGTCTCACGCTGCCCGTGCGGGTCTTCGAGCAATTGCAGGCGGAGGCGGCCGCAGCGAATCTGCGCGGCGTCGAGCTGGCCCGGCGCTTCATCGGCGCCCGGTATGCACCAGGAGCCCCGGACGGCGGCGAGAAACTCCCGCCGACTGGGAACTACGATGCGAACAGCCGGCCGAGCCGCAGCGACTCAAGGGCGCTCCTCGACGATGGAAGTCTCGCCTTTCACCGCGCCACGGACGCGTACGGCCGAATCGCCTTGGCGGTCGAACGAGTCGCCGAGGCCAACCGACGCGCGGAGATCGGGAAGGATCTGGAAATCGTGGGCGATGCCGTCGCGATCCTGCCCGAGCTGATCGAACAGCTCGAGGGCGCGCAGGCTCGGCCGGAGGCTCGCGGCGGTCGGAAGGCCGTTCCGGTCAACGACAACGACGACGAAGCCGACGAGCTCTCGACGTAGGCCGGCTCCTCCTGGCTCGATCGATCGTCAGTCCGATCCGCGGGACGTCCTTTTTCCGGAGCGTGATGGCTCGACGAGGGCTTCGAGCGACTCGAGCAAGGCGTTTGCGAGCGTCAGGATCGACTCCGCGCTTCGCGCCGAACGGAGCGCTTCGGTCAGGCGTTCGGCACCGGCGGTTGCCATTTCGAGCAACGGAACCACGTCCTCGTCCGAGGGGAGCCCCGCGTCGCCGATCGCCCGCAGCCGCTCGAAGAGGGGCAGGCCGTGGGAAAGGGCTTCGCGCAGCCGCTCGAAACGCTCTTCGCGGGTTCTCCGGCCCAACTCGGCGAGCGAGGCGTCCCGCGGCGGACGGGAGGGAGCGTAGGTCGAAGCGACCTCCCGGGCGATCGGGGAGCCCCGTTTTCGGTCTTCGCGCACGGCCCCCTTGAGCTCGGCGAGCGGTACGCCAAAGAGCGCGGCGACATGGCCCTGGCTCCGGCAGTGGCTTTCGAGCGCTTGGCGGTTGGCGGGAGAAGGCCGAATCTTCGCGCAGCAGGCCCGCCGCTCGGCGGCGGAAGGAACCCAGAGCCCCTCTTGCCACGACCCGTCCGGCTGCGTTTGACGGCCGCTTCGGGCATAGAAGGTCTCGATCGCCCGGCGCAGGCGCTCCGGCTCGGACCGCTGATCTGCTGGGGGACCGGTCGGAGAAGAATCCATCGGTCTTGGGTCGTCCCGTCGGTCGGTTTCGCGCCCCCGGTTGCCGACGAGGCCGAAACTCGGCCCGGTCGCGGCTCATCGATGCGCGGTTTCGACATCATATTGCCGTTTATGGCATCTCGTCGCGTCTTTTGGGATCTTTGCTCGACGTCGAACGGTTCTACCCAAGGGCTTCGGGCCGGAGGGGCAGTTCTCGAACGGCCGCCAGGCCTCCCGGCGGATCCGCGGGCGGATCGAGCGCCGAGCCGTGTGGTGGGCAAAAGGCCGTTCCCACGGAAAAGCTCGGCGGAATCGCGATTTGACCGTCGCCCGGGGGGGAGCTACCATGCTTGTCCGAGCTTCCGGCAGCCAGGAGGAACAGCACGATGTCGCGTAGCAGATTTAGCCTTCGCTCTCCCTCCGCCTGGTTGTGGGCGGCCGCCGCCCTCGCGTCCGTCTCGCCCGGCTCGCCGGTATCGGCCGCTTCGACGACGCTCACCAATCCGACCGTGGTGTTCACCTCGGCGGGAACGAAGCAGGTCTCCCTCCAGGCGTGCAACGCCGCGGGATGCGATACGGAAACCAAGTCGGTCTCGGTGCTCGACCCGATTCCGACGATCGTCTCGGCGGTCGCCACTCCGGGATCCGTCCAGGTGGGCGAGCTGCTACGCCTTTCCGGTGCCGGAACCGGGGCGCCCCCGCTCACCTATACCTGGAAGGTCTACTCGGGTCTCGACCTGGTGGCGACCCTGCCGGGCGCGACCGCCTGGTGGGATACCACGGGCAGCGCGCCGGGCCTGTACACGGCGCAGCTCTCGGTCGGCAACTCGTTCACTACGGTCCTGTCCGCGATCCTGCCGCTCACGGTCCAGACCTACACGCCGCCGAACTTCTTCACCCTCTCGCCCTGCCGGGTGATCGACACGCGCAACACGACCCCGCTCTCCTCCGGGATCGCCCGCTCGATCGCCCTCTCCGCGGTGGGCTGCGGCGTGCCGGCGACCGCCAAGGCGATCTCGGCGAACCTGTCGGTGACGTCTCCGTCGGGCTCCGGGCTGGTCGTCCTCTATCCGGGCAACTATCCCCGCCCGGGCACCCAGTCGCTCAACTTCGGTGCCGGCCAGACGCGAACCAACAACATCGTGATCGAGCTGGCCTCGGACGGCACCGCCACCCTGAACGCCGAAGCCACGATGACCGCCGGGGGCACCGTCCACTTCATCTTGGACGTGAACGGCTACTTCGAGTAGGCCAGGCCGGTCGCTCGCGCCTGTCAGGAAGCCGCACCTGGACAAACCGGAGTCGAGGAACTACCCGGGTGCATATCTCGGTTTGATATGCCCCTGCGCGCCATTCGCGCCAATGTTTTCTAGTGTTTGGGAAAATTCAGCGAATCTTCTCCAGCTGTTCGCGGAGAACGTGTAGTGAAGCGTCGCAGCCCCTCCTGCCCTCGCGTTGGCGCGAAGGTATGCTACGATATCAGTACTAAATCTTTGTAGTTTACTTGCGGGAAGTTTTGGAGGGTCACGCTTTGGGTATCACATTGGTATTGGTAGCTGCATGCGTTGCGGTCCTGCTCTCCCTCATGGTTCGGCAGCTGCCTGTAGAGGGCCCCGGGCATGGGGCCAGAAATCACTTGACCGAGTTTTCGCGCGCCTGGTGGATCCTGGTCGCCTTCTACCTCCTGAAGGCTCTCTTGTCAAGATTTTCTCCCGCAGTCTTCGCATACCTCGTCGCCTTCGATGAGGCGCACGTGAGATCTTTTGTTGTTTACCATCTCGTTGTGTCGGTCTTCTGTGTCGCAACCAATTTTTTCCTCTGCAAAGCGATCTTCGAACTCAGCCTCGTCTACCGAGACAAGATTCCTGAGTCATTTGTCCCCCAAGGTGGCGCGCTCTTTCTAGTCGGCCGCAGAATTGTTATGGCCTCTAGCAGTCGATATGCGATAGGCCTGAGCTTTGTGTTGACACTATTACTTCTGTTAGCCCCGCTAGCGGATCCTTCTAGGTATGGCGCCTTTGCGGAAACAGGGGTGTTTCTTTCCTACTGCGTCCAGCTTTTTGTTAGCAGCTCCCTATTCCTTCACCTTTCCAGGGTGTATTGGAAAGTCGTTGGAGGACTCGCAGCCGCAGCCTTTTCCTCACTCTACGCACTACTTCAACTGGCCTATCCGGCACAGGTCTTGCCTCGTAACATATTGGCGCTGTGGCACCTAACGGCAGAATCGTTCTCTCTCTATAACCTAGTTCTTACTGGAGCCAAGATTCTACTAGTTGCGGGGATCATTAAGGCTTGTTTCGAGATCAAGAGACGTGCCAGAGACGCGAAGGCTGCTTCCGACTTTCTTAGGATCCCGGGGACAATCGAAGACGAAGGTAGTACCGACCCTCTCGATCGGCTCGGGCTCCGGTTGCGAGAACTGGCAGCCCTGCGAAGGATGGTTCAGCTCTGCGCTACATTACTACTTCTGGTGTTCATAGTTCTTGCGGTTCTCTATTTCTATCCGCGAACCGTCCACTATCTTTCCAGAGAGTATCCACCTCCACTAGTTCTCGCCTTCCGAGCCCTTTGGGCTTTGCCTGTCTTTTTAGCCCTTCAATCAGGTCTCTACTTGGTATTCTTCCTGGGTGCGCCTTCGGTCCCCTGGAAGCGACTGTGCGCAAATGGCGGCGCTTTGTCTAACCTTTTGTCGCACGAGAATACCGACGGCGAAGACGGCAAGTGGAAGCACGAGACACTGGAGCGCCGTCCAGGTGGCGGCGAGAGTTCCTCGGTTCAACTCATCTTTCTGCATGGGATCTTTAGCTCAGCTAGCAGATGCTGGGGCCTGCTCCCAGCGATACTGCTAAAGGATAGACGCGTCGCACGTGCCCATCTCCTTACCTATAAGCACAGCTTATGGAGCGGAGGAGATCGCTTGGTACAGATTCAACAGGAGCTTGCGGGAAAGATCCTAATGACGGTGGGCAAGGCTGAAGAACCCACCATCATCTTTGCCCATAGCCTTGGCGGCATTCTACTAATGAGGTCGATATTGGAGATTGTGTCGGATGGGGCCACCGTTTCTATCGCGAGACGACTCCGACATCATGTCTGTATTGCGACACCTCTTCAGGGATCAAAGTACGCACTATTGGGCTCGCCCTGGAGCTGGCCAAATAGGCTCCGTCGCGGATCGACCTTTGTCCGAGAGACAGTCGAAAGATTCACGAAGGTTTTCGTGGCTCCCGGCAAGATCGTAGGCGAAGAGGCGCCTCTGGGTTCGTTCACGTTCTATTATGGAACCCGGGATGATGTCGCGGGAACTGACCTAATGGTCCTCAATCTGCCCGGAACTCCAATTCCCGTGTCCTCCTGGCACAGTGCAAGCCAGGTATTCGATCAGGATAGCGCCTTGGCAGTCTTGTATAGGGGGGAATTGTCGCCAACATCTAGGTCTGTTCGCTTGATGCGCACACTGTGTTGCAATTTGATCGGTAAGCGAAGACCTTACCTTGCTGTTATTTTCTCCCAGAATGGTCATGGACTTGCCGACGCCAAGGTGCTTGAAGAGTTTCGGTCTGAAGTATGGGGACAGAAAGAGGTAACTCCAAGTCAAAGCCAGGGGTCTCTCTTTGACGTGCTGAGATCTAGACTGCCCCGAGGTAGTTTTGACCAGCTAGTTGCTGAAGTCGACAGACGTTGGGACTCCAGTTTCGATGCGAGGCAGTTGCTCGCACTTGAGATCGATCAAGGGTTTTCCGTTCATCTTTTTGCGAACTGTGAGGCAGGATTCGCCATCATGAGACGGACCTGACGTTTTTGCGATTTGAACTCTACGCCCGCGACAGGCGGTTCAAGCTCGCCCGCAGCAGGTCGTGGAAGGCGGCGTCCGGCCGTTCGCGGCGGACGTCGGCGACGGCGCGCTCGGCTTGGGGTTGCTTGTAGCCGAGGTTGACCAGGGCCGAAACGACGTCCGGGTCGGAGGAAGGAGCGTGGACCTCCGCGGGCAGCTCGGCCGCGAGCTCGCGCATCTTGTCTTTGAGCTCCAGGATCATCCGCTCGGCGGTCTTCTTGCCGATGCCCGGGATCGTCGACAGGCGGCCGAGGTTGCCCTGGGCGAGGGCGGCGAGGAAGTCGTCGGGCGGCATGCCGGAGAGGATGACCCGGGCGAGCTTCGGGCCGATGCCGGAGACGCCGATCAAACGCTCGAAGATCCGCTTTTCCCGTTCGGTCCAGAAGCCGAAGAGGGAGATGCCGTCTTCCCGCAGGTGGGTGTGGATGAAGAGGCCCAGGGGGGCGTCGCCCCCCCGCTTTTCGATTTCGTAGTAGGTCGAGAGGGGGACGGCGACCTCGTAGCCCACCCCCTGGACGTCGAGCAGGACCCGCTCGGGGCTCACCGCGAGAAGGGAGCCCCGCAAGTATCCGATCATGCCGTCAGTCTCGTGCGCGCCGGTTTCGGCTCTCGGGTCGAGAGGCCTCGCCGCCTCAGCTCTTCGCCGCGGCCGCCTGGTCGGGATCGATACCAAGGCTCTGCAGGTAGCTGCGGCTGAAGTTGACGCCGATCTCCTGGCGCTTCTTCTCGATCAACGCCTGGAGCAGCCGGATCGTCTTCTCGCGGCCGAGCGACTCGCGGGTCGTGTCCTTCTGCTTGGCGAACTCGACCGGATCGAACGCCTTCTTCGACTTGACCTGGAACAGCACCGCGCCCTGCGGGTTCGGGAGCGGCCCGCCGATCTGGCCGGGAGCGAGCGCGAGCGCCGCCTCCGCGACCTTCGGGTCGTTGCCCAGGGCGGGAATGCCGGTCGCGCCGAATTCGCCGGACTCGGCGACCTTGAGCCCGAGCCCGGTCGCGACCTGGTCGAGCGTTTCGCCGGCGGAGAGCTTCTGCTTCGCCTTCGTCAGCTCGTCCATCGCCATCCGGCTCTGCTTCTCGCGCGCCACGGCGAGCCGGACCTTCGGCTCGACCTCGGTGAGCTCCGGCAACCGCGCCGGCAGGACGTCCTTGACGTAGGCGATCACCCAGCCGCGTGCGACCTGGAACGCCGGGGTGACGGCGCCCTTTTCGAGCGAGAAGACGGAAGCCGAGAGGTCCTGCGCGAGCCCGAGGGTGGGAATCGGCTCCTGGCGGCCGAAGCGCGCCGAGGCGGTGTAGGTGAGCGTCGCGTCCTGGCGCGCGAGATCTTCGAGCGCCTCGGGGCCCTTCGGCTTGTCCTTCGCGAGGCGCTCGGCGAGACGCTTCGCCTTTGCCTCGCTCTCCTTCTTCGACCGATCGCCGGAGAGCTGGAAGACGATCTGCGACTTCACCTCGTCGAGCGGGGTCGAGCCGGCCTCACGCCGCCCTTCCACCTGGATCAGGTGGTAGCCGAACTGGCTGCGGACGGGGCCCACGATCTGCCCTTCCGCGGCGCCGAAAGCGGCCTCGCTGAACTTGGGGTCCATCCGCTCCTTGGGGAACCAGCCGAGCTCGCCCCCCTGGGCCTTCGAGCCGGTGTCCTCGGACACCTCCTGGGCCACCTTCGTGAAGTCGGCGCCGCCCTTGATGCGCGCCGCCGCGGCTTCGATCTTCGCCTTGGCCGCCGCCTCGTCCTGCTGGTCGTTGACCAGCGCGAGGATGTGGCGCGCTCGCACCTCGGCCTCGTGCGAATAGTCGGCCAGGTGCTCGTCGTAGTAGGCCTTGACCTCGGCGTCCGAGACCTGCGCCTGGCCCATCATCTTGCCGTCGTCGACGAGCAGGTAGGCGATGTCGCGCTGCTCGGGCAGCCGGTACTCTTCCTTGTGAGCCGCGAAGTAGCTCGCCACCTCGGCCTGGGGCACCGCCTCACCCTGGAGGAAGCGGCTGCTCGGCATCAGCAGGTAGCGGATCTCCGCCTTTTCGGTCTGCTCGCGATAGGACTTTTCGACCTCGGCGTCCGAGACGTAGACCGTGCCGCGGAGCACCTGCTGCAGGCGCTCGAGGGCGATCTGGTCGCGCGCCATCCGCTCGAAATCGCCCGGGGCCATCCGGTAGGCGCGGCGGATGAAGGACGCGTAGGTTTCGGCGCCGACGAAATTGCCCTTGTCGTCCTTCATGCCGGGGATCGAGAGGATCATCTTCTGGAGATCCTGGTCGTTCGGCTCGAGGCCCAGACGCTTCGCTTCGGCGAGCAGCACCTTCTGGTTGACGGCGCCGTTGAGCGCCTGAAGCGGCAGGCCGAGCCGGTCCGCGATCTCGGAGTTGAACTGGTCGCCGTAGATCTGCCGGTACTGGTTCTCCAGCAGGTCGTACTGGCGCTTCACCTCGGCCCGCGTGACGTGCTCGCCGCCCACGGTCGCCGCGGCCGCCTCGTCCGACGCGCCGGAGGAGGGGACACGGCCGAAGTCGAGGAAGATCGCGATGACGAAGACCGCCACGATCAACCAGAGGATCCAGCTCAGGTACTTGATGTTCTCTCGCAAAACTTTAAGCATCTGCTACTCCTTGGGCTCGACCGCGGAAACCGCCGAACTGTAGCAGCGGCTCTTGGGGGGTTTCAACCCGTGGTAAATTCCTCCCCTCGGATCGAGGAGTCCGTTCAGTGGCAGGCCGCCCGAAAGACCCCCGGCGCAATTGGTACAGCATTTCCGTCGACACGCTTCGGACCTTCGGCGTGCTGGTCGTCGCCGCGGGCCTCCTGGTCGTCGGCGCCCGCTATTTCCATCAATGGGAACAGAAGGCGCTCGCCCGCGAGGCGAGCCGGGTGATCGACGAGGCGCGCGCCAAGCTCAACGTCTCAGAAAACCTCGCCCAGGGACCCCAACGGAAGATCCTCGAGCAGGCGCGCGGTGACATCGCGGCGGCCGAAGGGTTTTACCTCCAGGCGAACTACCGCCGCGCGCTCGAAAGCGCGAAGCGCGCGCGCACCGCGCTCGGCGCCCCGCTCGAGGCGGGCGGCGCGGGAAGCGGGGCGGCGAACTTCGTCACCGTGCAAGGGGGGGTCGAGTATCGCCGCGGCGAAGACGGCGACTGGCTGCCCGCCAAGAGCCGGATCTCGCTCGAGCCTGGGGATTACGTGCGGACCTCCTCGGGCTCGGCGGAGATCGTCTTCGCCGACGGAACGTTCTATACGGTGCGCGCGAACACCCAGCTGATCGTCGCTTCGGTGCGCGGCGCCGACGGCGGCCAGGGGCAGTCCATCCGCATGGATTACGGCTGGATCGACCTCACCACCCGCACCAAGCCGAGCCAGGTCGCCACCCCCGGCGCCCAGGCGCGGGTGCGGGAGAGCTCCGAGGCGTTCGTTTCCTATGACCGGGCGGCGGGCCAGGGGCGATTCGGCGCGGTGACCGGCGGTCTCGACCTCGCGTCGTCGACGGGCCTCAAACGGAGCGTCGGACCGCTCGAACAGGTGGTGCAGACGGGCGGCCAGCTGTCGGCCGCCGAGCAGATTCCGCGCGCCCCGCGCCTGTCCACGCCCGAGGATCAGCGGGAGGTGGATTTCGATCCCGCCCCCGATCGGCGAGCGAGCGGCCGGCTCGCGCTCGGCTGGGACCCCGTTCCGGGCGCCTCGCGCTACGCCCTCCAAGTGGCGCGGAACCACCTGTTCGTCGACAACGTGATCGACGTCTCCTCGCGCACCAAGACCACGGCGACGCTCGGGGTCCGCGGCGAGGGGAGCTTCGTCTGGCGGGTCGCGGCGATCGATCGCGGCGGGGTGCAGGGACCGTGGAGCGAGGCGCGCAAGTTTCGCGTCACGGCCGTCGCGGGCGGCGCGTCGGCGGGCGCCTCCGATCGACCGCGCGACAAAACGCCGCCGCAGCTTGACCTCGAAGACGTCAAACCGTACGGTACGGTGTTGATCGTCGGTGGCAAGACCGAGCCGGGAGCGCGGGTTTCGATCAATGGCGAACCGGTGGAGGTCGATCTGAACGGCTCGTTCAACAAGGCGATTCAGCTGAACCAGGAAGGCTGGAGCATTCTCGAGGTCCGCGCGGTGGATTCGGACGGCAATCCGAAAGTCGTCCAACGCAAGGTTTTCGTCGGTTCCTCGTGACGCTCTCGCGCCGGGCTTTACGTCCCAAAGCATAAGGAATGGCGACGCCGCCGCTGGCCGGCCCGTCGGGAAAGGAAGATACGGAGTGCCTCTCGCTTCTCTCCTGCGTTACTTTTCGAAGGACCTCGCGATCGACCTGGGAACCGCGAACACACTGATCTACGCCCAGAGCCAGGGGATCGTGGTGCGCGAGCCTTCGGTCGTCGTGATCAACAAGATCACCAACCGGATCGAGGCGGTAGGCGCGGAGGCCAAGGAGATGCTCGGCCGCACGCCCGGCAACATCGAATCGATCCGGCCGATGAAGGACGGCGTGATCGCCGACTTCGAGGTGACCGAGCGAATGCTCGAGCACTTCATCAAGAAGGCCCACGGCCGCAAGATGTACGTCCATCCGCGGATCGTGATCGGCGTGCCGTCTGAGATCACCCAGGTGGAGAAGCGGGCCGTGCGCGACTCGGCGATGCGCGCCGGCGCGTCCGAGGTCTTCCTGGTCGAGCAGGCGATGATGGCCGCGATCGGCGCCGGCCTGCCGATCACCGAGCCGTCGGGCAACATGATCGTCGACATCGGGGGCGGCACGACCGACGTCGCAGTGATTTCGCTCGCCGGGATCGTCTACAGCCGCTCGGTGCGGGTCGCCGGCAACGAGATGGACCTGAGCATCATTCAGTACCTGAAGCGCAAGTACAACCTGCTGATCGGCGAGCGCACCGCCGAGCAGATCAAGATTGAGATCGGGTCCGCCTATCCGCTCAAGGAAGAGATCCGGATGGAGATCAAGGGGCGCGACCTGGTCGAAGGGGTGCCGAAGACGCTCACCATCTCGGACGAGGAGATTCGCGAAGCGTTGGCCGAGACGGTCGCGGCGATCGTCGAAGCGGTCCGCATGGCGCTCGAACGGACGCCGCCGGAGCTTTCGGCCGACATCATGGACAAGGGGATCGTCTTGTCCGGCGGCGGGGCTCTGCTGCGCGCGCTCGACCAGCGGCTGCGCGACGAGACCGGACTCCCCGTCCTGCTGGCGGAAGATCCGCTCTGCTCCGTGGTGCTCGGAACCGGGCGCGTGCTCCAAGACATCGACCTTCTGCGCAAGGTCTCGATTCGCTGACGTCCTCCCGTCGCGGGAAGGGCGCCCGGCTGAGAATGGCGGGTTAGATTGGACGAGCGGCGCGCCGGCTGGCTTTTGCTCGTCGCCCTGGGGGCGCAACTCGCGCTGCTCGGTCTTCAGGTACCGGGAGCGGGAGGCAAGGGCACCTACCTGGGAGCGCTCGGGCTGCGCGTGGTCGGTCCGTTCGGCCGCGCGATCACCGCGACGTCGCGGGCGATCGGCGGTTCGGCGGACAACGTGCGGCTCCAACGCCATCTGGTCGCGGAGAATCGCAGGCTGCGCCGCGAGCTCGAGGACCTGCGCCTGCGGCTGTTCCGCTTCGAGGACGTGCGGAGCGAGGCCGCCCGGTTGGGCGCTGCGCTCCGCTACGCCCCGCCGCCGATCGGCGAGCTGCGCGCGGCCGACGTCGTCTACCTCGATTTCGCCTCGTGGCTGACGACCCTGGTGATCTACGCCGGCGAGGCGCCGGTCCAGGTGGACCAGGTCGTCCTCGCGCCGGCCGGGCTGGTCGGCCGCGTAGTGGCGGTCGCCCCTCCCTACGCCAAGGTCCAGCTGCTCACGGACCGCTCGGCGAGCGTCGGAGCGCTGCTCGTGCGGACCCATCGGATGGGCGTTCTGCGCGGCGCGGGGAGCGGCACGCTGGAGCTCGATTACATCCCGGTGCAGGCGCCGGTCCAGACCGGCGACCGGGTGCTCACCGCCGGAATCGACGGGATCTTTCCGCGCGGCATCCCGGTGGGCACGGTGGTCTCGGTCAAAGAGCAGGGGCAGCTGTTCCGGCAGGTGGGCGTCGCCCCCGCGGTCGATCTCGGCACGCTCGACCAGGTCTATCTCCTCGATTGGAAGCCGGTGCCGCAGAAGCTCAGGGAGCAGGATGACGATGGCGGTCGTTAGATATCTCGCCGCGCTCGGGGCGGCCCTGGTGCTCCACCTGATCGGCGTGCGGATCCATCCGAACCTGCCGCAGGCGATCGACTGGTTCCTGCCGGTTCTGGTGCTCCTCGCGCTCTCCGGGTCGTCGGTCGCGGGAATCGGCGGCGGGCTCGCGGCGGGCCTGCTCCAGGACGGGCTCACCGGCGGGCTCTACGGTCTGCACGGGTTCGCCGACACGCTGGTCGGATACGCCACGGCGCGTTTGGCCCAGCGCCTGGTCATCCAGCGCGCGATCGGCGTGTTCGCGATCGCAAGCTTCGCCTCGGCCCTGCAGCAGGTGATCCTGATCGCCCTGTCGCTCTTCCTGCTGCCGGAGGCGAGCGTCCCCGAGCCCTTCTGGGTGGTCGTCCGGGCGCTCTCGACCGGGCTGGTCGGCCTTTTGATCTACTCCGGCTCCGATCGCTTCCGCAAGGCGGCCGAGAGCCACCGCAAGCAACGCCTATCCCGCATTCGACTGGACGCCCAACCATGAAAGTCGTCCGCGAGCTCCGCGAGGACCTGATCGGCCGGATCTGGCTGTTGAACGCCCTGGTGACCGGGCTGCTCGCGGCGATCGCCTGCGCCTATTGGTTCGTCCAGCTGGTCGAAGGGGAGCACTACCGCGAGCTGGCCGAGAACAACCGCCTGCGCAAGCTGCCGATCAAAGCTCCCCGAGGGCTGATCTACGACCGCTACGGCCAGCTCCTGGTGGAGAACCTGCCGAGCTACAACCTGATGGTCGACCGCAGCCAGAGCCGCGACCTGTCGGCCGCGGTCCGCTTCGTTTCGGTGGTGCTCGGGCGGCCGATTCCGGAGCTCGCGGCGGTCCTCGAACGCGTCCGCGCGACGCCGGATTTCAAGCCGGTCCTGCTCGCCGAGCACCTCACGCTCGAGCAGGTCGCGGCGGTCGCGGCGCGCGGCCTCGAGTTTCCGGAGTTCCAGATCGAGGTGCAGAACCTCCGTCTGTACCGGCACGGTCCCCAGACCGCGCACGTCCTCGGCTACCTGGGCGAGGTGAGCGAGGGAGAGGTCGAACGGTCCGACGGTACCTACACCGCGGGCGATCTGGTCGGAAAGCGCGGCATCGAGCAGGTGTTCGACAAGGTCCTGCGCGGGCGCGATGGCGAGCGGGTGGTGGTCGTCGACAGCCGCGGCAAGCTCCTCGAGGAGTACGGTCGCACGCCGATCGAGGCGGGGCGTCCGCTCCATCTGACCCTCGATCTCGAGCTCCAGCAGGAGGCGATCCGGCAGTTCGAGGGGGCCGACGCGGTCGGCTCGGTAGTGGCCCTCGATCCGCGCAATGGAGAGATCCTCGCCCTGGTCTCTGCGCCTTCCTACGATCCGAACCTGTTCTCCCGCCGGCTCAACCAGGACGACTGGAATGCCCTGATCGGAGCGCCGCACGATCCCATGCGCGACCGGGCGATCCAGAACACCTACTCCCCCGGTTCGGTGTTCAAGATCATGATGGCGGCGGCCGGCCTCGCCGAGGGGGTGGTCTCGGAGAGCGACTCCGTCTACTGCGACGGCTCGGCGAGCATCTACGGCCATCGCTTCCGCTGCTGGTCGAAAGGTGGGCACGGCCACGTCGAGCTCCGCTCCGCGCTCGAGCACTCGTGCGACGTGTACTTCTACAAGCTGGGCCAGCGGCTCGGGATCGAGCGGATCGCCCGCTACTCCCGGATGTTCGGGCTGGGCGCCCGGACCGGCATCGAGCTACGCGGAGAAAACGCCGGCCTGATCCCCGATTCGGCGTGGAGCCTCGCGGTCCGAAAGCACCCCTGGTTCCTCGGCGAGACGATCTCGGTCGCGATCGGCCAGGGGCCGGTGCTCACCTCGCCGCTCCAGATCGCAGCGGTCACCGCGCTGATCGCGAATGGCGGCCATCCCGTCCGCCCCCATCTGGTCCGGGGAGAAGAGCCCGAGCCCTCCCAGACCGAGCGGCCCGAGCTGCCGCCGCGCGTGCTCGAAGCCGTGCGGGAGGGGATGGACGCGGTGGTCAACGAGCCGGGCGGCACCGCCCGCACCGCCCGGCTCCCGAACGTGCGCGTGGCGGGGAAGACCGGCACGGTGCAGGTCATCGCCCAGGCCGCGCGCACCAATCCCAACGCCTTGCCGTTCCGCTTCCGCGATCACGGCTGGTTCACCTCGTTCGCCCCGGTCGACAATCCGGAGATCGTGGTCGTCGCTTTCGTCGAGCATGGCGGTTCGGGCTCGAAAGCGGCGGCGCCGATCGCAAAGGCCGTCCTTGCGAAATATTTCTCGTCCGCTCAACAGCGCCGCTAGCCCCGAGGAGCGGCAGCCGTTCGCCCAGCTCGCGGCGGTCGACGGCGGCCTGGCGCTCGCGGCGCTCCTGCTCACGGCGGTAGGGCTCGCAACGGTCCACAGCGCGAGCTCGGAGCTCGCCGTGGACTACCTGCCGCGCCAGGCGATCTGGGTCGGCGCGGGCATCGTCCTCCTGCTCGCCGCGATGAGCATCGACTATCGGGTGATGCTCGACCTGTCGCTCACGCTCTACGCGGTAAGCCTCGTCCTGCTCGCCCTGGTGCTGGTCATCGGTGACGTCCGGGGGGGCGCGCGCAGCTGGTTCGTGTTCGGCCCCTGGCAGTTCCAACCGTCGGAGCTCGCCAAGCTGGCCACCACCCTCTTCGTCGCGAGATATCTGTCCGAGATCGACCGGCCGGTGCTCTCGCTGCGCCAGATCCTGACGGTGATCGGGATCGTCGCCGCCCCGATGCTGCTGATCGTCATCGAGCCCGACATGGGAGGGGCGGCGATGTTCGTCCCCCTGCTCGCCGGGATGCTGCTGATCGCGGGGGTGAAGCTCCGCTACCTGGTGATCGCGGGGGTGATCGCGGCGAGCGTCGGGTTCGGCCTCTGGACCTTCGGCATGCAGGACTACCAACGCAATCGGGTGATCACCTACCTCCAGCCAGAGCACGATCCGCTCGGCTCCGGGTACCACATCCACCAGAGCAAGATCGCGGTCGGCTCCGGCCAGCTGGTCGGCAAGGGATACATGCAGGGAACGCAGAGCCAGCTGCGCTTCCTTCCCGCGCGCCATACCGACTTCATCCTCGCCGTGCTCGCCGAGGAGTGGGGCTTCCTCGGGGTCGCCACGGTCCTGGGCCTCTACGCCCTCTACATCCGGAGCGGCGCGCGCATCGCGATGCGCGCCCGCGACCGCTCGGGCATCCTCGTCGTGGTCGGCCTCCTCTCGGTGTTCTGTTTCCACGTCCTCTACAACTCCGCGATGGTCATCGGCTTCCTGCCGATCACCGGCATCCCGCTTCCGTTCCTCTCCTACGGCGGCACGTTCATGCTCTACAACTTCGCCGCCACCGGAATCATCCTGGGTGTCGACCTCCGCCGCTACGTAAACCGGTAGGCCCACCCGGGGGAAAATGCGCAATCCACCTGTCGTCCCTCATAATTCGCAGCGCATGGCCAACAAGCTCCTGGTCGAAAGCGACCCCCACCAGACGCGCATCGCGGTGCTGGAAGAAGACCGGCTGACGGAGATCTTCGTCGAGCGGCACCGCCATCGCGGTCTCGTGGGCAACGTCTACAAGGGGCGGGTCACCCGGGTGCTGCCGGGCATGCAGGCCGCGTTCGTCGACATCGGCCTCGAGAGGGACGCCTTCCTGTACGTGAGCGACGTGGCTCCCGACGTCGAGGCGATCGAAGAATCCGATTCGATCGAGTTGGAGCTCGACGAGCCGCGCACCGACGACGGCGGATCCGGTCCGCATCCGATGCCGTCGATCGACGACCTGCTCAAAGCCGGGCAGGAGATCATCGTCCAGGTGGTCAAGGATCCCCTGCCGAGCAAGGGTGCGCGGATCTCGACCCACGTCACGCTGCCGGGGCGCTATCTGGTGCTCCTCCCCACGGTTCGCCACTTCGGCGTCTCGCGCCGGATCGAGGACGAGACCGAGCGCGAGCGGCTCCTGGGCGTGCTCGCCGAGCTTCCCACCTCGGGCGACGGTCTGATCGTCCGCACCGTGGGCGAGGGCAGGGGACGGGAGGAATTCGAGAGCGACCTCGCCTACCTCTCGAAGCTCTGGGAAAAGACCCGCCAACGCTCGAGCCGGGTCGCCGCCCCGACGCTCCTCCACCAAGATCTCGATCTCGCGCTGCGCGTGGTGCGCGATCTCCTGACGTCGGACTACAGCGTCCTTTGGGTGGACGGCGAAGAGACCTACACGCGGATCGTCGAGTTCCTCGATCAGGTCCAGCCGAACCTGGTCGGCAAGGTCCGCTTGTTCCGGCAGAACAACACCCTGTTCGAGCAGTTCGGGATCGAGGAGCAGATCGAAGGGGCGCTCAAGAGCAAGGTCTGGCTCAAGTCGGGCGGCTACATCGTGATCAATCCGACCGAGGCGTTGGTCGCGATCGACGTCAACACGGGCCGCTTCGTGGGCGAAAGCAACCTCGAGGACACGGTGCTCCAGACCAATCTCGAGGCGGTGGGAGAGATCGTCCGCCAGATCCGCCTGCGCGACCTGGGGGGGATCATCGTCATCGACCTGATCGACATGGTCGAGCCGGCGAACCGCGAGCAGGTCTTCGCGCGGCTCGAGACCGAGATCCGCAAAGACCGGGCGAAGACCAAGGTGCTCAACATCTCGGAGTTCGGCCTGGTCGAGGTCACGCGGAAACGCAGCCGTTCGAACCTGGAGCGGTTGCTCACCCAGACCTGTCCCTATTGCGCCGGCCGCGGCCGGATCAAGTCGATCGCGACGATCTGCCTGAACATCCGCAAAGAGCTGCTTCGCCTGCGCGACCGGAGCCACCCGTCGGAGATCCTGCTGCGCGTTCATCCGGAGGTGTCGCGCGCGCTCCAGCAGGAGGAGCGGTCGATTCACGAAGAGGTCGAGCGCTCGCTCGGTTCGAAGATCCTGATCCAGAGCGACCCCGAGCTCCATCACGAACGGTTCGCCATCCTTGAGGTCTGAGCCGGTGCGACCGGCGTCGCCTCCCTCCGGGCCGACGGTCGAGATCGGCCTGCCCGCCTGGCGCGGCGAGATCGCGGCCGAATTCCTCCAGGACGACCTCGCCGCGACGATCGCTCATCTCTCCGACCCGGGCGCCGCCACGCAGACGCTCCACTGGGGGCGGAACTACCTCTACGCCACGAAGTTCCCCTCGTCATCGTCCGGCGAGTCGTTCGAAGTGGTGGTCAAGCAGTTCCGGGAAGAGAGCTGGATCGCCCGGCGGCGGATGGCGCGCCGCGGCTCGAAAGCGGAGCGCAGCTTCCGCGTCGCGCAGGCCGTGCTCGCCGCCGGAGTGCCGACGCCGGAGCCGATCCTTTGGGCCGATGCCAAAAATTCGGGCGGCGTTTCCTTCTACGTCTGCCGGCGCGTCGAAGGGACCGAGGTCCGCCATCTGTTCCGCGCCGCCGCGGTCGGCAAGGAGCGGGAGCAGTTTCCCGAACTCGACCTTCCGGCGGTCCTGCGGGAGATCGGCCGGCTCGGCCGAAAGCTGCACGACGCGGCCATCCGCCATCGCGATCTTTCGGTGGGCAACCTCCTCGTCCGCCCGACGCCTTCGCAAGAAAGCCCCGAGCCACCCGGACTTTTTCTGCTCGACCTCAACCGCGCTCGCCTCGGGGTGAATCTCCGCCTCCCGGCGCGGATGCGCGAATTTTCCCGTCTCGCGCTCTTCCGGCCGGAGCACCGCGACCTCCTGCTCGAAGGTTATTTCGGCCGCACGCCGACCGACGCGGAACGGCGGCTCCTCACCTTCCATCAAAACGCCTTCGAGAGGAAGGGGAAGACCAAGCGCATTTTCCGCGGCGTGCGAACCACCTTGCGTGGGGCCCTTTCCGCTCTCCGTCCGCGGCGCGCGCATCCGCACATTCCTCCCCCACCGGAGGGGGCCGCGACGCGCGACAAGATCGTCTGGGATCGACTCTCCGACCAGCCGCATCAACACGCGGGGCGGTTCGAGAAACTGACCGTCCGCTTCGGCGACACCCCCGCGCACCTACGCTCGGGGACCGCCGCCCTGCTCGCCGCGCCGCGCGTCTGGCGCCGTTACCGCGAGCTCGAAACGGAGCTGTTCCAGGGTCCTCGCCCGATCACCGGCATCGGCATCGGTCTCCGTCCCCTGCCGGAAGATCCGGACGGTCTGCTCGTCCTGGTGGACGAGCTGGGCGCGAAGAACGTCCTCCTCCGCCTCCACCCTTGGCAAGAGGAGCACCAGGCGGAAGAGGAGCTCGCGAAGGAGCTGGCCGCGCGCGGCCTCGACCTGCTCTTCGCCCTCCCCCAAAACCGAGATCTCGTCCGCGACCCCGCCCGATGGCGCGCGAGCCTCGAACGGATCGCCGAAACGTTCCTCCCCTACGGCCATCGCTTCCAGGTGGGTCAGGCGATCAACCGGAGCAAGTGGGGCATCTGGACCCTCGGCGAGTACATCGACCTCGCGACGATCGCCTCCGACGTCCTCCGAGCGCGCGCCGCCGGCAACGGCCAGCCGGTCGAGCTGCTCGGTCCGGCGGTGATCGACTTCGAGCTCTACGCGACGGCGTCCGCCCTGAACGCCAAGGCGAGGGGCCTCCAGTTCGACGCGGTCGCGAGCCTCCTCTACGTCGACCGCCGCGGCGCGCCCGAAAACAAACAGATGGGGCTCGATACGGTGGGCAAGCTCCGTCTCCTCCGCGCGATCTCCGACACGGCGAAAAACGTCCAGGAGCACGAAGGGCACCGCCGCTCCTGGGTCACCGAAGTCAACTGGCCGCTCTGGGAAGGACCGCACTCCCCGGCCGGAAAGTCCGTGTCGGTCGACGAAAAGACCCAGGCCGACTACCTCACGCGGTATTACCTGCTCGCCCTGGCGTCTGGGATGACCGAAAGGGTCTATTGGTGGCAGATGATCGCCCGCGGCTACGGGCTGGTCGACCGCGAGGACGGCGGGAAACTGCGGCGCCGGCCGAGCTTCTATGCCCTGAAACAGCTGATCGCGGAGCTGGACGGGGCGACGTTCGAGCGGCGGCTGGAGTCGCCCGAAGGGACGTATCGGTTGCAGTTCCGGCGGGCGGACGGGACCGCTTGGATCGCGCCGTCGTCCGAAGTTTGGAGCCCGCCGCCTCAGCCGGCCTGATCCGCGAGATCGCGGATCTGCCGGTTCTCGAACGTCTGTCCGCGCAGGTTTTCGCTCGTCGCGCGAAGCATCGCCCGGCCCAAATCCTTGCCTGAGACGTAAAGGCTGCGAATCGGGCTCAGCAGGGGATAGAACGGTCGAAAGATCTTGTAGGCGAGCGGCTCGCTCCTGGACGGCAGGCCGTCGATCGCGGCAGGCCGCCAGCAGCAAGTAGCAGGCGACAGAGCTTTCAGATCGCGCTCGGTTTCGGCCTTCACCCGCGCCCACATCATCCGGCTATCGAGCGCGGTGCCCTGGCCGCTCACGAAATGGAAGACCGCTTCGGGGCTCTTCGCCATCAAAGTCCGGGCCGCGGCGAGCGCGAAATCGTGGGTGATCCGCCGATACTCCGGCTCGCCGGACACCTGCGTGACTGAAATCCCAAGACAATAGAGGCAGGCGTCGACACCCGCGAACGCCTCCTCGACGGCAGAAAGGTCCATAAAGTCGGAATGGAGCACGAAGCGAAGCTGCTCGCCCCCGGCCACCCCTTCAAGATCGGGCAGCCGCCGAGCGATCGCTCGAACCTCGCCGACGAGAGGCGACGCGAGGCAGACTCGGAGCACGCTCCCTCCGGCCGATCCGGTTGCGCCGAAGAGGAGGATCGTGAGAGGACGGTCCGCGGGGGGAATCGTCACGCGATGTCGTCCCTCGGTGCAGGGACCTTAGGGTACGGCTCGAGCCTTTCACCAAGCGAGGCCATGGCGGCTAGAAAAAGGTGGGGATATGCGAGGGGAACAGTCCGGCAGAGTCGGACGATTCGTCGACGCAGGGCCGTCGCCTTTTCTTCTGGGCCCCTCGCGAGTCGATAAATCTCTCGCCACGCTTCGATCTCGCCCCGGTCGAGGATCTGCGCCAAGACTTCGTCGCTTTCCAGGTTGACGCCGTTGCGATTCCACAACGCCTGCGAGGTCGAGAGGTCGAAGCTCACGTCGCGGCTCCTGATCTGACCGAGCTCAAAGCGCGCGACGAGGTGGGGACAATTGGGCTCCTACGACCCTGCGGGCCTCCCCCGGCGGCAGGGGTGCCGCGGGTGGCCGCCGGACGGCGTAGCGCGTCTTCGATGCGCCAGGCATCCGTGGGATCGACCCTTGGGGCGTCGGCCAGGTGCCGGACTTCGCGGCCGGCGAGGTGGGCGACCGGCAGCCCATTCGTGAGCAGGATGCGCTGACTCGCGACGGCGGAGATGCGCTCGCCGGGGGTGAGGATTCCGGCTAAGTTCAGCGGATCGGCGGCGCTGATCGCGACCCGTTCTCCGGTCGGTTCTTCGCGGCGGAGCCGGCGGAGCTGGCCGACCGCTTCGGGGAGCGCGAACTGTTCGCCCGAAAATCCGGCGACGAAGCGCCCGCCGCGAATCTCGCCGCGCGCCTCCAGCCGATAGAGCGCGCGCAGCAGCGAGCGCCAAGGAGGAGCGAGCGATTCTCTTTCGAGGAGCTTTCGGAACACGACTCCGTAGCGCGCCAGGAGGGTTCGCGCCGCGATCTCCGCTGCCGCGTCCTCTGGAGGCAGGGCGGGAGGCACGGCGCCGTTCGAAGAGGCTTCGGGCAGCAAGGAGGGCCGCAGGAGCGCCCAGCGGCCGGCGGCGCCGAGGGGATGGCCACCGAGCAGCCCGCCGCGCGCGCTCCTCCGTTTGGCCGCCGCGATGCGGGCATCGGACGGGCCGATCAGCGAGCGCAATCCCGCGAACCCGTCCGCCGCGGCGAGGCCGCGCGCGACCAACTCGCCGAGCGCCGCGTCGACCCGCGAAGGGAGAAGTCCTGTCGCCCGGGCCAGATCGGGAGAGAAGGAGGCACCGCTCCGCTCGAGCGCCTGATAGACCGCTTGGGCTTCGTTCGACAGGCTCGCGATCTCGTCGGGGCCCGGCGTCGCGATCTGCGGCTCCCAGGCGGGCGCGGTCTCGCGCGCAAAGAAGGCGATCGGCGTCGCGCGCACCGGTCCTCCTCGGCCGGATGCCTTGCCGGCTGAGACGGTCGGGGGGCTTGCCCTGCGCCAGAGCAGGCGGCCGGAGAAGCAGAGCGCGTCGAGCCAGGCCGGATCGTACCCTTCGACCCGCGCGGGGAGGATCTCGCTCTCCCACGCTCCCGCGGGAGCCTCGAAACCCTCGAGGTGGGCAAGGACGGCGGCGAGCCCGTCGGCGCCGCGCGCCCGGGTGGCGGCGGTCGCCCGCTGCCAGACCGGCAGAAATCGAAGCAGCTCCGCCGCGGTCACCGGCTCGATCTCCCGGCGCAGGCGCTCGATCGTCGCCCGGTGGATGCGCGCGAGCAGGCGCCGGTCGCACCACTCTTCCTCCCCCAGCCCGGGAGTGAACCGGCCACGCATCGCGCTGCCTTCCCCTTCGAGCGCGGCGACCGCCGAGGCGACGTCTCCGGCGGATGCTCCGAGCGGCGCGGCGAGCCCCTGGACCGTCACCGGGCCGAGGGCGGAGAGCCGACCACGCAGCAAAGAGACCAGGGCCGCCTCGCGCGAGACCGGGCTCTTCGATCGGGGGGGCGCCTCGATCGATGGAGACCATTCGGGGCTCGAAACGACCGCGAGCAGGTCCGGCAGTCGCTCGGCCGAGATCCAGAGACGTGGTGATCCCGGTCCGGAGAGAACGGTCGCGCGGCGGGAGCTGACGAGCTGATCGAACAGCGCCTCCCAACCTGAAGCGCGCCCCTCGGCCTCGGTGAAGAAACCGATCGTCGCGAGCGCGTCGGCAAGCTCCTCGGCGTCGCGCGGCTCGGGCCACGCTTCCGCCTGGACCCTCTCGATCGCGTCGAGGTCGAGGGCGCCCAAATCCGAGGCGGTCTTCGGATCGAGCCAGCGCCGCGTGCGAACCGCCTGCGTCCGCCGCTCTTCGAGCGGCGCGTCGTCGAGGAACGAATAGGGCCGGGCGGCGAGGATCTGCGCGGCGAGCGGCGACGGCTCGGTGAGGTCGCGCGCGACGCGACGAAGCTCGCCCCCTTCGAGCCGGCGAAGGAGCGCCTCCAGCCCCTCGATGTCCATCGCCTCTTCGAGGCAGTCGACCAGGGTCTGGCGGACCAGAGGATGCTCCGGGATCTCCCGTTCGCCGACGATGTTTTCCAAGCAGGCGAGCTGATCCGGAAAAACGACGGCCGCGAGATCCTCCGCCTGCTGCCGGAGGAGCGGCGCCGGAGTCCGTCGTCCGCCGCGGAAGCGCAGAACGGCGAGCGATCGCGTCGCGTTCCAACGCCAGCGGGCGGGAAAGAGGGGGGAATCGAGCACCGCCTGCTCGAGCACGCCGCGGACGGTGTTCGAACGGAGGAAATCGAACGCCTCGTCGAGTGGGAAGCTGTGGGTGGGTCCCAGGGAGAGAACCAGCGAGTCCTCGTCCGCCGCCGCCTGGAGCTCAAAGTTGAAGCTCTGACAGAAGCGTTTTCGTAGCGATAGACCCCACGCTCGATTGAGCCGGCTGCCGTGCGGCGAGTGGATCACCAGGTGCTGGTCGCCCGCCTCGTCGAAGAACCGCTCGGCGATGACGGTGTCCTCCGTGGGGAGCGCGCCGAGCGCGGCGCGCGCGGTCGCGAGATGCTCGGCCAGCTCGCGCGCCGCCTCGGGACTCAGGCCCACCTCCGTTTCGAGCCAGGCGATCGCCGCGGCGAGGCCTTCCGGGCCGCCCGTCTCGAGGCGGCTCTCGACCTCGCCGTAAAGGCGCGCCACCGCGCCCGAAAGCTCCTCCGTCCGTCCCGCCGCTTCGCCGAGCCAAAAAGGGATGGTCGGCGCCGCGCCGTGGGCATCTTCCACGCGCACCTTGCCCGGCTCCACTTTCAGGATTCGCCAGGAGGTGTTGCCGAGCTGGAAAACGTCTCCTTGAAGGCTTTCGACCGCGAAATCCTCGTGCACGGTTCCCACCTGTAATCCCGTGGGCTCCATCAGCACGGCGTAGTCGGCGGTGTCGGGGATCGCGCCTCCCGAGGTGATCGCGGCGATCCGGGCGCCGCGCCGCGGCCGGAGGATGCCGTGAACCCGGTCGAGATGGAGATGCGCGCCGCGGCGCCCACCGGTCGTGGCGTAGCCGTCCGCCAGCGAGTCGACCACCGCGTCGAAATCCTCGCGCGACAGCTCGTGGTACGGCTCGGCCCGCCGGATCAACGCGAACAGATCGTCGACCGCACGCTCCCCTCCGGCGATTTCCGCCGTGATCTGCTGCGCCAGGATGTCGAGCGGAGCCTCTGGAATGATCACCCGGTCGAGCTCGCCGCGGCGAAGCGCGTCGAGCAGCGCCGCTCCCTCGACGAGCTCGCCGAGCGTCGTCGGATAGAGCCGCACCTTGGGCGTCCCCCCCACCTGGTGGCCGGAACGCCCCGCGCGCTGGAGCAGCGCCGAGATCGAGCGGGTCGAGCCGAGCTGGCAGACCAGGTCGACCGTACCGATGTCGATGCCCAGCTCGAGCGACGAGGTCGCGACCAGCGCGGCCAGCTCGCCGCGCTTCAGTCGGTCCTCCACCCCGAGCCGGCGCTCCTTGGAGAGGCTCCCGTGGTGCGAGGCGACTTTTCCCGCTCCTAGCCGCTCTTCGAGGTGACGCGCCACCCGCTCGGCGAGCCGGCGGGTGTTGGCGAAGATCAGCGTCGTCCGATGCGAGCGGATCTGCTCGGAGAGCAGGTCGTAGACCTCGTCCCAAACCTCGCCGGACATAACGGCTGACAACGGCGAGCCCGGCAGGGAGAGCGAAGCGTCGATCCGGCGCTTGCGCCCGGTGTCCACGATCGAAACGGGCCGCGTTCGGCCCGCGGCATCTCGGCCGACCAGGAAGCGGCCGATCACCTCGATCGGCTTCTGCGTTGCCGAGAGGCCGATCCGAGCGAGGGTGCCGCCCTGCGCCTCGACCAAAGCTTCCAACCGCGCGAGCGAGAGGGCGAGATGCGAGCCGCGCTTCGACCCCGCGACGGCATGAATCTCGTCGACGATCACGGTCCGCACGGTATCGAGCATCTTTCGGCCCGATTCCGAGGTGAGCAGGATGTACAGGCTTTCAGGGGTCGTCACCAGCAGATGCGGCGGCCGGCGGGTCATCGCGGTCCGGGTCGCGGCGGGGGTATCGCCGGTCCGGAGCATGGTCCGGATCTCGACGTCCGGGAGATCCCGCGCGGCCAGCTCGACGCGGATCCCGGCGAGCGGCTCGGCGAGGTTCTTCTCGACATCGTTCGACAGGGCTTTGAGCGGCGAGACGTAGAGAACCTCGGTCGCGTCCGAAAGCCCGCCTTCCAACCCTCGGCGAACCAGATCGTCGATCGCGGCGAGAAACGCGGCGAGAGTCTTCCCCGAACCCGTAGGCGCGGCGACCAAGACCGACCGACCCGCCCGGATCTCCGGCCAGGAGCGCTCCTGGACCTCGGTCGGAGCGCCCAGCCGCCGCTCGAACCAGGCGGAAACGGCCGGGTGGAAGGAAGCGAGGGGGGCGCGCGGGCGGCGTGGCATCGAGTTGCGTCCACGCCTAGCTTACGCCTCCCTCGAGAGGCTTGGCGAGGATTCCTATTCCAAGAACCCGATCGCTCGCTCGACCCTTCCCGCGGTCCAGAGCGGCCGGTGATGTCCGAGGCCTTCGCTCATGTGTAGCTCGGCCCCCGGCCAGGCGCGGACGAGCTCCTCACCGTCCTCGAAGGGAACTTCGTCGTCCCCGCGGTCGTGGAGCACGAGAAGGGGGACCTCGAGCGCGGGCGCCAGACGCCTGGGCTCCGCCTCGTCGAAACCGATCCGGAGCCAACTCTCCGACATCCGGCGAAGGCGCCGTTCGACCTCGTCGTTCCAGCCCAGGCCTCGACGCATCCGGCCGAGGAAGTTTTCCCATCCGGCCGGGGGCGCGAAGAAGACCGCCTTCTTCGGGCGGATGCCGCGGCTAAGCGCGTATGTCGCCCCGGCGCAGCCGAAGCTGTGAGCGATCAGCCCGGCGAACGGCGAAAACAGCTCGCCGGCCTTCTCGATCGCGGTCGCGAAATGTCGCAGCGAGGAGATCGAGCCACCCGAACGGCCGTGCCCGGGGACGTCGAGCGCGACCGCGCGGAAGCCGCGGGCGAGGAGCGGCTCCACGAAGCTCGCGAACTGACCCGCGTGTCCACCCCACCCGTGGATCAGGAGGACCGGATCCCCCTGGCCCCACGACCAGCCGACCACCGGCCCTTCCGGCGTCTCCAGCTCGAACCGCTGGCCTTGCTCGAGCCGCGTCTTCTGTTCCGGCCGCAGCCGGCTTGGCGGTGGGGTGAAAAAAAGGCGCCGGGCCACGCGCGCCGTGGCGCTCGGCGCGATCCCCCCGGCAAGGCTGAATCCCGCGCGCAGCCAACCGGGGAAGGGGATCGGGCGTAAACGATCGATCGTGCTTTTTTCGAACAGAGAAGGCTCACTCGGCAGGTGGCTCATGTCGCGCTCCTCAGGGACGGTTCGACTGCGGTCTTATTGCAGCGGGGCGTTCGCGTCGGCGAGCAGGCGGGCGAAAGCCGCCCGCGCCCGCCGTTCGGCGCTCGGGTCGGCGACTAATTTCGCCGCGTGCTGGAGGGCCATGCCGATCGCCTTGAACTCGAAGGCGAACTGTTCCGGATCGAGGTCGGCCCGGAAATGTCCTTCACGGATCGCGAGCGCGGCCGCCTTGGCCACCGTGGCGATCCAGTCTTTCTGGCTGCGGACGAGCGCGTCGCGCACGGCTCCCGGCCGGTCGTCGTACTCCGCGGACAGCGATAGGAACGGACAACCCAGAACCTCCTCCTCGCCGGCGCACTCTCCCTGGAACCAGCCGATCCAACGCTCGAACAGCTCGCGCACCCGCGGCGCCCCTCGCGGCTTCGCAAGGATCGGCCGGACCACCCGCTCCGTAAATCGCTCGATCGCCTCGTCGAGAACGGCGAGCTGAAGCGCCTCTTTGGACCGGAAATGCGCGAAGAGACCGCTCTTCGAAATCTGCAGCTCGTCGGCCAGGCGGCCGAGCGTCACCCCTTCGAGACCCAGCTCCGAAGCCCGCTGGAGCGCGGTATCGACGATCTGCTGCCGGGTGGCTTCGCCCTTGCGCATGGCGGCAGAGAATAGCACGACCGGTCGGTTTTGCAAGATGGGTCGAGCCCGGATCTCAGCGGCGCCACGGCCCTTACGGACACGCTGAAAATTCTCCACCTACCGAGGCCGAAGATGCTCGAGAACCATCTCTCGCGCGGCCTCCCACTCGTCGCGGCCGGCGAAGAAGCGCGGCAACAGAAAGAGGGCCGTGTGGAGGTCGAAGTAGACGAGCAGGATCTCGCCTCGGTCGCGGTAGCCGAAGAGGTCGTTCCAGGGATAGCGGCCTTGGCCGTAAGTTCCCTTCCATTCGACGCCAACGCTCGACAGGCTGCCGGAGAACGGCTCGCGGAGGCCGGGAGTGGTTTGCCAGACTTTCCGGGCCGCACGCCGGGGGGCGATGTAGAGGAACAGGGCGAGGAGCAGGAGAAGGAGCGCCCCCGGGAGGTTCTCCGAGAGATGAGCGGCATACTCTTTGAGGTCGGCGGCCAGGAAGGCGACGACGATCGCGCTCAAGTAGAGCCACGGCCAGAACCTGAAGATCCTCGGGTAGCCGGCGAGATGGATGCGGCGGAAGTCGGCCTCGGTCAACAGGCCGGAGAAGGAGATTTCGGGGTCGCTCGTTTCGTCCGCCATCAGGGCCTTCCTCGCCGAGGACGATAACCCATCGAGCGATCCAGGACCCTTCGCCTCTCCCAGAGGGGGGCTCGTCCCCGGACGGAGGCGGTTGGCGTCGTATAGAGCGTCTTAAACGCCCAAGGCTTTTTCCGCGGACTAAAATGACCGGGACGAAGGCGCTCCTCTCGAGGTCACGATGCGACGAGTTCTTCCCGTTCTTGCCCTGACCCTATGGACTCTAGTTTCCGTCGCTCGGCCCGCCGCGGCGGGTCCCGGACGATGGACGCCGTTCGGTCCGGCCGGGGGAGACGCGAAGGCGATCGTGGTCGATCCGACCGATCCGTCGACGATTTGGATCGTCTCCGGCAGGACGGTACACAAGAGCACGGACGGCGGGGTCACCTGGCGCTCGGCCTCGCGGGGCCTCGTCGGCGCGGTCGAGTTTCTGGCCGGCGATCCGGGCCGGCCGGATACCTTGTACGCCGCGATGTCGAGCGCGGCGCCCGGAATCTTCCGCACCGACGACGGCGGGGCGCATTGGACTCGGGTCGTCGGCGCCCGGCGGGATTTCACCTTCGTCTGGTCGCTCGCGGTGGCGCCGAGCGAAACCCCCGGCGGGCCAGGGGTCGTCTGGGTGGGTACGGTGCTTTCCGTCTTCCGCAGCCGAGACGGGGGCGTGACCTGGAAAGAAGTGCTGGGCAATCACCAATCGGCCGAGATCTACGTCGACATCGCGCCCGATCCGCTCCATCCCGGCACGGTCTACGCGGCGAACCTCAATCATCGATACAAGACGACCGACGGCGGCGACCACTGGCAACAGCTCCAAGAGATCCCGGGAGAGTTCCAGCCGCATATCAACGCCTTCGCCGTCGCGCCGAGCGATCCGCAGACCCTGTACGAATCGGGCGGACCTGGCGCGCTCTATCGCTCCCACGATGGCGGCATCTCTTGGGAAGGCCCCTTCCCGTTCGAGTTCGATCAGTTGGCGGTCGATCCGGTCGACCCCGACCGGGTCTACGGCGGCAATTCTCGCGGGCTGTTCTTGAGCCGTGACGGGGGCGAGAGCTTCCTCCCGGCGGAAGGACTTCCCGATCTCGACCTCAACACCACCTCGTTCTACGGTGTTCAGGCGCTCGCCACCGTCCCTGGTCGGGCGGGGTGGATCTTCGTCGGGACGAGAAAGGGCTTGTTCGTCTCGAAAGACGGCGGGGATTCGTGGAGCGCTCCGGTTCGCAAGGGTCTGTACAAAAACCTGGTCGACCTTTTTCTCATCGACCCCTTCCGTCCGAACCACTGGGTGATTCAAATCCTTGGCACCGCGACGCAAACTCTCGATCGGGGCGTCACGTTCACGCCTTTCGCGACCACCCTGCCGGGGCGGCGTGTCACGCTCGCGTTCGATCCCTTCGTCTCCGGACGGATCTGGGCGACCTCGGGCGCCGAGACCGGATACCACCTGTTTCGGAGCGACGACGGTGGCGCGCATTGGTCACGCGTCCCGGGGACGATGCCTGCGGCCGAAACGCTCTCTTTCCCCGCGCCCAGGGTCCTTCTCGCCGGAGGTTTCGGGGGGATCTATCGCAGCGAGAATCTCGGTCGGACCTGGCGGAAGGTGCTGGACGGCGTTCTCGATCCACGCGACGAAAACTCGCTGGTCGCCTGGTTCCGTCGACTGGTCCAGGACCCGCGGCATCCGGAGCGGATCTATGGTCTCGCGACGACCTCGGCGCCTCACGTCTCCGGACCTCCCTTGATCTATCGAAGCGTGGACTTCGGCCGCACGTGGGAGCTTTGGCACACGAACGGCACGCTCGTCGCCTTCGATCCGTTCCGTCCGCGTGCAACGTACGTCGTCGAGGGCCATCGGGTCCTGGTGACCCTGAGCGACGGCGGATCATTCCGCCTGCTCGCGACGCTCATGCAGCCGAACGGCCAATCTCTCACCTTGCTCGATCTCGTACCCGATCGCGCGCATCCCGGTGAGCTCTGGGCGGCCACGATCGGCGGTGTGCGCCGCAGCCTCGATGGAGGCAAGCACTGGCAGGACGTGAGCGAAGGTCTCGCCGAGGGGAGCCGAACGGTCGTACCGCTTCTGCGCCAGGATCCCGGCCGGTCCACGCAATGGCTCGCCGCGCCGGAAAGCGGCGGCCTCTGGCGGGCGGAATTCGCGCCCTAGCCGGAGCGGTGGACCGGTTTCGAACGCCTCTTTCCGGCCACCCGAGCCTCAGTCGACCCGGCCGCCCGCCTCGCGAATTTTTCGTTCGAGGAACTCGCGGAGCTCGGGGCCGAGGTCGGCGGGGGGAAGCGGCGTAGGCGTCTCGCCGAATTGGAGGATCCAGACGTCCGGAAAGCGGCGCAGCCTTCGGATCGCTTTCCACTGGAACGTCCCTTCCCGGTCGTCGGATCGGCATACCAGCGAGTCCTCCTCGAACCGCCAGCGGATCGTTCCGGCTTCTCGCACCGCATCGGCGGCCCGGCCGGCGTAGGAGGCCCGGGAGATCCACCAAGCGACCGCGAAGGCGAACGTCGCCCCGAGCCCGAAGCCGGCGAACACCGGTTCGGCCTTCGCGAAGACCGCAACGGCCGAGATCGCGCCGACGAGCAGTAAACCGATCCGCCAGCCGAGCGTGTCGCGCCAGACCGTCCGTCGATAGGCCAGCCGGGCCAGGTCCATCGTGGCCGGGTACGAGATCTCGTAGCTCATGGGCGTTCCCGATCTTATGGCCGATCCGAACCTCTCGATCGGCCGGTAGAATCGACGTCACGAGGCTCGGGGAGGAGACGTTTGAAGCGCAACCGGGTATTAGCGGGGCTGCTCATCACGATTCTCGCGAGCGCGGGCGCGGCCGGAGCGAAGGTCTCCGACGCCAAGCTCGCGGCGGATCTTCAAGCGTTGCTCGGCACCGACGTACGCGCATTCCGCGCGGCGTGCGAACGAGCCGAAAGATCGCGCGACCCGCGCTACGCGGCGCCCCTGGTGGAGATCCTTCGATTTCCGCTCGGGAGCGAGAAGGGCGCCGTGATCGCGGCGCTTCAGGCGATCGCCGGCCCCGAGGCGGAGATCGGCCGGGGCGAGCCGTGGCACGACGCCTTCGTCTGGCTCGGAGCGCGGAAAGATCCAAAGCTCCCCCCTGGATTCGCCGACTGGAAGGGGCGCCTGCTCGCCGCACGGGTCGATCCCGCGCTCCGCCGGTTCTTCTCGTTCGACGCGCCCGGCTCCGCGAGCCGCATCCCGATCGAGAGAATCCAGTGGGGCGGGGTGAAGAAGGACGGCATTCCGGCGCTCGATCGGCCCGAGCTGGTCGCGGCGTCGGCGGCCGACTACCTCACGCCGGACGATCGCGTATTCGGAGTCGAGATCCGCGGCGAGGCGCGCGCCTATCCGCTCCGCATCCTCGATTGGCACGAAATGGCGAACGACGTCGTGGGCGATACGCCGGTCTCGCTCGCCTACTGCACGCTGTGCGGCGCGGGGGTGCTCTACTCGACGAAGGTGGGCGATCGCACCTTTACGTTCGGCTCCTCGGGTCTGCTCTACGAGAGCAACAAGCTGATGTACGACCGGCAGACCGAGACGCTCTGGAACCAGCTCACCGGCGAGCCGGTGGCCGGTCCCCTCGCGAGCTCCGGGCTGCACCTGACGCGGCTGCCGGTCGTCGTCACCACCTGGGCGAAATGGAAAAAGGACCATCCGACGACGCGCGTGCTCTCGCCCCGCACCGGCTTTTCCCGCGACTACACGCCGGGCAAACCGTACGGCCCGTATTTCGCGAGCCCCGACCTCATGTTCCCCGCGCTCGGCGCGAGCCCGCGCATGCCGGGCAAGACGAAGGTGTTCGCCCTCCTGCTCGGCGACGCGCCGAAGGCCTTCCCGCTCGAAAAGTTGCCGAAACCGGGCGTGATCTCGGACCGGGTAGGGGAAACCCCGGTCGTCTTGGTGATCGACGAGACAGGCGCCGTGCGGGCTTACGAGCGCGGGGATCGCACATTCGGGCCGGCGCTCCGACCGCTGCTCGGCTCGGTCTTCCTGGCCGATCAGGAGGGGCACGCCTGGAAGGTGGAGGAGGACCAGCTCACAGGGCCTGGCGCCCGCCGGCTCGCCCGGCTGCCGGGGCACGAGGCGTACTGGTTCGGCTGGTCGGCGTTCTACCCCAAGACCGATCTCTGGAGCCCGCCGTAAGCGAGGACTCTCTCGATCCCGGGCCGATGAAGCGAAGTAAAACGAGAAAGGCGCCCGCGCGGGCGCCTTTCTCGACTTCGATCGGAAGGGAGCGGGAGGCGCTTACTTCTTCGCCTCGGCCGGCTTGGCCTTGCCGACCTCCAGGTTGATCGCCACCTCGACGTCCTCGCCCAGCAGGGTGCCGCCGCTGTCGAGCGTCTTGTTCCAGACGATCCCGTAGTCCTTCCGGTTCAGCACGGTCTCGGTCGAGAAGCCCGCCTTGGTGTTGCCCCAGGGATCCTTCACCTCGCCGAGGAACTCGACCGGCAGGGTGATCGTCTTGGTCACGCCGTGCATCGTGAAGGCGCCGGTCACCTGGTAGCGGTTCTTCGCCACCTCCTTGACCGAGGTGCTCTTGAAGGTGATGTCCGGGAACTTCGCGACGTCGAAGAAGTCCGGCGAGCGAAGATGATTGTCCCGATCCCCGTTGGCGGTGTCGATGCTGGTCGCCTTGATCGTGAACTCGACCGAGGAAGCCGCGGGGTTGGCCGCGTCAAACTGAATCGTGCCGGAGAAATCGTTGAAACGCCCCGGGACTTTGCCCAGGAGGTGCTTGATCTTGAAGCTCACCTCCGAGTGTCCCTTGTCCACGTTGTAGGCGTCGGCCGCGAGCGCCGGCAGGCCGGCGGCGAGCAGGGAGAGGGCGGTTGCCGCGAGTAGTTTCTTCATCGTCTTCGTCTCCTTCGTTGGTCGGTTGAGGGTGGTCTTTCCGGTCCTTCGAATCACCGGCTGCCGGCGCGGATCGCGTCGAGCAGCCGAATCAGCTGGCTTTTTTCTTCGTCCGAGAGCATCGAAAGCGCCCGGTCGTCCGCGTCGCCCATCGGACCGTCGAGCGATGCGAGAAGCGCGAGACCTTCCGGAGTGATCCAGCAGAGCACCTGCCGGCGATCGTGCGGGCAGCGCTCGCGGCGCACCCAGCCCTTGGCTTCCAGGCGATCGATCAGGCGCGTGATGCCGGGCGACTCCTCGATCATCCGCGAGCCGATCTCCAGGGTGGGCAGACCGACGTCGCCCGCGCCGCGCAAGATGCGGAGGACGTTGTACTGCTGCAACGTGATCTCCTGGCCTTCGAGCGCGCGGCCGAAGGAGCGGCGGACCAGATCGGTGGTGCGCATCAATCCGAGCATGGCTTCCTGCGACAGGGAGCGGAACGGCCGGTTTTGGCGGATTTCCCGCTGGAGCACGCTCTCGTTCACGGGAGGATCATTGCAGATCAATGGTTGACGTGTCAAGTATCGATTTCGCGCAAGCGTTGCCCTGCCGGGCAGGTACAACCCGTTTTAGCGATTACCTACGGTTCAGCCGTAGCTTTCCCGATGAATCCGCGGCTCCGGGACGCCCAGGTTCGAGAGGGCGGAGAGGACGGTTTCGATGAAGCGGGGCGCCGGCTCTTCGCCCCGTTCGGCCGCCGCTTGCCGCTCGAAGCTTCCGATCGCCGGGCCACACGCAAAGATCTCGACTGCCGTGGGATCCGGGACGAATTCGCGGATCAGCGCCTCGTCCACTCGGCCGGCTCGGACGTTCGGGCCGAAGGTCTCCGGCGCGGGCTCGCGCGAGAGGGCGTGCACCACCTCGAGCCGATCGGGATGGCGGAGGGCGAGCTCCTCCAGGGCGTTCCGGAAGATGACGTCGCTCCAGGTCCGGTTGCCGTAAATCAGCGTGTGCCGAAGCTTCTTCTCCGTCGCCAGGCAGTGCTTGAGGATGCTGAAATTGGGCACGATCCCCGAGCCGGCGCACAGGTGCACCAGATGGTCGGCCCGGCTTTCGACGTCATCCGCAAGGACGTACGGTCCGCCGAATCCCGTGACCTTCATCCGCGTGCCCGGCAGGGTGTGATCGACGAGCAGCGGTGACAGGAGCGGGGGATAGCGAGTCACCCCCGAGACGTAGCGCTCCTGCTTGACGGTGATCGCGAGCGAGCCCTCGTGCGGGGCCGAGGAGAGCGAGTAAGCGCGGGCCGGCTCGCGCCTCCCCTTCACGTCCTCGAAATAGGCGCAGATTCCCTCGAGCGTCGGGAACTGCTGCGGCCGAATGGTGAGGAAGTGCCCGGGCAGATAGTCGAGCCGGTCGTTGCCGGTGAACAGCATGAGCGTCGCGGCGTCCGCCGTCTCCCGGACCACCTCGGCGACGATCACCTCCATCTCCTTGAGGCGCGGGCGGTGGGCGGTTCCCGCGCCGTGCGCCCCATGGAGATGGTCGCAGGGTTCTGCCGCTGGCTCGGACACGGTCGCGCTCGGCGGGCTTCCGCTACACGTTGAACCGGATGTTCGTCACGTCGCCGTCCTTCATCTCATATTCTTTCCCCTCGAGCCGGAGGAGGCCCGCGTCGCGGCAGGCGGCGGTCGTCTTCAAGCGAAGGAGATCTTCCCAGCCGACCACCTCGGCGCGGATGAAGCCCCGTTCGAGATCGGAGTGGATGGTGCCCGCAGCCTCGCGGGCCTTCGTGCCGCGCTTGATGGTCCAGGCGCGCACCTCGTCCTCGCCAACCGTGAAGAAGGCGATCAGTCCGAGCAGATCGAAGCTCGCCCGGGTGACGCGAGCGAGACTCGGCTCGGTGAGCCCGAGGGAGGAAAGGAAGTCGCCCTGCTCGGCGGCCGGAAGGCGGGAGATCTCTTCCTCGATCGGGGCCGAGACGACCACCGCGCGGACCGCCGGGCGGAGGCGGATGCCGAGCGTCTGCGGATCGGCGGTCGCGACCTGCGCCTCGTCGACGTTGATGACCAGGAGCATCGGCTTCGCCGACAGGAGCTGAAAACCGCGCAGCCTGCGGTCGTCGTCCGCGTCGAGCTCGACCTCGCGCAGCGGGATCTCTTTTTCGAGCGCCGGCAGGATGATCTCCGAGAGCAGGTGCTTCTCCCGCACCTCCTCCGGGTTCAAGCCGCGCTTGCTCGCCTTGTCGAGGCGGTCGAGGCGCTTCTCTACCAGGGTGTGGTCGGCGAGGATCAGCTCGAGGTCGACCGTCTCGACGTCGCGCGCCGGGTCGACGGCCCCCTCCGGATGGAGGATCTCGGCGTCGGAAAACGCCCGAACGACGTGAACCAGCGCGTCGACGTTCTTGAGCTTCGCGAGGTCCAGGCTCTCGGCCGATTCCCCTTTGCGGATGCCCGGGATATCGACGTATTGGACGGTCGCCGGAACGTATCGCTTCGGCTTGAATAGATCGCGCAACTGCTCGAGACGCCGGTCGGCGACCTGGGCGATGCCGATGTTGGTTTCCGCCGAGGCGCTGAACTTGTCGGTCGCCTGATTCGACGCGGTCAGGGTATTGAAAAGGGTGGTCTTACCGGCTTTGGGGAAGCCGAGGATTCCGAGTTGCATGGGGGCTCTCCGGGGATCGGGTCAAGAGAAAGCGTACGAGCGGAGAATACCGCAGGGCGAACGGGACCTTCGGCGGGCGCCGCTGCCGGCCCGCCGGAAGATCCCAGAGACCCGACCTAGAACGTGAGGCAGATCTTTCCGAAGTGGTCGCCGGCCGCCATGGATTCGAGCGCGGCGGCCAGATCGGTCCACGGATAGCTCCGATCGACCACCGGCCGCAGCCGATGAAGCTCGATCGCCCGGTTCATCCGCTCGAAGCTCTCGCGCGAGCCGACCAGCACCCCTTGGACGCGCACCGCCTGCATGAAGATCGAGGTGAGCTGAAGCGCGGCGGCGTTCCCGTCGAGGATCCCGATCAGCGCGACGGTGCCCCCGATCCGCACCGCCCGAAGCGACTGCTCGAGCGTCCCGGCGCCGCCGATCTCCACCACGAGATCGACCCCCCGGTCGCCCGCGGCGGTCCGCACCGCAGCACCCCACGCGGGCTCTTTGCGCGAATCGATCACCGCCTCGGCGCCAAGGGCGAGCAGACGCTCGGCGCGTTCCGCCCGGCGGGTGGTCGCGAGCACCCGGGCGCCGCGCAGCCTCGCGAGCTGCAGCGCGAAGATCGCGACGCCGCCGGTCCCCTGGATGAGGACCGTATCGCCCGCTCCGATCGCGCCCGCGTCTAGCGCCGACCAGGCCGTGAGAGCCGCGCAAGGGAGCGTGGCGGCCTCCTCGTCCGAAAGATGGTCGGGAACGCGAACGAGCCCCTCTTCCGACATCGCGATCCGCTCCTGGAGCACGCCGTCGAGCGGCCCCCCCAGGGTGGCGCGGACCAGCTCGCGTGCGGGCTCCCCCGCAATCCACCGCGGATTGAGGGTTGTCGCGACCCGATCTCCGACGGCGAAGCGCCGGACCCCTGCCCCGACCGCCTCGACCACCCCCGCGCCGTCCGAGCAGGGGACGAGCGGCAGGCGCTGCTTCGGGTTGTAGGAGCCCTGGATCATCATCAGGTCGCGGTAGTTGAGCGAGGCCGCACGGAGGCCGACGACGACCTCCCCCGGGCCGGCGACCGGCTCGGGGCGCTCGACGAGCGTGAGGTTCTCGCGGCCGAACGCACCACGGACTTCGATCGCGCGCATCAGCCCTCGTGCGCTCCGCCCAACGTGCCGGCATCGCTCGCGAGCGCCTGCCGCATCCGCTCGGCGAGGTCGCGTCCCGAAGATTCGCCGAGCTTGCCGGCGGTCCAGCCGAGGCCAAGCCCTTGCGAACCGAACTTCGGGATGACGTGGAAGTGGACGTGCATCACCACCTGATGCGCCTCCCAGCCGTTGTTCTGCAGGATGTTGTAGGCGGTCGCGCCGGTCGCCCGCATCACCGCGCGGCAGATCCGCGGCATCGCCCGGCCGAGCGCGGCGGCCGACTCGTCCGACAGCTGGTGCAGGTGGGCTTTCCGCTCTTTCGGGATGATCAGCGTGTGCCCCTCGGACAACGGGCCGATGTCGAGAAACGCGAAGACCTGATCGTCCTCGTACACCTTGTAGCTCGGGATCTCGCCCGACAGGATCTTGTCGAAAATCGTCGATTGGTGGTCGCTCATAGCCGGAGATTTTAACCGCTCGGTCGGCGAAGCGAGGCCGGCCGGCTCCTTCGAGAGATGATGTCGCCCGCCATGCCGCCACCCCTCGCTCCCCTGCCGGTCGACGAAGTCCTCCCCCGGCTCGTCGCCGCGCTGGCCCAAGGCGGCAACGTCGTGCTGCGCGCGCCGACCGGCGCCGGCAAGACGACCCGGGTTCCGCCGGCGCTCCTCGGAAGCGGCCTCGGCGCGAATCGCACGATCGTGATGACCGAGCCGCGGCGGGTGGCCGCACGCGCCGCGGCGCGTCGGATCGCCGAAGAGCAGAGGTGGACGCTCGGCGGCGAGGTCGGCTACCAGGTCCGTTTCGAGAAGAAGGCGTCGAAGGAGACGCGGATTCTCGTCGTCACCGAGGGGATCCTCGTGCAGCGCTTGCAGTCCGATCCGTTCCTGGACGGCGTGGCGGCGATCCTTTTCGACGAGATCCACGAACGGACGGTCGCCGTGGATCTCGCGATCGCGATGGCGCGCCGAGTGCAGCGCGAGGTGCGCCCCGATCTCTCTCTGGTCGCGATGTCCGCCACGCTCGACCCGGGACCCCTTTCCGAGTTCCTGGGCGGCGCGGAGACGATCGAAAGCGCCGGCCGGCTCCATCCGATCGAGATCCGCTACCTGGACGGCAGCGACCCTCTCGATCTCAAGACGGAACCGCGCGAGATCGCCCCCCGGGTCGCCGCGGCGGTCGAGCGCGCGCTCGCGGAGGCGCCTGGCGGGGGAGGGGTGCTCGCTTTCCTTCCCGGGGTCGCTGAGATCCGTCGGGCGGAGGAGATCCTTGGCGGCCGCGCCGCCGTCGCGGGCTGCGCGATTCTGCCGCTCTACGGCGAGCTGGGACCGGAGGCGCAGGACGCGGCGATCGCCCCAAATGCCCGACGCAAGATCGTCCTCGCTACGAACGTGGCCGAAACCTCGGTGACGGTGGCGGGGGTCTCCGCCGTGGTGGACTGCGGTCTTGCCCGGATTCTACGTTTCGATCCGGGAAGCGGCCTCGATCGATTGGAGCTCTACCGCATCGGCCGCGCGTCCGCGGATCAGCGCGCCGGCCGCGCCGGCCGCGAAAGGCCGGGGATCGCCTTTCGGCTCTGGCCCGAGCGGGAGCAGGCGGCGCGGCCCGAGCGGGAGCGCTCCGAGATCCAGCGCGTCGACCTCGCCGGCCCGGCGCTCGAGCTGCTCGCCTGGGGCGAGACCGATCTGGCCGGCTTCGGCTGGTTCGAGCCTCCCGAGCCCGCGGCGCTCGCCCGTGCCCGCGACCTGCTCGCACGTCTTGGCGCGATCGAAGGCTCCGGCCTTTCGCCGCTCGGGAGGGCGATGGCCGGAGTCCCCGTCCATCCACGCCTTGCGCGGCTGCTGATCGAAGGGAAGCGGCGCGGCGTCGGGCGGGAGGCCGCGCTCGTCGCGGCGCTCCTCGGCGACCGGGACCCGTTTCGGCGCGGCGCGCCGGGGGGTGGGCGGAGATCGGCGGTCCACGTTTCGCGGTCGGACCTCCTCGATCGACTCGATGCGCTCGAACGATTCGAGAAGAGCGGCGGCCGCGAGACCTCCTCGGCCGCGGGCGAGCTTTCGGCGGGCGCCGCGCGATTCGTGATCCAAGCGGCCCGCCAGATCGAACGCTCGGTGGCGGAGACGCCGGACGAAAAAGGCGGGAGGGGACTTCTCCCCATAACCGACCGGGACGCCGCCCTGCTGGCGGCGGTCGGTGCCGCCTGGCCCGATCGGATCGCCCGCCGCCGCGAGCCCGGAAGTCCGAGGGCGGTGATGGTCGGGGGGCGCGGCGTTCGACTCGGCGAGGAAAGCGCGGTCTCGACCGCCGAGCTGTTCGTCTGCGTCGACCTCGACGGCCGCCCGTCAGCGGGAGGCGAAGCCAGGGTGCGCCTCGCTTCGGCGATCGACCCGGACGACCTGCCGCGCGAGCTCCGGCGGGAGGAGATGGAGGTCCGCTTCGATTCCGAACGAGATCGGGCGGTCGCCCTGTGCCGCACGATGTACGACGATCTGGTCCTCGCCGAGCGAGAGGTTCCTCCGCCCGCGGAGGAGGCCGCGCGGGTCCTCGCCGAGGCGGCCGGCCGCGACCTCGAACGCGCGTTGGGGTTGGACGAACCGGAGATCGCCGGTTTTCTCGCCCGCTGGCGATGGTTGGCGCGAGCCATGCCGGATCTCGGTCTGCCGCCGGCGGGGGAAGCGGAGATCCGCGCCCTGCTGCCCGAGCTCGCGCGGGGGCGGCGCTCGTTCGCCGATCTGCGCAAGGCGTCGCTACGGGATTTGCTCTCCGGCGCCCTGTCCTACCCGCAGATGCAGGCGCTCGCCCGCGAAGCGCCGGAACGGCTCGAGGTACCGAGCGGCAGCTCGATCCGGCTCGAATATCCGGTTGAAGGCGACGGCTCCCCGGTTCTCGCGGTGCGCATCCAGGAGCTGTTCGGCCTCGCCGAGACGCCGCGCGTGGCGGCCGGGCGGGTGCCCGTCCTGCTTCATCTGCTCGCGCCGAACTACCGACCGCAGCAAGTGACGCGCGATCTCGCGAGCTTCTGGGCGAACACCTACCCGCAGGTCAAGAAAGAGCTTCAAGGACGCTACCCGAAACACTCTTGGCCGGACGATCCGCGAACCGCCGTTCCCGAGCGTCGCCCGCGGCGAAAAACCGGCTAACCTGGTGCCTCCGAACTTCCTTTGGAGGATTCCCGATGCGTAGCGTGTTTCTCCTATCTCGCCCCCTCGCGGCGGTGCTCTCGACCGTCGTGGTTCTGGCGGCCGGCATGGCCGGATCGAGAGCCAGGGCGCAAACTCCGCCGCCGCCCAAGGTGACCGTGATCAAAGCGGCGCGGCTGTTCGACGGCACCTCGGACCGCGAGGTGAAAAACGGCATGGTGATCGTCGAGGGGTCGACGATCAAGGCGGTCGGCTCGGGCCTCACGGTCCCGGCCGGGGCGGAGGTGATCGACCTCGGAGATTCGACGCTTCTCCCGGGGCTGATCGACAGCCACACGCACGTTTCTTTCGAATCGGGAGACAACTGGGCCGCCGACACGATCGCTCGCCTTCGACAGGGCGTGCCGGAACAGGCGATCCGCGCCACCGCCAACGTACGGAAGACGTTGTTGGCCGGGTTCACCACCGTGCGGGACGTGGGCTCGGGCGAGTACGTCGACGTCGCGCTACGCAACTCGATCGCCGCGGGGACGATCCCCGGTCCGCGGATGATGGTCGCGGTCCACGCGCTCGGAGCGCGCGGCGGCCACTGCGACGAGAGCGGATTTCCCTACATGTTGTTCGGCCGGGAAAGCGGCATCGAGGACGGCATAGCCTCGGGCGCAGACCAGTTCCGGGACGCGGTCCGTTTCCAGGTGAAGTACGGTGCGGACGTGATCAAGGTCTGCGCGACGGGCGGGGTCCTGTCGCTCGCCGACGAGGTGGATACCCCGCAGGTGACGCAGGACGAGATGAACGCGATCGTCGACGAGGCGCATCGGCTCAGGAAGAAGGTGGCCGTCCACGCCCACGGCGCCGAGGGGGCGAAGGTGGCGATCCGCGCCGGGGCGGATTCGATCGAGCACGGCTCGTTCCTCGACGACGAGGGGCTCAAGATGATGAAGGAGCGCGGCACCTTCCTGGTTCCAACGCTACTGGCGGGCGAGTACGTCGCCGGCAAGGCCGCGGCGCGCCATTATCCGCCCGAGATCGAGGCGAAGGCGAAGGCCGCCGTCGCGGTCCGCTCCGAGATGTTCAAGAAGGCGCTCGCCTTGGGGGTGAAGATTGCATTCGGCACCGACTCGGCGGTCTCGCCCCACGGACTGAACGCCGAGGAATTCAAGCTGATGGTCGACCTCGGCATGAGCCCGACCGCCGCGCTGCGCGCGGCGACGCAGAACGCCGCCGACCTGCTTGGCCTGAGCAAGGCGATCGGCACGCTCGAACCGGGTAAGCAGGCCGATCTGATCGCCGTACCCGGCGATCCGCTGCAGAACATTCAGACGATGGAGACCGTGCGCTTCGTGATGAAGGGCGGCCAGGTCGCAAAGAACGACCGCCCTTGAGCCGAGGGCAGAGGCCTCGCCGCGGGGGCCGCGGGGATCGTACCGCCGCGGCGAGGCCTCCCAGGTGCCAAGCGGCCGAGAATCGATTAGAATGCCGCTATGCGGCAAGAGTCTGCCGCACCCTGACAATTGCCGGACGCTCCGGCTGGGAGGCGGCTGCGATGGCCCCTGAGATGAGAAAAGACGCTCAAGCGATCTGGATCACCGGAGCGGCCTCCGGTATCGGCCGCGAGACGGCTCGGCTGTTCGCCTCCCGCGGTTGGAAGGTCGGCTTGATCGACGTGAACGAGCAAGGGCTCCAGGCGGTCGCCCAGGAGCTCGGCCCCGAGCGATGCTTCGTACGCAAGCTGGACGTCCGCGACGGCGCCGACTATCAAAAGGCGGTAGCGGAGTTCGGAGCCTGGAGCGGCGGGCGGATGGATGCGCTGTTCAACTGCGCCGGGATCATGAAGATGGGGCCGTTTTCGTCGACCCCGCTCGAAGACCACAAGCGTACGGTGGAGATCAACGTGCTCGGCGTGGTCAACGGCATCTACTCTTCGCTCGAGTTGCTCAAGAAAACTCCCCGCGCCCACGTCGTCTCGATGGGCTCGGCCTCGGGGATCTACGGCGTGCCCGATCTCGCCACCTATTCGGCCTCGAAGTTTTTCGTCCGTGGGCTGACCGAGGCGCTCAACATCGAGCTCTCCAAGGACGACATTACGGTCACCGACCTGATGCCGCTCTACGTCGACACGCCGATGGTCCGGACCCAGACCTATCGGGCGGGCTCGCTCGAAACCTTCGGCGCCAAGCTCACGCCCCAGCAGATCGCCGGGGTGGTCTGGAAAGCGGTCCACGCTCGGCGAGTCCACTGGGTGCCCGGCGCGCTGCTCAAGACGCTCAACTACATCGGCGGCGCGCTGCCGTTCGTCTCCAAGCCGACGATGAAGCTGGTCGACAGCCGCCGCAAGGCGAGCTGATTCAAGCCATCCTCGGATAGTCGACGTATCCCGCTTCGCCTCCGCCGTAGAACGTCGCCGGATTCGGCGCGTTGAGCGGCGCCCGCGCGGCGAAGCGCTCGGGCAGGTCGGGGTTCGCGAGGAAGGAAACGCCGAACGAGACCAGGTCGGCACGCCCTGACGCGAGCATCGCCTCCGCACTTTCCGCGGTGAAGCCGCCGTTGACCATCGACGGACCGCGGAAACGCTCGCGCAGATGGGCGGCAATCCGGCCCGTTTCGCTGTCCGGATCGGCGCTGCCCGGGACCACGAGGTGGAGGTAGGCGAGGCCAAACCCGTCGAGCATGCTCGCCGCCGTGCCGAACGTCGCGAACGGATCGGAATCTCTCATGTCGTTGAAGGGGCTGAGCGGTGACAGGCGAACTCCCACTCGGTTCGCCCCCCAGACCTCGGCAACCGCGGCCGCGACCTCCCGAAGGAAGCGGACGCGATTCTCGGCCGAGCCGCCATAGGCGTCGGTCCTCGCGTTGGTTCCGTCGCGCAGGAACTGATCGATCAGGTAGCCGTTCGCGGCATGGATCTCGACCCCGTCGAACCCGGCGGCCAGTGCGCAACGCGCGCCGTGCGCGAACTCTCCCACCACTCCCGAGATTTCCGCGGTTTCGAGCGCCCGCGGCTGGACGTGCGGTTGTGGGCCGTCGGGCGTGCGGGTGTGCCCCGACGGGGTGATCGCCGAAGGGGCGACCGGCAGCTCGCCGTTCGGCTGGAGCGCCGGGTGAGAGATCCTTCCGACGTGCCAGAGCTGCGCGAAGATCTTCCCCCCGCGCTCGTGTACCGCGTCCGTCACCCTCTTCCAGCCGGCGATTTGGGCGTCGTCGTAGATCCCTGGGGTACCGAGATATCCGACTCCCCGCGGAGTCACTTGGGTCCCTTCCGTCACGATCAGCCCGGCGCTCGACCTCTGGCGGTAATACTCGATTGCCAGCTCCGCCGCGACATTACCCGCCGCCGCCCGGCTGCGGGTCATCGGCGCCATCACCATGCGGTTGCGAAGGACGTAGGGTCCCAGCTCGAAAGAAGAAAGAAGTTGGGGATACTCGTTCATCTCGTGCTCCATCGCCGCAAAGGCGGACTCAGATAGTTCTCGGTCGGAAAGTACATACCTGTAACAGGGGACAAAAAAAGAGAGACCCTCCCCTCGGCTCGTCACGGCTCGCGCACCAGCGACGCGATCCGGGCGAGCGCCTGTCGATCGGCCTCGGCGAAGCGCCCGAAAATCTGGCTCTCCGTTTCGGCCAGAACTTTGGACCCCGCGGCGTGTCGCTCCCGTCCCGCCGCCGTCAGAGCGGCCCGCACCGAGCGACGATCTTTCGGGTCGCCGAGGCGCTCGACCAGCTTTTCCTCTTCCAGACGGTCGATCAGCTGGGTCATGTTCGAACGAACGCAGCTGCACCGCTCGGCGAGATTGCCAAGGGGCAGCGGATCGCCCGCCTCGACCAGGCGGGACAGCACGTTGAGTTTCGCGAGCGAAAGGCCCACCGCGTCGAGCGCGGTCTCGATTCGGCTTTCGACTTCCCGAGCGGTCGCCAGCAGAAGATGCGCAGCTGGCGGAGAATCGTTCATGCCTGTAGCATACGACTTCGAAGAATCGAGGGCAAGCGGGCGCCCGTGGGAGCGCCCGCCCGGACCGACGGATCAGCCGAGCTGAGGACCGGCGGCCTTGACCTCGGCCGAAACCCCGCTCGCGTACTTCTCGAAGTTCGTGACGAACATCTTCGCGAGCTCGTTCGCCTTCGCGTCGTAGGCCGCGGCATCCGCCCAGGTGTCGCGCGGGCGAAGCACCTCGTCCGGCACCCCGGCGACCGTCTCCGGCACGCTCAAACCGAAGATCGGATCGACGCGGAACGATCCCGAATCGAGCTCGCCCGAAAGCGCGGCATGCAGCAGGCGGCGGGTGAGCGAGAGCTTCATCCGGTTGCCGGTGCCGTAAGGGCCGCCGGTCCAGCCGGTGTTGACCAGCCAAACCTTGGCGCCCCCGTCGGCCAGGCGCTGGCCGAGCATCTTCGCGTAAACGCCCGGATGGAGGGGCAGGAACGGCGCGCCGAAGCAGGCCGAGAACGTCGCCTTGGGCTCGGTCACCCCTCGCTCGGTCCCCGCGACCTTCGCGGTATAACCGGAGAGAAAGTGGTACATCGCCTGCTCGCCGGTCAGCCGCGCGATCGGGGGCAAAACGCCGAACGCGTCGCAGGTCAGGAACACGACGTTCTTCGGCTGCCCGGCGACCCCGGCGGGATCGACGTTCGAAAGATGGGTGATCGGGTAGCTGCCGCGGGTGTTCTCGGTCTTCCGGTCGTCGTCGAGGTCGAGCGTCCGCCGATAAGAGTCGTATCCGACGTTCTCGAGGATCGTGCCGAAGCGGCGGGTGGTCGAATAGATCTCGGGCTCCCCTTCCGCGGAGAGGCGGATCATCTTCGCGTAGCACCCTCCCTCGATGTTGAAGACACCGTCCGGCCCCCAGCCGTGCTCGTCGTCGCCGATCAGGGTCCGCGCCGGGTCGGCCGACAGCGTCGTCTTGCCGGTGCCCGAAAGGCCGAAGAACAGCGCCACGTCGTCCTTGGTGGCGCCATAGTTGGCGCTACAGTGCATCGATAGGACGTCGTTTTTCGGCAGGACGTAGTTCATGACGGAGAAGATGCTCTTCTTGATCTCGCCGGCATAGGCCGTACCGCCGATCAGCACGGTCTTCCGGTCGAGGTCCAGCAGGATGAAGACGCCGGAACGGGTGCCGTCGCGCTCGGGCTCCGCCTCCAGACCGCAGACGTCGAGGACCAGGAAGTCGGGCTCGAACGACTCGAGCGCCGCGCCGTCCTCTTCCCGCACGAACATGTTGCGCGCGAACAGGCTGTGCCAGGCCTTCTCGGTCACCACCCGGACCTTGATTCGATAGCGAGGATCGCATCCCGCATAGCCGTCGAAGACGAACAGATCCTTGCCCGCGACGTGCTCGCGCGCCCGCTCGTAGAGCGAGGCGAATTTTTCCGGGTCGAAGGGCTTGTTGACGTTGCCCCACCAGATGTCGCCTTCGCTTCCGGAGCTCTTCACCACGGCAGAGAGCGGCGGGAGAGAGATTCCAGTAGGCGGCGCGGGCGCGCTCCAAACCGTGTCGGTCGAGGCCGAAACGGCTGACGAAAGGTCCTTCGCTTCGCATGCATTCCCCCGGGTGATGAAGTTTGGATCGACGTCAGGACGTACGTACTCTTCGTCGGATCTCGACGGATATCGAATCGCCTCGAACGGCGCGGCCGACCCGCGGCGCCGCGGCGCTCCCCTTCTCCAAGAAGTCAGATGAAATCAAAAAAGCCCAATAGAGTCGGGGAGAGTCCGTCCAAACCCTATACCGACCGGCGGTGGATCTTAGAGCATCCCGGCCGAATTGCTAGAGTCCCTGCATGGCACCCCTGAGAATCCCCCCCGCCGTCGTCTTGGTGCGGCCCCGTGAGGAGGGCAACGTGGGCTCTGCCGCGCGGGCGATGGCGAACACCGGCCACAACCGCCTCCTGCTGGTCGAACCGGCGGCGCCGATCGGCGACACGGCCCGCCGATTCGCGGTAGGCGCGCACCACGTGCTCGACTTCGCGGCGCGCTTCGGTTCGCTTGACGAGGCCCTCGCGCCCTTTCGCCGGGTGGTGGCCACCACCTCGACGCGAGACCGCCGGCTCACGGTGCCGCTCTTGTCGGCGCGGGAGCTGCCCGCCCTGCTCGCGGAAGATCCGCCCGACCTTCCTACCGCGCTGGTCTTCGGCCCGGAGGTCGGAGGGCTCACCGGCGACGAGCTGGCCCTGGCCCACGCCGTCGTCCACATCCCCTGCGCGCCCGAGCAGCCGACGCTCAACCTGAGCCAGGCGGTCCTGATCCTCGGCTACGAGCTGTTCCAGGCGCGTCGGGAGGCGGGGGAGGCGGCGAGCGCTCCGGCCGGCGCGGGCGCGCCGCTCGAGCCGGCGACAGCGGCCGAGGTGGAAGGGCTCTTCGGGCACGTGGCCCAAGTGCTCGGGCGGGTCGGCTTCGATCGGGACGACAGCTTCGAGGGCGTGATCCGCGATCTGCGTGAGCTGGCAGGACGGACCTCGCTGTCGGTCCGCGAGGTCAAGATCCTTCGCGGCATCTGCCGGCGGACCGAAAACGCGCTCGCCGGCAGGCGATGATCCGGGGGCGCTATTCGGTGTCCGGCTCTTCCGGCTCGAACGGCTCGGGCGCGATCGGCCGCTTGGTGTAGCCGCGCAGGAACATCCGTTCGGTGAGAGCGGCCATGCAGCGGCGCGCCACCTTGCGCACGCTCGAAGGGTGATAACCCATCTGGACCGCGACCTCTCCGGAATCGAGACCGAGCCGATAACGGAGCCGCAGCAGCCGTCGACAACGCGGGGGTAGCCCCTCGATCAGATTGTCGAGATCCCAACGGACCTCGGCCTTTTCCTGAGGCGCCGACTCCGGTTCCGAGAGGAGCTCCAGGATCACCGCGTCGACCGAGTTGTAGAGATTGGTGTGCTTCTTCCGCCAATAGACGACGCAGCGGTTGCGCAAGGTGACCAGGAGCCACGCTTCCGGATCCTGGATCTCGCTCCATTTTTGGAGAGTGGAGACGAGAGCCTCCTGGACCAAGTCTTCCGCATCGTGCGCCGGTACGCGGTAGCGCGCGAGGATCTGCTTGAGCCGCGGCCGGAGCCGCTGCAGCAAATCCTCGATGGACTCCCGGACGACCCCGCGATCCGCGGCCGGCGTATCGGGGGCCACGGTATCGGAAGCAGGTCGATCGCTAGCGGAACGATTGGAGGCAGCCATTCGAGCGCCCTGGATTCACGTACCGCGAACGGTGGTTTCCGCCGCGAGCCTTTGATGATAACGCTTCGCACCGTAAATGCTAGTTGCCGCTTGCCGATTCCCCTCCGATCGAGCGAATTTCGAGGTGTCCGGGCACCCCGATCGCCGGTGATATGCTGCCTCCGTATGCTTTCGACCTTACCTTCGAGCCGGGCGCTCGTGGCGCTCTCGCTGTCCCATTCTCCGGTGATCGGGGTGGTGAGGACCGGCGATCTCGCCACGGCTCGCTCCCAAGCCGAGCAATTCATCGACGCGGGTCTGGAGCTGGTCGAGATCACCTTCACCGTCCCCGGCGCGGTCGATCTGGTTCGCGAGCTGCTCGCGCGCCGCGGCGGCGAGGGCGGTCCGTGGATCGGCATGGGAACCGTCACCACCAGCTCGCGCGCACGGGAGGCGGTCGCGGCCGGGGCCGAGTTCCTGGTCACGCCGAACGTCGGGCCCGAGGTCGGCGCGGTGGCGCGAGAGGCGGACCGCTTCTGGGTCTGCGGCGCCCTGACGCCGACCGAGATCGTCTCCGCTCACGAGTTGGGCGCCGATCTGGTCAAGGTCTACCCGTTGCCCCCCGTGGGCGGTGCCGCATATCTGGCGACGGTCCGCCAGCCCCTTGGAGACATCCCCATGCTCGCTGCCGGCGGTTTCGGCATCGAGGAGATTCCGAACTACGCCGCGGCGGGAGCGTCGGCCTTCGGTATCGGCGGCCCGCTGGTGGGCGCCGACCGGGACGACACCCGAAAGCGCGTGGAGCGAGCGCTCTCGCTCGCCCGCGCAGCGCGGACCGCTCGCCCGGAGACGCGATGACCAACCCCACGCCGCCCCGCCAACTGATCTTCGATTCGACCCCCGAGATCTTCGCAACCGACACCGGGGGATCGTTCGTCTTTCCGCTCGCGGTGGCCGGCAAGCTCTATCTCGCGACCCAGTCCTACGACGAGATCCGCTTCGTCTTCTCCCTCTGGCATCCGTCGGGGCAGAAGACGATCGACCTCGATCGCGCCTACGTCGAGCTACGCGCCTCGTTCGATCCCGACGACGAGCACTGGACGAAGCTCGCGGAGATCGAGCCCGTGGTTCCACCGTATGCCGGCAGCGACAGCTTCGACGGTTGGATCGTTCTGCCGGTGCTCGGGGCGAACTGCGCGTTCGCGCTCGCCGGCAGCGGGTTCGAGGTCCGGTCGCGGGTGCAGATCCGCGCGAGCGCCTACTTCGTTTCCTAAAGCGAGCTCCCGATGCGCCACCTCGACCTGCTCTCCCGACTCGCGCAGGAAAACGGCTCGAAGATCGTCCTTCTGGTGCTCGACGGCGTCGGAGACATCCGCACCGCCGAGCAGCGGCAGACGGCCCTCGAAGCAGCGAGCCTGCCGAACCTCGACGAGCTCGCCGGCCGCTCGGCGCTCGGCCGTCTGGTGCCGGTCTATCCCGGCGTGACGCCCGGAAGCGGGCCGGGGCACCTCGGCCTGTTCGGGTATGACCCGAGCGACCCGGCGGTCGACGTCGGCCGCGGCATCCTCGAGGCGATGGGAGAGGGCTTACCGATCGGGCCGGGCGACGTCGCCGCGCGCGGCAACTTCGCAACCGCCGATCGCGCCGGGAACCTGATCGACCGACGCGCGGGGCGCATCCCGACCGAGGAGTGCGAGAGGCTCTGCAAGGTCATCAACCAGGGGCTGGCCGCGGCTCTCGCCGCCGCGCCGATCCCCGGCCTCTCGGTCAGCGTAGCGCCGGGCGAGGGACATCGGTTCGTCCTTCATCTCCAGGGCAAGCTGGACGGCGCTCCGCTTTCCGCGGCGGTCGCCGATACCGACCCGCAGCAGCTGGGCGTTCCGCCGCTCGCGGTCCAGGCGCTTGCCACGGAAGGCGAGGCGACCGCTTCGGCCATCGCTCGGATCGTGGAGATCGTCGAACGGACGATCGTCGAAGAGCCGCGCGCGAATCGGGCCCTGCTCCGCGGATTTTCGCAGCTGCCCCACCTGCCGCAGATCCCCTCGCTCTACAAGCTCCGGGCGGGCGCGTTCGCCGGCTACCCTCTCTACCGCGGGGCGGCCAAGGCGAGCGGTATGGAGATCGTGCCGTGCGGCAAGAAGTTCGGCGAGATCGTCGCGGCGGTCCGCGCGGCGTGGGAGCGGTTCGATTTCTTCTTCCTCCACGTCAAGCAGACCGATCAAGCGGGAGAGGACGGCAATCTCGCGGCGAAGGTGCAGGTGCTCGAAGAGGTGGACGCGCTGCTACCCGAGCTTCTGGCGCTCGGCCCCGACGTCGTCGCGGTCACCGGCGACCACTCGACTCCGGCGCCCATGAAGGCCCATAGCTGGCATCCGGTGCCGCTGCTGCTCCATTCGGCGATCTGCTCGTTCGGATTCGCCGACGATTTCTCCGAGCGCGCCTGCGCCCACGGAGAGGTTGGCACGATCCCCTCGTACCAGCTCATGTCGCTGCTGCTCGCCAACGCCGGACGACTGGCGAAATTCGGCGCGTAGACGCTTCCGCGCTACGGCCTGGCGCGCGAGGACGGCGCGAAACTGTCTGAGCCCGAAGGGCTAGTTTTGAGCGCCGCCCAGCGCGCTCTCGCCCGGCGCGAGTGAGCCTAACGAAAGCCCCGCCGCAGCTCGCGCCGGAAGGTCGAGAAGGCCTCGTTGTCATGGAGCACCACGACCACGCGCTCGAGCTTCGTTCCCCCTTGCAGGTAGCGATGGACCTCGGTCAGGAGGATTCGCGCCGCCCGATCCATGGGAAAACCGAAATTGCCGGTCGAGATCGCCGGAATCGCGATCGAGCGCAGGCCTGCACGGTCCGCGAGCGCCATCGAGGAGCGGACGGCGGAGGCGAGCTTACGGTCCTCGTCTCCCTCCCCCATCTTCGGACCGACCGCATGGATCACCTGCTTGACCTTCAGGTGCCCCGGACCGGTCATTACGGCGGTCCCCACCGCGGCGTGGCCGATCCGGTTGCATTCTTCTTGGATCGACGCGCCCGCTTTCTTGAGAATCGCGCCGGCGACGCCGGTTCCGAGCTTCAGATTCTCATTCGCGGCGTTGACGATGGCCTCGACGTCGACAGACGTGATGTCGCCCTCGATCAGGTCGAGCTGGGTGTGCTCCAGCGTAAGTGTCACCCTGTTCTCGCTCGTCGTCACAGCCTGGCCTCCAGCTTTTGGAACCGCCCGCGGTGGCCAAATCATATCAAGACCGAGGAAAGACGCCGAGCGGGCGAGCGCGGACCCCTGATGTAGACTCCCGCGGCCATGTGGAAAGAGCTCAATTCCCAGCTGAAACGAGAGATGGCGCGCGCCATCTCCGCCCGTTTCGGCGTCGAACACGATCCGGTCCTCGAAGTGCCGCCACGGCGCGACCTCGGGGACCTCGCCTTCCCCGCTCCTCTGCAGCTCGCTCGGACTCTCAAGAAGAATCCCCGAGCGATCGCCCAGGAGCTCCAAGCCGAGCTGCGACTTCCCGAAGGAGTTGCCGAGGCGAAAATCCTTGGCGCCGGCTACCTGAACCTGTTCCTCGACCGCCCTGCGTTCGTCGGCCGTCTGCTCTCCGGTCCGGTGCTCTCGGGAGCGACACGCGGCGAGAAGGTCGTCGTCGAGCACACCAACATCAACCCGAACAAGGCGGCCCACATCGGCCATCTGAGGAACGCCGTGCTCGGCGACGTGCTCGGTCGATGCCTACGTGCGTTGGGATTCCCGACCGAGGTGCAAAACTACATCGACGACACGGGGGTCCAGGTAGCCGACGTGGTGGTCGGGTTCATCGATCTCCGAAAGGCGACGCTCGCCGAGGTCGAGGCGCTGCCCGAGCCGTTCGACTACCACTGCTGGGATCTCTACAGCGAGGTCGGCCGCTGGTTCGGCGAAGACCCCGCGCGGCAGGCCTTGCGCCGCGAGACCCTCCACGAGCTCGAGGCCGGGCGGGGACCGCGGGCCGAGATGGGGCGCCTGGTCGCGCGGCGGATCGTCGGCCGGCATCTCGGGACGATGGCCCGGCTCGGCATCGGCTACGACCTGCTCACCCACGAGAGCGACATCCTCGCGCTCCACTTCTTCGACGTCGCATTCGAGCGCCTGAAGAGCTCGGGAGCCGTGCGGCGCGAGGAGGAGGGCAAGAACAAAGGCTGCTGGGTGATGCCCCTTTCCGAGAGCGACGAGTTCGCCGGTCTCGAAGACCCGGACAAGGTGATCGTCCGCTCCGACGGCACGGTGACCTACGTCGGCAAGGACATCGCCTACCAGCTCTGGAAGTTCGGCCTCCTCGGGAAGGATTTCGACTACCGCTTCTGGTCGGAAGAGAGCCTCTGGCAGACCTGCCACGGCGACGGGACCTCCGAACATCCGGCGTTCGGGCGAGCCGACCGGGTGATCAACGTGATCGACAACCGCCAGTCCTATCTCCAGAAGATCGTGCGCGCGGGGCTCGAAGCGCTCGGCCATGGCGACGAGGCGAAGCGATCGGTCCATTTCGCCTACGAGATGGTCGCCTTGTCGCCGGCGACGGCGCGCCAGCTCGGATTCGCGGTCGAGGGAGAGGAAAAGGCGCTCGAGATGTCCGGCCGTAAAGGAATCGGCGTCAAGGCGGACGACCTGATCGACCGCCTCCAGGCGAAGAGCCGGGAGGAAATCGCCGCTCGAAACCGGGAGCTCGACGGCGCGACGCTCGATACGTTGGCGAACCAGATCGCGATCGCGGCGCTCCGCTTCTTCATGGTCAAGGCGACCACGAACCGGGTGATCGCCTTCGACTTCGACGAGGCGCTCTCGTTCGAAGGCGAAACCGGGCCCTATCTCCAATACTCCCTGGTCCGCGCGAAGAACATTCGACGCAAGCTCGCCGAGGCAGGACTCGCGACCGAGGTGACGCCGCAGGGCGCGGCGGCGATCCCGGCGGACGCCTACGCCGATGATCTCTGGGATCTGGCGCTCGCGACCGCCCAGGTCGAGGAATCGATCGAGCGCGGCACCTTGGGCCTGGAGCTTTCGATCGTCGCCCGGCAGGCGCTCGACCTCGCCCAGAAATTCAACCACGCGTACCACAAGCACCCGATCCTCCAAGAGGCCGACGAGACCTTGCGCAGCGCCCGGCTCGCCGCGATCCAGGTCTACCAGAGAGGACTGGAAACGGTGGCCGAGGTGCTGGGCGTTCCGGTGCCGGAGAAGATGTAGGAGCAGTCGGGAGCCAACGGACCGAGCCCGAGAGATGCCGACCTCCGTCGTACCCATCGAGCGATCGCCGATCGGGCGACTCGATTCCAATCCCTGGGATCGTCGCGCGCCCGAACGGGCGGGGCTCCCTTCGGCGTGGGCGCTCCTACCCGAGCAGCTCGCCGAGCTCGGCTGTCCGGGGGCGGCGCCCCACGCGTTCGGTCGATTGCAGCGGGTGCTCACCTGGGGCGTTACGGATCGCGGGGAGACGTCTGGGCTGTTCCTCGCCCGGGACACCCGGGCCTGGCTCGACCGGCATACCGATCTGGCGCTCCCTCGAATCGTCGACCGTTTCCCGTCGGAAGACGGGGCGACGAAGCTCGCGCTGGAGCTGTCCGATGGGCACCGGATCGAGGCGATCCACATGCCGCGGCGGCCGGACGGCCGCGTCACGTTCTGCATCTCGAGCCAGGTCGGCTGCGCCCTCGGCTGCACGTTCTGCGCGACCGGGGCGATGGGAATCGTGAGGAACCTTTCGGCCGGCGAGATCGTGGGTCAGGTGCTGGTCCTGATGCACGAGCTTGGACCGCGGCGCGGCGATCTCGCGACGCTCGTGTTCATGGGGATGGGCGAGCCGCTCCACAACCTCGACCACGTGCACCGGGCGATCCGGGTCCTCTGCCACCCGGGCGGCGCGGGTCTGTCGCCGCGACGAATCACCGTGAGCACGGCGGGGCTCGTCCCGGGCATCGAGCGGCTCGCGAAGATGAGCCCCCGCCCGCAGCTCGCGGTCTCGCTCAACGCCACGACCGACGCGAGTCGCTCGGCGACGATGCCGATCAACCGCGCCTTCAACCTCGCCCGGCTGCGCCGGGCGCTCGCCGAATGGCCCTTGGAGAAGAACGAGCGCTTCCTGTTCGAGTACGTGCTGCTCGCCGGGGAGAACGACTCCGACGAGGACGCCGATCGGCTAGCCGCTTGGCTCGGCGAGCTACGCCATCGCCACAACGTGAACCTGATTCCGATGAACGAGCACCCTCGCTCGGATTTTCGCGAGCCGGAAGGGGATCGGGTCCAGAGATTTCTGCGCCGCCTGCGCGAGCACGGCTGTTTCGTAAGCGTGAGGAAGAGCCGCAGCCGCGACGTCCAAGGGGCGTGCGGCCAGCTGGTGAGCTGAGGGAGGGCCCCCCTCCTAGCGGGGGGAGGGAACCCTTCGGCGGGGCGCTTTGGATGCACGGCTTCCTCCCTCGCTCGCGGGGGGAACGAGGCGGGGGCGTCCGCGGTGCGCTACTGCCTGCGCGAGCCCACCAGCCCCCCTCCTAACCTCCCCCCGCAGGCGGGGGGAGGGACCCTTCGGCAAGGCGCTCGGCGTGGCCTCCTCCCCCGCTTGCGGGGGAGGACCGAGGTGGGGGCGTCAACTCCGGCTTAAGCCGCCACCTTGCCCGCGCTGTCGGCCATCTTCTGTGCCTGGAAATGGGCGACGAGCGGATCGACCAGCGAATCGATCGCTCCCTCCATCACGGCCGGGAGGTTGTGGATCGAGAGGTTGATGCGGTGATCCGTCACCCGGTTCTGCGGGAAGTTGTAGGTGCGGATCTTCTCGGAGCGGTCGCCCGAGCCGACCATCTTCCGCCGCTCCTCGGTCATCTGGGACTCGGCCTTTTCGCGTTCGGCCTCGAGCAGGCGGGCTTTGAGAACGCGGAGGGCCTTCGCCTTGTTCTTGATCTGGCTCCGTTCGTCCTGGCAGCTCACCGCGACGCCGGTCGGCAGGTGGGTGATGCGCACGGCCGAGTAGGTCGTGTTGACACCCTGCCCTCCCGGGCCGGAGGCGCAGAAGGTGTCGACCCGCAGGTCCTTGTCGTCAATCGAGATCTCGACGTCTTCCGCCTCGGGAAGCACCGCCACGGTCACCGCGGAGGTGTGGATGCGGCCGGACGCCTCGGTCTCGGGCACCCGCTGCACGCGGTGGACGCCCCCCTCGAACTTGAGCCGGCTGTACGCGCCGCGCCCTTCGACGATCGCCGAAACTTCCTTGATGCCGCGGACTCCCGATTCCGAGAGGTCGATGACCTCGACCCGCCAGCCGCGCGTTTCGGCGTAGCGGCTGTACATACGGAACAGCTCGCCCGCAAACAGCGATGCCTCGTCGCCGCCCGTGCCGGCGCGGATCTCGAGGACGACGTTCTTGGCGTCGTTCGGGTCTTTCGGGGTGAGCTCGACGCGCAGCGCCTCCTCGGCTTCCTGGAGCCGGGGTTCGAGCGCCGCCACCTCCTCCTCGGCGAGCGCGAACATCTCGTCGTCCTTGGGGGTCGTGGCGAGGACCTCCCTCGCCTCGCGCAACTGTCGGGCGATGACCCCGTGTTGCCGATAGAGCTCGACGACCGGGCGGATCTCGACGATGTGCCGGTTGGTGTCGGCGTACGCCTTGTGGTCGCCGAGGACCGAAGGATCGGCGAGCTTGGCGTTCAGGTCTTCGTAGGTTCTCTCGATTTCGGCAAGGCGTTCGAACATGGGCTTCCCTTTGCTCGGCTCCGTGGGGCCGCCCGCGGCCCCGTACGACGACCCCTAGAAACGGCGACGCCGCGGCACGATCGGCCGCGGCGCGAGAGTTCCTGCCGGAGCGAAGCTAAGCCGCTTTGTTGTAGCGCTTCTTGAAGCGCTCGACGCGACCGGCGGTGTCGATCAGCTTCTGTTTGCCCGAGAAGAACGGGTGGCAGACGCTGCAGATCTCGAGGCGGAGCTCTTTCTTCGTCGTGTGGGTCTCGAAGGTGTTGCCGCACGCGCAGACCGCGGTCACGAGGTTGAGCTGGGGGTGGAGGTTTTCTTTCACGGGAACGTCCCCTCTCTTCTTGCTGGGCTTAGGCGCTTCGGATGGGCGCCGGGCAAACGACGAGACCGCGGACGCCGCAAGAGCCTCGTAGGATACCCGATCAGGCCATCCTGGGGCAATAACCTTGGCGGTGATCCCAAAAATTGCCATCCCGTCTTCCCGGCCAGCCCGATCGAGCAGGGCGAAACGCCAGGGCACAGTTCCTCCCTGGTGTGTCACACTTTCGCGAAGAATTGGCACCCTGACTTTTGTCTATACGTGAGCGACCCGGAATTCGGATTTGCCTCCCACCGGCAAATCGCCAGCTTCTCGCAAAATCGACTCGGCCAGGCTCGTTGGACCGAATTTCATAGGAGTGCACTTCATGAGCATGGAGCACGATGATCAGCAGGCGCCGGAAGGCGCCGAAGTTCCCAACGTCAACCGCCGCCAGTTCCTCGGAGGCGCTGGCGCCGCGGTGATCGGTGCGAGCGCCGGAGCGCTTGCCTTCGCGCCGAAAGGCGCGGCGGCCGGTGCTGCCGCCGAGCTGGAAGGCAATGGGATCGTGACCGGTGAAGCGAACGTCGGGCGTGCCCGGGCTTCGTTCAACTACCGGGTGAAGATGGCGACCCTCCGCCGCGACGCTCCGCACCCGCAGCACCGGAGCAACGGCGACGAGGCCCGATACGCGAACCGCATCGGGAGCTATTCCAAGGGCCTTCCGCACAACGAGTTCGGCGAGGTCAGCGCCTCGGCGTACTCCGCGTTCCTGAAAGCGGTCCAGACCGGCTCGCCGCTGGACTTCGAGGCCATTCCGTCCGGCGGCCCGCGGCCGCAGACCAGCCCGCAGGCCGGTATCGCGATGGACATCCAGGGCTTGGACGCCCTCGCCGTAACGGCGCCTCCGGCGCCGAAGCTCTCGAGCGCCGAAGCGGCGGGCGAGGCGGTCGAGCTCTACTGGATGGCCCTCCTGCGCGACCTCCACACCACGGAGTACGAGGGCAATGCCGACGTCCAGGCGGCGTTGGACGACTTGAACGGATTGAGCGTCTTCAAGGGGCCGAAGGAAAACGGCCAGGTCACCGCTCAGACCCTGTTCCGCGATCCGTTCCCGGGCTGCACCGTCGGTCCGTACTTCTCGCAGTTCATGCTCCTGCCGACGCCGTTCGGTTCCGAGTTCGTCGACCGTCGGTCGCGCGTGTTCGCCGAAGGCTCGGATCACATGACCGATTTCGACAACTGGCTGACGGTCCAGAACGGCGGCGTCAACGAAACCACCTCGTTCGACTCGGAGCGCCGCTATCTGAGGAACGGCCGCGACCAGGCCGCCTGGGTGCAGATGGACGTGCTGTTCCAGGCCTACTTCAACGCCTGCCTGATCCTCGGCACGCCGCCGAACTCGTTCGACGAGCACAGCGGAGGCATCGGCTGCCCGGTCAACCTGGGTAACCCCTACCGCCACTCCACGAACCAGGCCGGCTTCGCAACCTTCGGTCCGCCGGCGTTCAAGGGGCTGCTCTGCGAGGTCGCGACGCGCGGCCTGAAAGCAACGTGGTACCAGAAGTGGTTCCTCCATCGCCGGCTCCGTCCCGAGGCGTTCGGCGGCTTGGTCCACTTGCAGAAAACGCAGGACCGCTATCCGGGCGTTCTCCACGACGACATCCTGAATTCGACGGCGGTGTCGGCGGCTTTCGACAAGTACGGCAGCTACCTCCACCCGATGGCATTCCCCGAAGGGTCGCCGACCCATCCGTCCTACACCGCGGGTCACGCCACCGTGGCGGGCGCCTGCGTCACGATCCTGAAGGCTCTGTTCGACACAAGCTTCGTCATCCCGAACCCGGTGGTGGCGAGCGCCGACGGCCTGTCGCTCGAGCCGTACAGCGGTCCGGACCTCACGGTGGAGGGCGAGCTCAACAAGCTGGCCTCGAACATCGCGACGGGACGAAACGTCGCCGGCGTCCACTGGCGGTCGGACTCGATCCAGTCGATGCTGCTCGGCGAGAGGATCGCGATCGCGATCCTCGAGGACCAGCGTGCCTGCTACAACGAGAACCGGCGCGGCTTCTTCAAGGGCTTCACCTTCAACAAGTTCGACGGCAGCACTATTACCGTCTAAGTCTCGCTTCACGAGCGATCGAAAAAGACGCGACCGACCCGGAAGGGCGGTCGCGTTTTTCGTTTCGGTTCGCGAACCTCAGCCGTTGAACTTCGGCAGCTCGTAACGGCAGCGATCGAACGAACCCGAGACGTTTCCCTCGCCTCCCTCGCCTTTGTATGCAGCCGAGAACGTGCCGGAGATCTCGTCCTTGCCTCCGGCTTCCGCAGAGGGGAAGACCGTGATCTTGGTCTTCGCGACTCCACGCGACTGGCGGATCACCTCGCCCGAGAAGTTCGCACGCACTCGGGCATCCGCGTCGTAGTCGCCCGCGCCGTGGAAATTCTCGATGCGCAAGACGAAGAACGGAGCTCCCGGCAGGTTCATGCCGACTTGGAACGTCTTGTTCGGAAACAGCGCGCAATTCGGCACCACGTCCCCTTCGAAATCCTGGCTGCCGGTCATCGCGAGATGGCCGGTCTGGCCGGTGCCTCGGGGTTGAGCCTGCACCGGAGGAAGCTTGGCGAAGGCCGGATCCGGCGCTACGTCCGAGGTGGCGCCAGGGGAGAGAGCGGGGGCCGAATCATCTGTCTCGACCGCCGCGGTATCCGGCGCGGCGGTTTGCGAAGCGCCCGACTCCTCGTGTCCGCCGCTTTCGCTCCCGCAGCCCTCTAACCCCAGGCAAAGCGCCAGACCCAGAATTCCGATCCCCAGGACGCTCGCGCCGAACCGCCTACTCGATCGCGAGGGTTCGCCCCGCGGTGTCGCTGCAATCATTTTTCGCTCCTTTGGTCGGTCAAACCGCGCAACCCGAACGGACTTTTCGTGCGGGTGTGGACCGCCCATTTTACGCGACGGAGCCCCCGGCGCCGGCACTCGTGGACGCGAGAATCTCTAGGGGACTTCGTGCCCTACAATCCACTGGATGCGATCTTTTGAACGGCCCCTCGTCATCGACGGCCACACCGACGTCCCGACTCGCCTCTGGGAGGGGCCGGTCGACTTGTCGCTGCCGCAACGCGACCGGCAGGTCGACCTGCCGCGCCTGCGAGCGGGTGGCGTCGACGCTTTGGTCTGGGCGCTGTTCCTTCCCGCGAGCTTGGATCCCGCTTCCGGTCGCGAGCACGCGCGCCGGCTATATGAGATTTCCCTCGATCATCTCGTGCCGGGAGAGCTCGAAGGGGCGCGAAGCGCCGAGGACGTGAGGAAGAACGCCGCGCGCGGCGTCGTTTCCGTCCTGTTCGGCCTCGAAAACGGTCGGCCTTTGGCCCTTCCCGGGATGGTCGACGAGATTGCGCGCTGGGGCGTGCGCTACGTCACCCTCACCCATTTCGCCAGCCACGAATGGTGCGACGCCTCGACCGACGAGCCGCGCCATGGCGGTCTATCGCCCGCGGGGCGCGACCTCGTCCGACGGCTGAACGGAGCCGGCATCCTCCCCGACGTCTCGCACGTCTCGGATGCGGCGGTCGAGCAGGTTCTCGAGGTCTCGAAGGTCGCGCCGATCGCGAGCCACAGCTCGGCGCGTGCGCTTTGCGACCATCCGCGAAATCTTCCCGATGGATTGGTGCGCGAGATCGCAAGATGCGGCGGGGTCGTGATGGCGAACAGCTTCCCCCCGTTCGTCGACCCCCGCGCGGCCTCGGCGCTCGTCGAAATCGAATCCGACCTCGCCGAGCCGATGCGGGAGCTTTCCGCGCGCTATTTCGCCGAGCCGGGTCGCGTCGCCCGCGAGCGGGCTCGGCTCTATGCGGATCGACGTCTCCCCGAAGCGACCCTCTCTCAATACGTCGATCATTTGATCCATTTGATCGAACTGGGCGGCGAAGAGCACGTAGGGATCGGCAGCGACTTCGACGGGATCCACGAGACGCTGCGCGGCTTCGAGAATCCGTCGAAATTTCCGGATCTCGCGGATGCTCTGCTCGCCCGCGGGGTCGACAAGAGCGGCCTGCGGCTGATCCTCGGAGAGAACTTCCTGCGCGCGCTCGCGGCGGCCGAATCCGCGGCGCTCTGAAACTCGTTTTCCCCCCGCCAAGCAACACCGAGCCGGCCACCAACGCCGACTTCATCGAATCGGCTCGTATCGATCACCTCGCTCACCGGGAATTCTCGATTCGCAAAGCTCTCCCATACCGCGGAGCGTGCCCGCGGCATTGAGCCAAAGCATTCGCCGATCGTCGAGCGACATTCGGATTAAAAGGTAATATTAATCCGCCGCAGCCACGCGAAGGCTTTCGATGTTACAACCCAATTTTTCTTTCCAAAGTTGTCTCGTCTTCGTTGGGGCCTAGCACCTCCAGAGTTGTAATCGTCGCGAGAAGGAAGTCTTCCCCGGAATGTCGGATGTTAAGTAAAGCCGATTTTCCAAAGGTCTGCTTCGGCCTCGCCCTGACACACAATCCTTATCAAAGGAGAAGAGCATGGACCGTCCCACAAACTCCCCGACTGACCAACGTACGCAAAGCCCCTCGGCGGCGGATTCACCCGGCGTGAGCCGGCGCGGCTTCCTCGGCGGCATGGGTACCGCCGCCGCGGCGATTGCGGTCGGAGGCGCGGCGCTCGAACCCGCGCTCACCGGCGCCGTCGCCGAAGCGGCGGAGATCGGGCCGCTCGGCAACAACCAGCGGCGCAACGCGGCGGCCGCGTACCGCAGAGAAGCCGCGCAGTTCTGGAAGCAGGCAGGCTTTCCCGACCACCCCACGAACAGCGACGAGAAGCTCTATCCGAACAAGATCGGCAACTACTCCAAGGGGCTACCGCACAACGCCTTCGGCGAGGTCGACGAGGGTGCGTACGACAGCCTGATCGACGCGTTGTCCTCCGGCGATCCGAAGGATTTCGAGGACATCATCTTGGGCGGTTCGGGCGCCGGTCCGGTGGGAAAACTGGTCAATCCCCAGTGCGGCCTCGCGTTCGACCTCGAAGGCTCCGATGCCCATCAGCACGCGATTCCTCCGGCGCCCGCCCTGGCGAGCGCCGAGGAGGCCGCGGAGGAGATCGAGCTCTACTGGATGTCGCTGCTGCGCGACGTGAACTTCAACGACTACGCGACGAACCCGCTCGCCCAGCGCGCGGTCTTGGAGCTCGACAGCCTACCGCCCTCGGCTTTCAAGGGACCGCGGATCGGCGGCCACGTCACCGCGCAGTCGCTGTTCCGCGACGTCGGCCCGGGAATGACCGACGGACCGTACCTGTCGCAGTTTTTCCTTCTGCCGACGCCGTTCGGCGCGGAGTACGTCGACCGGCGTTCGCGAGTGTTCGCGCCGGGCACGAACTTCCTAACGAACGCGTCGACCTGGGTGAACGCCCAGAACGGCGGCGTGCCGATCGAGACCGCCGTGTTCGACTCGCAGCGCCGCTACATCCGCAACGGCCGCGACATCGGCCGGTGGGTGAACATCGACGTCCTGTTCCAGGGCTACTTCAACGCCTGCCTGATTCTCCTTACCCCGCCGGACGGCGCCGATCCGCTCTCCGGTGGCATCGGCTGCCCCTTCAACCCGGGGAATCCGTACACCAGCTCGGCCACCCAGTTCGGCTTCGGAACGTTCGGCCCTCCGGGGATCAAAGCGTTGATGTGCGAGGTCGCGAGCCGCGCCTTGAAGGCGGTCTGGTTCCAGAAGTGGTTCGTCCATCGGCGCCTTCGGCCCGAGGCGTACGGCGGTCTGGTCCACTGGCAGAAGGCGACCAACCGCTATCCGGGAGTGCTCCACCCGAGCGTCCTCGGCTCGGAGGCGGTCGACCGGGTCCACACCCAGTACGGCACCTACTTCCTGCCGATGGCATTCCCGGAAGGTTCTCCCACCCACCCGGCTTACGGCGCAGGACACGCCACGGTGGCGGGCGCTTGCGTCACGATCCTGAAGGCTCTTTTCAACGAGAACTACGTCATCCCCAACCCGGTCGTCGCTGCGAGCGACGGCCTGTCCACCCAGCCCTACTCGGGGCCGGCTCTCACCGTCCGAGGCGAGCTCAACAAGCTCGCCTCGAACGTGGCGACGGGCCGCAACATCGCGGGCGTCCACTGGCGCTCCGACGCCTTCTGGTCGCTCCGGCTCGGCCAGCAGATCGCGATCGACATCCTGCGCGATCAGCGGGGTGGCTATAACGAAGTCTTCAGCGGCTACACCTTCACGGGCTTCGACGGCGAGACGATCACCGTCTAAGCCCTCAGCGATTCGGCCCGGCCGCCCTTCTCGTTCCGGGGGCGGCCGGGTCGACTTTTGGAGAAGCGCGCCGAATCGGCGGCGGCGAGCCCGAGTGAGAAGGCCGCGATCTCAGAAGATGAACATGTGGTGCTGCTCGTCCCAGAGCCTCTGGACCCCTGGCGGGTCGAGGCGGAACGTCGAATCCGGCATCGCCTCGTTGGCTCGAATCACCTCGATCCGGTAGGAGATCCGCTGAAGCAGATTGCCGCGCTCTGACAGTCGCTCCTCGACGATCGTCCATGGAAAGACCAGATCGGGGGCTCCTTGGACCGGATTGAAGAACGTCATCTCGACCCGGCGACGGACCTCACCTCGAGCCGTCCGCGCTTCCAGGAGGAGGCGGCCCCCACGGGGACCGGACTCCTCGGCCACCTGGTAGGCGCCGACCTCCGCATCCCCCAGGTTTGCGGGGGGGATGACGAGCTCGACCGGGCCTGTCTTCGAGTCGATCCGTTCGCGTGGCGCGCTGCCCCTCAGATCGATGACTCGAAGTCCGCAGGCGGGACACTCGTCGGAGTTGGGATCGAGCATCTTGAGCGGAAGAAACAACGGGTTTCGAACCGGTAGCGGCCACATCCGCTGGTTCGGACCGTTGATCGAAAGAACGCCGCCGACCGGCATGAAAATTTGATAGGACCGGCCGTCGTACGCCACTTCGCCGACCTGGGAAAGACCGAGCACAGGTGGGACCGAGGACACGGCATGAAAGCGCTCGCCCGACTCCCAGTATTCGAAACTGCCGCTGCCGAGAAGGTCTCGGCCCAACCCCGTCTCCTCGGGAGAAATCCAGATTTCCAGCTGGGCTCGAAGGTGAATCGAATCGATTTCGGCGAGGGCCTGCCAGTACCTCCGAATCGCGGGAGGAACGCCACCCTTTCCGATAGCTTCCACTCTACGTTCGATCGCTACGACTTCCTGGGCCGTCTCCGGCCGTTGTGCAGGTGCAACGGATCCCTCCAGCCCACCGTCCTCCACGCCGTAGTGTCGTCGTCACGTTCTCAAGCGGAACCAAGGAAACGATGAGGGGAACGCACGAAGTGGGAAACAAGGTGCAGAGGGTCGCTTCGGGGTAGCACTGTCCGCCAGGCAATTGGGCTGAAAGGGAAAGCGGAACGAACAGGACCACGGAGAACAGGAAACGTCGCGCCATAAGTTTCATCATGCGCTCCATTTAGAAATGTTGCGATATTCTGTGATCCACGTCGCCGCCGTGTCAAGGCGCCGCCAAAGAGCCGATGAAATCGGACCCGAAAAGGGACTCTTCCTCTCGACCATCTCGAGGCCCCAATTTCCTTCTTACCTATTGAGTCCAAACCACCCGATTTCGCGAACCTTCGGCCTTATGCTGAAGTCGTTCGGCCTGGCGGGCCGGACCGCAGCTGGAGGATGACGAGATGCCGAGCGAAGCGAATCGAGGTTCGAGGACGGGATTCTCGGCGGTTGCCGTCGTGTTCCTGGTCTGTGCTCTGGCCGCGTGCAGAAAGCCTGCGCCGGCTGGTTTGGAGACACGCGGCGCTTACGAGCCCGGCCTCGGAGAGCTGATGACTTTCCAGCAGATGCGGCACCTCAAGCTCTGGCTCGCCGGTTCGGCCGGCAATTGGGATCTGGCGGTCTACGAGTGCGAAGAGCTCGGCGAAGGGTTCGACGACGTGGTTCGCTTTCACCCGACGCACAAGGACGCGCCGATCGCGCCGCGCGATGCAATCCCGCGTATGGTCGTGGAGCCTCTCGCCGAAGTGCGAGCGGCGGCCGAAAGACATGATCGTGCGGCGTTCGTTCGGGCCTACGACACGCTCACCGCGGCCTGCAACAACTGCCATGGTGCGATGAATTTCGGTTTCAACGTGGTCCGCCGGCCGACCGGCAATCCGTACACCAACCAGATCTTCGACCCGGAGCCGCCGGCCGAGGCCACCCCTTGAGCGCTGGAGGCGCGCGCCGCAGCGTTCGGAGCCTCCCGCCGCGGAAATCGAAAAAGTCGTCTTCGCGCGACCGATGGGGCTGGAGCGGCGCGCGATGACAAAAGCGAGCGCCTCTGCCGCCGCTTCGACGGCGTTCCGGTTCGTGCTGGTGATGGGCGCGGTAAACCTTTTCGCCGACGCCACCTACGAGGGAGGTGGAAGCCTCAACGGCACCTTCCTGGCCTCGCTCGGGGCGAGCGCCGCCGCGATCAGCGTGATCGCCGGCTTGGGCGAGTTCCTTGGTTACAGCTTGCGGTCCGTTTCCGGGTACCTCGCCGACAGGACGGGAAAGCATTGGCCGATTACCTTCATCGGCTATACGGTCAACCTCCTCGCGGTACCGGCCATGGCGCTCGCTCCCTCTTGGCAGGCCGCCGCGACGCTCGTTCTCGCGGAACGTATCGGGCGCGCTTTGCGCAAGCCTACCGTCGAGGCGATGCTTTCCTACACGACCTCCAAGCATGGAAAAGGGTGGGTGTATGCGGTGAACACGGCGCTCGACGAAACCGGCGCTACCCTCGGGCCCCTCCTGATGTCCCTCGTTCTCTATCGCGGCGCCGGTTTTCATATCGGCTATTCACTCCTTCTCGCCCCCGCGTTGCTTGCGATCGCCTGCCTGGTGGCCGCGAAGGTCATCTTCCCACTGCCTTCGAAGCTCGAAGAGGGCGGCGCTTCCACCGCTTCGGCGCCCGGTTTCACCCGCGCCTACTGGCTCTACATGACTGCCGGCGCCTGCTTCGCGGCCGGCCTCATGAGTTTCGAGCTGATCTCGTTTCACCTGTCGGCCAGCGGCACCGCGACGCAGCACTGGATACCTCTCTTCCTGGCCATCGCCACCGCGTTCGCCGTCGCTGCGAGCCTGATTCTCGGGAAGCTCTACGATCGGGTCGACATCCGGGCCGTCGTGATCGGTGTGGTGGTGACGGCGGCGTTCCCGCCGCTGGTTTTCCTCGGCGGGCCTTGGGTTGCGCTTTTCGGACTGATGCTTTGGGGCGTCGGCTACGCAACCCAGGACACTCTGCTCAAGGCACTCATCGCCAGCGTGTTGCCCGAGAAGCGCCGCAACCTCGCTTTCGGCATCTTTTACCTTGGGTATGGCGGCGGTTGGCTGCTGGGCAGCGTCGTCACGGGTCTGCTTTACGACAGGACGCGGATCGGCTTGATCGGGTTCGCGATGGGAACCCTTCTCACCTCGGTGCCCTTTTTCATGCTGGGTGCGAAGGCGTCGAAACGACTTCGGCGCCAAACGTCGGGCCGGTGACTCGAGGCGGCTCCTTTCCGCGGGAGGAACGGAAGGATCGGGTCGGAGCAACCAAGCGGCGAAACCCGCTTCCAACGCGTCCCACGACTCACCGAGCGTAGCGCGATGCCGCTCCGCGTCGAAACGCTCTCCTCGCGAGAGGGTTTGGAGATATCCCTTGAAACGAGGTGCGAGCCGCGGATCGAGCAGTAGATAGCGGACCAGCAGGGCGCTTTCCTCGTAGTCGAACGAACGCACGTCGCGATCGAAATCGCTTCGATCGAGGCCGGCGAGCTCGGACAAAGGACGCGCCCAGCCCCGGGACCGGGCTTCGCGCAGCCGCTGGGCGAGAGCCTCGACACCGACGACTCCGCGCAGCGGAGCGATCCCCTCCTCCGAGGCGCTGTAGCCGATCGCGTCGGCGAGCCCCTCGGAGAGCCACGGAGGAAGATTCGTGCCGAGCGCCCGCCGATGGACCAAGTGGGTCAGCTCGTGAGCGAGCGTGGTGATCGCGCTCTTCCGTCCGCTCCCCGCGTGGATGACGATCAGGCCGTCTACATCGCTCGCGAAACCCGCGTATCCCGCGGCGAGACGACCGTCCGCCTCGACGAATCGCCGATAGGACGAGAGCGTCGCGAAGAGGACGATCCCCTCGACGGGCTTCCCCGCCGGCACCACCCCGAACCGCTCCGCGTAGACCCGATCGATCGAGGCGCCGATCCGCTCGCAGGCCGTGAGCAGGAGAATGTCGCGGCTGTCGGTGGTGAGCGTATACGGTCCGCAACGCCCTTCTTGGGAACCCGACATCGTCGAGCGGGCGAGCGCCCGGAGCTTCGGATTCGGCGGGTGAGCCGCACGAGGGGCGGAAAGCGGCGGCTTGGGCCGGAATCGAGGCGGCTTCAAGACCCGAGGCGGCGAGGGCTCGCCGCAGCCCGAGATGAGGGCGCCCAGGAGGACGCACGCGCTCAAGCTGCGGCTCGCCCGAGAAGATCGGGTCCTGAAGCCCCTCATCGCGTCACCATCCGAGGAAGCGTAAACCAACCGCCCCCCCGCCTTCTGAAAGCCCCCTCCTCGCCGGGGCATGGCAAAGCCATAGGCTGCGCCTGGGGCCTGGAGCGCCCCGGTCGAGGAGAGGGAGTTGTAACGCGGAGTTACTGCGAGGAACTACTTACGCGGCTTCGGGGGAGGCGTTCGTCACGGTCGGCTGGGCCTTTGCCTTCGTGCGCACCGGCGGGCGGCGCGGGCGGAAGCCGAACTTGACCAGGGTCTCACTGCCGAAACCGTGCTTCCACTGGAGGCTCGCGCCGATCCGGCGGCGCAGGCGGTCGCCTTCGAGCGCGAGGCTCTTGCGCTCGACCGTCATCCCCTGGGCCTCGGCGCGCAGCAGTTCCTGGTGCGCCTCGAACTCCCGGCTCTTGCGGAGGATCTCCTTGAGCTCCGCGACGTCGGCCGAAAGGTACGGCAGGTCGGGAAGGTCGGGCTCGAGGTTGGTGACGAGGGTTTCCCAGCGGCTGATGCGCGCGACGAGGGTCTGGCCGTTGGCAGCCATGATGCGGACTCCTTTTTCGCCTTGCGGCAAGGTGTGGGGTCGATCCCACGCCGCGAGGGTAAACCACGAGGGTCCGAGAAAACGATAGTTTTTCGCGAACGAAGATTTTTTCTTCCGGGAAAGGGCGTCCGAGCCGGGCGGGTCTTTCTCCGGGCGGTCGATCCGACGGGGGAATGCAGTCGATGCGACCGTTGAAGCCCACGATGCGGCGGCGGAATCCGGTCGACGCGCCGGCCGAAGCCAGCGATGCGAGCGCGGAATCGACCGGTTCGGCCTGTCGAAGCAACGGCTGCGGCGCCCGAATCGACTGGCTTCGATGGCCGAGTCGACCCGAGGAGGCGACGAACCGACTGGATTCGAAGGTCGCATCGACCGGCTTCGGTCGCCGAAACGCCCTCTTGGGCCGTCCTAGGGAATCGGTGCGCCTCGGCGAAAAAAAGATCGCTCGTCAAAAACTATCGTTTTCTCGGAGGGACCTCATGTACTCTCGGGTGGCCCGGTTCGGCATTTATATGCGGGCGACCTTCGCAACTCCCGGCTCGCCTTACGCCGCATCCACCAAGTCGAGGCGGACCTTTAGATCCCTGAGCACGTAGAACGGGTCCCGGTAGCGGACTGCAAACTCCCTGCAGACATCGGGCAGCAGAATACGGGCTCGCGAATCGGGCCGTGGCATCTCGTTCGTGACGACCTCCGTGCCGCGGACCATCGAATACGCGACCAGCCACCCATCCGCCTCGGTCGCGAACTTGGCCTTGGCGCGGTCGAGGTATTTCGAGTTCCGCTGTACCCAGAGCATGATCTCGGCGTAGGCCGTACTAACGTCTGCGGCATTCGAGTCGACGAAAAAGCCGGCTGGGACGTCGTTCCTCACCCATTGCACGAGATCCTCTTCCTTCCGTCCTGCCAGCAGCTCGGCGCGAATTCGATCGAGGCTTTGGGCTCGGCCATGTCGGTGCGCTTGGAGAACCGCCTTCCAGAATCCCGGGCAGATCTCAAAGGCGTAGTAAGTGTTTTTGGCGGTAATGAAGACGTCCGCATCGAGCAGGTAGACGGGAGGCTTGCTCACGGCAGGTCGACTCCGAGCCGGCGGGCGTACTCCTGGAACGCGCCCCCGCGGAGATCGGTGAGATCGTAGGCCTCCCGGAAGGTCAATCGCCCTTCCATCGCGGCGAAGATGACGCTGGCCGCGAACCTGGCACCGACGCGCGTATTTTGATTGTTGTAGAAGTCGCCGCCTCCGGAGGGCTTCGATTGCTGCCGCTCCGTCTTCGTGTAGGCGTCGTAGAACGCGAAGAAGGCCTTCCGGTCGACGAGTGCGAGATCCATCGCCCGACGGCCGGCCACGATCTGGCTCACTTTGAAGTGCCGGGCAACCCGCTCGAACGCATCGTGTGCGCCTTTGATCGTTCGCCAGAGCTCCTTGAGCTCGGCCGCCGGCACGAGGAGCTCCGCCGCCGCCTGATCGCAGAACGTTTCGATCCGCGTGCCGCCGGGGAAAATGCCGTCGAAGCCCGAGAGCCCCTCGCCTTCCGAACCAAGCCAAACGTGGGCGAGCTCGTGCGCGAGGGTGAACATCTGGGCCGACTTCGCATCCGCGCCGTTGACGAACACGAGCGGGGCGTAAGGGTCGCTCAGGGCGAATCCTCGAAACTCGTTCACGTCGAGCTTTCGGTGGGTGTCGTTGCCGACGACGCCATTGATGACCGCCATCACGCCGAGCTGCTCGATGCGACGCCGAAGCTCGCTGACCGCCTCCCGCCAGCTTGGGACCTTGGAGGCCCAGCCATCGTCGAGCCCGAGCATGCGGCGCATCTCTCGCCCGACCGCTGCCGGGTCGTCGCCGAGCCGCGCGCTGCCCACGAACTCCACGGGCTCCGCTTCGCTCTCGATGCGCGATTCCCGGAGCCAGTCCTGGCGCCGCTGCATGGCGTAAATGGTGTCGAGCAGATCGGCGCTGGGCCGCCCGGGGCTGCGAACGCCGGTTCGCAGGTCCCGGATCGGCAGCCGCTCGACGGGAGGCTCTGGAAGAAGCATGTACCCGAGCGGCGTGTGAGTTGCCTTCGCGAAGGCCTCGAGCTGTTTGAGCGTCGGCTGCCGCTCCTCACGCTCCCATGCCCCTAGCTGCGGAAAGCGAGTCGACAGCACGAGCTCGTCGACCCGCGACCGTTCGACCGCCCAGCGCAAAAGCTCCGGCTTGACCTCGACACGCTGCATGGCCAGTTCCTGGCTCCTACTTTGGAAGGATCCGAGCAGTCTAGTCCAACCTGACTGCGGTCTTATCTTACCGATCGCCGCCGTAACGAGTCGCGTGGAATTCTCTGGGCGGTCGAGGCGCTGCTCGAAACGCAGGTGTCCGCCCCGGCCGTCGACGCTCCGATCCCGACCGCCTAACCTGCCGGCGGTCGTCCCCAAAAGCAAAACGCCCGAGAAGCTCGGGCGCTGGAAGGTCGAAGCTTTGGTAGCGCATACGGGATTCGAACCCGTGTTCCCGCCGTGAGAGGGCGACGTCCTAGACCCCTAGACGAATGCGCCGGAACATCAACCGCGGGCGGATTTATAGCACAACGCTTCCGGCGACTTCAAATCCGCTAGTCGTTCCGCAGCGCCTCCACGGGGTTGACCTGGGTCGCGCGGGTCGCCGGAAGGTAGCTCGCGACGAGCCCCACCGAGGCGAGCAGACCCGCCACCAGGAGGATCGACGCCGGGTCGTACGGCTCGACCCCGTAGAGGATTTTCGAGAGGAAGAACGAGAGCCCGATCGCCACCGGGATCCCGCAGCCGAGCGCCAGGAACACGAGCTTCGCCCCTTGGCCGACGACCAGCTTGAGGACCTGCTCGCGCCGGGCGCCGAGGGCGACCCGCACGCCGATCTCCCGCCGCCGTTGGCCGACCAAATAGGAGAGGAGCCCGTAGACGCCGATCGCAGCCAGCGCGAGCGCGAGGCCCGCGAAGACCGAGAACATGCCGCCGAAGAAGCGCTGGTCCCAAATCCGCGAGTTGAAGAGCGTACGCAGCGTTTGCAGGTCGAAGACCGGCAAGCCCGGATCGGCGGCCCGGATCACGCGCCGTGCGCCCTGGGCGACGGTCGCGGGCGGGCTGCTCGTGCGCAGTGTGAATCCCGTGTTCGGCATCGGCGCCCAGCGATAGGGGAGGAATGCCGCCGGCTCGACTCCTTCGTTCTCCGTGTCGAATCCGTCGTAATGGAAATCCGGCACCACGCCGATCACGGTGATCCAGGGTTTGCCTTCCTCGTCGAGCAGTCGGAAGCGTTGCCCGACCGGATCCTGCTTCGGCCAACGCTTCTTGGCGAAAGCCTGGTTGATCACCGCGAGCGGGGCTTTGCCGATCTCTTCCGAGTCGTTGAACATGCGGCCGGAAACGAGCTTTACGCCCGTGGCGTCCATGAAGTGCGCGGTCACCCCGGCCCAGTAGCTGTAAGGCTCCTTGCCGGGTTCCACCGGATGGCCGGCGATCTCGATCGAGCCGCCCGCGCCGCCGCCGCCGAGCGGGATCAGGTTCGAGGCCGCGACCGCCTCGACGCCGGGGAGCGTCTCGAGGCGCTGCACCAGCTCTTCCACCCGCCGGCTCTTGGCATCCGGCTCGACGTAGGACTCGCCGGGCAGATAGATCCGAAGCGTCATGATCCGGTCGACGTCGAAGCCGGGATCCGCGCCGCGCACCGCGAGGAAGCTGCGCATCATCAGCGCGGCCCCCACGAGGAGGACCAGGGCGAGGCCGAGCTCGCCGACCACGAGCAGGTTGCGCATCCACGACCGGCCGCCGGCATCCGAACGGCCGCCCGATTTGAGAATGTCGTGCAGGTTCCTGCCGGTCGCCTGGAGCGCCGGTACGATGCCGAAGAGAAGCCCGGTGCCGATCGCCGCCGCGGCGGTGAACGCGAGAACCGGACCGTCGATCACGACCTGGATCCAGTAGGGCGGCTGGTTGTCCGCCGGGATCGAGGACATCATCCAGAGCACGCCGAAATGGGCGAGGCCCACGCCGAGGATTCCGCCGCCGATTCCGACCAGGACGCTCTCGGTCAACACCTCGCGCATCAGCCGGTGCCTTCCGGCGCCGATCGCCGCGCGCACCGCGAGCTCGCGGCCGCGGGCCGTGACCCGGGAGAGGAACAGATTCGCCACGTTGGCACAGGCGATGAGCAGGACGAAGATCACCATGAACATGAGGATCAGCGTCATGCGGTGCATCCCCTCGCCGACCAGCTCGCGCCGAAGCGAGCGGACTTCGCCGCCCCATCCCTTGTCCTCCGGGTGCTCGTTCGCGATCTTGGCGGCGAACGCCTCGACCTGCGACTGGGCCGCCTCGACCGTCGAGCCCGGGGCGAGCCGGGCATAGACCGAGATCACTCGGTCGGCGCGCGGGTTCTCGTGGTGGTCGAGCGCCAACGGCGCCCACGCGAGGCATCTCTGGGGGAATTGGAACCGGGGAGGCATGACTCCGACGATGGTGGTCGCGCGATTGTTGACCAGGACCGACGTACCGATCACCTTGGGGTCGCCTTCGAACCGGCGTAGCCAGAGCTCGTGCGAGATCAAGATCGTCCGCGGCGCGCCGGGCTGGTCGTCTTCCGGTCGCAACAAGCGGCCGAGCGCGGGTTTGACCCCGAGCATCGGAAACAGGTTCGCCGACATGTCGAGGCCGATCACCCGTTCGGGCTCGTCCTGGCCCGCGAAGGTGAGGCTGCGCTGGGTAAACCCAGCCACCTCGGAGAAGACCCCTCGGCTCTCGACCAGCTCCCGGTACGCCGGATAGGCGAAGTCGGCGCCTTTGATGTCGGCCTGCAGCTGGTTCGTGTGGAGGCTCAGGATGCGGTCGGGATCTGCGAACGGGAAGGGCCGAAGGAGAATCGCGTTCACCACGCTGAAGATGGTCGTGGTCGTACCGATTCCCAGACCGATGCAGACGATGGCCGCGAGGGTGGTCGTCGGCGTCTTGGCCAGCATGCGCAAGGCATAGCGGATTTCACGCAATAGGGTGTCCACGGGAGATCTCCTCAGAGGCGAAAAACGACAAACCTCCTCCTTTAGGAGAGGCCTACGGACGAGCCGCGACGTTTGTTTCGGTGACCGCGGGAATCCTACCGGAGCGCCCGATCCAGGTCCTCGATCAGGTCGTCCGGGTGCTCGAGACCGACGGAGACGCGGAGCAGCCCTTCCGGCGCCCGGGTATGCGCCCCTTCGACGGAGGCGCGATGCTCGATCAGGCTCTCGACTCCCCCCAGGCTGGTCGCGCGGGTGAAGACCTTCACCTTCGCCGCGACCTCGAACGCCCGGGCTCGGCCGCCCGGAACGACGAAGGAGAGCATGCCGCCCCAGGCGCTCATCTGGCGTTTCGCGACCTCGTGACCGGGGTGAGCGGGCAGCCCGGGAAAGAAGACTTTTTCGACGCCGGCGTGGGCCTCGAGGAACGTCGCGAGCCGAGCCGCGTTCTCGCAGTGCAGGCGCATTCGGGCGGGAAGGGTCCGGATGCCACGCAGCACGAGCCAGCTGTCGAACGCCGAGGCACCCGCTCCGGCGCTCGCCTGGAGCCGGCGGACGCGCGCGAAAAGCGGGTTCTCCTCCCGGGCGACGAGCGCGCCGCCGAGGACGTCGCAATGACCGCCCAGATATTTGGTCGTCGAATGGAGGACCAGGTCGGCGCCGAGCTCGAGCGGTCGCTGCAGCACGGGGGTTGCCCACGTGTTGTCGACGAGGGTGAGCGCCCCGCGGCTTTTCGCGCGCTCGGCGATTGCCGCCACCGCCGATACGTCGGCAATCCCGAGCAGCGGGTTCGACGGGGTTTCGAGCCAGACCAAGCGAGTCGTCGGCCGAAGCGCCCGCTCGACCGCGGCGAGGTCGGACAGGTCGACGAAGCTCGACTCGAGACCCCAAGCGCCGAAGGTTTCGGACAGCAGCTGGCGGGTGCCGTAGAACACGTCGTCCGGAGCGATCACGTGGTCGCCCGGCGCGAGCGCCTGGAGGAGCGTCGAGGTCGCGGCCGAGCCGCTCGCGAAAGCCGCGGCGGAAGCTCCCCCTTCGAGCGCCGCGAGACACCGCTCGAGGTCGGCTCGATTCGGCTGGCTTTCGCGCGAGTAGATGTGACCTTTGGGATAGGAGCCGTCCTCCGCCCGCTCGAACGTCGTCGCGAGATGGAGCGAGGCCGAGACGCCTCCCGAGGCGGGCTCGATCGAGCGTCCGGCGTGGATGGCGAGCGTTTCGATGCGCATAGGGTCCCTCCTCGCGATGCCCTCCCATCTTACGTCGCCGCGCGATTTCGAGAGGCGCGGACGGCGTTTACACCTCGCGACCCGGGTGCTAGGGTCCCCGGCGGTTTTTCGACGCTCCTCGTCGAGGCGGGTACGCCTCATGGCTTCGCGCCGCTCGCGCTGCTCACGCCAATCGCGGGCTCGAACGAGACGAGGAGCCGGCACCCAAACTCTTGGAGGTTTCCATGCGTCGATCGGTCGCGTTGGGTTTCGCCCTGCTCCTCGTCGTTCGCTTCGCCCACGCCGAGGGGGGAGATCCTCCCACCTTGCTGGGCTTTTCGACCGAGCGCTCGAACGCCGAGCGGGCGTTGGAGCAGCAGCTCGACCGATCGGTGAGCGCCGAGCAGATGAGGGAATGGTTGAAGCGGCTCTCGGCCCGCCCCCATCATCTCGGATCGCCGTACGGCCGGCAGAATGCCGAGTTCATCGCGGGGCTCTATCGCTCCTTCGGGTTCGACACGAAGATCGAAGAGTTCCGCGTCCTGTTCCCGACCCCCAAGCTGCGCAAGCTCGAGCTCCTCGCGCCCACCCCGTTCGCGGCGTCTCTTTCCGAACCGGCGATTCCCGGCGACTCCACCTCGGGCCAAGCGGCGGAGATGCTGCCGACCTACAACGCCTATTCGGTCGACGGCGACGTGACGGGCGAGCTGGTCTACGTCAACTACGGCATCCCGGAGGACTATGACGAGCTGGAGCGTCGGGGCATCGACGTGATGGGGAAGATCGTCATCGCCCGCTACGGCCACTCCTGGCGCGGGATCAAGCCGAAGGTTGCGGCGGAGCACGGCGCGATCGGCTGCATCCTCTATTCCGATCCGGCCGACGACGGCTACGGCCAGGGCGACGTCTATCCCAAGGGCGGATGGCGGAGCGACCGGGCGGTTCAACGCGGCTCGGTCTCGGATGGCCCCCTTCGCTCCGGCGATCCGCTCACCCCGGGGATCGGCGCGACGGCGGATGCGCCGCGCATCGATCGCAAGGACGCCGTGACCCTCACGAAGATCCCCGTGCTGCCGATCTCCTATGCCGACGCCCTGCCGTTCCTGAAGGCGCTCGGCGGCCCGGTCGCCCCGGAGTCGTATCGCGGAGGTCTGCCGATCGCGTACCACCTCGGCCCGGGACCCGCCAAGGTCCACCTCGCGCTCGCGTTCAACTGGGACCTGGCCACGGTGCTCGACGTGATCGCGACGCTCCCCGGCTCGGAGCTTCCCGACGAATGGGTGATCCGCGGCAACCACCACGACGCGTGGGTCCACGGCGCCACCGATCCGCTGTCCGGCCAGGTGGCGCTGCTCTCCGAAGCCAAGGCGATCGGCGCGCTCGCGCAGACTGGATGGCGGCCGCGGCGGACCATCGTCTACGCCTCGTGGGATGGCGAGGAGCCAGGCCTCCTGGGCTCCGTCGAATGGGCCGAAACGCACGCGGAAGAGCTTCAGAAGAAGGCGGTTGCCTATATCAACAGCGACAGCAACGCCCGCGGCTTTCTCGGCCTCGGCGGCTCGCATTCTCTGGAAGCGTTCTTAAACGACGTCGCGCGAGACGTCGTCGATCCGGAAAAAGGGGTGTCCGCCTTCGAGCGGGCTCGCGCCTACCAGAGCCTGAACGGCACCGCCGAGGAGAAGCGGGAGGCGCGCGACCGGTCGAACCTACGGATCGGCGCGCTCGGCTCGGGCTCGGACTACACGCCGTTTCTGCAGCATCTGGGCATCGCTTCAGTAGACGTCGGCTATGGCGGAGAGGACGAATACGGGCAGTACCACACGGCGTATGACAGCTTCGATCACTTCGTCCGGTTCGTCGATCCCGATTTGTCGTACGGGGTGGCGCTCGCCCAGACGGGCGGCCGCATGGTGTTGCGCCTGGCCCAAGCCGACGTGCTGCCCTTCGAGTTCACCGGCTTCGCGGAAAACGTCGCCCGGTACGCGCGACAGGTGCGCGAGCTGGCGGACGATTTGCGCACCGAGACCGAGGATCAGAACCGCCTGATTGCCGATGGCGCCTATGCCCACGTTTTCGATCCGCGCCATCCCTACGTCCTGCCCGAGGCGAAGGATCCCGTGCCGTTCCTGAATTTCGCGCCGCTGCAGAACGCGGTGGCCGCCGTGGAAAAGAGCGCCAAGGCCTTCAGCACCGCCGCCGCCCTGCGCGCCCGATCGGGGCGGCCATATGACGCCGCCGAGCTCCAGAACCTCGGCAAGCTCCTGATCGGCACCGAGCGGGCTCTCACCCGGCCCGAAGGCCTTCCCGGCCGACCCTGGTACGTCCACCAGATCTACGCCCCGGGGTTCTACACCGGGTACGGCGTGAAGACCCTGCCGGGAATCCGGGAATCGATCGAGGGCCGCAAGTGGGACCAGGCCGCCCGCGAGATGGAAGTCGTGGCGCAGACCCTGCTCGGCTACGCCGCGCAGATCGATCGCGCCACGGCGGCTCTCGGAGGAAGGTAGCGGCGGCCGTCGCGCGCCGCCTCCTCGCTTACCCCATCATCGGCCGGCCCGGCATCCCGCCGGGACCGGCCGCCGCTTCACCTCGGGCGCCGGTTCTCCAGACCTTTCGCGGTCTCGGCGGTGTGGCTCGGCAAGCCGGCTCGTCTGTGCGGAATCAAGGGTTCGCACGTACAATCCACGTCCCATGTCGTCGTCGGGGCCTCTCCCCGCCGCCCTTTTGACCTGCTTTCGTTTTTTCGAGACTCCCGCCAACCCATGAAACCCGTCGAGATTCACGAGTTCCTCGCCGAGCGCGTCATCGGCCAAGACGAGACCCTTCGGTTCGTGGCGGTCGCGATCTTCAAACACCTCGAGGGGGAGAAATACGGCAACCTCCTTCTGATCGGAAACTCCGGAACCGGCAAGACCACGATCATGCGCGGGATCGAGGCGCTCTACGCCGCGCACGACGAGTTTCGCGAATACCGGGTCGTCTTGATCATGAACGCGAGCACGATCGCGGCCGAAGACGGAGCGATCGACACGTCGCGCCTCTTCCACCGGTTGGAAGAGCGGACGCGCCAGGTGCTGGGCGCCGGCGCTACGGCCGAGGAGATCGGCCGGGCGATGGAGCGCGCGACGGTCTGCCTGGACGAGATCGACAAGGTCTCGGGCGTCGTCGGCGGCAAGCCGTACGTCACCGGCATCAACATCCAGCAGGCGCTGCTCACCCTGATCGAAGGCGAGAGGGTGAGCCACAAAATCACGGTGATGAAGGACAAGACGCCCGAGACGACCAACGTCTGGATCGACACGGGCAAGATGCTGTTCCTGTGCGCCGGCGCCTTCGAGACCCTGTACGACCAGGTGTTCCAGCGCGTGATCTCGCCGAAGAGCGGGATCAAGCTGCCGACGACGACGATCTACGAAAACGGCAAGATCCAGATCCGCGAGTACTTCACCCTGCGCCATCACTTCCGCCAGGAAGACCTGTTCGAGTACGGGATGCAGCCTCAGTTCCTCTCCCGCTTCGACAACGCGGTGATCCTCGAGGACCTGACGCCGGGTACCCTCGCGCGGATCTTCCGCGAGCCGGCCGAAGGGGTCCTCCAGGTGTCCCAGAACTTCTTCCGCAAGATGGGCATCGACCTCGAGGTGACCGGGCCGGCGATCCACAAGATCGCCGACGAGGCGTCGAAGAGCAGCCGCATCGGTGCCCGAGCGCTCAAGTCGGTCTTTGGGCGGGTGATCAAGCCGTTCGAGTTCGATCCGTTCGGCCAACCGGAGGTCCAGCCGGAGGGAGAACGCCACCGGTTGGTGATCGACGAGAAGGTCGTCCAGTCGACTCTCAAGCCGGCGGTCTGAGCTTCGATGTTCTGGATCGAGCCGCTTCGGCGAGATTCCGCGCGTTTCCTCTGAGATAGAATTTCGTCGATGAGCCGGAAGAACGCCTATCGTCGTCGCCGCAAGCCCAGCCCGATCGTCGGGCTCGTCCTGCTGAGCGCCACCGCCGCGGCAACCGCGGCGCTCGTGCTCGCCTATCGGCGGGGTCACCTCGACGGGTTCCTCGACCTCGATCCGGAGCTCGATCCGGGACGCATCGGCGGGGAGCTCTTCTCGCCCACTCCGCGGCTCCAGGATCTCGCCCTCTGGCTGCCCGGACCGGCCGGCAACCTCTTCGTCCGGGACGGTGGGGCCGGCGGCTCCCACGACCTGCCGCTGTTGTTCGTCCATGGCCTCGGCGGCAACGGCGGCCAGTGGGTGCTCCAGCTCGACGCGTTCCGTTCGGAACGGCGGGCGATCGCCCTCGACCTTCGCGGCCACGGCGAGTCGGATCCGGCAAGCGACGGCGACTATTCGGTTGGCGCGCTCGCGAGCGACATCGCCGCGGTCGCCGACCAGCTCCACCTGCGCCGGTTCGTCCTGGTCGCCCACAGCCTCGGATCTCTGCCGGCGATCGCCTACGCCGCCGAGCACCCGGACCGCGTGGCGGCCCTCGTCCTGGTCGATCCCAACGGCGACCAAACGCGGCTCCCGGCGGCCGAGGTCGAATCCTTCCTGAGCGCCGTCCGCCGCGACCCCGTCGCCGAGACCCAGGCCTACTTCCGGCAGCTGGTGGTCGGCGGCGATCGCGAAGCCGCCGGCTGGATTCTCGAAGATCTGGCGGAGACGGCGCCCCAGGCGATCGTCGGCGCGCTCGAAGGAGCCGCGGCCTTCTCCCCGATGGGCCCGCTCTCGGCCTACCCGGGACCGAAGATCGCCCTGGTGAGCGAGCTCAACAGCTTGCCGATCAGCCTGCGCGCGCGCTCGACGAGCTGTTGGAAGCGATCGAGTCGTAAACGACTCGCCCGCGGCCACCCTCGCTTGGCCGCGAACCCGCCGCGCTGCCCGAGCGAGAGAATGCGATGATCCCCACATGGAGGGGTCGACTCGCGGAAGCTCTTGGCAACCTCGTTACACCCTCACGGCGGGCGCCGTTCGGTCGCTCCTGAAAATCGAGGCCGCGAAGACGATCGTGGGAGGCACGCCGTTCCCGCCGTCGATCGCCGAGCAGCTGCGCAGGCGGGCCCGGGTAAGGTCCACCCACTATTCGACCCGCATCGAAGGGAATCGCCTGACCCTGGAGGAGGCCGAGCAAGCGCTATTCCGGCAGGCCGTCCCGTTTCATGGTCGGGAGCGAGACGTGACGGAGGTCCGAAACTATTGGACCGCCTTGCTCCGGACCGAGGAGTGGGCCGCGCGAAAGACCCCGCTCACCGAAGGCCTGATTCAACGTTTACATGCATTGGAGGAAAACGGTCCGCGGGCGCGGCCGACCCCGTGGCGGACCGGTCAGAACGTCATTCGCGATTCCGAAACGGGGGCGATCGTCTACCTTCCTCCCGAAGCGAAGGACGTTCCGGATCTCATGGCGGCTCTGGTGCGGTGGGTGGAACGTGAGAGCGGCGATTTGCCGGTTCCCCTGATCGCCGGCCTCGCTCATTACCAATTCGTCACGATCCACCCCTACTACGACGGCAACGGGCGCACGGCGCGGCTGTTGGCGACTTTTCTGCTTCACCGGGGCGGCTACGGCCTCCAAGGGTTCTTTTCGCTCGAGGAGTACCATGCCCGCGATTTGGCGGCCTATTACTCGTCGCTCGTCACCCACCCTCACCACAACTACTACGAGGGGCGTGCCGAGGCAGACCTCACGCCGTGGCTCGAGTACTTTCTCGAGATCCTGGCGACCGTCTTCGGCAACGTCTCCGACGAGGCGTTGCGAGCGACAGAAGAAGACCGATCGACCGAACCGGAGGCGCTCCGGCGGCTGGATCCGAGAGCGAAGACTTTGCTGGCGCATTTCGCCCGCCACGATCGGTTGACCGCTCGCGACGCGGCTTCCGCTCTGGGCCTTTCGGAACGAACCACTCGCGACCTGCTGAGCCGTTGGGTGCGCGAGGGGTTCCTCGAGATCGCCGACCCTTCCCGCCGCGCCCGGTCGTATGCGTTATCGGCGGTTTATCGGCGGCTTATCGGCGGTTCTTCGACGTGACTAATACCGACGTTCCGGATCGGCGTCTCGATCCATGGCCGGGTGCGAGGCAGGTCTCGCGCTCGCCTTCTCGAGAAAGGACGCTACGCCATGAAACGGAAACTCCGCCTCAACCGCGACACGATTCAATGCCTCACCCCGGCCGAGGCCTCCCAGGCCCAAGGCGCCGCCGCCGGTACCCGGGACGCGAGCTGCCTGATCGGCTCCTGCGCCTGCACCGTGAACTGCAGCCAGCGGACCTGCGTCGTCAGCTGCGCGGGTACCTGCTTCCAGATCTCCTGCGTCGCCGCCACCTGCTACTAGGGCCTGAGTTGCCCGCCCGCCTCCGGGCGGGCGGGGTTTCCGATTCAGGGGCGGACGAAGGTCGCCGACGCGGTGTAAGTCGCTGGCCCCGCGACGAAAGGCGAGTTGCCGGTACAGCCGCGTCGCAGGAACTTGAGGTTCTGCGACTCGATCCCGCGGCGCACTCCACTCAGGGTCGCGCCCACCGCGATCGGCTGGAGGTTGATCGTGCAGTCGTTGTTGTCGATTCCGCCGGCGCAGACTTGAACCATCAGCCCTTCGGCGTCGCTGCTCGCCATCAGGGTGACTTGGATCGTCCCGCCCGCGGAGACCGGGAAATCATGAGAATCGCTGGTGCAGCCGCCTGCCGCGAGCGTGGTCGTCGTGCCGGAGACCATCTGGGTCGTGGGAGCCGGCGGGGAGGTAGGAGAACCTCCGCCTCCGCCCCCGCCACAGGCCCAGAGCCACGGCGTGCCGATCGCGAGCAACGCGGCGACCGGGCGGAACAAAACGAATCGTAGGGGAAATCGAGCGAACATCGCGCCTCACCTCCGGTGAACGGCGGACCCTCTCAGTCTTTCCATCCGCTGGGTTCGAGAAAACCTGACCGAAGATAAGGGACGACCCCTCGGCCGCCACGCCGGCTGGGTCGAGAGCCCGCCTGCCGGGATGAAACGTCGGATTCGGAGGACGGCAGAAGGTCGGAGGTGGGCGGCGAAGGGCGAAAAAGAACGGCCTCGATCGGATTCCGGATCGAGGCCCTGGCTCCGCTTCCCCGTTACTGCGCGTACAGCCGGATCACCTGCTCGATCGCCGCGCGGCAGGCGGCGCAGAAGCCGACCTCGTCGCGGGTGAACATGATGCAATCCTCCTGCGGCCGGTACATACCCGTCGCCTGGTAGTTCGCCCCTTCGAACGCGCCGACTTTGCCCGAGTGGACGTCCTTACCCAGAAGCTCGGTCTCGTGGGTCCGCTCCTCGCGGAAGAGGGCGTCCATCTCGGATTCGGGCCGGCGATCCGCGCGGATCTTCCTTCGGCGCGCCTGGACGTCCTTCTGGAACGCCTCGAACTCTTCTTTCTTCCAGGACGTTGGAACGGGGACCCCTGGCGTGAGCAGCGACTTCCACTTGATCGTCGCCGGATCGGGGTGGGCGGTGACGTTCTTTTCCCACGGCTCGACCACCTCGCCGTTGTCCGTGGCGACGTCCGAGGTGTAGTACTCGTCGGCCAGCCCGGCGAAATGGTGGCCGAACTCGTGGACGAACACGTAGGGTGCCCAGGCGCTGTCCGCGGCGACCGTGCCGTAGAGGCCGAAGATCCCGCCGCCTCCGTAGGTCTGGCCGTTCACCAGGATCTCGACGAAATCGTAGGGGGCGAACTGCGCCGCCTCCCGAAACGCGCGGTTGTCGAACGTCAGGACGTAGCGCTCCGAACCGAACGCGTCGTAGGTGGACCCGATCGGATTCCTCCGATGGATGCCGGTCGACGGCCGGGAGATGCCGCTTTCCTGGGCCGGCGGGCAGAGACCCCAGACGTTGAACTCGGCGCGATGGCTCTTGAACGGCTCCTGGGCGAACAGCGTTTCGATCAGGCGTCTGGCGTCGCGCTCGAATTTCTCCCTTTCGGCCGCCGTGTAGCCGTCGCCAAGGATCAGGAAATCGACCTTCTCGGCCGGATCGCCATGCCGTTCGAGCGCGAGCAACGGCGCCGGGGCTTTGGGCGTCGCGGTGTCGACGAACATATCGGAGGGATCGACGACGAGGCTCCAGATCTCCCGGAAGTCGTTCCGCGCATCGCGCTTCTTCAAGCTGATGCGGACCGGATGCTCGGGCGCGGGGAAACGGAATGACTCGGAAAACGTGCCCCAACGTTCCTTGGCTTCGTCCGTCGTCTGCCACTCGCCGAAGATCGAGGCGAAGCCTCGCGAATAGATCGCCCGATTCGTCTCGCGATCCACGACCTCGAAGAAGTAGAGACCGAGGTTCGTGTCGTCGAGCGACCGGGCCGGGTTACCCGCCCAGGGGAGAGGCTCGACGACGACCCTCTCGACCGCGAACATCTCGGTCGTCGCGTTTCCGGTATGGAAGTAGTCGACGCGCAAAGTCCGCGGCGCGCCCGATCCCGACGGGGCGGCGGCCACCTGGGCCGGGAAGCAAAGCGCCGGACCCAAGGCCAGCGCGACGAGGGCGAAGCGTGCGATCTTGATCAAGAGAAGCCTCCCGGGACGCCTGTTCTACAAGGGATTCGAGCGGTTTGCCGACGGGCATGACGTTAGCATGGCCATGCCCTCGGACCGCCGGGAGGGACTCATGTCCTATCTGATCGATGGCAGCAATTTGGGTGGCGTGGGAGGCGGGCGTGCCGGATCGCGCGACGCTCGCGCCGTCGTCGAATGGCTGCTTCCCTGGATCCGCGAGCGCGCGGGCCGGGGGCGCCTGATCGTCGTCTTCGACGGCTCTCCGCGTCCGGACGTGGCCCTTCGGTACGGCCCGATGGCCGTCGAGTTCGCCGCTCCACGCACGGCGGACGAGGCGATTTTGGCGCGGGTTCGATCGAGCCCGAAACGTTGGATCGTGGTCACCGACGACGGAGCCCTCGCCCGCGCCTGCCGCGATCTGGGAGCGACGACCCAGGCCGCCTCGACGCTGGTCCGGAGCGTTCTTTCCCCGTCCGGCGGCAAGCGGTCGAAGCGACCGGGGGCCGTACGGCCGGGCGACGAGAAACCGCATCCGAGCGGCAGCGATCAGGCGCATTGGAAAGCGGTGTTTGGAGGAGGAAGCGGAGGCGGAGGCGATTCGAGCGATCCCGAACGAGGATCGAAGTAGCGGCGGTCGCGGTAGGCGGGGCGGCGCAGATCGTAAACTCCCGCGGTGTCGACCCTTCGAGAGCTGATTTCCTGGGGGCGCTCCCGGCTTACGGCGGCGCCTTTCTCCCCGCCCCCGCGGGAAGCCGCTCTCTTGCTCGGCCGGGCGCTCGGCCTCTCCGAAGCGCAGGTCCTCGCCCGCGACGACCAGGACGCCGAATCGAAGGCCGAGGCGCTCTACCGCGAATGGATCGAACGCCGCGTTTCCGGCGAGCCGGTCGCCTATCTGCTCGGCGAGCGCGAGTTCTTCGGCCGCGTGTTCGAGGTGGACCCGAGGGTGCTCATCCCCCGACCGGAGACGGAGCATCTGATCGAGCTGGCCCTGGGTCTCGCGCTTCCTTCTCGCCCGCGGATTCTGGACGTCGGCGTCGGCTCCGGAGCGATCGCGGTGACGCTCGCCTGCGAGATGCCGTCCGCCCGGTTGGTCGCGACCGACCTTTCCGTCGGCGCGCTCGAGGTGGCGCGGGGGAACTCGCGACGGCTCGGCGCCTCGGATCGGCTGGCGCTGGTGCGAACCGATCTATGCGCCGGGATCGCTCTCGAGAAGGTCGACTTGTTGGTGAGCAACCCGCCGTACGTCGGTCGCCGGGAGATGGCCGAAATGTCACCCGAGGTTTGCAATTTCGAGCCCCACCTGGCACTCTTTCCGCCCGGCGGCGACGGGCTGGAAACGATCTTCCGGCTGCTCGCGGCGGCCGGAGGATTACGCCCCGGCGTCCTGGCCCTTCTAGAAATCGGACAGGGCCAGATCGAGGCGATCGAATCCGGGGCGCGCGCGTTCGGTTTCGAGCTCGTCGAAGCGCGGGCCGACTATGCCGGCATTCCGCGCGTCGCGGTGCTCGCGCGGCGCTGACCCCTCGGGCGCCGCGCTTGCAACGGCCGAGCGGCGAGCGCCGAAAAGGCACGGGGGACCGGAGCGGAGCGTCGGGGGAAAGAACATGGACAGATTCCGCATCATCGGACCGACGCGGCTCGACGGCCACGTGCGCGCGAGCGGCGCAAAGAACGCCGCCCTTCCGGCCCTCGCCGCCTCTCTCCTGACCGATCGGCCGATCCGCCTGAGCCGGGTTCCCCGGGTGCGCGACATCCGGACGATGCTACGCCTGCTCGAACATCTGGGGGTGGGCGGCAGCGAGATCGGTGAGGACGGCGAGCTGACGCTCGAGCGGCGTCACGCGGGAGGTGCGCCCGCCGTCGAGGCTCCCTACGATCTGATGAAGACCATGCGCGCCGGCGTCCTGGTGCTCGGGCCGTTGCTCGCGCGCTTCGGGCGCGCCCGCGTCTCGCTCCCCGGGGGGTGCGCGATCGGCGTACGCCCGATCGACCAGCACCTCAAGGCCCTGGAGGCGCTGGGCGCGAGGGTCCACCTCGAGCACGGCTACGTCGAGGCGAGCTGCGCGCGGTTGATCGGCACCCGGTTCCGCTTCGACATGGCGACCGTCACCGGCACGGAAAACCTCCTGATGGCGGCCTGTTTCGCGCGCGGCACGACCGTGCTCGAAAACTGCGCCCGGGAACCCGAGGTGGTCGACCTCGCGCTGTTGCTCAAGGCGATGGGCGCGAAGATCGACGGCGAGGGGACCGAGACAATCGAGATCGAGGGGGTAACCCAGCTCGACGGGGCGGAGCACCCGGTGATCTCGGATCGGATCGAAGGGGGCACTTACCTCATCGGCGCCGCGCTCACCGGGGGCGACGTGACGCTCGAAGACGCCGATCCGGCGGCTTTGGCGCCGCTGCTCGAGCAGCTGGAGCGGGTAGGCGCAGCGGTTGCGGAGGGTCCCGATGGCATCCGCGTACGCGCCGAGGGCGAGCTCTCGGCCGTCGACGTCGAGACCGCCCCCCATCCGGGATTCCCGACCGATCTTCAGGCACAGTACCTCGCGCTGATGACCCAGGCCGAAGGATCCGCCACGGTGCGAGAAAGCGTGTTCGAGAACCGCTTTCAACACGTCCCGGAGCTGACGCGAATGGGCGCCGACCTGCACGTCGAGGGTCGCGACGTCCGGGTCAAGGGACCGACTCCGCTCGCCGGAGCCAACGTCATGGCGACCGACCTTCGCGCCTCGGCCTGCCTGGTCCTCGCCGGTCTGGTCGCCGACGGCGAGACGATCGTCGACCGGATCTATCACCTGGATCGCGGGTACGAGTCCATGGAAGACAAGCTCCGCGCCTTGGGCGCGCGGGTGGAGCGGATCGCGGGTCCCCCCACCCCTTGAGCTCGCGCCGGCGCCGGCCGCTCCGGCCGCTCCAAGAATTCACGGTTTGATTTACGCCTCGGCAAACCACGGGACATCGCACGAAACGACCGCATGGTGAGCTCACCTTTCGTCGTCGCGACCTTCGCCCTCGCCCTCGCCGGCGGGGGGCGCGCGCCCGATCCTCGGCCGACCCTGGTCGAGCTGGAGCGCGCCGGCCGGAACCGAGACGCGCTCGCCCTGGTGGAGCGGGAGATCGCGGCGAACCCCGAAACCGCGCGCGAGATCGGGCTGTCGTATCTTCGCGGCCATCTGTTGGAGGGGTTGGGCGACGAGCGGCGCGCCGCCGAGGCGTTCGCGGCGGCGATGGTCGAGACCCCCGCGCTCGCGAGCTACGGCCGATACCGGTTGGCTCTCGGCCAGGTGCGCGCGGGTCATCCCGAGGTGGCCGCCGGCTTGCTCGCCGCGGTGGTCAATGACAATGCCCGGTCGCCGCTCGCGGGTCGGGCCGTCCGGCTCTTCGAGCGAAGCCTGCGCAACGGCGGGGACTGCCGCCTGCTTCGCTCGGTCACCCTGCTCGCGTTCGCTCCCCCCGAACGGCGCGCGCTCGAGCTCGCTCGGGCCGATTGCGCGTTTCGCGGCGGCGACGTCGAGCTCGGGCGCAGCCTGCTCGTCGACCTGCTCGAAGAATCGCGCATCGACGAATGGGCGTTCGCCGCCGCCGAGCGGCTCGCTGCGCTCGCGGGATCCCAGGCGGAATCGCGCGGACGGGCGGCATTGCTGTCCGGCCTGGTGCTGGCCCTCGGACGCGAATTCGACCGGGCGATCCTCGAGCTGCGGCGCGCCGCCGTCTCCACACCCCGCCGCGAACGGAGCGAAGCTGCCGCCGCCCTCGGCCGGGTGGAGCTCCAGGCAGGCCGCTACGATCCGGCGATCGCCCAGCTGGAGCTCGTCGCCCAACAGGCGACCGGCCCCTCGTCCCTCGCCCGGGCGCGCTACGACCAGGCGCGAAGCTTCGAGGCGCGCGGCCAGGCGCAGATGGCGATGAGCCGCTATCTCGCTGCGGCGGCGGCCGACCCGGACGGCGCGGTGACGGCGGCTTCCTATGCCGGGGCCCTTCGTCTCGCGGCCCGCGCGGGAGACGACGCCAACGCGAGCGCGCTCCTCTCCCGGCTCGGCGCTCGCCCAGCCTGGCGCGGCGAAGCGGCGCGCGCGGCGCTCTTCCTCGCGGCCGGCGACCTCGTCCGAGGGCGCGCCGATCGCGCCCGGGATTGGCTCGATTTTGCGGCGTCGGGGGGAGATGCGATCGAGGTCGCCTACTGGCGCGCGCGCGCCGCGGAGCTCACGGGCAATCGGCAGGCCGCGGTCAACGGCTACCTCGGCGTGTTGCGATTGGACCCATATCACCTGCTCGCGATCGGGGCGCGTCGACGCCTCGCCGGGCCGTCAATCGCACCGACCGCGACGATCCTCGCCCAGAAGCTCACCGAGACCGGCCGGCCAGCCGACCTCACGAACGCCTGGCTCATCCTCGGCGATCTGAACCCGCTCGGACGTTCGGCGCGCGCGCGGCTGGCCAAGCTTCTCGCGAGCGACCGGCAGGTGGCGCCTTTCCTACGCCTCTCCCTGGTTCCGGTCGACCGATGGCCGATCTGGGGGGAGCCCGACGTCGGGGGCTCCGGCCGAAGCCTCGGCGCCGAACGGATGCTGCTTCGCCTCGGGATCTGGGCCGACGGAGCCGCCGCGGTCGCGACGGCGTTCGATCCCGCGACTCCGGATCTGGCGTTCACCGCCGCCCGGGAGCTGTCGCGGGTCGGTCAGACCCGGCGCGCGATCGCGATGGCCGAGGCGATCCGCGCCCGCGCCCCGGCGCACCTTCCGGAAGCTCTCCTCCCGGCGGCCCTTCGTCGTCTGATCTACCCCTTCCCCTATGCCGATCTGCTGCGGCGGGAAGGCACGCGACGAGGCATCGATCCGCTGCTTCTCGCCGCGACCCTGCGCGAGGAGAGCCGGTTCGATCCCGGGCAGGTGCGCGGAGCAGAACGCGGGCTCGCCGGCTCGTTTCCCTCGACCCATTCCCGCATCGCTACGATCGCCGGCCTGCCGGAGCCCGGCGACGACGACCTCGATCGGCCCGAGGTTGCGATACCGCTCGCCTCCGCCCATCTGGCGGCCGAGCTGGCCGCCGCCGGACGCTCCACCCACCGCGCGGTGGTCGCCTTCGAAGCGGGCCCCGAAGCCGCCCGGATCTGGCAGGGGACCTGCTACACCACCGAGCCCGAGGAGTTCTGGACGAAGGTCACCGATCCCGAGGCCCGCGAGCACCTCGCCGCCGTGATCTCCTCCTGGGCGCACTACCAGGAAATCTACGGTCAACCGTAGGTCGGCGCGAATTGACGCCCTCGGAGACGGCCCGCCCTATCTCGGTTTTCCAGTGATATGCAGCACGGGTGGCAGGTGGTCGACCGGCTCGTCGTAGAAGCTCTCCACGTCGGCGTTCCGGCGCAGCTCTTCCGACCAGCGCGCGAGCTCGTCGTTCAAACGCTGCTCCTTGAGGACGGTGCGGATCTCTTCGCGCACGTCGTCTAGGGGAGGCGCTTTCTCACCTCGTTTCTCGAGCTCCGGCACGAGGGTCGCGTCGTAGTAGGCGCGGATGTCGTCCAGGCTCACGAAGACGCGGGGACCGAGCCGTTCGTCGATGTAGACCAGAATGGCGATCTGACGCGCCACCAGCTGCGACAGGGCGGCGCGCGTCATCCCCAGCTCGGTAAGGCGCCGATCGAGCTCCGCCTCGTCGCGAAAGCGGGAGCGGATCTCGGCGGTCTGCTTTTCGATCTCGTCGACCGGTACCTCGACGAATCCCGCGCGGTCGACGGCGTGAGAGCGCAGTCTCTGCTCGATCAGCTGGTCGAGCACCCGGCGCCGCAGCAGGTCGACGCTCTCGTCCGGCTTCTTTTCGACCAGGCCGAGGCCGACCACCCGGTCGATGTCGGAGCTCAGGATCGGATCTTCGTCGACCACCGCGACCACCCGATCGAGAAGCGTGGCGACCGGAGCGCCCGGTTCCCCCGCCGACCCCGCCGCCGCCACTCGGGGAAAAACCACGGCGAGAGCGAGAAGGCAGAACGCCCGAACGCAGCGAGCGAGCGGTGCGCGATCGAACCCGGCGGCCATCGAGGGTGATGCTAGCATCCGTTCGAATGGCCCCGCCTTTTGTCCCCGAACCCGATCGGACCGAGAGCCCGGCGGCCGCCGGCCGCTTGATCCTGGTGGCGACGCCGATCGGCAATCTCGGCGACCTCTCGGCCCGCGCCCGGCAAGCGTTCGAGCGGGCGGACCTGATCGCCTGCGAGGACACGCGGGTCACCGGCCAGCTGCTCGCGCATCTCGGGATCAAAAAGCCGCTCGTCTCGCTCCACGAGCACAACGAGCGGCAACGCTTGCCGCGCCTGCTGGCCGATTTGGAGCGAGGCGCGACGATCGCCGTCGCGAGCGATGCGGGGACGCCCCTCCTGTCCGACCCCGGCTTCCTGCTGGTGCGCGAGGCGGCGGCGCGAGGCGCCACCATCGAGCCGATCCCCGGACCTTCGGCGATCCTCGCGGCGCTGGTCGCTTCGGGGCTACCGCCTTACCCGTTTACCTTCGCGGGCTTTCCGCCGTTCCGCTCGGGCAAACGGCGGACGTTCTATCGCGAGATGGGCGCGCTCGGTCACACCTTCATTCTGTTCGAGTCGCCCCACCGCCTGCTGGCTTCGCTCGACGACGCGATCGCCGAGCTTGGCGAACGGCCGGCCGCGATCGGCCGCGAGCTGACCAAGCTGCATGAAGAGGTCGTCCGCGGGCCGCTGTCCCACCTGCTCGCCGTGTTCACCGCTCGACCGAGCCTGAAGGGCGAGTTCGTGCTGGTGGTGGGTGGTACTTCCTCGAAAGCCGCCGGATCGCGACGGATCGATTCCGACGAGCTACTCGACGCCCCCGCGGACCTCGATCTGATGGATCGCGATCGCGACGTCCGGCGGTAGTCCGGCCGCCCGCTCGACCCGAATCCGCGCCGGGCGGCTCGCCGTCTCGACGGGCCAGAGCGCCCGATACTGCCGGCCGAAGAAATCCCCCGCCACGAACGAAAGCCAAGGGCCGGGCGCGGCGACGTGCAGCGCCTGGAGGTCCGCTCGCTCGGAGGCCCATTCCGCCGTCTCGACGCCGAGGCGCAAGGGAAAACCCTTTCCGATCGGCCGGCCCGACGCGTCGAGCAGGTGAATTTCCGCCACCGGCGTTCCGGCCCCTAGGGCGAGCGAGTTCTCGAGATGGCTGTCGAGCGCCACGGCATGGATCGGGCCCGTCGCGGCGAGCGCCGTCTCGTAGCGCGGCGCCGCGGCGGTGAGGGCGACCTCCGAAGGGAGGAGCGTCCGGCCCGCCGGCGGCAGCCCGAGAAGCGCCGCGAGGCCGGCAAGCCCCGCCACGAGCCAGGCGGCCCGCTCGCCCCGGCCTTGCTGGGCGAAGAGCAGGGCGATGCCGCCGGCCAGCACCGCGACGCCGAGCGCCACGGGCCCGCTCGGCGCGAGTCCGAAGAGCGCGAGCGATTCGGGAAGCGGCGCGGCGCGGAGCCATGGATACGCGGCGAGCAGAATCGTGCCGGCCCCGAGGATCGACAGCCAGGCCCGATGGACGGGGGTGGCGACCGCTCTCGGCCCGACGACGAGCAGGGCGAGGGCGATCGGCGCGGCGAGCGCCGCGGGGCCGGGAACCAGCCGGGCCGCGGCGATCGCAACGGCGGCCACCGCGAAAAGCCGCTCGCCGTCGACTCGGGAGCGGAGCGGAATCCAAAACGCCGGGAGGATCAAGGCGAACCGCAGCAGCTCTTCGACGGTCTCGGCGGTCGGACGGATCGGGGCCATCGTCCCCGCGAGAGCGAGAGCCGCGGCGCCGAGGAGGACCGCGGGTCGCGCGATCGGCGGACGAGTCGAACCCGGGAGGCCCGTGGAGATCGGAGAGATCGCCGCGGTCGCGGCGATCACTGCGGAAGTCAGCGCCGCAAGGGCCCCTATGGCCGCCGCGCGCGGCTCCCAAAGGAGCGGCAGCAGGATCGCGCCGAGGCAGGCCGCCCGCAACCAGATCGGACGGGTGGCGTCGCCCGCGAGGTCGCCGAGCGCGATCGCCGCGAGGGCGAGCGTCGCCGCCACGTTCCAACCCGGCGCGAGCAGCGCGACGGCCGCCAGGGCGAGGGCCGCGGATTCCGCGCCGCGCCGACGCGAAAGCCAGGAGGCGGCAAGCCCGGAAGCGAGCGGCAGAGCGACCAGGGCGACGAGGGTCTTCGGCTGGAGCAGCGCGTCGCCGAACAGGAGCCGCCCCCGGAGGAGGGACTGGAGCCCGAACGCGAGGGCCACTGCTCCACCCGGCGCGAGCCACCGCGGCTCGTCGGCCACCCGCCGCCAGGCGGCGAGCGTCAAAGCACCGACCAGGATCGCGAGCACGGTCGAAGCGCGCAGGGGACCCCGAGGAAGGACCCACGCCGCGGTCGTCGCGAGCGCCGCGCCGAACCCGAGCTCCCGCGCCGGGGCCGGAGCGAGGAAGGCGACCGCGGCGAGCACGGCGAAGACGACCCGCGCGAGGTACGCCGTTTCCGCGCCGGCCAGCCGGTCGATCTCGAATCCGGAAAACGAAGCGATCGCCGCGTAGGCGGCGAGCACCAGCACGACTCGCGCGGCATCCCCCAGCCAGGAGGAGCGCGTGGAGGAGGGCGTCGAGGCTTCGGGGTCCAGTTCGAGGCGGAGCGCGGCCGCGGATTTTTCTAGCACCATGGAGAGGTCGACTGGGCTGGCTCGAATTGCCGGAGGGAGGTCCGGGGAACCGATCGCTGCGTTTGTCGAGTTTACGTCGGCGCGCCGCGAAGCGTCATGGGACGCGGCGCCTCCCTCCGCCCTGGTATGCTTCGGTCCATGCTTTCGAGAGATCTTTTGCGCGAACGGCCGGATCGCGTCCGGCAGGCCCTTTCCGACCGGAGGGGCGACCCCTCCATGCTCGAAGAATGGGTCCGTCTGGACGGCGAGCGCCGCGCCGCGTTGGTCGAAGTGGAGGAGTTGAAGCGGCGCCGCAACGAGGCGAGCCGCGAGATCGGTAAGGTCAAGCAGGCGGGGGGCGACGCCTCCGCCGCGATGGCCGAGGTCGGGAAGATCAAGGCCGACGTGGAGCGCCTCGAGGCGCGCCTCGCCGAGATCGACCCGGAGCTCGAGAAGATCGAGATGACGCTGCCGAACCTGCCGCACGAGAGCGTGCCGCGCGGCGAGGACGAGACGGCGAACCGGGTGGAAAAGACCGTGGGCACCCCCCGCTCGTTCGATTTCCAGCCGCAGGCGCATTGGGATCTCGGCCCCGCGCTTGGCATCCTGGACTTCGAGCGCGGCGCAAAGGTCACCGGCGCCCGCTTCACGTTCTACCGTGGCGCCGCCGCCCGGCTCGAACGCGCGTTGATCAACTTCATGCTCGACCTGCACACGACGCAGCACGGCTACACCGAGATGATCCCGCCGTTCATCGTCAACCGCGCGTCGCTGGTCGGCACGGGTCAGCTGCCGAAGTTCGAGCAGGATCTGTTCAAGCTCCAGGGCTTCGAATACTTCCTCGTCCCCACGGCCGAGGTGCCGCTCACCAACTACCACCGCGACGAGATCCTCGACGAGAGCGTCCTGCCGCTCCGCCTGACCGCCTACACCCCCTGCTTCCGGAGCGAGGCCGGCTCCTACGGCAAGGACGTGCGCGGCCTGATCCGCCAGCACCAGTTCAACAAGGTGGAGCTGGTTCAGGTGACGACCCCCGAGACCAGCTACGACGCGCTCGAAGAGCTGACGTCGAGCGCCGAGCGCATCCTCGAAAAGCTGGAGCTACCCTACCGCCGGATGTGCCTCTCGACCGGCGACATGGGCTTCTCCTCCGCCAAGACGTACGACCTCGAGGTCTGGCTCCCGGGGCAGAACGCCTACCGCGAGATCTCCTCCTGCTCGAACTGCGAGGACTTCCAAGCCCGCCGCGCCGGCCTCCGCTACCGCCCTGCGGATGGTGGGAAGACTCGTTACCTCCACACCCTCAACGGTTCGGGCCTCGCCGTGGGTCGAACCCTGATCGCGGTCCTGGAGAACTACCAGGAGGCGGACGGTTCCGTCACCGTCCCGGAAGCCCTGCGCCCCTACTTCGGGGGCCTCGCTCGAATCGAGCCCGCCGGGTAAAGTTTCGTACCACGGAGGGGTGGCTGAGCGGTCGAAAGCAGCGGTCTTGAAAACCGCCGGGCCTGCAAGGGTCCCATGGGTTCGAATCCCATCCCCTCCGCCACAAGGAATCGAGTTCGAATCCGTATGCCACTCCCTGCCAGACTGCCGCCGCAAGTTAGTTATGCCAGATCGATCCTCCCGGCAGCGCTCTTCCCGCCTCCGGAAATTGAGGGTGTCGCATAGTTTGATCATAAAAGCTCACCCCTGCCGATGCCATTGCAGAAAATGCCCGCTGCTGCTGAATCGATGGAGTCGAGAGCCAACCCTGCTGATTCGCCTCATAAGCGAGAAGCCAATGCTCCCCTATCAGTGAATCGGATTGAGCGATCAAGTCAGCCCAACGGGTCTTTGTTAAAGAACCTCGCGGAAAGAGGCCGAGGTCCGCGGCATGCATCGCTAAGCGCAACAACGTCGTCTTCGATCGCGTCGACAAGTTGCGCTGCGTCAGTGCTCAGAGCGACATCCCATGCCAGGGCACCCCAGAGCGCCCAGGCGAATAATGCCTGCCGACAAGCGAGATCGCTACGAGCCAACCACTCGCCTGACGGTCCTCATCGGCAGCACGAGGCGGTGCGAATCGGGGAGCTTCACGAAACCATGAGCAGAATAGAATGCTGCAGCGGAGTCATCCAAAGCGTCCACCACGACCATGGATGAGCCCACGGTGTCCGAGCTCGCCAGCGCTCTTCGAAGCGCGTCGACCAGGAGGACTGAGCCGAAGCCTTGGCCGTGGCAGCGCGCGGCGACGGCAAGGCGCCCGATCAGCGTAGCGCTGACCAGGGGGTATCGCGGAATGTACTTCCTCGCGGCTTCGGGAACGTCACCCGGAAGAAGCGCGGTCGCACAGAGCGTGTAGTACCCGAGGATCGTCTCAGGCTCTGCGTTCGCAATCAGAACGAAGACCGCATTGGCGTGGCGACGCATGTCCTGACCGGCCTGATGGTGCAGGTAAAGGTCGAGGCTTTCAACTCCGCAGGTGAACTCAGCCCGCCGATGGCCGTCGCGCAGCGGGACGACCGAATCGTCAGCCACCCGTCAAACACCGACTCGGCGCTTGTGCGCGGCGATCGCGCGCACCAACCGCTCGTTCGGCTCGGGCGGGTGGATCAGCGCATCGAAAAACGCAGCCCGGTCGTTCTCAGACAGATGGAGCCCCTCGTGCTGTGCGATCGTCCGGCGGGCAGCCTCTGAGATAGCGGTCACGCAGAAGTCGCTGATCTTGCGGCGCTCGAGTTGTGCGGCACGCTCAATCAACTCCTTGGTCTGTTCGTCGATCCGGAATCCGAGACGGTCATCTCGGGTGATCCGAATTTTCCGATTGGTACTGTGGCTGAGCATGCCCACCCCCTAGGTCACAGAATGTACACCCAAACGGCGCACAAGTCGAGAACAGGCCGCCGCTTCATCCCCGCGACCAATAACGAAGCGTCGAGGACGGCGCTCACCGGCGATCCGCGTCGCGGTGAGCCATGATTTCGGCTGCGGAGAGCCTTCTTTTCGACCTCGCGTTTCCTTTCTTTACCTGAGCCAGAAGCTGTTCGATCGGTGAGCGCGAGGCTAGGCGCTCCAGCTCGGCACGCAAGAACTCGTGCGTCGACTTGCCCACAAGGGCGGCCCGGGCGGCCAACTCTTTCTTGACGGCGTCCGGAATGTCACGGATGGTGATTTGAACTCCCACGCCATGCTCATGGGAACTCTGCGGGCAAAATACAAGCTGCGGTACGTGCCGCGGTATTGTTTCGCCCGGATGGAGATCGCGTCCCCAATCTACGCGATCTACAATCCGTACCGAAGAAACCACCGGCGCCAGGCGCCGTCGCCCAGTCGTGCGACACTCTCCTCGACGTGGAGGAGATTCTCCTCGCCGGCTATCGGCGAATGACGCCCGCCGAAAAAATGGAGCGGGTCGCGGACCTCAGCCGCGCGGTCCAACAGTTGGCGCTAGCACGGATCCGGGCGCAGTATGGCCCGAACCTCAGCGAGCGCGAGGAGCGGCTCCGTCTGGGTTCGCTATGGCTCGACCGAGAGACCATGATCAAGGTATTCGGTTGGGACCCCGAAGTCGAGGGCTACTGAAGTGGGCGCCCGCGGGTGTCGCGCCTTGGCCGAGGCCGGTGCTTTCTTGACTTGACTAGGTGCCCGAGGAGTAACTGGGCTGGAGGCTAACCCAGGAGAGTGCGAGAAAACGATAGATTTCGGCGAACTTTCTTTTTTCGCTTGCTCGCGCGAGGCCCCGCAGGAGTAGAACCGTCGAGTTTCGCCGACCTCGGCACACCGATGCGCTGTTGGTGCCCGGCCATTTGGCGCCTTGGAGAATGGGTTCGAAGGCTGAGTCCGGTGCATTCGACGACGAAACCCACGGGATGCGAGGCCGAATGCGGTGGATGCGATCGCGGAATCCAGTGGATTCGGCGGCCGAACCGAGCGCTGACTCCGGAGAACCCACAGGATTACGTGGTCGAATCGAGCGGTGAATCCGAGGAAACCACCGGATTCGACCGCCCAATCGACTCGATTCGACCATGCGATCGAAGGCTGCATCCGCCCGATGCACCTTGTGCGACCCCGCGGACGAAGATTCTTCGCCAAAAACTATCGTTTTCTCGGACCCACCTGTTTTATCGTGCCAGCCAACCCACACAGCGCCGCGAGGACGGCGCTCACCGGCGATCCGCGTCGCGGTGACTCAGGATCTCGCTAGCCGAGAGCCTTGTTTTCGACTTCGCTTTTCGTTTCGGGACTCGAGCTAGAAGCTTCTCGACCGACGGGCGCGAGGCGATGCGCTCCAACTCAGTTCGGAGGAACTCCTGCATCGACTTGCCTGCCAGAGCGGCTCTGGCGGCGAGCTCGTCCTTCACGGCGTCCGGAACGTCTCGGATGGTGATTTGAACGGCCATATCGCGATCATGGGGAACCTGCCCGCAAAATGGAAGTAGGGGTGGCTGGCGAGCCGCGGACCCCATCGCGGCCACTGCGATTCAGTTTCGTCGCAGCCAGGTTGACTAGGAAACTATCTCGATGTAGTTACCTGATCAACCATCGGAGAATCCCATGCCGTCGAACCAACCCGCGTCGGACCTGACCGCCCATCTTGGTTATTGGCTGCGCTACGTCTCCAACCATGTCTCGCAAGCCTTTGCCCGCAAGGTCGAGGCGCATGGCGTGACGGTGGCGGAATGGGTGCTGATGCGCCAGCTACTGGAGGAGGAAGCCCTCGCTCCGAGCCGCTTGGCTGAGCGCATGGGCATGACACGCGGCGCCATCTCTAAGCTGGCCGACCGGTTGATCGTCAAGTCGATGCTGGTGCGGGCTGCCAATCCGGACGACGGGCGGGCACAGACGCTTTCCCTTACGTCGACTGGCCGCGCCCTGGTGCCGGAATTGGCGGCGTTGGCCGACGCCAATGACGCCGAATTCTTCGATCACCTGACGCCGGATGACCGCGCGGCGCTTCTCCAAACCCTGCAGGAAATCGTCGAGAAGCGCGGTCTCAAATCCATGCCCGTCGATTGAGGACGGACGCCTCTCCCAATCTCACCACGAAGGAACACTGACATGACCAGAAGCTGGAAAGATGTTGCACGCACTTGCCTGGAGGGTGCGGAATCGGGTGCCATGACCTTCCCCCAGATCGTCGGCACACTGATCGAGGCCGGCTTTGACGGCTATGCCGCCGATTTGCGCCGCGCCACCACCATCTACTACCGGCCGGACGGCGAAACGGTCGAGCTGGAAGCAACGCACACCCAACCGGTCGCCGAGCACTTCGACGCGCCCAAGGTCAAGGAAGCGATCGGGCGAAGCCCAGGCCCTGATTCCTGGCTACACCTACCAAGGCTTCTGCGCCAAGGTGGCCGGGGCGGGCTGCGCCGGCTACCTGGTCTCGTTCCCGGGCAAGCGGGTGCTCTATTACGGCCGCACCGGCGAGACGCATACCGAGTACTTCCCCGGCACCCAGCCAGCGACCCAACCATCGACTTAGGCTGGCTAATGACCACTTCCCGGGTCAGGCGGTTCGGTCTCCCGCAGAGTTATGGAGTGGGCTGGAGGGCTATGGCGTAAAGGAGTGATCCACGCTATCGGCCGTGACCCTCGGCATGATCCGCGAGCGAGGGACCGCGGCGGCCCCTCGCTGGAGCGGCATTGCCCGACTCAAGCCGGCGGCCCGCCCAGCATCGTGATGCCGTGCCGCGAGCAGGCGGCGAGGACCTCTCCGATCTCAGCGTCGCTCGGCGGGCCGGCGGGAGGGGTCTCGGTTTTGCCGAGGTCGCGGAAGAAATTTTCCATCGACTTTTCGATCACCACGAGCATGGTGGCGGGGCCGCTGCCCGCGTTCTGGTAATTGTGCGGAACGTTCGAGGGGACGGTGACGACCGTGCCCGGTCCTGCCGCGGTCATCGAGGGGGGACCATCGGCAAAACGACCGAACGTGATCTCACCCGTCAGAACGCGAAAGATCTCCGGCGACGCGTGGAGGTGCGGAGGAGTTCCGGAACCCGGCGGAACTTCGACCTCGGCGACGGAAAGCTCGGTTCCGTCGAGTGACCCCATGAAGCGAATCCGATCGCGAACGACCCAGAGGGCTTCGGCGTCGGCGGTGCGGGTGATGCGAATCTCGGGGTGCATACGATGTCTCTCCTTGGTCATTTCTGCGAAGGGTTTTGCGACGTGTCGGCCGATGGGTTCGGCGCCTGCATCGCGTCGATGAGAATTTGTAAAGCCCAGGAAGCCGCGTCGCCGGCCTGCTTGCCGTCGATTCCGGCGTAGTCGCGCATCGATTCCCAGGCCGCGGCGCTGTACAGCGCGTGGGCCACGGCCTCGATCCGCCTGCGATCTTTGGCCGTCGCGCCACGAGTGGCCTCGCGAAGCGACGCTCGGAAAGCCTTGCGGCGTGCCTCGACCGTCGCGAGACGCATCGCGCGCCCGGCCGGCGTGTGGAGGCTCGCGCGAATCACGCCCTCCTGATCGTCGAACCGAGCGAAGGCCTCGCGAGGTCCGTCGATCAGCTCCGGCAACGATTCGGGCAGAGTGCGCGGCGTGATGCGATGGTTGATCCACTGCCAGAACGCCTCCAGCAGGGCTTCTTTCGTGGCGAAGTGCCGGAAAACGGTCCGGCGCTCGACGCCGGCCTCCTCGGCGATCGCCTCCAGGGTGAACGGGGTCGGGGAGTCGCGCTGAATCCACGCGGCCACCCCTTCCAGGATTCGTTCGCGGGTTTCCCGAGCGCGGGCCTCGCGGAGCGGACTGTTGTAGGACCGACGTTCCGACGTTTCCATGTCACGAAGAGTGACACGAATTTGAGGCGGCGTCAATCCTCCTGTGGAGAGTCAGATTTTCTAGTTTGATTCGCGGAGGGCGAACGGGGATGTGATGCGCGATCTAGCGAGGAAGGAGCTCACGCATCTGCCCGTAGATCGGAGTGAGCTGATCGATCTCGCAGGTGCCATCGCCGAAACGATAGGTCGTCTCGAAATCCTCGTAGCTTCTCGCCCGCCAGAGCCGGCCTTCCGGATCGATCACGAGCGAATGGCCCACGCCACCGCGGAAGATCGTCGAGCCATCGGTGCCTGAGAAGATCGTGCAGGTCCAGGGACGTTCCTCCGGGTGCGCCGCCATGTAGTCGACGATTTCGGCGACGAGCCGGCTGAACAGCGCTTTGCGCTCGGCGGCGGGAGCGTCGAGCGCGAGGGCGATCGCCCGGCCGAGCATCGGATCGGCCGGGGAGGTGGAGACGCCCGATGGAAGGGTGAGGTCGATCGGCTCTTCGAGGTCCATGACACCGGGAGGGGTCCGATGGAAAGCTCCCCCGAGAGTCTAGCCGCGGGCGCGGAGAGTGCGGTAACGCCGAGGAAACGAGCGGGCCGGGTTTCCGGTGAGATCGGACGTCCCGGGGAGAGACGACGTGTGACTCCCCCCGGGACGACAGGCTCAGTTCGGCGGGCCGTCGAGCGTGCGGCGTACGAGAACCTCGTAGCCCAAGAAGGGGCTATAGGCGGTTTGCCAGGCCGGCACGTTGTAGCAGGCGTAATCGGTGCTCGAGTAGAAGATGAACTCCCGGGTGCAGTTGCAGGCCGGAGAGTAGACGTAGTGCGCGATCGGGCTCGTGCGGCCGAAGCCGTTGCGCGAGGGCCAGAGAGTCGTTTTCACATAGGGCGCCGAGGCGAGGTTTGCGTAGGCGAGGCGCGCCCCGCTCGTCGGGGTGAAGCTGTCCGCGCAACCCGTGGTGACGGTCGTGTCGGGCTCGCTCCCCCAGAGCTTCCAGGTCGCCGCGAGGGGGTCGTATTTGACATCCGAATAATCGCCCATGCCGAACTGCGGGGCGACGTTGTCGGGAATCTGCGGGAAGGTACCGTTGGAGTTCATCGGGACCCAGGACGACCCCTTCTTGAAATAGAGCCGTGCCTGACTCGGTCGAACCGGAAGGGCGACGTCCGTGACGATGACCGCGGCCAACCGATACGGGCCGGTGCCCTGCAAGCAGCTCGGAGGGCTGCCGGTCGTCCAGGACGAGCAGATCTGATCGAACTCCATGAACCCGAACATCACCGGCGAGAGGCTCGAGCTGCCGGCGAACATCGGCAGGCTCGCGGCGGTGGCGTCGTAGGGTGCAAGCAGCGGAGGCAGTGCGGTGAACGTTTTCGCCTGGCCGTCGGTGTCGATCAGGTTATCGGTGATCTTCACGAGCGGAGTGGTGGACCAGACGAACGCCGGCGTGCAAGTCTGGCTGGCCGGAGGATTCAGCTCGCCCTTGCATTGACCGGACGAAGACGTGGCCTTCGCGAGCGCAGCGGAAAGCGAGACCTGGGCGCCCAGGTAGATCTCGTCGAAATCGCCGGCCGCCCAGGAGTCGCCGGTCGAGGCGAGCTCGTACGGAGAGGTGCTCGTGGGCGTCTTGCGGATCCGTGTGCGGTTGACGACCTCGTACACCTTCCCGAGCGACGGAACCGGAACGGTGCTGCCTCCACCGTAGGCGACCGTCCGGTGTTGCTGTTCCGTCGGCTCGCCGAAACGGCCGTCGAAGCAGGGCGACACCGTGCGGAAACGGGTGAACGCCGGGTTCGTCGACTGGAGGAAGGCAAACGCGTTGTCACCGCGGTACCCGATCACCTGCTCGGTGATCGTGCGCGTAGTGCCCGTCACGGTGTCCAGATAGAAGCACTCACCGGGCGGATGCCAAGATCCTCCGGCCAAATAGTTGTCCGTGGCGAGCATGTAGTAGTAGGAACCTTCGACCGCGCCGGACGCGTACGCGACGAACGACCCGTTGAGGACGGAGCCCGGCGTATTGGTTCCGAACTCGAGCTTCGGGCTGATCACCGGTTCGTCCACGGCCGGCTGCGCCAGCGCGGCACTGGCCGCAAAACACGCCAGAAGGGATGAGGCGAGAATGGTTTTCTTCACGAAGAACCTCCTTTCGCATCGGCCGGGAGAACGGATCCGCTAGGGCTCTCTCCGCCTTCCAACCAAGGAATGGAGTACCACGCCGATGCGAGAGGGGGTGCCTTCCGGGGGCCCAACACGCCGGCTCGGGGGAGGAAGCGTCCTGAGCCGGCGACCAATAGGCGACAGAAAAGGGGCTCTGGGGGAGCGGGGACGCGCTCCCTAGACCCGCCCGATCAGCTTCTTCACCCGGGCCGACACGTTGTCGACCGTGAAGCCGAATTTCTCCGCAAGCGCCTTGTAAGGAGCCGACGCGCCGAAGGTTTCGATTCCCAGGACCTCTCCCTCGTCGCCCACCCAGCGGTGCCAACCGAACGGGCTCGCGGCCTCCACGGCGAGGCGCTTCTTGATCGTGGGCGGCAGGATCTGGTCGCGATACTCCTGGGGCTGCGCGGCGAACAGCTCCCAGGACGGGAGGCTCACGACGCGGACGTGGATCCCTTCGGCCGCGAGCGCCCGGTGCGTGTCGACGCAAAGGGAAACCTCCGAGCCGGTCGCGATCAGGATCGCCGCCGGGTCTTGTCCTTCGGGAGTCTCGGCCACGACGTAACCGCCCCGCGGGAAGCCGAGCGCGGCGTGCGCGACGGTCCCCTCGAGGATCGGCAGGTTCTGGCGCGTGAGCGCGAGGGCGGTCGGGCCGGAGCGGTGGGCGATCGCGAAGCGCCAGGCCTCGGCGGTCTCGACCGCGTCGGCCGGACGGAGGACGACGAGCCCCGGGATGCTGCGGAGCGAGGCGAGCTGCTCGATCGGCTGGTGGGTCGGGCCATCTTCACCGAGGAAGATCGAGTCGTGGGTGTAGACGAAAATCGGCCCGATCCCCATCAGCGAGGCGAGACGGATCGGCGGGCGCATGTACTCCGAGAAAATCAGGAACGTACCCGCGTAGGGGATCCACTGCTTGGACAAAGCGATGCCGTTGAGGATCGCGCCCATGCCGTGCTCGCGGACGCCGAAACGGAGGTAGCGACCGGAGCGGTTCGCCGCTTCGAAATCACCCCAGCCTTTGACCTGCGTGTTGTTCGAAGGGGTGAGGTCGGCCGAGCCGCCGACCAGCTGCGGCAGCTTCGGGGAGATCGCCGCGAGCACCTTGCCCGAGGCAGAGCGGGTGGCGATCGGCTTGTCGGTGGGGGCGAAGGTCGGGAGCGCCTCCTCCCAGCCGTCGGGAAGGTTTCCGGCCAGGCGGGCGGAGAAATCCTTCGCCGCCTCCGGATGGGCGGCGGCGTAGGTGCCGAACAGCTCGCGCCACTCGGATGCCAACCGCTTGCCGTTCTCGCGCGCGGCGGCGAACGGCGCGCGCGCCTCGTCCGGGACGAGGAACTGCGCGTCCTCCGGCCAACCGAGCGCGCGCTTCGCGGCTTTCGTCTCCTCCGCGCCGAGGGGCGCGCCGTGCGCCTCGTGACTCCCCGCCTTGTGGGGGGCACCGTAACCGATCACCGTCCGCACGGCGATCAGCGAGGGACGGGTGGTCTCGGCGAGCGCGGCCCGGATCGACGCCTCGATCGCGTCGAGATCATTGCCGTCCGCCACCCTCTGGGTGTGCCAGCCGTAGGCGGCGTAACGGGCGACCGTGTCCTCGCTGAACGAAAGCGAAGTCGGGCCGTCGATCGAGATCTGGTTGTCGTCGTAGAACACGACGAGCTTGCCAAGCCCCAGGTGGCCGGCGAGCGAGCTCGCCTCGGAGGCCACCCCTTCGCTCATGTCGCCGTCGGAGGCGATCACCCAGGTTCGGTAATCGACCATGGGAAAACCGTCGCGGTTCCACTCGCTCGCCGAGAGCTCCTCCGCGATCGCCATGCCCACGGCGTTCGAGATCCCCTGTCCGAGGGGGCCCGTGGTGGTCTCGACCCCTTGGGTATGGCCGTACTCCGGATGACCGGGGGTCTTCGAGCCGAGCTGCCGGAAACGCTCGAGCTCGGAGAGGGGCAGGTCGTATCCGGCGAGATGGAGCAGGGAATAGATCAACGCCGAGGCGTGGCCGCACGACAGGACGAACCGGTCGCGGTTGGGCCAGGTCGGCTCGTCGGGCGAGTGGCGCAGATGGCGCGTCCAGATCCAGTAGGCGAGCGGCGCGAGCGCCATCGGCGTTCCCGGATGTCCCGAGTCGGCCTTCTCGACCATGTCGACGGAAAGGAATCGGATGGTATTGATCGCCAGTTGATCGGTCGCGTTCGGGTCGGGCATTTTCGATCCTCTCGGGAGTTCGCTCTGGAGGGGGGCGCATCCGGCGCGCCGGGCGCCAGGTTCAAGGATATCGCTTCGAGAGTCGGTGCACCGTGCCGTTTTTGACTCCCGCCCCCCGCCACCATACAATTCCTCCCCTTGCAGGGCCCCCGCGGTGAGGTGCTGGAGTGGCTGAACAGGGCTGCCTGCTAAGCAGTTGTCCGGGGGAATCCCTGGACCGAGGGTTCGAATCCCTCCCTCACCGCCATTTCCCTTCCCTCCGAGGGCGCAATCATGGCCACCGAAGTCACCGGTCCCGTCAGGGTCCGTTTCGCTCCGTCTCCCACCGGTTTCCTGCACGTCGGCGGCGTCCGCACCGCGATCTACAACGAGCTGCTCCGCCTTCACTGCGGAGGAGCGTTCGTCCTACGGATCGAGGACACCGACAAGGCGCGCTCCGACGAGGCGATGACTCGGCAGATCCAGGACGCCCTTTCCTGGACCGGGATCCGTTGGGACGAGGGGCCTTTCCTCCAGAGCGAGCGCCTGCCGCGCCACGCCGAGCGCGCGGCCGAGCTGCTCGCGGCCGACAAGGCGTACCGCTGCTTCTGCACCTCCGAGGAGCTCGAAGCGCAACGCGCCGAGGCCCAGAAACAGGGGGGGAGCTTCCGCTATCCGCGCACTTGCGCGCACCTTCCGGCCGACGAGATCGCTCGGCGGGTCGAGGCGGGCCAGGCCTTCGTGGTCCGCTTCCGCGCGCCCGACGTGAACATCACGTTCTTCGATCTGGTGCGCGGCGACATGGAGTTTCCGCCCGAGGCGATCGACGACTTCATCCTGCTCCGCTCGGACGGCTCGCCGACGTACCACATGTCGGTGGTCTGCGACGACGTGGACATGGCGATCACCCACGTGATCCGCGGCGAGGATCACCTGTCGAACACGCCGAAGCACGTGCCGCTCTTCCAGGCCTTCGGCGCCGCGGTGCCGACGTTCGCCCACCTGCCGCTGATCCTGGGGCCCGACAAGAAGCGGCTGTCGAAGCGATTCGGCGCGACGTCGGTCGAGGAGTTCCGCGCGGAGGGGGTGCTCCCCGAGGCGCTCTACAACTACATGGCGCTCCTGGGCTGGAGCCCCGGCGACGATCGGGAGATCCTGTCGCGGGACGAGATGGGACGGGTCTTCGACGTCGACCGTCTGAACGCGTCGGCCGCCGTCTTCGACCGGGAAAAGCTGCTCTGGATGAACGGCCAGTACATCGCCGCGTCGACGCTCGACCAGATCCGGCCGCACCTCGGCCCGTTCCTCACCGAGTCGGGGCTCGACGGCGCCGACCCGACGCGCCTCGAGACGGTCCTCGCGCTGCACCAGAGCCGCGCGCGCACCCTGCGCGAGCTGGCGCAGTCGATCGTCTTCTATTTCCGCGACGAGATTCCGTACGAGGCGGATCTGGCGAAGAAGTTCCTCGCCGATCCGGAGCTGCCGGTCCATCTCGCCGCGCTCCGCGACCGCTTCGCCGAGGTCGATCCGTTCGAGAAAGATGCTCTGGAAGCGGCGCTCCGCGCCGTCGCCGAGGAGCGGGGCTTGAAGCCGAGCGTGCTGATCCATCCGACCCGTCTCGCGCTCTCCGGTACGAACGGCGGGCCGCCGCTGTTCGACCTCGTGGCCGCGATGGGCAAGGACGAGACCTCCCGGCACCTCGGCCACTTCATCGCCTTCCTGCGTCGGGGCGGGGCGCTGCCCGAGCATCAGGACTGATTTGAGTCCCGGCCCCTTTCCCACGGGAGAGGGGGGCAAAAGCCCGTTCCGGAATCAGCGGCCCCATGCGACTCGCGGATCGAAGCTGAGGGGTACCCTCGATGGGAGATTCCGTGTTCCACCCGGATGAGGCCCGTGCGTTGCTCGAACGGACGCCAGATCTCCTGCGCTCTTGGCTCGGCGGCCTGCCCGACGCCTGGCTCCGCGCGACCGAAGGCGAAGGCACCTGGTCTCCGTACGACGTGATCGGCCATCTCATCCATGGTGAGCGCACCGACTGGATTCCGCGCGCTCGGCACATCCTGGCGGGCGATCCCCGGCCGTTCGAGCCGTTCGACCGGATGGCGATGTTCCGCGAGAGCGAGGGCAAGAGCCTGGACGAGCTGCTCACGACGTTCGCCGATCTGCGGCGATCCAATCTCGCCGAGCGGGCCCTGCTGGATCTGAGCGAAGAGGCTCTCGATCGGCGAGGGTTGCATCCCGCCTTGGGCGAGGTCACCCTCCGCCAGCTCCTCGCGACCTGGGTCGTCCACGACCTCGACCACGTCGCGCAGATCGCCCGCACCATGGCCCGGCGCTACGCCGAGGCCACGGGCCCCTGGACCGCCTATCTCTCGATCCTGCGCGATCGATTGCCGTAAGGGGCGTCCGCCCCTCCGCCACGCCGAGCCTCAGGCGTGGCGGCGGACTACCGATACTTCGCGAGGAACCGGCGGTCGATCCAATCCTTGAGACGGAACACGGAGCGGCCTTCGAGCACCACGCCTTTCCAGTGCATCAAGGCGCGGCCGTCGCCGAGGTTCAGGAGCGAGAGGAATCCCGTCTGCGGCCGGTACCTCGGCGGCGCTTCGCCACGGATCGCCGCGACCAGGCTTTGCCAAAGGATCGGCGCCTGCCGGACGGCGTAGACGCCGGCTTTCGGGGTTTCGGGATAGCTCGCCATCGTGCCGCAATCCCCGGCCGCGAAGACCTTCGGATCGGCGATCGAGCGAAGCGAGTCGTCCAACAAAAGGAATCCACGGTCGTCGAGCGGAAGGCCGGAGCCGGCGAGGATCGGCCAGCCGACCGCTCCGGCGAGCCAGACGGTGAGGTCGGAGGGGACTTCCCGCCCCGTGGCGAGCTTCGCGCGATCGGGCAGGACCCGATCGACGCTCTCGCCGACGATCGCTTCGATCCGCTTGTCTCGGAGCACCGCGAGCGCTCTGTCCCGGAAGCGCTCCGGATAGTCGGCGAGCAGTCGCGGCCCGCGCTCGATCAGCCGGACCACCGCCGAGGGACCGAGCGCGGCGCGGAGGGCGAGCGCCACCTCGTAACCCGCGGCCCCTCCACCGACCACCGCGGCGCGGCGATCCGCCTCTTCCCGTTCGCGAACCTGCGCTTCGAGCCGCGTCTTGAGGTCGATCACCCGGTCGAGCGGTTTCGCCGCCACGGCGCCCGCGGCGATCTCTTTTCGCTCGATGCCCGCGGTGGTCGAGCCGACGGCAAACGATACGAGGTCGTACTGGATTTCCCGGCCGTCGGCGAGCGCGACGCATTGCCGCCTCGGATCGAGCGCCGTGGCCTTTCCATCGATCAGGCGCCCTCCGGCATTCTCGACCAGCGGCGCAATGGCGACCGAAACGTCGTCGAGCGCGTACGTCCCGGCGAGGTAACCGGGGACCATGCCGGAGTAGACCTGGCGCGGTACCGGGGAGACGAGAGCAAGGTCGAACACCGTCTCCGCCGCGGCGTGCCGCAGCACCTCGAGATGGGCGTGGCCCGCCCCCACGAGCAGGAGCCGCGGCCGGCTCAAAGGAGCTCCTTCAGCTTCGCGTAGCCCGCGCGCGAGACGGGCAGGCGACTACCGTCGCGGAGGATCGCCACCCGGCTGTCCTTGGCGTAGAGCTCCAGCCGGGCCAGGCGCTCGACGTTCAGGAGGTACGAGCGGTGGATGCGCACGAAGCGCTGCGGGTCGAGCTCGGTTTCCAGCTCGGCAAGCGTTTCGGCCTTTCGGTGGGAGGCCCCTTCGGCCCGGACGAGCACATGGTCGTCGCGCGCCTCGATCCAGTCGATCCGTTCCGCGGCGAGGACGTGGATCTTCGCGTCGTCGCGGATCAGGATCCGGTCGAGCGGACGGCCGGGAATTCGGCCGAGCCGAGCGAGAGAGCGCACCGGCTCGCGCTGCGTCGCCGCGAGCCGGACGCGGGCGCGCCGGAGCGCCTCGGCCAACCGTTCCGGTCCGTAGGGTTTCAAGAGGTAATCGACCGCGTGGATATCGAAGGCGCGCACGGCATGCTCGTCGTACGCGGTGGCAAAGATCACCGCCGGTTCGTGGTCGAGCAGCTCGAGGACCTCGAAGCCGGAAAGCTTCGGCATCTGGATGTCGAGGAAGAGGAGATCGGGCTTCCTGTCCCCGACCGCCTTGACCGCCTCGAACCCGTTCGCGCATTCCGCGACCACTTCGACCCCTCCGAGCTCCGCGAGGTCCTGACGGAGCGCCCGGCGGGCGGCCTCTTCGTCGTCGACCAAGATGGCGCGGAGGGGGGGTTCGAAAGACATTTTGGCTCGCATCTTAGCGAGACAGAGCGAGCCCGGGGGCGAGAGCGCCGAGGCCCCGAATTTGCAAGACCGTCAAGCCGTCACGGCCCTCTTTTGCCATAGAGTGCCTGCCGGTCTTTCGGCCGTCTCAACTTCCATCCACCGATCGCGTATCTGGAACCCTATGCCCCGAATGCCTCGACTTCTTCGAACATTGCGCGCGCTCGCCCTCGTTTCGATCGTCGCCTCCTCCGGATTCGCGTGCGGGGGCGGAAAGTCCTCGAAGGGAGGCGGCAAGGAAGCCGCCGCCGAGCCGCCCCGGAAGGTCCAGCTGGCGAAATCCGAAGAGGGACGGTTGCCGCGCGTCGTCCCCGCGACCGGCACGCTCGCCGCCGACGAACGGACCGAGCTGGCGTTCAAGGTGGCCGGGCGGGTGGCCGACATCCCGGTCGACCTCGGCAGCCGCGTCCAAGCCGGGCAGGTGGTCGCCCGCCTCGCGCCCGAAGATTTCTCCCTTCGCGTCGCCCAAGCGGAAAGCACGCTCGCCCAGGCGCGCGCGCGGCTCGGCCTCCAGGCCCAAGGTCCCGACACCCTCGTCGATCCGGCGACCACCTCGCCGGTCAAGCAGGCTAAGGCGTTGCTCGAACAGGCGCGGGTGACCCGTGAGCGCGGACGGACGCTGTTCGAGCAGCAGCTCATCCCGCGCTCGGACCTCGACAAGATGGAAGCGGACTACGGGGTCGCCGAGGCGGCCTACCAGGCGGCGATCGAAGAGGCCCAGAACCGTCAGGGCGTGCTCGCCCAGCGCCGCGCCGAGCTCGATCTCGCCAAGGCCCAGCTCGCGGACTCCACGCTTCGTGCCCCGTATTCCGGCGCGATCGAGGAGCGCCGGGTGGCTCCCGGCGACTACGTGTCGGCGGGCACCGTGGCGCTCGTCTTGGTCCGGACTCATCCGCTCCGGCTGCGGCTTTCGGTTCCCGAGCGGGAGGCGATCGGCCTCGCGGTCGGTCTGCCGGTCCGGTTGTCCGTGGGCGAGACGCCCGAGAACGCCCAGGGCGAGAGCGCGGTCGGCGCGCGGGAAGAGGCCCCGGCGACCGCACCGAACGTCGAGGGGCGCATCGCCCGCCTCGGCCCGTCGATCACCGAAGCGAGCCGCACCCTCGAGGTCGAGGTCGAAATTCCCAACCGGAGCGGCGCGCTCCGACCGGGCGCTTTCGCCCGCGCGGAGATCGTGGTCCAGGCGGCCGATCCCGCCGTGCTCGTGCCCACGTCGGCGGTGGTCTCGTTCGCCGGGGTCGACAAGGTGATCGGCGTCGAGCAGGGCAAGGCGGTCGAAAAGCGGGTTCGGCTCGGCAGGAAGAGCGGCGATCGGGTGGAAATCGTCTCCGGGCTGGACGCCGGCGAGTCCGTCGTCCTGGAGCCAGGGAACCTCACGGAAGGCCAGGCGGTCGAGGTCGCAACCGAGTAAGAGAAGGGGGCACGGCGCGGGGCGTGACTCGAAGGTCTGCTCCGCCCGGCGGCCCAGCCCCGTCTCCATCGAGAACAGCAGCAACGGAAAGAGCTTGATCGAAGAAGGCTACCGGAAAGGGACCTGAACGCCATGCAGAAGCTTGCAGAGATCTGCATCCGCCGGCCGATTTTCGCGGCGATGATCATCTTGGCCCTGGTCGTCGTCGGCTCGGCGAGCTATTTCCGCCTCGGCGTCGACCGCTTCCCCTCGGTCGACCTGCCCACGGTGAGCGTGCGTACGGTTCTTCCCGGGTCCTCGACCGAGGAGACCGAGGTCGAGATCTCGCAGCGGATCGAAGAGGCGGTCAACACGGTCGAGGGCATCCAGGAGCTGCGCTCCGTGACCTCCGGCGCGAACTCGATCGTCATCGCGACGTTCGACCTCTCGCGCAACATCGAGACCGCCGCGCAGGACATCCGCGACCGGGTCTCCGGCGTGATCCGCCGGCTGCCCGACGACGTCCAGCCACCGATCGTCGCCAAGTTCAACAACGACAGCTCGCCGATCCTCACTCTCGCGCTGTCGGCCAACCGGCCGCTACGCGAGCTGACCGAGATCGCCGACAAACAGATCAAAGTGCAGATCGAGCGCGCCGAGGGGGTGGGCGAGGTCCAGATCGTCGGCGGCCTCGAACGGGCGATCTCGGTGACGATCGACGCCGACCGTCTGGCCGCCTACAACCTGCCGATCACCGTCGTCCGCAACGCCCTGGCGAATCAGAACAGCGCCGCGCCGGGCGGCAACGTGACCTCCGGCGCGCGCGAGATGCCGCTGCGCACCCTCGGCCGGGTCGAGGACGCGAACGCGTTCGGCGATCTCGTGGTGGCGGTGGTCGGCGGGCAGCCGGTCCGGATCCGCGACCTCGGGGAGGCGGTCGACGGCACGAAGGAGCAGCGCTCCGTGGCGCGCCTGAACGGGGTGCCGACCGTGACGCTCGAGGTGCGCCGCCAGTCCGGGGCAAACACCGTCGCTGTGATCGATTCGGTGCGGAGGATCCTCGAGCGCATCAAGCCGACCCTGCCGACCGACGTCAAAGTCCAGCCCATCCGCGACCAGTCGCTCTACATCCGCGCGGCGCTCCACGAGATCAACCTGCACCTGATCCTGGGCAGCCTGTTCGCCTCGCTCGTCGTCTTCGCCTTCATGCGGAACTGGCGCTCGACGGTGATCGCGGCGGTGGCGATCCCGACCTCCGTCATCGCCACGTTCGGCATGATGAAGGCGCTCGATTTCACGCTGAACAGCGTGACCATGCTGGCGCTCGTCCTGATGGTGGGCGTGGTGATCGACGACGCGATCGTCGTGCTCGAAAACATCTTCCGCTTCGTCGAGGAAAAGAAGATGAAACCGATGGAGGCGGCCCGGAAGGCGACCGCCGAGATCGGCTTCGCGGTTCTCTCGACCACGCTCAGCCTGGTGGTCATCTTCGTGCCGGTCTCGTTCATGTCGAGCATCTCCGGCCGCTTCCTCTACCAGTTCGGCATTACGGCCGCGGTGGCGGTCCTGGTTTCTCTCCTCGTCTCCTTCACCCTCACCCCGACGATGAGCGCCCGGCTGCTGCGCGCCGAGGACGCCGCCGGCGGCGAGGCCCACTCGCGCGAGGGCTTCTACGGCAAGATCGACCGGCTCTACGTCCGGCTCTTGAAGAAGGCGATGCACCATCGGGTAATCGCCGCCGTGCTCGCGCTTCTGGTGATGGCCTCTTCGATCCCCCTCGCGAGCCTGATGAAGACGGAATACGTCCCGAGCGACGTCGACGAGGCGGAGTTCGAGCTGAACGTCAATGCGCCGGAGGGAACCAGCCTCGCCGCGATGGACGAGGTGATGCGCGCGGTCGAAAAGGAAGTGCGGGCGGTGCCCGAGGTGCGCGACGTCCTGATCTCGGCCGGCGGCGGATTTTTCGGCGGCGTGAACCAGGGGAACGGCTACGTGCGGATCGCGCCGCAGGACGAGCGCCAGTTCACCTTCAAGCGATTCTTTTCGGGCCTGTTCCATGGCGACCCCGGGCTCGCGTTCCGTGGCCGCAGCCAGCGCGACGTGATGAGCGACATCCGCAAGCGCCTGGCAAAGCTTCCGAACATCCGGCCCGGCGTGCGCAACGTCCCGTCGTTCAACATCGGCGGCGGCAATTTCGAGATCGACTTCTCGCTCCGCGGCCCCGACCTCGCCTCGCTCTCGAAATACGTCGAGGCGTTGCGCACCAAGAGCCAGGAGCTCGGCGGAATCGTCGATGCGGACACCACGCTCAAGCTCAACAAGCCGGAGCTCGCGGTCCACATCGATCGCGCCCGGGCGGCCGATCTAGGAGTCCAGGTGGGCGACGTCGCGACCGCGCTGCAGGTGATGGTGGGCGGCGACCCGGAGGTCACCCGCTTTTACGATCCGGCGGCGAACGACGAGTACGACGTGGAGCTGCGGCTGGCCCAGGCCGACCGGAGCGATCCGGGGACGATCTCTCGGCTGCTCGTGCCGCGGGCGGGCGGGGGGCTGGTGCGCCTCGATTCACTCGTCAGCCTCGCCGAGCAGACGTCGGCCTCGCGCGTCGACCGCCTCGACCGCCAGCGGCAGGCGTCGCTCCGCGCGGGAGTCGGCCCGGGCTACGCGCTCTCCGACCGGATCGAGGCGTTGCGCAAGGCGGTCGCGGAGATGAACCTCCCCCCCGCCTATACGACCTCGGTCGGCGGCCGGGCGCGCGAGCTGGAGCGGACGCGGACCGAGTTCCTCTTTGCCTTCATGCTCTCGATCATCTTCATGTACATGATCCTCGCTTCCCAGTTCGAGAGCCTGGTCCATCCCCTCACCATCCTTCTCTCTCTGCCGATCGCGGTGCCCTTCGCGCTCTTCTCGCTCTGGGCCACCGGCAACACGCTCAACCTCTACTCGGCGCTCGGCGTCCTGGTCCTGTTCGGCGTGGTCAAGAAGAATGCGATCCTCCAGATCGACCACACGAACCAGCTACGCGAGGCCGGCATGGAACGCGAGGCGGCGATCGTCCAGGGCAACCGCGACCGGCTGCGGCCGATCCTCATGACCACGCTCGCCCTGGTCGCCGGAATGATTCCGCTGGCGGTCGGCAGCGGCCCGGGAGCCGAGGAACGGCGCGCGGTCGCCGTCGTCGTCATCGGAGGCCAGAGCCTCTCGCTCCTCCTCACCCTGCTCGCCACCCCGGTCTTCTACTCCCTGTTCGACGACCTCGGAAAAGGCGGCTGGCGCAAAGCGAGCGCCCGGATCCTCCGCCGCAAAGAGCCCGAATACGCCGAGCTCTCCCTCTCAGAGCGCCCGGCGGCCCGAGCGGCGAAACCGGCCGAGGAGCCGGTCGAGGCCACCTAAGACACCTCCCGGAACGCGGCCGGGGCGTCCGATCCGACGGGACGAGTGCCGCAAACCTCTGACAACAAGGGGTTTGCGAATCTATTCACGGCGTGAATACAATTTATTCACGGCATGAATAGTTATCCGAAGGCCCCCCGCGGCGCGGCGATGGCCGGTCTTCCCAGTAGGATCGCTCCATGCGTTCCCCTGTGAGGATCCCTTCGGCGGCCCTTGGAGCCGCGCTCTCGCTCGTTCTTTCGCTTGCTCTCGGCTGCACTACGAAGACCCCGGAAGCTCCCTCCGAGAACGCGGCAGAGAAAACCTCCGTCGCCTCTCGAACCGACGACCTCTGGGGGGTCTACCGCGACACGTTCGAGAAGGCGAAGTACGTCGACCTGACGCACACGATCGCGCCGGGGATTCCGGTCTGGTGGGGCTTCGGGCCTTCGAAGTTCGGTCCGGCGATCAATCCGAAGACGGGGAAGGCCTACACCTACGGGAGCGACGGCTTCGAGGCCACGCGCTACGAGCTTTCGACCGATCAGCTCGGCACGCAGCTCGACCCGCCCGCCCATTGGGACCCGAACTATCCGGCGATCGACGAGATTCCGGCCACTTTCGCGGTGCGGCCGCTCGTGGTGATCTCGATCGTCGCCCAGGTCGAGAAGAAGCCGGACTACCCCCTGCAGGTCGCCGACGTCCAAGCCTGGGAGGCTCGGAACGGCCGCATTCCGGCGGGGTCGGTCGTCTTCGTCCGCTCCGATTGGTCGAAGCGTTGGAACCAGCCGGGGCTCGCCGCCGAGACTCGCTTCCCCGGGGTTTCGCTCGACGCCTTGAAATTCTTGCACCTCGAACGCCACATCCTCTTCCATGGCCACGAGCCGTTGGACACCGACACCACTCCGACGCTCGAGGGGGAGTCGTGGCTCATGCACCACGGCTACGCCCAGGCCGAAGGGGTCGCGAACCTCGATCAGGTGCCGGAGGCGGGAGCGCTCGTCGCGATCGGCTACGCTAAATTCCAGGGAGGAACCGGCGGATACGCGCGCTACGTCGCGATCTGCCCTCCGAGCTGGCCGCACGGCGTGACGATCGATCAGGCGCCGGGTGCGCCGTTGCCGCGGAGCGAGAAACCGCTCCACTGGGATGAGCGGCTGGGCGTGAAAACCCGCTGAGACCTCAGGTCTCGCTCGAGCCTTTCTCCTCGTCCTCGTCCAGATGGAACCGGTGGAGCAGCCGATGGGCGAGCGGGGCGAACCCGATGCCCGCGCCGGTGATGAAGGCCACCCCTGAAAAGATCGCGTAGGCCGAGGCGAATAGCTTCGCGGCCGGGCATTCCGGTTTGTCGACCGGGCCCATGCCGGTGAGGATCATCGAGGCGTTCAACAGCGCGTCGAGCCACCCCAGGTCCTGGAAATAGCGGTAGCCGAGAACGCCGATTCCGAGGCAGGCCCCGATCAGGAGCACTGCGACGCCCACGTGGTGCAGCATGCGGGGGATGAACTGCGCGACCGGCAGCAGCTTCTCGCCCCGGCGTTCATACCGGAGGAGACGGCGGGATGCGCGAGGCTTCCGGCGGTCCATGCCAGAACGCTAACCGGACCGCCGCGGTGCGTCAATCAAGCGTCGCGGTGTATCCTTCCGGCCCTATGGACAGGACCCAGGCCATTCTCGACCAGCATCACGAATCGACCGCGGCCGGCGTGTTGGACGCCTTCCGCCGCTACGGATATCTCGCCGCCGACCTCGATCCCATGGGACGCCTCCTGCCGGAGGCCGAGCCGCTCGCGAGCCTTTCGGCCGGCGACGCCGGTTCCCCGGAAATGGAGGCGGCACGACGCTGGTATTGCGGCTCGATCGGCCTCGAGTTCATGCACATTATCGATCCGGAGCGGCGGCGTTTCCTCGCCGAACGGATGGAGCGCGAGGCGCCGGTCCCCGACCGTCGCCGGCTGCTCGAGCTCCTGGTGCGAGGAGAGACCTTCGAGCAGGTGATCCAGCAGCGCTACCTCGGGAGCAAGCGCTTCTCGATCGAAGGCGTCACCTCCCTCCTCCCGATGCTCGACGGGCTGCTCGAGACGGCGGCCGACCTCGCCACCGAGCAAGCGGTGCTCGCGATGCCGCACCGCGGCCGGCTGAGCGTGATGGCGATCACCGTCGGCCGGCCCGCGGCCGAGCTGTTCGCGGGCTTCGAGGACGTCGATCCCAAGAGCATCCTGGGAAGCGGCGACGTCAAGTACCACATGGGGGCGACGGGAGAGCACGTCGGCAAGAACGGCCACTCCGTTCGCCTGCATCTGGTCTCGAACCCGAGCCACCTCGAAGCGGTCGATCCGGTCGCGATGGGTCGCGCTCGCGCGAAGCTGGACCGGATCCAGGATCCCACCGGCCGCAAGGTCCTGAGCATCGTGATGCACGGCGACGCCGCTTTCGGTGGACAAGGGGTGCTCGCCGAGACGCTCAACATGACCGAGCTCGCCGCCTATCGGGTGGGGGGCACGATCCACGTCGTGGTCAACAACCTGATCGGCTTTACCACCGAGCCGATCAGCCTCCAGTCCTCGCGGTTCGCGACCGACGTCGCGAAGCGCCTGCCGATCCCGATCTTCCACGTCAACGCCGAGGACCCCGACGCCGTCGCGCGGGTCGCGCGGATGGCGTGCGAGTACCGCTACGCGTTCGCGAGCGACGTGGTGATCGATCTGATCGGCTACCGCCGGCACGGCCATTCCGAGGTCGACGATCCGACGATCACCCAGCCGCTCCTCTACAAGAAGATCGCCGCGTTCGCTCCGACGTGGAGGAACTACGCGCGACGCCTCGCCGCGACGGCCGGGCTTCCCGAGGCGGAAGCCGAAGCGATGGCCGCCGCCTACAAAGCCGAGCTGTTCGAGGCGCAGAAACAGGCCGAGGAGCTCGAGAAGAAGCCGACCCTCCGCACGATGCCCTCCTACTGGAGCGCCTTTGCGGGCGGGGGCTACCGGCCCGAATACGATGTTCCGACCGCCATGTCGGCCGATCGGTTGGGCGCGCTCGCCGAGGGCCTCACCCGGGCGCCCGAGGGATTCCACGTCCACGACAAGATCAAGAAGCTCCTCGAGCAGCGGCTGGAGATGGGGCGCGGCACGCGGCCGATCGATTACGGCATGGGCGAGGCGCTCGCCTTCGCCTCGCTGGTGACGGCGGGCGTGCCGGTCCGCCTCTCCGGCCAGGACTGCCGGCGCGGCACGTTCAACCAGCGCCACTCCGTCCTGATCGACGTCGAAAACGGCCGCGACCACATGCCGCTCCAACACCTGGAGCCCGGGCAGGCGCGCTTCGAGGTCTACGACTCGCTCCTGTCGGAAGCCGCGGTGCTCGGTTTCGAATACGGCTACAGCCGGGACTTTCCCGAGGCGCTGGTGATGTGGGAGGCCCAGTTCGGCGATTTCGCCAACGGCGCCCAGATCATCCTCGACCAGTTCGTGACCGCGGGAGAGGACAAGTGGGGCCTCCTGTCGGGCCTGACGATCCTGCTTCCCCACGGCTACGAAGGCCAGGGGCCGGAGCACTCGAGCGCGCGCATCGAGCGCTTCCTCCAGCTCGCGGCGGAGGACAACATCCAGGTCTGCCAGCCTTCGACCGCCGGCCAGTACTTCCACCTGCTGCGCCGCCAGGCGCTCCGCAAGTGGCGCAAGCCCCTCATCGTCTTCACCCCGAAGAGCATGCTGCGCCACAAGGATTCCTCGTCGGCGCTCACCGAGCTCACCGACGGGGCGTTCCAGAACGTCGTGCCCGACCGGCAGGTGAAGAACGCGCGCCGAATCCTGCTCGCGAGCGGCAAGATCGGCCACGAGCTGCTGCGCGAGCGGGAGCGGCGGGGGGATACGCAGACCGCGGTGGTGTTCGTCGACCAGCTCTATCCGTTCCCGACGCGCGAGCTCGAGGCGATCTTCGCCGCGCACCCGGAAGCGCGCGACGTCGTCTGGGTCCAGGAGGAGCCCGCCAACATGGGCGCTCTCTTCTTCGCCCAGCCGCGCATCGAGCGCCTGCTGCGCCGGCCGATCCGCTCGGTCAAGCGCTCGGCGTCCGGAAGCCCCGCGACCGGCTCGGCGACCGCGCACACCCTGGAGCAGAAGACGCTGATCACGATGGCCTTCGGCATCGGTTAGCGGAAAGACCGGGAGAGCGGGCGGCCGGTTCGCCTCCTTCGAGCGAATCGACGGCCGGCAACGCCGCGGAATCTCCGTGGCACAATGGGTTGGCCGCCATGCCGTTTTCCTCCTTCGACACCGCCGCCGTCGCCCGATCGCTCGCCCAGCTCGCAGGAACCGGCGAGGAGTGGGTCGACGCCTTCTTCGAGCGGATCGAGGAGATCGAGCTCCCCCCCGACGGCGAGGGCCCGGGGTTTTCGATCCGCCGGGAGGAGGGATTCGCGGTGCGGCTGGTGCGCGAGCGCCGCTCGTTTCTCGCCTCGCGCGACGGCATCGACGGCCGGTCGTTCTCCGAGGCACTTCGCCAGGTCGCCCGCGCGCTCCCCGCGGCGAGCGTGCCCGAGCCCGACCTGCCGCTCGGCCCCTGGCCCGGCGCCCCTGGACCTCCTGAGGCGCCCGAGGTGGTCGATTTCACCGGCTTGCTCGAGCGCGCGATCCGCGCACACCACACGGCGTTTCCACTTCGCTTGACCGTCCGCCGGCATCGCCGTTGGCTCCAGGTGGCGACCCCGCGCCTCGTCCCCGCGCTCGAATCCGAGAGCTACTACTCGCTGAACGCGGAGATCCCCGGCGGACGCTGGGGTTCGCTCCTGCCCCAGCTCGGGCGCCCGGAGGCGGAAGAGGTCGGGGCGCGACTGGTCGAGCTGTTCCGGTCGCGCTCGGCGTATCCCTTCTCGGCGCGCACCGGACCGATCCTCCTGGGACCGGCGGCGGTCGCGGTGCTCCTCCACGAGGCGGTCGCCCACGCGCTCGAGGCGGATCTGCTGGCGCTCTCGGGCAAACCCGACGCGGCGATCGGCGTCGCCCTCGGGGCGCCGATCCTTTCGGTGCTCGACGATCCGGGCGCGGCACCCGAGCCGGTCCGCCGGGCGACCGACGACGAGGGGATCCCCGTCTGCCGCCGATGGCTGCTGCGGGATGGAAAGGTGGAGCAACCGCTCGCCGACGCCGCCTGGTCGCGGTCGTCCTCGGCACTCGTTCCAGGGGCGGGCCGGCGCGCCGGCCGCCACGACTTGCCGATGCCGCGCAGCCACCATCTGGAGCTCCTCGCCGGGACGACCACCGAGCCGGATCTCCTCGCCGGTGCCGAGGGGGGACTCTGGTTCCCCCAGGTCCGCCGCGGCGCGCTCGATCCGCGAACCGGCGCCTTGGAGCTGCGCTTTCCGTTCGCTCGGCGGATCTACAAAGGCGAGCCGGCCGAGACGCTCGGTCCCTGCGCAATCCACGGCCGCCTGGCCGACCTGCTCGGCCGGGTCGTCGCCGTCGGCGACCAACGCCGTCCGGAGGGGGCCGGCTGGTGCGCCAAGGGAGGCCAGAAGCTGCCCGTGTGGGCGACGGCACCGGCGCTTCTCCTGGACGGGGTCGAGGTGAAGGGATGAGCGAGCGTCCCCGTTCGGGGGTCAGCGCGGAGGCGATCGAGGCGACGCTCAAGTCGCTTCTCGCCCGCGGTCTGCCCGAGGTGGAGGTGCTCGCGAAACGGGGGCGCTCGCGCCGCTTTTCTTTGGAGGGCGACCGGACCGCGAGCAGCTATGCCGAAGAGCGCGGCTGGGCAGTGCGGGCAGGCGACCGGCGCGGCTCGCTGTTCGCCTGCGGCACCGGCGATCCGCGACCGGACGGTCCGTGGCCTCCTGCCTACCCTCCGGCCCTGCGGCTGCCAAGCCCGGAGGCGCCGCCCGCCTGGAAGGAGCCGTCCGATTTCGAAGCGCCGCTGATCGCCGAGCGCGAGGGGCTCGCGCTGCTCGAAGGGATCGCCCGCGAGCTCGCCGCCGAGCTGCCGGGAGGAAGGGTTCTCGCCGCGACCCTCGGAGACGGCTCGAGCGAGGGGCGGATCGTGAGCTCCAAGGGGCTGTCCGCCGCTTTCCGCGGCCGGCTCGCCGCGCTCCGGATCGAGGCGATCGGACCGGGGAACCCGCGGCCGGTCGGGGTCGAGCTCGCCGAGCGCGAGGCGCGCCGATTCAATCCCAAGGCGCTCGCCCGACGGCTCGGCGACCGGCTCGCGGTCGGCGCCTCGCCGGGGCTGGGCGAAGAGGAGGAACGGCAAGGCGATCTGCTCCTCGCCCCCGCCGTCGCGGCGCGCCTGCTCGCGGGCCTCGCTCCGCTGTTCTTCGGCCCGCGGACGGAGGGAGAGGTCTCCGCCGTCCTGGGTCACGCCGTCCGGATCGGAAGTGAGGCGCTCACGGTGATCGACGACGGGCGTCTGCCCGGCGGAGCGTTCGAGAGTCCGATCGACGGCGAAGGAACTCCGACTCGAGAGGTCACGCTCGTCGAGCGGGGCAACTTCCTCGGTCCCCTCCTTTCCCCCGGCCAAGCGCGCACCGCCGCCGCGGGGATGCGCGTCCAAGTCGCCGGCGTCGCCCGCCGCGCGAGCTTTCGCGACCTGCCCTCGCCCGGACCGACCCACCTCTACGTCCGCCCGGAACCGAAGGTCTCGGTAGGCAGCCTGCTCGCCTCGGTCCAGACCGGAACCTATTTAATCGATGCCCTGGGCCCCGCCCGCTTCGATTTCAAAGAGGGCTCGTTCGCCCTGCCGGTCTGCGGGCTCGCGGTCGAAAAGGGAAAAGCCACCGCTCCGCTCGGCCACGCCTGGCTTTCCGGCGAGATCTCGGACCTCTTGCGCGGCATCGTGGGCGTCGGACGGGATCTGGCGTTCCTGCCCCTCGACGGAATGGTTGGGAGCCCGACGTTACTGGTGCGAGGGTTGGGGCTGCGGGGCCGGTAGGCCGTCCCCGCCGCTACGCTTCGATCGCTGCCTCCCCCAAGGAGCAGGGCGAGGAGCTGGCGACTTCCCGGTGCAGGAACTGACTTCCTAATGCAGGGTGACTTCCCAGGTCGTGTCCTACTCAGAGTTGGTGCCGCAGGCCGGCGGGCGGTGGGACGGGGCCGGCGGGGCTAACTCCAGACAATCGGCCCGCCGATCGTCACATGCATTCGATCTCCCGCTTGCATGGTTCGCCCTTCGGCCGAAATAGGCCCGCTCCCTTTTAAGGGCACGCGGACGGACCTCGTATCCACCCTGGTGATTAGCGCTCGACCTTGAAGACGAGGATCTAAATCTGCCAGATTTATGCCACTTTTCTCAGAAAACAGGCGGACGATATCGCCTTGGTCGCCTTCGATCCATCCTTCTGAGTAACGGAGCGGTCGGTCGGTGTGCTGCCGACATATCAACTCGATTTTCATTCCACTTCCTCCCCCGGCGGTCGGATATTACCATCGTCAGCGCGCTTCATCTTACACTACAATTCACGGGATCGCGACGCCTCGAAGATTTGCACGTCGAGCGTCTGAACCTTCACGTTCGGATGATGCCCCGCCGGTTCCCCGGAAGCGCGAGAACCTCCGGGCCGCGGTCGCCCTGTTCCTAGCGAGCTACAACCTGACTTGGATGCGCTCTTGGCTTCGTTGTACCCCAGCTATGGCGGCGGGATTGCTCGCAAGCCGTGGTCGGTGCGGGAGCTGTTTACCGCGTAGGGAGACCGAGCCTCTCGAAGAGCGCCCGGTTGCGCTTCTTGGCATTATCAACCATCTTCGTGTAATCCATTAACTCCCAATAGAATTTGAGTTTGTCGTTGTAGCCATAGAAACCCCGGCCGTCGGGCATCGGCGTCCATCCCGCTGTTATGCTTGCAAGCTTCAAGAGCGATGGCGTTAGGTCACAGATGGCATATCCGTAACAAGGGGTGTCGTCTATTTTCAGCCAACGTCCTCTGGGATCCTTCGCCTTGCCTTCCTTGAGTTGGTCCACGTAATTCTCCATTTGGACCACGGGATTACTGGCGCGCGAGTAATTGTCCCGCTGTGGCTTCTTGAACTCAAGGATCACAGCGGAGGAATGTGGATGCTCGTTCGCGAACGCCAGAGATTGTTTGAACAAAAGGATATCCGGACGGGTGCTCTCGCTATTCTCAAGCTGTTCAATTCGGTCAAGCTCGATATCTGACGCCAGAAAGGCGTGATACTCCAGTCGTTCATCTACTAGCCACAGGTTATGGCTAGCAAAGATAGGATCATCTGACGTGGCTCTCCGTGGGCATATGATCGCATGCAGAACCTCTTCTAGCTCGAATCGCCCGTCTTCGCGCTGACCCAGGAACCGGTCGAATAAATCTAGGACGATACGTCGCACGCTCACATACTCCGCAAGCTTCGCTTCCCCCAGCTCCCTATGCTCCTCCACAAACCGTAAATATTCTTCCTTAAAGGCTGGGATATCCTCTATGCTCCTGATGCGATACGAATTGGCAAGTATTTTTGGCGGCGGGCGTAACCCGGCTATTTCTTTCCTGTGCGTATTTTCCTCAAACCCGCTTGCGGTCATGGCGATAGATCAACCCTTTGACTACTGTCTGCTTAAGATGGGAAACGGAGGGACCCAGTCCCTCCCGAGATGGAGAGTTGACTCTAAGGGTGTGCGAGCAGACAACATCACTGACTGGGCGCTCGATCAGTTCAAGAAGCACTATCAGCCGGGCCGCGGCAAGAAGGAGCGCCCGATCACGAAGGACGCGGTTTTCCATTACACCTACGCCGTCCTCCACGACCCAATCTATCGAGAAAAATACGTTCAGAATCTGAAGCGCGAGCTGCCGCGCATTCCGTTTTACGAAGACTTTTGGCGCTGGGCCGACTGGGGGCGAAGTCTGATGGATCTCCACATCGGCTATGAGACCGTCGAGCCATTTCCGCTGCGGCGAATCGACGTCCCCGACGAGCGGGCGCAACGCGCGGGTCAACCTCCCAAAGCCCTTCTCAAGGCAAACAAGGAAGCCGGGAGCATCACCTGTCGAGCGACACCCGAGACTAGAGCTAAGGCGACACCCAGTCTTACGACCTGATCGAAGACGGGAGTCGAGGCGCCAAGCTTCTCCGCAAGGGGGAGTGACCCATGGCGCCGAAGCTCGGTCCGGAGGCAGTCATGAC
>JBGAGQ010000110.1:0-13102 GCA_044226625.1 Thermoanaerobaculia bacterium
CTATGGCTCGGGATCTCGTCTTCAATCACAAGAGACCCACAAGGGGGCTCCGGAGAAGACTCCGCCCCGGTCCCGGGAGGGACCCTCGGCGGCTGGGAAACCCGCGTACCTTACCCGAAGGCGCCAGACCCGTCAAGGGACGGATCGGGCAGCCGGACGAGGTCGTTCGGCGGTGAGCGGAAGATAGCGCAGAGAATCGCCGAAGGGAAGGGGCTCGCGGTGACGAAAACCGGATAGACTGCATCTGACTAGCCAGATGACTAGTTCGCCGAAGAAGAGGAGGACGTGTCGTGGGGTTGCCGAAGTCGGTACGCAGTTGGCCGGTTCAGGATGCGAAAGCTCGTTTCAGTGAGTTTCTCGAAGCGAGCCTGGAAGAAGGTCCGCAGAATCGTTACCCGGCGAGGCGTCGAGACCGCCGTGCTGGTCAGAATCGATCAATGGCGGAATCTCGAGCGAACGGCTCGTCCGACGTTCAAGGAACTGCTGCTTACTGACGAAGCGCGAGCAGACATCCCGGTTCCCGAACGGGGGCGTCGACGGCGGCGTCCTTTGCCGACGTTTGACGAGTGACGCAGCGTGTTCTTGCTCGATACCAACGTGATTTCGGAGCTCCGGAGAGCTCGACCTCACGGCGCGGTCGTCGCATGGCTCAACCAAACCGCCGACGAAAACCTCCACCTCTCCGGGATGACCTTGGGAGAATTGCAGGCCGGCGCGGAGAAAACCCGCGATCAAGATCCGGAAAAGGCTACCGAGATCGAGAGATGGATCGACCGTGTCGAGGAAACCTGGAACGTCATTCCCGTTGACGGCCGGATTTTTCGCATCTGGGCAAGATTGATGCGCCGGAGGTCAGACGACCTCTACGAAGATGCCTTGATCGCGGCGACCGCACTCGTTCACCGGCTCGTGGTCGTTACCCGAAACACTCGGGACTTCGCGGAGCTCGACGTCAAGACGCTCGATCCGTGGAGGTAGCTCTTGGTTCCGGTCGTAACGAGACCGCATTACTGATGTCCTTACACAACCGATTTGAACCTCCCGGCCAGAAGCGATCTTTCGATCAAGATCGCCCGAGCAGGAAAGCGCTGAGAGAGCGTATGCCAGATCTGCATGTTGAGCGCAAACCTTCGCCGAGTAGCGACAGCGTGAAGTAGTCTCACATCTCAGGACGAGGCCCCGAGTGCAATGTTCTGGGCGTGAGTCCTATTTGAGATCCTCAAGCCAACAAGAAATGAAGCGCACGCAATCAGTAGCAGCAACATCGACTTCGCGAAAATTGCCCCATGGGGCAGATCTCCCAGACTCGGCAGGAGGCCCCAAAAAAACAAGGGAAGAACCAACAGAAGCGGTTGCCAACGAGATCCCCGCAACAGGAATCCGGCGACGAAACCGCCGACCAGAGATACCGAGGCGTGAATAAGCCCGAGAACGGCAAGCGATCTCAAAGGCCGAAAACCTGGCAACTCCCCCACCGCCGCACTCGCTGCCACGACAATTCCCCAGACCGTCAACGCCGTCACGAGAAGGAGTACGATAAATCGAAGCACGTTTTTCATGCGCATCCTCCGTGATAAGCACATCCGCCCCTTGCAAGGTCGTCAGCCCCCGCGTTAGCTACCGCTGCCGAGCGCTTGGCATTATCAATCTTCTTTACAATTTGGCCAAGAATCCTCCCTCGCTCCGTAGAGTCCTCAGGCAGCCTTAGGTAGTTCTGGACAAGAGGCTCAATCGCTTTAAATGATATCGAGCCGGGTTGTCCTCTCAATCGCAAGAGGGAATTAAAGGTCGCTTGAGCGGCAGACAGAGCTTTCCCTGGATCGTTGGCCGTAATATCCGGACCAGTCCCAGCAAAGAGGTGGCCAAGTCTAGGCCCAAATCCAGCGTGAGAGTATGAGTCTTGTAAAGCGTGAAGATAAATCCCGATGTCTGCGGAAGAGCGCGATGATGCTGCGGCTCTGTAGAGAGCTGCTCTCCGCTCAGGAGAGGTGAAATGAAAGTTCCTCCTCGCCTCCGTACTACTGAATGGGCTCGACGTGCCGCTGTCAACGGCCTGATCCGCCGCGGCAATCGCTGCAGACTGCGAAGCTGAATATCCGGCCGCGTAGGCGATAACCTGTGTCAGTCGAAGGTGGAAATCGGTTCGATAGTAGCCGGCTAAATCCACGAAATTAATTGGCTGACCTTGTGAATACATGTACCTGTTCCAGCTCTGTGGACTGGCTTCCCTACCGGGATGCTCGTCAACACTCAAAAACCGCCCCACCACCGGCGAGCAGTACCGAGCATGCATGTAATCCAGGTCATCCCCATCTCCGGCGGGGTTCGCGAGATCCCGCTCGTGACCGGTGAACTTCATCCGCTCACCGTCTTGAGCAACTGAGGTCGCCTCCTGCCCGAAGGGGTAATAGGCATGGAACGCCTTCTTCGTCCCGGCCGCATCCGTCACCAGCCGGGGCGTGCCTAAGTGGTCGAGGTGGAAATGCCGGACGCCGGACGGCGTTTCGGCCGCGAGCAGTTGGTCGCCCCGATAGACGTAGTCGTTCGCCACCTGCCAACCGGCCGTCGCGTTGTATTCCCGGAGCACCTTGTCGTCGAGCCCACGGACGGTCCAGCGTGATTCGGTGCCCCCCGTCTTGTACGACCAGAACCGCTCGTCGTCCGCCGTGTAGACGTAGGTCCACTCCTCGCCGGCCGCCGTCTTGTAGCCGTGCATCATGTTGAGAGCGTCCCACTCGTACAAGTTCCCTTGCCAGTTCGTAAGGTTCCCCGCGGCATCGTAGGCTGCCGGTGCAGAGAGCCGATTCGTCGCGGCGTCGGTCGGCGTGTTCACCGTCGAGCCGTTGGTCTTGATCGCCTGGATGTTCCCGAACGCGTCAAAGGCGTACTCCTGGGTCTGGAGCAGCGGGTTCGTCGGCCCCTGGTTCACGTTGACCGAGCCGTAGGTGAGCCGGCTCACGGCGTCGTAGGTGAAGATCGACGGGCCGATCTTCTTGATGTTCCCGACCCCGTCGTAGGTGTACGTTCCGCTATTCCAGAGCGAGGTGGCGCTGCGAGCCGACGAGATCGAGGCCGGCCGGACCATCCCGTCCGGGTCGAGACCGATCGTGTCGGTCACCGTGACCGTCGAGCTGTTCTGATGGACCACCTGGTTCACCATGCCGTTCACATGGTAGCTGATCGTCGGGGCGTAGTTTGCGATCGAGGTCAGGAATCCGTCCCCATACCCGAACGTCACCGTCCGGGGTGCCGGATTCGTGCAAGACGTCTGCTGGCACTGCGGGTACGAGATCGTCGCCGGATTGCCGAGCGGCGTGTAAGTCCCCGAGAGGACGAAGGCCTCGCTGGGGTTGGTCGCGCCGTTCGTCCGGTTTTCGGTCGTCCGCTTCGAGGGGCGCCCCTGGACTCCGTTGTACTCGTAGATCTCCCGCACCTCGACGGTGAACGGCGTCGCGCCGAGCGTCACGTAGTTGAATCGGCTCGCCTGACGGAGCTTCGAATTGCAGGCGCCACAGGGATCGCCCGGGCCAGCGTAGCCGAGCTGCTTGAGCAACCGATTGGCCGAGGAGATTTCGCGCAGCTCGGTCATCCGCTCCGCCCGGTCGTAGGTGTAACCGAGCGTCCGGCCGCCGTCCACCTTTTGCCCCACGTGGCCGCGCGCGTCATAGCCTGAATAGGTCACCGCGCCGACCTTTTCCAGATGAGATTCCGAGAGCAGGAAACCCCGCTGGTCGTAGGTGAAAGTCCGCACCTGGACCGCGCCGCTCGGCGTCCGCACTTCGCTCAACCGCCCGGCCGAATCGTACTTGTAGGTTGTCGTGACGCCGCCACCTCCGGCGCCCGACGGCTCGGTCACCGAATGGAGGCGTCCGAAGCGGTTGTAGAGCTCGTCGACCCGAGCCGTCGTCTCGGTCACGTTCGTTCCCGAAAGCGTCGTGCCGATGCTCGTAAAGCGGACCCGCGACCGATCTCCGAAGTACTGGAACGTCGTTTCCTTGCCGTCGGGCAGGGTGATCTTCCCCGGCCGCCCCTCGGGATCGTAGTCCGTGCTGCGCGTGGTCTTCGAGATCGTCCCGAGCTCCGACACCGAGGCGGTGTGCCCCATGCCGTCGTAGGTCGTCTCCTGGATCTGAAGTCCCTGGCCCGGGATTCGCCTTTTCTCGCGCCAGACCCGGCCGAGGCCGTCGAATTCGAGCTGGCTCTCCGACAGCTGGACCGCGCCGTTCTTTCGCTCGACCCGGATCGCAGGAGTCAGGTTGGGCTGCGCCGTCGTCGGGACCGTGAAGGTGTAGACCGTCTGTGCCTCCTGAGCGGGCGACGCCGTGAGCGGACGGCTCATCGCGTCGTAGGCGTACGTCGTCTGAAGCCCCGCGGCGTCGCGGCTCGAGACGACCAGGCCGCTCGACGGATCGATCGTCTCATCGAGGGTCTTGAACGTCATGGCACCGCCCGCGGCCGTGGTCGGTGAAGCCGTGCGCGTCCAGCCCGTGCTGGCGTTGGCCGGCTGAACGATCATTCCGTATTGCGGGCTCACGTAGGCCGCCGTGCAAAGGTCCACCGCCGTGTTGAGCGGCACCTTGTCACCCCCGTAGGAGTCCTCGCGGATGAGGTTTCCCTTGCCGTCCCGCTGGTAGACCATGACCAGGTCGCGCGAGTTGGGCGTCGTGCCGAACTCGTCGAGAAAGATTCGCTTGCGCAAAAGGAACGGAGTGATCGCCTTACCCGAGACGTCCCGCTCGAAGCAGGTTTGCGTCTTCGTCTTCGAGCTGCTCCCCTCCCCCGAGATCATTTCGGTATAGGTCGCGAGCACCCAGGGATCGTTCGGGCCGCGCATCTGGAACGTCCCGCCGCCGAGGTGGTTGTAGGTTCCCGACTCCGGGTTGTAGTTGGTGAACGTGGTCTTCGTGTTCGTCGTCCCGGGGAAGTTGCCGCCGAGCACCTCGGTCCGGTAATGCCCAAACCCGTCGAAGCTCGAATAGAGGACGCTCGCGATTTTCGAGCCGCCTTCCGTGCGCGTCTCCTGCTGAGCGAGCCGGGAATCGACGTTGAAGATCGAGCCGACGCCGTTGTCGCCGGGATCCGCATCCTGCTCGTAGCGCACGTACATCGACCGCTCCGGGACACAGACCGAGACGTCCGGATCGCAGCTATCGAACACCTCGCGGGAGAGGAACGGCGGCACGCCGTTCGTGTCCTTTCTCGTGAACGGCAAACCGAACTCTGAGAGCTTCCAGCCGTCCGGGTTCGGCTCGCCCGGGGGGCCTGCCCGATAGACCGAAAAGTAGTTCTGTTCGACGTCGCCGAGGGGAGTCGTCACCGTGGTGATCTGCGTTCGCGGCGGGTTGCAGCTGGCGCCACCGATGATCGGTTGAAAGATCAACCGGGACGTATAGGTCCAGGTTCCTGAGACCTGGCCTGAGGAGACCGTTCGAGAACCGATGCCCACGCTCCCCTTGAGCCAGTCGCGGACCTTCCCTTCGCATCCCGCGGTCTGAACGTACGTCCGGTAGGTCCAGTCGATGCGGCCGCCGGTCGGTAGGCGGATCCCTTTGATCCGTCCCGCAAGATCGGAGCACGAAACCCCGGAATCGAGGTGGTAGCTGGTCGACGCCGGCATATCCCAGAAACTACCGTCCGGTTGGATGATGCGGGTCAAAAGCGGCACGAGGACGTCCACGGTCTGCGGGTCGTTGTCCGGGCAGCCGCGCGAGATCTGGACGTTCTGATAGCTGAAACTCCAGGTCGCCGCCGGACCGCCGCCGGGCTTCGCGAGCTCGATCCGGTCGAGCTTGCGCGGAAAATAGGCCGACGACGTGAAGAAGACGTCGTGGGTGCGGAATCCATCGGAAAGGACCCAATGGCTCGCGCTCGGATAGTCGATGTCGAGGCCGTTGCCGAACTTGTCTTCGATTCGGACCAGGCGATAGCTGTCTCCGACATCGTCGAAGATGTGCCGCTGGCCGTTCGGAAAGTCGAGCCAAACCTGGGTCCCGTTCTCGTACAGCCCCTGCAACCGGATGTAGGTCCCGTCCCGCGTGTACTGCCGCCCGCCGACGGCCGCCTCCCCCAGATGGAGGGTGTCGTAAAATGCGTGCTGCCCGCCGTCGGGTGAAACATAGGACAGCTGATCGAACGTCTCGTTGTCCGGATTCGTCGACTTGAGCACCTGGCCGAGAGAAAGAATCCAGCCCAGCCCGGCGTTCGAGGTGCCGCTCGGCAACGCCTGCGTAAGACCTTGACCGAACTGATCCTCCTCGTAGTCCCACACCTTCGAGTTGTAATGAAGCGCGAGACGGTAGGAGAACCCGCCCTCGGTCGAATATTCCTGGCCTACGGGGATCGTAAGGACTAAATTGCCGTTGAATAGGTTGACGTGGTCGACGTCCCCGATCTGGAAGGCCTTGTCGGCGGCGAAACCCTTCTGCGCCGTAGGATGGACCTGGGCCGGCGAGGGAGCGGCGAGGAGGGCGATCAGGAGGATCGAAAGGGCGAACGCGCGTGGAGTCGTCATCGTCGGCTTCTCCTCAATCCCGGACGCCGGCCGCGAACACGTTCAAGCTGCGCGGGTCGATCGCCAGAACGACGTCGTCGCGCTCCAAGCGGTCGAGTGGCGGCGGACTCGCACCGAGCGGCGCCATTGAGGAAAGAGGAAGCTCGATCTGGCGGTTCGGTTCGCGGTCTTCGTCGTCCGGACCACCGTCGCCGACCCTCGCCATCCACGCTCCGATTTTCGCCCGCGCGACCAAGACGTACAGCAGATCGCGATCCTCAAAGTCGATCTTGCGCAAGGCGTTCCGGGGATTGCCGTGGATGACGGTCGGATCGACCGGCGAACCGTCCGCCCGGGCGAGGGCCACCCAGCCCGTCTCCGAGTCGATGGCCGCCCAGACCGACGCGGGCGCCAGCACCTCGTCGAGCTCGATCCGAACGATACCGTCGGAGTCCGTGTCGTTTTCGACCCCTCCCAGCTGTCGTACGGTAACGCCGAAGTTGCGGGCCGAGCGCCCGACGGAGAACCAGATCGCCTGGCCGCCCCGGGAGATCCCGGAGATTTCGACCGTCCCCTCGACGAAGGCGATGCTCGGCGGCGCCGCCGAGACCGGAAGCGCAGCGAACAACGAGAGAGAAAGAAACGCCCACAGGGTGAGCGGGTTGGCTTTGGGTGGGTGGTTCGAGGGCATCGGGATCCTCCGGTTTCAATATCCTAGGATGCGTTCGGTTACTGAGAAGTTCCCTTGGGAGATCGGCCGGCCTAGCGGGACGTGTCGGCCGCTCCACACCTTGTAGTTGCCCGAGCGGCGCGAAAAATGACACTTGACTGGAAGTTTCTTCAAACTCTACCGCTCGAATTGCAGCACGCCGTCCGTTCGGGCTAAGCTCGCGTCCATGAGCGACCCGCGCGATCGCGACTTGGATCACCTCCTCCTCGTCCTCCAGACCGTGATCGGTGCGAGCGGTCAGTCCCAGCGGTCGATCGAACAGCGGCTCGGGCTAGCCGGCGGCCATCTGAGCAAGGTCCTGCACGGGGTCGTCGATCTGAAGGTCCGCCATGTGCTGTGGCTCTGCGAGGCGCTCGGCATGACCCCCGTGCGCTTCTTTCAGATCGCCGCCGCGACGGCGGGCGCGGCGACCCAGGGGGAGATCCTTGAGAAGGTCACCTTGGAAGGCGGAGTGCTCAAGCCCGGCTCTCCGGAGGGCTCGGACCCGAAGGAGCTCGAGGAGTTGGTCCTCCACTCGATGAGGAAGATCCTCCGGGACGCGCTGGGCGGAACGGGAAAGGCCGGCTGAGTCGCTGAAGGTCGGTGAGGCGGAGCCTTGCGGGGGGCTAGACCCAACCGCCGGTGAGCTGAAGCAAATTTGTGGTGGGCTGGGCCAGGCCTGGAGTGAGCTGGGCCAGCCAACTGGCGGGCTGGGCTCGGCCAGGGGTGAGCTGGCGCAGGTCAGCGGTGGGCGGGACGGCACCAGCCGTGAGCTGGAAAAGATCAGCAGCGGGCTGGAGCAGGCCAGGAGTGGGCTGGAAGAGGCCAGTGGTGGGCTGGGCCACACCAGGACCGGGCTGGGCCACACCAGTGGTGCGCTGAGCCAGACCCGTGGTGGCCTGGGCCAGATCAGCGGTGAGCTGGACCAGAACAGTGGTGGCCTAGGCCAGATCAGCGGTGAGCTGGACCACACCAGCGGTGGCCTGGGCCAGACCAGTGGTGGCCTGGGCCAGACCAGTGGTGGCCTAGGCCAGACCGGCGGTGATCTGCGCCAGACCGGCGGTGATCTGCGCCAGACCAGTGGTGGGCTGGACCAGACAAGAGGTGGTCTGCGCCAGACCAGCGGTGATCTGGGCCACACAAGTGGTGGCCTGAGCCACGCCACCGTTGGGCTGGACCACACCACTGGTGGCCTGCGACGCACCAGCGGTGAGCTGGCCCACACCACTGGTGGCCTGGCCAGACCAGCGGTGAGCTGGCCCACACCACTGGTGGCCTGGCCAGACCAGCGGTGAGCTGGCCCACACCACTGGTGGCCTGGCCAGACCAGTGGTGGACCGGGCCAGACGTGGTGCGCTGGACCACACCAGTGGACAGTTGGACCACACCCGTGGCGGGCCGGGCCAGGTTAGCGGTGCGAACCTGTGATGCGGCGGATCGGGACACCCGAATCCGAGGAGTACGACCCGCTAGGCCGGCAAGCGAAACCGCAGATGGGGCTCGCGTTCGAGCCGTTCCAGGAAGTGGCGGACGTGGCGGGCGACCAAACCGCTGGCTACACCTTGGGCGCATGCCTCGGAGAGCAGGTGGAGCGCGCGTTCCGCTTCGCGGGCGACGCCGAGTGCACGCAGCGACTGGAAGATCTCCTGGGCGAGGAGGGCGGCTTCCCCGTGGCGGACTTCCTCTAGATAGAGTGCGACAAGGTCGAGGCCGACCAGGCCGGCTCGAAAACGCTGCCCGCGTTCCAGAAATCCCTTTCGTGCCTCAAGGAATGCGGCCTCAGCCCGTTCTCGTTCTCCGAGGCCTTTCAAGATCTCGCCCTCCGTCCAGGCGATCTTGAGAAGGTGAAGCGGCTGACCAGCCAGCGCCTGGCGCAATCCGCTGGTGAACAATTCCCGGCGGGCGCGCCGATATTCGCCGCAGTCGACGAGCGTCGCGATGTAGCTCTGGCGCGCAGTCAGGATGAGCTCAGGGTCGCGATCTACGTTCAGGTCGCGAAGGCCGAGCTCGAAAAGCCTACAGGCGGCATGCGGTTCCCCGCGATGGCGCTCATAGATCCCGCGAACCACCAAGGCGCGCCCTGCCAGATGAAAATCACCGGCCTCACGATAGAGCTTCTCGACGGCGCCGAGGATTTCGCAGGCCTCGTCGAAATAGCGCGTCGAGTTCAGGTACGAAGCGTACAGCTCGGTCAGCCGAGCACGGATCAGCCGATCGCCGGACCCGATTTCTCGCAATGTGGCAGCCCGGTTCAACGCTTCGAGGGCCGAACGAAAGTCGTCGTTCACACGATGGGCGTTCGCGAGCTCTCCCCACGTCCGCGCCTGAAGGTCGGCCGTCCTCTCGGGTCCAAGCTCCATCGGGTCGAGGTTCGCAGCCGCGATCTGGGCCAGGTTCGCGAGTAGCAGCATTTCTTTTGGGTCGCGATAGCGCGCGGCAAAGCTCCTAGCCAGGAGATCTTCGATTCGTGACACACCGCACCGTTCGGCCGACCGATCGGCCGGCTCGCCGGGTGACGGAGCCCCGGCTCCTTGACGGCCGAACCAATAGAGCGCCCCCTCCAGCGCGGCATCGATCGCCGCGTCGTAGTCGACGGGAACTAAGGGCTCAGGGATCGAATCGTCGGGCAAACGTTCAAATCGGCAAATTAGCTCGTCGCCATAGCGGGATCGGCATTCCGGACAAACGGCGAGAAAATGGCGTATGAGGCGGCAAAGCGCCGCGTGGTCGAGGGACGCCGAATCCCAGCGCACGAGGTCGCCGTCGGTCATGTGGTGCTTCATGCCTGCCCTCCCGGCCCTTCTGCTACCCGAAGGATTTTCGCACATTGCGCCGTGACGGAAACTACGGGCGAGGAATCTGCCTTCCGAGACTCCTCTACCCGAGTCCGAGGCGGCGAAGTCCATGCGATCAGGCTAGCGAGGTCGAACGAGGCTCTAGGGGTATTTGCGGCCTCTCAGCACCTGCACCTCGGCACAGAGCTTCGGCCTGCCATTGGGATCGATGCAACTGCTCTCTTCGCCGAAGACTGCCTTCGGACTTTCTTCCTGTTCCGAACCCAACGGAAGGCCGTCCCCACCGACGCAACTTGCCGTTACGAAGCAAACCGCCCGCTGCCAGAATGCGGCCCAACCTCCCAGTCCAAGCACAGGCTCGACTTCACCCCTCCATCCGATCGCCCCGAGAGGCGCCGCCGCCGCAAACAGGGCCAGAAGCAGACCGGCGCCCAACGCCCTTCCCTTCCTTTTCATAGCCTTCCCCCGCTCGCGAAGCTCACCCGGGTCCCGGAATGGGGCTCGCCGGCCGCGAGCCGACCGGCCTAGTCTGGGGGAACGGCGCCTCGAACGGTGAGACCCCGCCGCTTCTATTTTTCAAGGCCTTCGCCAGCCCAAACTAGTCCGTTCCGGAAAGATCCAACCGTTTCCGACAACTTTTCGAGCAAACGCTTGACAGGTAGTTTCGATGCGGCAGAATTAGCAACACCGTGGCCGATTCATCATCAGTCGCCGACTCCAACCGGCAGCTCCCAAAAGACCTCCGGATCGGGCTCGGATGCCGAATTCTCGAGCGGCGACGCCTGTTGCGGTGGAGCCAACAACGGCTCTCCGAGGCGACCGGCATCCAGGCCGTCCGTCTTTCGAAGATCGAGAACGGGCACGTCAGCGCCTCGCTCGCCGAGGCGGTTCGCCTCGCCCGAGGCCTCAAGGCTTCGATCGACGACCTCGTGTTCGGACCGTCCCGGTCGTCGATCGAGCGGCAGGGACTCGGCCTCCGCGCCCAGGTTCAGGCTCTGGAGGCGGTCGGCGCCGCCGACGAGCTGGAGATCGTCGCCGAGTTGCTCAGAAAACTGATCGCCGGGCGCAGGGCGGCTTCCTCCACGAGGCCGAAGCGATGAACGAGCCCGAGATGGCCGGCATGGCCGAGGTGTTCACCCGGTTCGAGGCTTCGGCCATCGACGAGCAGGCGGCGGTCCTTCGCGAGCGCGCCGCGGCGGGCACTCTGCTTGCGGCGCTCCTCCGTCTGCCGCCGGAAGACCGGGAGAGGACCCTCCACCTCGACCCGCGCTGCCACACCGTTTCCTTGGGGCGCTTGCTCCTGGCGTCCGGATCGCCGGATCCCGAGGAACGCGAGGCGAACGCCCGGCTGGCCTTGGCGATCGCCGACCTTCTCCCTCGGTCGGGCCGGTCGCCCGCCCTGACCGCCGGCCTACGGTCGTCGGCCCTTTTGCACGTCGCCGACGCGCTGCGCGAGCAAGGCCGCTTGATCGAAGCGCGCGCCGCCTTGGCCCTGGTTCCGTTGGAGCTGGAAACCTGCGGCGACATCCTGGACCAGGCGGGATATTGCCTGTCGCTGGGGCGCTTGCGCCGCGCGCAGGGCCGCATCGACGAAGCGCTCGCCCTGCTGGCTCGCGCGGCGGACCTTTTCGGCGACATTGGAGAACCGAGAGAGGAACGGGCCGCCCTCGTCGATCTCGGCGAGCTGTCGCTTCTACAGCACGAGGCGGGGCGAGCGCTCGCCGCCTTCGAGCGCGTCCTCCGTGCGGATCCGGCTTGGTCCGGGGACGATCTCGAGTCGCGCGCCAGAGAGGGCGCCGCCGCGGCTTCCGCAGGAACCGAGTCGGACCCGGAGGTGTGGGCGATGCAACGTCCAGGGGAACGGCGAGAGTGACTTCCGAGTCCGAACGCAACCGTGCCGTCGAGCGGCTGGTTCGCGAGGAAGACGGACGGATCCGCCGCGTACTTTCCTCGCTGCGGGTTCCCTCGTCGCATCGCGAGGACCTGCTCCAAACGGGCCTCCTCCTTCTGCTGCAGAGGTGGGATTCCGTTGACGACCCCCTCGCCTGGCTCCTCGGCGCCCTGCGCAACCTTCATCGCAGCCAGGTCCGCGACGAAGGACGACGAGGGCGGCTCGCCGAGGCGACGGCCCGCTTCGCGCCACCTCCCACGGACACGGCCAGGAGCCGTGACTCGGAGATCCGAATCGACCTCGCTCGCTGGCTCCTAGCGCTGCCTCGGGCACAGCGCATACTCGTCGTGGGACTGTTCCTCCTCGAGGATCCGCTCGAAAGCGTCGCGCGGCGCGTTGGGGTCAAACCGGCCTCGGTCCAGACGCTCAAATCCAGATCGCTTGACCGCCTACGCCGGATGGCGCAGCGGAACGGCGGCGTGAGACCCCCATAGGCTCTCCGAAAGAGTGTGGAGGCGGTCCCATGCTCAAGGAGCTACTGCTCACCGACGAGGCGCGAGCGGACCTCCCGGTCCCCGAACCCCTTCCGAGGACTTGAACCTTGAGTCACTCTCTGTGGGCCACGGGCTACGCCGCCGTTTTCAGGTTCTCCCGAAGAATCCGCGGATGCCGAGCAGCGATGCGCAGCAGCGCGATCGCCGTGCCTTCCGGTTTTCTCCGGCTCTGCTCCCAGTTCCGAAGGGTGTGGACGCTGATCCCCATCGCTTCGGCGAACTGCGTCTGGCTGAGCCCGACGAAACGGCGCAATGCCGCCACGTCCTCGCCTGACTCGAACGCTCCCTCCATGAGGCGCATTCGCAGCCGGGCCGGGATCGCCCGCGAGAACTGCTTTTCAGTCAGGTCAGGAACTTCTCTCACACCCGAAGTATAGGCCGCCCCGCCCACCGTCCGAAGATCGCCGTCGGCAGCACCCGGCCGGTCGCCTCCTCCGCGAGGCAGATCTCGCCGCTTTCCACCGTACCGCCGAGGCCGCCGAGCTGTTCTTCGAGGAGGTAATGGAGGCTCGCGAACGAGGCGCGGATCGCGTAGGTCGTGAGGATCAGGAATGAGGCCTCGGGGGAGAGCAGCTGGCGGCAGAGGTCGAGCACCTCGGGGAGGTTCTCGAAGAGCTTCCAGACCTGCCCTTGATCGCCGCGGCCGAATTTCGGGGGGTCGAG
>JBGAGQ010000012.1:0-118072 GCA_044226625.1 Thermoanaerobaculia bacterium
TCTCCGGTAGAGACTCTTTTGGCGGTGAGGGTGGGATTCGAACCCACGGTAGAGTTTCCCCTACACACGCTTTCCAAGCGTGCTCCTTAAGCCACTCGGACACCTCACCTCGGCTTTTGAAAGAACTCACTTCGCCCGCAGGCGGACGAAAAAGCGGCGAAGTAGCTCGCCGCATTCCTCTCCCATCACGCCGTCGACCACTTCGAGGCGATGGTTCAAGCGCGCGTCCCGAGCCAGATCGCCTAGGCTACCGCAGTAGCCGGCTTTCGGATCCATCGCGCCGAAAACCAGACGCTCGATCCTGCTCGCGACCAGGCCACCCGCGCACATCGCGCACGGCTCGAGGGTCACGTACATCGTACAGCCGGTCAAGCGCCATCCGCCGACCGCCCGGGCCGCCTCGCGGATCGCCAAGATCTCGGCGTGACCCAGAGGATCGCCGTCGATCTCGCGCCGGTTGTGACCGCGACCGACGATCTCCTCGTCCTTGACGATCACCGCACCGATCGGCACCTCGCCGAGCTCTCCAGCTCGCCGAGCCTCCTCGAGCGCGCGCTCCATCCACGCCCGATCTCGTTCGGCGGAATCACCCGCCGTACCGCGGTTCTCAGCCAACGAGCCGCGGATAATAATCGAATCGGCCCGGCGCCGTAAACCCGGCGTCGCGAGTCGCTTTACAGGGTCCGGCCGAGCACGTAGGATCTGGGTCTTCCGGCAGGGACCGACGAAGGGTTCGGGTCCTGTGCATCGATCCTCACCGAACCTCGTCAGGCCCGGAAGGGAGCAGCGATAAGGTTGGGCGACCGAGTGCCGCAGATCAACCGGAACCCTTCGTCAATCTCTGCCTCGGTTCACAGACCCTCCTCGAGTCCGTAGCCCATGGCCTATCAGGTCCTCGCGCGCAAATGGCGACCCCAGGATTTTTCCAGCCTGGTCGGTCAAGAAGCGATCGTAACCGCGCTGCGTAACGCCCTGCGCGAGAAGCGCATCGCCCAGGCGTATCTCTTCTCCGGGATTCGAGGGGTCGGCAAGACCACCGCGGCGCGCGTCCTCGCCAAAGCGCTGAACTGCGAGACGAATTTCGGCGGGGATCCCTGTAACGAGTGCACCCCTTGCCGCGAGATCACCCGCGGGGGCGATCTGGACGTCATCGAGGTCGACGCGGCCACCTATTCAAAGGTCGAGCAGGTGCGCGAGCTCACCGAGAGCTTGCGTTACGGGCCTGCCCGCGACCGCTACAAAGTGGTCGTTCTCGACGAGATCCACCGCCTCTCCCGCCAGGCGTTCGACGCCCTTCTCAAGATCGTCGAGGAGCCGCCCCCGCATCTCGTGTTCATCTTCGCGACGACCGAGGCGGACGCCGTTCCCGTGACCATCCTTTCGCGTTGCCAGGAGTTCCGCTTTCGACGTGTCCCCTCGTTAGAGGTCGCCGCCCTGCTGCGGAAAATCTGCTCCGAGGAGACCATCGCCGCAAGCGACGCCGCGCTCCGGCTGATCGCCCGCGCGGGAGAAGGCAGCGTTCGCGACGCCGTCGCGTTGCTCGATCAGCTCGCGACTTTCGGCAATCGCACCATCTCGGACGACGATGCCGTGCGCCTGCTCGGCGGCCTCGACACCGCGATGTTCCAAGATCTCCTTCGCGCGATGCTCGCGGGCGATCCGCGGGCGATCCGCGAAGCGGCGCGGCGCATCGAGGACGAGGGCTGGGATGCGCGCAACGTCTTCGGCCAGTTCCTCGCTTTCTGCCGCGACGCGCTCCATCTCGCGATCGGCGGCTCCCCGGCCTCGATCGATCTTCCCGAGGAAGAGGCGCAGGCCCTCGCCGCCCTGGCGGCCGACGCCGGCTATGAAAACCTTCTTCGGCTGCTGACGCAGTTGCTCGCGAGCGAGCCGCTCGTGCGGCGCAGCGAAACCGGCGTGCTCGCGGTAGAGATCGCCTGGCTGCGCGCGGCCGAGCTGCCCAAGCTTCTCAAGGTCGAGGCGCTCCTGTCCGGAGCCGCCACTCCGCCGCGCGCCGCCGGGCCGTTCCCGCCACCGACCTCTTCGACCCCCGCGCCGTCGAGCCGAGCGTCGAGCGCGCCACCTCGATCCCCGTCCGCACCTGCGGCCCCGCCGATGGCCGAGCCGCAGGTGCCTCGCGCCACAGCCCCGGTTCCCGCTCACGTCGCGCCGAACGTGCCGAGTCATCCCGGCGTTCTGAGCGGACCAAGCGTATCGAGCGCGCCGAGCGGTGACGGCGGCTCACCGGTCGAGCGTTTTCTCGACGAGGTGCGCAAGCGCAAGCCGCCGCTCGCCTCCCACCTCGACCGCGCCGTCTTGAGCCACGACGAGGGGCGGCTCACGATCGCCTACGATCCGAGCGACCTTCAGCTCCGCGACGGCTTGAATCGCGGCAGCAATCCACAGATACTGCGCGAGGCCATCGCCGCCGTCTGGGGCGCCGCGGTCGAATGGCGTGCGGTTCCGGGCGCCCCGACCGATCCGAACCGAGGCCTAAGCGAGGCTCCCAAAGCTCCGCAGCCGGCCCTGGTCGACAATCCCACCGTACAAACACTGCTCGAGCTGTTCGGCGGTCAGATCGAGGCGACCGAAGAGCGCTAGGGACACGCGAGGAACCAAAAAGCATGAGCAGCATGCGCCAATTGATGAAGCAAGCCCAGGAGATGCAGGAGCGCCTCCAGCGAGAGCTGGGCGAGACGACCGTCGAGGCGAGCGTGGGCGGAGGGATGGTCACGCTCGTGATGAACGGGCACAAGCAGCTGGTCTCCGCAAAGATCGATCCGGAGGTGCTCGATCCGGAAGACCCCTCGGTCCTCGAGGACCTGATCGTCGCCGCGGTCAACGAAGCCGGCCGCAAGATCGAAGAGACGATGCAGGCCAAAGTGGGCTCGATGGCTTCGAGCCTTCCCGGCCTCTTCTAGCCCCATCGCCGGTCCGGGATGTCCGATCCTCTCGCCCGCCTGGTCGGCGAGCTCTCCCGCCTCCCTTCGATCGGTCCGAAGACGGCAACCCGGCTCGCCCACCATCTCCTCAAGGTCTCGAAACCCGAGGCCGAGGCGCTCGCCCGGGCGATCGTAGAAGTCAAAGAACGCCTGTTCCACTGCTCGATCTGCAACGCGATCACCGCGGTCGAGCCTTGCGCGATCTGCTCCGATACCGGCCGGGATCGCGCCCGAATCTGTGTCGTCGAAGAGCCGTTCAACATCGCGCCGATGGAGCGCACCGGCGAGTTCCGCGGTCTCTACCACGTGCTGCTCGGGGTGCTGTCGCCGCACCGCGGCATCGGTCCGGATCGCCTGGCGATCGCCGGTCTGCTCGATCGCCTGACGGGCGTCGAGGAGGTGATCGTCGCGACCAACCCCAACGTCGAAGGCGAGGCGACGGCTCTTTACCTGGCCCGCCTGCTCAAGAGTCGCGACGTCCTGGTCACCCGCCTCGCCTTCGGAATGCCGGTGGGCGGCGACATCGAATACACCGACCAGGTCACCCTCGCTCGTTCCCTCGCCGGCCGCCGAGCGCTTTGAGGGGCGAAGGGATGCCGTCCCGTCTGGATCCTGTCGAGCCCTCCTCTCCCCGGCTCGCGCAAGGCGACTTGCCTCCGGAGATCCTTGCGCCTCCTCCGGGGCCCCGTTCTCGGGAGCTCGCCGCGGATCTCGACCGTTATCTAGCCCCCTCGCTTTCGACCGTGGTGGATGGAGTGCCCGCACCGATATGGCAGGAGGCCCTCGGTGCGAATGTCTTGGACGTCGACGACAACCGATACGTCGACCTCACCGCGGGGTTCGGCGTGGCAGGGATCGGCCATCGCCACCCCGAGATCGTCGCCGCGGTCGCCCGCCAAGCGGCGCAGCTCGTCCATGCTCTGGGCGACGTGGCCGCCCATCCGGGACGAGCGACGCTCGCCCGCCGGCTGGCCGAGCTCGTCCCCGTCGGCCTCGCCGACGAGGAGCGCCAGGTCTTCTTTGCCGTCTCCGGGGCCGAGGCGGTGGAGATCGCCCTCAAGACCGCTCTGTTGGCCACCGGCCGTCGGGAAGTGGTCGCCTTCGATCCGGCCTATCACGGTCTCACGCTCGGGGCGCTCGCCGTCACCTCGCGGCCCGCTTTTCGCGCGCCGTTCGTCCCCCACCTCCATCCGAACGTCGCGCGATTTCCGTTCGGAGGAGATCTCGCGCCTCTCGCCGAACGGCTCGGCCGAGGCGACGTCGGCGCGGTGCTCGTAGAGCCGGTCGTCGGTCGCGAAGGGGTTCTGTTCCCGCCCGCCGCCTGGCTGCAAAGCGTTGCCGACCTGGCGCACAGCTCCGGCGCCCTCCTGATCGCCGACGAGATTTTCACCGGTTTCGGTCGCACCGGCCGCGGGTTCGCCGTCGAAGCGGAGAACGTGCGGCCCGACCTCCTCTGTTGCGGCAAGGCGCTCGGCGGCGGCCTGCCGATCGCCGCGATCGTCGGGCCGCGCCGCATTTTCGAGGTCTGGCGTACCGCGGGCGAGGCACTCCACACGGCGACCTTCGTCGCCCATCCGCTCGCCTGCGCCGCGGCGCTCGCTACCCTGGAGGTGATCGAACGCGACGGTCTCGTGGCGCGCGCGCTTCGCCTGGGGGAGGAGATCGTCGCACCTCGCCTCGCCACTTGGCCCGCGCGATTTCCTGCCGTCGCGGCGATACGAGGCCGCGGCCTCCTCTGGGGCATCGAGCTCACGGGATCCGCGGCGGCCAAGAGCTTCGCCGCCGACGCCCAAGCGCGCGGCGTCCTCCTGCTCGCCGGTGGACCGCGAGGCGTGGTCGCGCAAATCGCGCCGCCGCTTGCGATCGCCGAGCGGCAGCTGGCTCGAGCGCTCGAGATTCTCGAAACCGCTCTCGAGGGAATACCGGAGAACGTGCCGTGATCCCCGACGCCCGGTTCAAGATCGCGTTCATCGGGACCCACGGCGTCGGCAAGACCACGCTGTGCTTCGGGCTCGCCGCCCTGCTCAAGGCGCGCGATCTCTCGGTCGAAGTGGTCCACGAGGTGGCTCGCCGCTGCCCGCTGCCTATCAACGAACAGACCTCCGTCGCCGCCCAGAGTTGGATCCTCCATTCGCAAATCGCCGAGGAGATCAGCGCCGCGGCCCGCTACCCGGTCGTGATTTGCGATCGCAGCGTGCTCGACAACTACGTCTATCTGCTCCTCGCGGCCGGGCGGCAGGACGCGCTCGAACCGTTGATCGACATCTGGATGGGGGGCTACGACCTCCTGGTTCAGGTACCGATCGTCGCCTCTCCCTCCCCGGACGGAATCCGCTCCGCCAACCCCGCGTTTCAGAGCGCCGTCGACGAACGCCTAGACCGAGAGCTCGCGCGTCGCCGCCTTTTCGCCCTTCGGCTCGATCCGGACCACCGGCAAGGCTGGCTCGAGTCGGTGGAACGCGAGGTCTCGGCGCGGCTTCGTCCGAGCCAGCTCCAATTGCTGTAGCTCCGGAGGTCCGCCGTTGGGCTAGACTTTCCGGACCGTGGCCCTCTCTCCCCTCCTCCTCCGACGTTGGGAGCTCTTCTCCCACTTCAACGATCCCCAGCTCGAGAACCTCGCCGAGCACGTCGACCGCGAACGCTTCGACGCCGGCGCGCCCGTCCTCAAAGAGGGCGAACCCTCCCTCGGCGCCTATCTGATCGAGCGCGGAGAGGTCGTCATCGAGCGCAACACGCCCTACGGCCGTTTCGAGCTCGCGCGCCTCGGGCCGGGGGAGATGTTCGGCGAAACCAGTTTCGTCGACGGCCAGGCTCGGTCGGGAAACGCTACGGCGGCCGCCGAGACCGCCCTCCTCACTTTTCACCCGGAGATCCTCGCCGGCGCGATGGAGGAGGATCCCAAGCTCAAGCTTTCGCTCCATTGGGCGTTCTGGAAGAGCCTGTCGCAGAAGCTGCGCGCCACGAACGACAAGCTGACGCGCTTCTTCTCGACCTCCGGCGCACCCGCGGCGACTCCGGCGGCCGTCGGGGCCGCGGCGACGGGGGACTTTCGGGTCGACCTCGCCTCGAAGCGCAGATTGTTTCAGGAACAGAAGCTCTCGAACCTCGAGATCAACTTCCTCTCCACCCTATCGAAGGAAAAGAAGCTCGCCCCGAACCAGGTGCTTTTCCGCGAGGGCGAGCCCGGCGACTCGATGTACGTCGTCCTCGAGGGGCGGATCATGATCAGCAAGTTCATCCCGGGCGCGGGAGAGGAGGCGCTCGCGTTCCTCGAGCGCGGCGACTATTTCGGCGAGATGGCGCTGATCGACCACCAACCCCGGTCGGCCGACGCCAAAGCGCACGAGGAAGAAGCGGTGGTCCTCGCCATCTCCCGCGAGGTGCTCGAAGGTCTCCTCGACATCCAGAAGATCTCGTCCCTGAATCTGCTCCGGATCCTGTGCAACCTTGCCGCGTCCCGGCTGCGCGAGATCGACGACAAGATCATCGGCTGGTTCATCCTGTCCGGCGGTTCCGGTCAGTAACCCCAGCTTTCCTCGCGACCGACAGGATCTTTCCTACCAGAGACGAGGTCGCCAGGCTCTCGATCTCCTCCAGTCCGAACCAACCCGCCGCCGCGCCCTCCCGGACGGCGGATTCGATCTCCACCGTGCCGCGATGGACGGTGACACGGAGGTCCCGGTAGGTAATGCCGTGACGGGCGCCGCCGATCCGCTCACCCACCGTCCATCGCCCTCCGTAACGTTCCCGGAGACCGGCCTCGAGCTCCTCCGTCCGTTCCACCCACGGCAGCTCCCATAGACCCGCGAGCAGCGAGCTCGTGTCCGGACGGCGGAACATCAGGACGTTTCCCTCGCCGTCCTCGACCACGAGCGCGACCAGCGAGATTTCTTCGCTCTTGGCGGCGCGCGCCGCTTTCGGATAACGCTCGGCGGCGCCCGCCGCGGCGGCTCGGCAACCCGATACCAGAGGGCAAAGCAGACACCGCGGGTTCTTCGGCACACAGATCGTCGCGCCGAGCTCCATCATCGCCTGGTTCGAATCGCCGGCTCGGCCAGGGTCGAGAAGCTCCGTGGCCGCGACCAGGAGCCTGCGTCGTACCACCGCGCTCTTGACGTCCCCTTCCTCGGCGAGCCGTCGCGCGAGGACGCGCTCCACGTTGCCGTCGAGCACCGGAACGGCGACCCCAAAACAGATGCTCGCGATCGCCGCCGCCGTATAGGCGCCTATTCCGGGCAGATCGAGCAGTCCCTCGACGGTGCGGGGAAAACCTCCGCGAGCGACCACACCCCGCGCGGCTTCGTGGAGCTGTCGCGCCCTCCGGTAGTACCCGAGACCGGACCAGGCGGCCAGCACCTCGTCGAGCGGTGCGGCCGCGAGCGCCTCGACTCCGGGAAACCGGTCGAGAAACGCTAGGTAATAGGGGATGACCGTCTCGACCCGTGTCTGTTGGAGCATGATCTCCGAGATCCAGACGCGATAGGGATCTCGGTTCTGACGCCAGGGGAGATCGCGTCGATGCCGATCGAACCAGCCGATCAAGCTCGAGGCCTCGGGGGTCGGCCCCTTTTTCGCACCTCTCTTCGGATCCTCGATCGGACCAGGTCCTCGACCGCACATCGGGCCTTCATTGTCTCTCACTCCCTCCCTCCCGAGCCGATGACCCTTTCCGCCGGTTTTATCGCGTCTTTCCTTGAGGGACCCTCTTCCGGCATCGCCGCGAGACGGATCCGGGATCGGCCGCGAGCGCGTTCCGCGGCAGGCCTTGCGGCGGTCCGGAGGATCCTGTTAGCCTCGAAAAACGCCTGCTGGCCCCACCGCCATGCGACCGGTCGCCGTACCCTCGGTTTTCCTCAGGCTGTGGAAAATTTGCGGATATCCTCTCTGTCACCTGCGAGATTTTCGGCCTGATGGCACCACATACGTTTTGGTCTCGGTTGCAGAAGAAGCTCCAGCTTTCGCTGGCGCCCGAAGACTATGAAACCTGGTTTCGCCCCCTCCGAGGACGTCTCGACGGGGATCGACGGCTGATCCTGATCGCTCCCAACGAGCGCTTCGTGTCGACGCTCAAAGAGAGCTACCGGCCCGAGATCGACCGTGCGATCGCCGAGCTCAAAGAGCCGGATCTCGAAATCGATTTCGTCCTCGACGACGCCCCGGCGTCCGCGGGCGGCGAATCCCCCGTCGCCTCCGAGCCGGCCAGCGTGCCGCTTCCGGCGGCGAATGCGTTTAATCAGAAGTACTTGTTCGAGAATTTCGTCGTCGGCAACTCGAACCAATTCGCCCATGCCGCGGCGCGGGCCGTGGCGGATCGTCCCTCGTCGAGCTACAACCCCCTGTTCCTCTATGGTGGGGTAGGGCTGGGCAAGACCCATCTCCTTCACGCGGTGGGTCATCAGATCCTCGCCCAACATCCCCACCTCCGGGTCCTCTACCTCCCGGCGGAACAGTTCGTCAACGAGCTGATCAACTCGATCCGTTTCGACCGCATGCCGGCTTTTCGGGAGCGCTACCGGACGATCGACGTTCTCCTGATCGACGACGTCCAGTTCATCGCCAACAAAGAACGGACCCAGGAAGAGTTCTTTCACACCTTCAATACGCTCTACACGAGCCAGAAGCAGATCATCCTCTCGTCCGATTCCTCGCCCAAGGACATCCCTACCCTGGAGGAGCGGCTGAGGAGCCGGTTCCAGTGGGGCCTGATCGCGGACATCCAGCCACCGGATCTCGAGACCAAAGTCGCGATCCTGCGCAAGAAGGCCGACTTCGAGAAGACGGAGCTCCCGAACGAGGTCGCGGAGTTCGTCGCGCAGCAGATCAAGTCGAACATCCGGGAGCTCGAAGGGATGTTGAATCGGGTGATCGCGTTTTCCTCGCTCACCGGAAAACCGCTCTCCCTGGAGCTCGCCCGCGAAACGTTGCGCGACATCCTGCCGCACGAGGGACGCAAGCCTACCGCCGCCGAAATCACCAAGTGCGTCGCGCGCCACTACGGCTTGAAGGTCGTCGAGATCAAGAGCAAGAACAACTCGAAGCAGATCTCCTTTCCTCGGCAGGTCGCCATGTACCTGTGCAAGCGCCTCACCGACCTGTCCTATCCGGAGATCGGCAAACAGTTCAACGACAAGCACCATTCGACCGTCATGTACTCGGTCGACAAGATCCAGCAGTTACGGCAAGAGGACGGCGATTTCGATCGTGTCCTGCAGAACCTCGAGCGCAGCCTCTCCTAAAGAGAGATCGCGACCCCCTGCGAATCTCCTGCGGAAATTCCTGAGGACGGAAGCCGGAAAGTTTCCAGACCTCGCGGTTCCATGCGCAGCCGTGCACAGCCCTTCCACAGCTGAACCGCAGCTCGGCTCAGCGGGCAACTCTCTTTCTTTCCTGGGAGTTAGGACCCAAATCCGCAGATCCACAGCGCCTTCTACGTACGACTACGGTGAGATATGATTCTGGGTACTGGGTAAGAGAAGGAGCCCCATGGAAATCCGCGTTTCGCGCAGTGAGTTTCTTGCCGAGCTATCCCCCATGCTGGGCATCGCCGAGAAGAAGACGACGATCCCGGTGCTGTCGCACCTCCTCCTTCAGGCGCGGGGTGCCAGGGTTTCGCTCGCGGCGACCGATCTCGACGTTTCCCTCACCAGCTGGTGCGACGCCGAAGTTTCGCAGCCCGGCGGTATCGCGCTCCAGGCGCGCAAGTTCACCGAGATCATCAGCTCACTGACCGGCGACGAGGTGCATCTGGTCCTCGAGGAGCCGCGAGCCCTCTCGATCCGCGCCGGCCGCTCTCGATTCAAGATCCATGGCCTTCCGCCCGACGATTTTCCGACCCTGCCGACCGTCGAGCCGACGCGCCGCATGGAGCTGCCTTTCGCCGATCTCAAGCGGATGATCGGGAAAGTCTTCTTCGCCGTGTCCGCGGAGGAGTCCCGGTTCCAGTTGAACGGGGCGCTGATAAAGCTCAAGGGGAACAGCGTCGAGATGGTGGCGACCGATGGGCATCGGTTGGCCCTGGTCGAGCAGAAGGTCGAAGGGGCGGCGGAAGATTCGGTCCTCGCTCCGCGCAAGGCGCTGCAGGAGATCCAGCGGTTCGAGGGCGATGGCAACGTCGTCTTCGCCCGAGGCGAGCATCACCTGTCGTTCGGCTTGAATCGCCGCGAGCTCATCTGCCGCATCCTCGAGGGGACGTTTCCCGACTACGAGCGGGTCATCGCGCGCGACAACGACAAGCAGGCGATCTTCGATCGGCGGGCCCTGGGAGAGGCGGTCAAGCGCGTCGCCCTGATGACCGGCGATCGTGCGCGTGCGGTGCGGCTCGACCTCGAGGAAGGGCAGGTCACCGTCTCGGCGGTCAACCAGGATCTAGGCGAAGCGGTCGAAGAGCTGGCCTGCGACTACTCCGGACCGGAGATTCGCGTCGGCATCAACCCGGACTACATGGCGCAGTTTTTGGCCGCGGTCGAGACCGAGAAGGTTCGCTTCGACCTCAAGGACGAGAACACGCAGTGCGTGGGTTATCCGGTCGATGGCTCCGATGCCCGGTACCTCTGCGTGATCATGCCGATGAGGATCTGAAGCGGAAGCTTCTCCCGTGCTGGTTCACCTGGAGGCGAGAGGCTTCCGCAATCTCGCGGACCTCGGTCTGGTTCTCGGGCCAGGAAGCCGCCTGTTGCTCGGACCGAACGGCGCGGGCAAGAGCAGCGTTCTCGAAGCGATCTATTACCTCGCCACGACGCGCAGCTTTCGCGCGCGCCAGATCGTCGACTGCGTCCGCCACGGAGAGACCGGCTTCAGCGTGGTCGGCGAGGTCGAAGGGGCCGGCCGCCAGAGGCTCGCCGCCGGATTCGCCGTCGGGAAGAAGTTCCGCTCGGTCAACGACAAATCGACCAGCCTCGCCGAGCATCTCGCGGTCTTGCCCGTCGTCTCCTGGGCGACCGGCGACGTCGAGATCCTCACCGGCGCCCCGGTTTTTCGTCGTCGTCTGCTCGATCGAGGAATCCTCGGTCTTCGACCGGTTTCCCTCGAGGTCTTGGAGCGCTTTCGGCGAGCCCTGCATGAGAAGCGGGAAATCCTCCAACGCGGCGACGGCCCTGCGGCCGAAGAGCTGGCGTCTTGGAACGGCGTGCTCGCCGGAGCGATCGCCGAGCTCGCCGAGCTCCGGCAGCAGTTCTTCCTTCGGCTGCGCGATCAACTCGGACGCGTCCTCGAGGAGATCGATCTGCCGCTGCCAACGATTGAAATTCGCTATCGCCCCTCTCCCTCCTCCGCGCTCGAAGGGGCCGAAGAGATCTTCGCGAGCCTCCACCGGATCTCCGACCGGGAGATTCGGCGGGGAAGTCCGCTCGTCGGGTCCCAGCGCGACGAGGTCGAAATCTCCTGGGGAGGCCGGGACATCCGGAGCGTCGCCTCGGCTGGAGAACGGAAAGTCCTGGGCCTCGCCCTGCTCGCGGCTCAGGCCCGGGTCCTGGGCGAAGCCGGCCGCGCGCCTCTCGTCTTGCTCGACGATGCCGACGCCGAGCTCGCCACCGCGACCCTTGCGGCGATGTGGAAAATATTCGCCCCCTCTCCTCAAATCCTCGCCACGTCCAGCCGCCCCCAGGCCTGGCTGACCATCGCCGTCGACCGCGTCTCGAAGGTCGAAAAAGGAGTGGTTTCGGAGCTCTGAGATCAGGCCCGGCCGACAACGCCGAGGCTCGGCTCTAACCCCTTTTTTTTCAAGGGTCTACGGCTCGCAAAAAGGGTCGTTTCGTGGTATCGTCTACACCGTCTCGAAACGCCCCGCTCCGGGGTGGCGTTCCGTCGATCAAGAAAACCGGCAAAGCGTCTTCCGGCCGCCCTTCCGGGCGGGAGCGAAGGCGAGGGAGAACTACGGTTTGTCTGAACCCCAGCCGACCTATACCGCCGAGAACATCAAGGTCCTCAAGGGCCTTGAGGCCGTTCGCAAGCGTCCCGGGATGTACATCGGCGACACCGAGGATGCCTCGGGTCTCCATCACATGGTCTTCGAGCTCGTCGACAACGCGATCGACGAGGCGCAGGCCGGATATTGCTCGCGCATCGACGTGACGATCCACACCGACGAATCGGTCTCGGTGGAAGATGACGGACGAGGCATCCCGGTCGACCTCCACAAGGGCGAGGGTCGATCGGCGGCCGAGGTCATCATGACCGAGCTGCACTCCGGCGGAAAATTCGACAAGAATTCCTACAAGGTCTCCGGTGGCCTCCACGGCGTCGGCGTCTCGGTCGTCAACGCCCTTTCCGGGACGCTCGAGCTCGAGATCAAGCGCGACGGGGCGGTCTGGTTTCAGACCTACCACAAGGGGTTGCCCGAGGCACCGATCCACGCGATCGGCAAGAGCGAGAAGACCGGGACGAAGGTGCGCTTCTGGCCTGATCCCACGATCTTCTCGGTGCTCGAATTTCACTACGAGACGCTCGCTCAGCGCCTCCGCGAGCAATCGTTCCTGAACCGGGGGGTCTACATCCACCTGATCGACGAGCGGTCCGGAAAGGAGGCGGATTTCGCCTACGCCGGCGGCATCAGCTCCTTCGTCGAGCACCTGAACCGCAACAAGACGCCGATTCACACGCCGCCGATCCACCTGGTCGAGAAGCGCGACGACGGAACCGGCGAGGAGGTCGTCGAGGTCGCCCTGCAGTGGAACGAGGGATACCAGGAGCTGATCTACTGCTTCACCAATACGATCAACAACCGCGACGGCGGCACGCACCTGGTCGGCTTCAAGGGCGCGCTCACCCGCACGGTCAACGCCTGGGCGACGCAGAACGGGCTCTTGAAGGCGCTCAAGGAGAATCTGACCGGCGAGGACATTCGCGAGGGGCTCACCGCGGTCCTCTCGGTCAAGATCAAGGATCCCAAGTTCTCGTCGCAGACCAAGGACAAGCTGGTCTCCTCCGACGTCAAGGGGTGGGTCGAGCAGGTCGTCAACGACAAGCTCGCGACCTATCTCGAGGAGAACCCGCGCGAGGCGCGGAAGATCATCGAAAAATGCGTCGAAGCCGCCCACGCGCGCGAAGCGGCGCGCAAGGCGCGCGACCTCACGCGGCGCAAGGGGGCGCTCGAGAGCTCGTCCCTTCCGGGCAAGCTCGCGGACTGCTCCGAGCGCAACCCGGAGCTCGCCGAGCTCTTCCTGGTCGAGGGCGACTCCGCGGGTGGCACCGCCAAACAGGGTCGAGACCGCCGCTTCCAGGCGATCCTTCCCTTGCGCGGCAAGATCCTGAACGTCGAGCGCGCGCGCTTCGACAAGATGCTCTCGTCGGAAGAGATCAAGACCATCATCACGGCGCTCGGCGCGGGAATCGGGCGTGACGATTTCGACATCGCCCGCCTGCGCTACCACAAGCTGATCATCATGTGCGACGCCGACGTGGACGGCAGCCACATCCGGACCTTGATCCTCACATTCTTCTACCGGCAGATGGAAGAGCTGATCAAGCGCGGCCATCTCTACATCGCCCAGCCGCCGCTCTACAAAGTGGCCGAGGGCAAGCGCGAGTCGTATCTCAAGGACGATCGCGAATATCGCGGTTTCATGATCGAGCGCGTCCAGGGTCTCTGGCAGCTCGCCGTGGGCGAAGGGGAACTGGTCAGCGGGCCCCGGCTGGCCCACTTCGTCGAGAAGGTCGAATCGTTCCGCGAGCACCTGGCGAAGCTCGGCTCTCGCGGCGTGCCGGAGGAGGCGGTTCGTATCGCCCTTCTCGGTGGCCTGGTCGACAAGCAGGGCCTGGCCGACGAGACGAAGCTCGCCGCGGTCGCCGAGGCGATCGAGACCGCCGGCTTCGTCGCTCCCAGGGTCGAGCGCGACGAGGAGCACGGCACCGGCGTGATCTCCTTCCGCCAGAGGAAAGACGGCGTGGAGCGCCTCGTCCGCATCGACTGGTCGCTCTTGACCAGCGCGGAATATCGCGCGCTCGCGGCCAACCACCAGGGGCTCGACGCGCTCCGCGCGACCCAGTTCACGCTGGTCCGGGGCGACGAGACGGAAGTCTTCACCAACCTCGACGAGGTGATGGAGCGAATGTACGCCGGAGCGAAAAAAGGTCTTTCGTTCCAGCGCTACAAGGGTCTCGGCGAAATGAACGCCGAACAGCTCTGGGAAACGACCATGGATCCCACCCGTCGGCGCCTCCTGCAGGTTCGGATCGAAGACGACGTGGAAGCCGACGGCATCTTTACGGTCCTGATGGGAGATCAGGTCGAGCCGCGCCGCCTGTTCATCGAAAACAACGCTCTCAACGTCCGTAACCTGGACGTCTGAGGAGCGATCCCGACGAATCTGCACCACGCAAGGATTCCATGAGCGAAGACACCCCGATCCTCCCTTTCGAGCGGCCCGTACCGGTCGACATCGAAGAGGAGATGAAGCGCAGCTACCTCGATTACGCGATGAGCGTGATCATCGGCCGCGCCCTACCCGACGTGCGCGACGGCCTGAAACCGGTCCACCGCCGCGTGCTGTACGGGATGTGGGAGAGCGGTAATACCTCGGGCAAGCCCTACAAGAAGTCGGCTCGCATCGTCGGCGACGTCATGGGTAAATTTCATCCCCACGGTGACTCGGCGATCTACGACACGGTCGTGCGCATGGCGCAGGACTTTTCGATGCGTTACCGGCTGGTCGACGGCCAGGGAAACTTCGGATCGATCGACGGCGACAACCCGGCGGCGATGCGTTACACCGAGGTGCGGCTCACCCGGCTCGCCGAGGAGATGTTGAAGGACGACATCGACAAGGAGACGGTCGACTGGCAGCCGAACTACGACGGCTCGGAACAGGAGCCGGTGGTCCTGCCCGCCAAGGCGCCGAACCTGCTGATCAACGGTTCCTCGGGAATCGCGGTCGGCATGGCGACCAACATCCCGCCGCACAACCTGACCGAGGTGCTCAACGCGCTCGAGCTTCTGATGGACGACCCGGATGTGACGGTCGAGAAGCTGATGACCGCGTTGCCCGGCCCCGACTTTCCGACCGGCGCGTTCATTCACGGGCTCGAAGGAATCCGCCTGGCCTACTCGACCGGACGCGGCATCGTCCAGGTCCGCGCCAAGGCGAGCGTCGAGACCCAAGCGAAAGGGGAGCGGCAGTCGATCATCGTCAACGAGCTCCCGTACCAGGTCAACAAGGCGCGTCTGCTCGAACGGATTGCCGAGCTCGTACGGGAGAAGAAGATCGACGGGATCTCCGATCTGCGCGACGAGTCGGACCGCGACGGCATCCGGATCGTCGTCGACTGCAAGCGGGGCGAGGTGCCCGAGATCATCTTGAACCAGCTCTACAAGCTGACTCAGATGCAGACCACCTTCGGCATCATCCTGCTCGCGATCGTCGACAACCAGCCGAAGATCCTGACGCTCAAGGAGCTGCTGTTTCACTTCCTGAACCACCGCAAGACGGTGATCATCCGGCGGACCCGTTTCGACCTGAGGAAAGCCGAGGAGCGCGCCCACATCCTCGAGGGGATCCTGAAGGCGCTCGACCATCTCGACCAGGTGATCGCCACGATTCGCGCGAGCCAGACGCCGGCCGAGGCGCGCGAGCGCCTGATGACGGGCTTCGACTTGTCGTCGCTCCAGGCCGACGCGATCCTGGAGATGCGCCTCCAGCGTCTCACCGGGCTCGAGCGCCAGAAGGTGCTCGACGAGTATCACGCGCTGCTCGAGACGATCGAGCGCCTGCGCGCGATCCTCGCCTCCGACGCGCTGGTGCTCGAGGAGATCCGGCGCGAGGTCCGCGAGCTACGCGACAAGTACGGCGACGCTCGGCGCACGGAGATCATCCCCGCGACGAACGAGATCTCGATCGAGGACATGATCGCCGACGAGGACATGGTGATCACCGTCACCCGCTCGGGATACGTCAAGCGTTCCCCGTTGTCGCTCTACCGGGCGCAGAACCGCGGCGGCAAGGGGCGGGTCGGCATGGCGACCAAGGACGACGACTTCGTCGAGCATCTCTACGTGGCGTCGGCGCACAGCTCGGTCCTGGTCTTCACCGAGAGCGGCCGGATGTACTGGATCAAAGTCCACGAGATCCCCGAGGCCGGGCCGAACACCAAGGGCAAGGCGATCGTCAACCTGCTCGAGCTCGAGAAGCACGAGAAGGTCGCAACCACGGTCGCCGTGCGCGATTTCGAGCCCGACCGCTTCCTGGTGTTCGCCACGGAGCGCGGCACGGTGAAGAAGACGCCGCTCTCGGCCTACGCCAACCAGCGCGCCGCCGGAATCATCGCGATCCAGATCGACGAGGGGGATCGGTTGCTCACCGTCCGGGTCACCGACGGAACGCGCGAGATCCTGATCGCCACGGCCAACGGGCTGGCGATCCGGTTCCCCGAGTCCGAGGTCCGCGCGATGGGACGGAGCGCTTACGGGGTCAACGGTATCCGCCTCCGCGAAGGGGACCGCGTGGTCACGCTCGAAGCGCTCGAGCCGGACGGGGAGATCCTCACGGTCACCGAGAAGGGATACGGCAAGCGGACGCCGCTCGACGACTATCGCCTTCAGGGGCGGCTCGGCTTCGGCATCATCAACCTCAAGGTGAGCGAGAAGACCGGCGCCGTCGCCGGCGTCCGCCAGGTGGCTCCGGGCGACGGGCTGATGCTCATCACCCAGGAGGGCAAGATCATCCGGCTGAACGTGGAAGGCATTCGCGTGATCGGGCGATCGACCCAGGGCGTCAAGCTGATGGATCTCGAAGGGGAGGACCGCCTCGTCGCCGTGGCGAAGCTCGCCGAGGGCGCCGAGAGCGCGGAGGTCGAGAATGGTGAGGGAGGCCCGGAGGCCGCCGGCGAGCCCGGCGCGGATCCCGAGGGGCCGGTAAACTAGAGGCCGACGCAAGGCGCGCGGACCGTGCATCGTCCGCGTGCTCCGAAGCGCCCTCGGGAGCGAAACTTTCGCGGGCGCATCCTTCGAAGCAAAGGGTACGGAGGTAACGACATGCAGTTCTTCCTCGATACGGCCGACGTCCAAGAAATTCAAACCGCCCTCGACTGGGGAATGCTCGACGGCGTCACGACCAACCCCTCGCTCATCGCCAAGCAGGGCAAGCCCTATCTGCCGACCGTCAAGGAGATCGCGAACCTCGTTCCGGGTCCCGTATCCGGCGAAGTGCTCGCGCTCGAGTACGACGAGATGCTCGATCAGGCGCATCGCCTGGCGGAGCTCGCCGACAACGTGGTCGTCAAGGTGCCGCTCAACCCACCCGGTCTGCGCCTCGTCCGCGCCCTCGGCGAGGAAGGCATCAAGACCAACGTGACCCTCTGTTTCTCCGCCGCCCAGGCGCTGATCGCGGCCAAGGCGGGAGCGACTTACATCTCTCCGTTCGTCGGTCGCCTCGACGACGTCGGCGAGGAAGGGATGAAGCTGATCGAGGACATCGTCGGCATCTACCAGAACTACGAGTTCGCCACCCAGGTGCTGGTGGCGTCGGCCCGCCATCCGATTCACGTCGTGCAGTCCGCGCAGATCGGGGCGGACGTCGTGACGATCCCCTTCAAGGTGCTCGAGGCGCTCTACAAGCACCCCCTCACCGACGTCGGTCTCGATCGCTTCCTGGCCGATTGGAAGAAGACCGGCCGCTCGTTCGCCGACCAGGAGTAAGACGGGACCAGCCCGCGGCGCCCGGAGGGTTCCGGCACACCGGAGCCCTCCCGTGGACGCCCGGGCGCGGGGTAGGGCACCGCGGTCGAACCCGCGACGAAATGCGATAGATTCGCGCGGAACGACCTAGGAGTGTCCCGATGGCCCTCGAATCCACCGACGTCCTCGCCCGTATCGAAGCCGAGAAAGAGGGCTATCTCGAAGAGCTCAAAGACTATCTCCGGATCCCGTCGATCTCGACCGATCCGGAGTACGCCGCCGAAGTGTCGCGCGCGGCCGACTTCCTGGTCGGCAAGCTGCGCGAGGCCGGCCTGACCGTCGAGAAGATCGCCACCCACGGCCACCCGCTGGTCTACGCGGAATGGCTCGGCGCTCCGGGCAAACCCACCGTACTGTTTTACGGGCATTACGACGTCCAGCCCGCCGATCCGCTCTCGGAATGGCGGAACCCGCCGTTCGAGCCGACCGTCGAAGGGGACAAGCTGTACGCCCGCGGTGCCACCGACGACAAGGGGCAGTCGTTCGCCCACGTCAAGGGCGTTGCCGCGATGCTCAAGGAGCGCGGCAGCTTGCCGGTCAACGTCAAGTTCCTGGTCGAAGGCGAAGAGGAATCGGGCGGCGAATCGATCGACCGCTACGTCCGCGAGGATGGCGGCAAAAGGCTCGCCTGCGACTGCGTGGTGGTCTCCGACTCTTCGATGTACGGTCCCGGTCAGCCGTCGCTCGTCTACGGTTTGAAAGGGCTCGCGTACATGGAGGTCAAGGTGACCGGACCGGTCCGAGATCTCCACTCCGGAACCTACGGAGGCGGCGTCGCGAACCCGCTGAACGCCCTCGGACACATCATCGCCCAGCTCCAGGATCGCGAGACCGGCAAAATCCTGATCCCCGGGTTTTACGACGACGTCAAGCCGCTCGAAGCGTGGGAGCGCGAGGAGTTCGCGCAGCTCCCCTTCGACGAGAAGGAGTACTGCGCGGAGCTCGGCATCTCCGAGACCTGGGGCGAGCAGGGCTACACGGTGCGCGAGCGAACCTGGGCACGCCCGACCTGCGATGTCCATGGCCTGTTCGGCGGTTACCAGGCCAAAGGGGCGAAGACTGTCCTACCGTCTTGGTGCGGCGCGAAGGTGTCGATGCGTCTGGTGCCCGACCAGGATTCGGAGAAGATCGCCCGGCAGTTTTCCGACTACGTCCGCTCGATCGCCCCGCACGGCGTGAAGGTCGAGGTCGAATACCTCCACGGTGGCAAGGCGGTTGGCGTTTCGACCGAGGGGCCGTTCGTCGAGGCGGCGCTCTCGGCGATGGAAGACGTCTGGGGCAAGCGTCCGGTCCGCGTTCGCGAGGGGGGCTCGATCCCGATCGTCGCGACCTTCTCCGACGTGCTGCGCACACCCGTGCTCCTGCTCGGCTTTGGCCTGAACGACGACGCGCTCCACTCGCCGAACGAGAAATTCAACATCAGTCACTTCTACAACGGGATCCGGGCCGTCGCACGGCTGCTCGATCGCGTCGGCGAGGTGCGGTAAGCCGCTCGAGTCTCCGAGAGGTTCCAAAGGAAGTGCCGCGGTCATGAAGTCCAAAGGAATCGAGCGCGAGATCAAATTTCCCCAGGTGGAGCTCGACGACCTGCGCCAACGGCTCGTCGAGCTCGAAGCGGAGCGCCGGGCGCCGGGCGCGTTCGAGGACAACTGGATCTTCGATCGCAGCGACGAGCTGCGCCAGGCGGGCCGCGTCCTCCGGTTGCGGATCGACGGCTCGGGGGGGCGCGTCACCTTGAAGGGACCCATGCAGCTCGAAGGCAACGTCAAGGTCCGCGAGGAGCGAGAGTTCGGCGTCAACGACGCGGAAGAGGCCCGCGCCCTGCTCGAGGGCCTCGGGTACCGCGTCGTCTCGCGCTATCAGAAGGTCCGCGAGGAATGGCAGCTCGGCGGCGTGACGATCGCGCTCGATCACACGCCGCTCGGCGACTTCGCCGAATTCGAAGGCGAGGGAGCCGAGACCGTCGCGAAGCGCTGCGGCTTCGATCCCAAGAACGGCGAGAAGCGCTCCTACCTTCGGCTCTACGAGGATCACCTCAAAGAGCATCCGGAAGCGCCCCCCGAGATGGTGTTCCCGGCGGGCAGCCGGTAGGCGCGTCGCTTCCGCGGCGATGCCGAAGGTCCTTCCGAACCGAAAGCCCTCTTTCCGCGGCGTGGTGCTCGCCGCGGGCCTCGGCCTTCGGCTCCGGCCGCTCACCCTCGAAACGCCGAAGCCGTTGCTGCCTGTCGCCGGCCGGCCAGTTGTCGCATGGACGCTGGATCGTCTGGTGCGGGCAGGGTGCGAAGCGGCGGCGCTGAACCTCCATCACCTCGGCGACCGGATCCGCGCGACGTTCGGCAATTCCTACCGGGGGATGCCGATCGAGTACTTCGACGAGCCGGAGATTCTCGGCACGCTCGGCGCGCTGCCGCCGATGCGAGATTTCCTCTCCCGGGCCGATCTGGCGATCGTCGTGAACGGCGATTCGCTCTGCCGCTGGCCGGTCGACACGCTCCTCGCCCGCCATCTGGAAAGCGGCGCGCGCGCGACCCTCCTGCTCGCCGGCCGCCCCGACCCGGAAGAGCTCGGCGGAGGATTGGGCGTCGACCGCGCGGGGCGGGTCGTTCAAATGCGGACCGCTCCACCGGTTGGCACGATCGCTCGCCGCATCGCCTTCGCCGGCATGCACGCCTTCTCCCCGGACCTCCTCGCCGACGTTCCGCCCGGGCCGGCCGACATCGTCGAGAGCCTCTATCTGCCCATGCTCGCTCGCGGCGAGCGGATCGCCTCCCTGGTAACCCGGGCCCGTTGGCACGATCTCGGAACGCCGGCCCGATATCTCGACGGCGCGCTCGAATGGGTGTCGGGGCGACCGCTGCAGCGCTGGATATCGCCCGAGGCCACGGTTTCGCCGGAGGTGTCGATCGAGGGATCGATCGTCGAGGCGGGATGCGCGGTCGAAGCGGGCGCCCGGATCGAGCGCTCGCTCTGCCTGCCGGGAGCGATCGTCCGCGGCGGAAGCGTCGTGCGGGGCTCGATCGTCGGTCCCGGCGCCGAGGTGGCGGCCGGCCGGAAGCTCGCCGGTCAGCTCCTGGTCCGTCGCGGTGACGCCCTTCCTCTCGATGCCATTCAGTAGAATCGGGGGCCCGAGATGACCTCCTCACCCCGAACCAACGCCTCCCGCGCGTTTCGCCTGCTGGTCTTCGACTGGGACGGGACGCTGATGGATTCGATCGCGACGATCGTCGCCTGTACCCAGGCGGCGCTCGGCGACCTCGGCCTCGCGCCGCCCCCCGAGGAGAAGGTTCGCCGCGTGGTCGGCATGGGGCTCCGCGAAACCATCGAAGAGCTCTGGCCGGACTGCGACGAGGCAAGCCTCGAACGGATTCGCGACAGCTATCGGCGTCATTGGCACGAGACGTTTCGCGACCGGCCGATCCTCTACCCGGGGGTCGAGGCGATGCTGCGAGGTCTCGCCGAAGCCGGATATCTCCTGGCGGTCGCGACCGGCAAGAGCCGCCGCGGACTCGACCACGCGCTCGCGCAAACCCGCCTCGAAGGGCTTTTCCATTTCACCCGCACGGTGGACGAGGCGCCTTCGAAGCCACACCCCAAAATGCTGCTCGACATTCTCGAGAACCTCGGGGCGCGCGCCGACGAAGCGCTGGTGATCGGCGACACGACCTACGATCTCGGCATGGCGATGAACGCGGGCGCGCGGGCCGTCGGCATCCTCTCCGGAACGCACACGCGCGAGGATCTCGAAGGGGCGGGCGCGGCGGTCTGCTTGGCGTCGGTCACGGACGTTCCGGCCTGGCTCGCCGGCTGAAGATCGCGCGCTCCCCAAAAAACGACGAGCCCGCTTTCGCGGGCTCGCGGGTTCCAAATCGAGACAACGGCGCCGGGTCTACTTCTTCGCCTTCCACTCGGCGACGGACTTCTCGAGCGCCGCCACCTGGTCCGCGGCGGGCGGCTGGGCCGCCGTCTTCGCCGCCGCGAGAGCGCGTTCGCCAGCGGCCACCGCTTCCTTCACCCGTCCCTGCTTGGCGTAGAGGTTCGCCTCCGCCCGCAGGTTGTTGAAGTTGGCGTCGAGGGCGATCGAGGCGTCCAGCCACTTCTCGGCCTTGTCCGCGCAGCCGTTGTCGACGCACCAGGCGGCTCCCTGGTAGAGAGTCTGCCAGCGCTGCTTGGCGGCGACCTGGGCCGCCGTGTCGACCTCGATCTTGAACGGCACCGAGAGCTTTTCCCAGATCAGCTTGACCGTCGCCGAGTTGTCGGTGAGGTCGTCGAAATAGAACTCCATCCGCTCCTTGACGTGCTGGTTCGGGACCGGAGTCACGGTCACGCGCAACGCGTCGTGCTCGGGCTTGTAGTTATAGGCGCCCCACTCGTCCGCGTCCTTGGAGAGGATCAGCGTCCACTCCTTCTCGGTCGGGATCGTCTGCAGGCCGTACGTCCCCGCCGGGACCTCCTTGCCCTCCACCTTGACCGCCGTCGAGAAGGTGATCGTCGTGTTCTCGTTCGCGCCGGTGCGCCAGACCTCGCCGAAGGGAACGAGCTCGCCCCAGATCTTCCGTCCCTTGACTCCCGGCCGGCTGTAGCGGATCGAAACGTCGGTCAAGCCGATCGTCTGCGAAACCATGGCGCCCGGCGAAGGCCGCGGGGCGGAGAGCTGCGAGGTCTGCGCGCTCGCGGCCGAGGCGGCGAGGGCCGTCCCCGCAAGCAGGGAAAGGGCCAAGCGGTGCGTACGTTTCATCGGTCGTCCTCCTAAAAAAGGGCTAGAAATCCCGCGAAAGGCCGGGCCTCCCGCGACCAGCAGGCCGGGCGCGAAAGCTTATCGCACGAATCCCACGGGACGACCCCTCCCCCGCTCGCGACCGCCTCAGCCGATGCGACCGAACACCTCTCCCACCTGTTCCCAGCCGACCCGCATCAGAAAGCTGGTGTTGCGCCCGTACGACTTGATCCCCAGGATGTAGAAGTTTGGTTCCGGGTTCGCGAGCGTATCGGCGCCATGGCTCGTCTGGGTCAGGCAATCGCCGCCGCCGCTCGCGCCCAGGAGCGCGGCGGATAACTTCATGGGAGCCGAGAAGGCATAGCACTCGTGGATCTGCAGCTCCCGGTAGAGCCGGTCGTCTGGAACGTAGCCGGTGAGCGAGAGCACGCGGTCGACCGAGACCGTCTCCACTCCGGCCGCCGACCGGAGGCCGACCTCGATCTTCCCGCTCGACCTTCGCAGCGATTCGACCACGACGCCTTTTTTGACCTCGACCGCGGGCGAGCCGCCCGCGGCGATCGCCGCGGCGTCCGCGACCAGCCGACCGCGCTCGGGGAGCGGATCGGCTGACGCTTCGACGCAGGAGCCCTCCTCCCCGCGCAGCGCCCAGACGGTTCGGGTGCCTGGAGCGCGTTCGGCGAGCCGCGCGAGCGATCGCGCCGCGGTCCGCGCCGAATGCCCGCCGCCCACGAGCAGCACCGTCCGCCCCGCCCAGCCTTCCTCCCTCTCGAAATCCGGCAGCCGCCGGGAGACGGCCCCGTCGAGCGCGCGCTCGCCCGGCGCGGGGATGCCGCCGTCGCCGAGAAGGTTCGGGTTCGAGTAGGTCCCCGTGCAGTCGAGCACCACCGAGGCGTGCTCGATCCGCTCCTCGCCGTCGCGGTCGGCGATCAGCAGACGAAACGGCCTCGCCGCGCGCGCGGGCGAGGAAATCTCCTCGTGCTTGAGCAGCCCCTCCCGCCCGACCGCGACGACTCGGGACGAGAGCCGGATGTGCGGAGCGACGGCAGGCAGCGCGGCGAGCGGCTCGAGCAGACGGTCCACCAACTCGTCGCCGGTGGGGCAGCTCTCGCCCTCGGGAACTTCGACGCCCGCCGCTACGAGCGCGGCGCGCATCCGCGGCGAGACGTTCATCGACCACGGGGTGAAGAGGCCGACGTGGCCCCAGGCGCGGACGTGGCCGGCGATTCGAGGCGCGGCCTCGTACAGCGTGAAGTCGAGGCCGCGCTCCGCCGCGGCAAGGGCGGCCTCCAGGCCGGTCGGTCCGGAGCCGAGGATCGCGAGGTGGGTGTTCGTCATGCTTCCTCCTTCAGGGATCGAAACCTTCGATTCATGCGCGCTCGCTCTCCAGGAAGCGGGCGAGCTCGACGCTTTGCGGATTCGCGAGCCGCTCGCGGCAGGCGCCGCATTCGACCAGCTCGCCCGCGGGGCCACCCGGGCCGTCGCGCCGGTCGAGGCAGGCGATCTCGTCCGCCGTCCGCCGCGCCTGACCGAGCGAATGGGTGACCAGGACGATCGCCCGGCTCTTCGCCAGCTCGCGGATCCGCTCTTCGATCGCCTCGGTCGAACGCGGGTCGAGCGCGCTCGTCGGCTCGTCCAAGAGGAGGACTCGCGGGTCGACTGCGAGCGCACGAGCGAGACAGAGCCGCTGCTGCTGGCCGACCGAAAGCTGGGCGGCGGGATCCTTCAGGCGGTCCTTCACCTCGGCCCACAAGGCGGCCTCGACCAGGGCGCGCTCCAGCCGCTCGGGCAGGTGCCGTCGCGGTACGAGCCCGGCGTGGCGCAGGCCAAAGAGCACGTTCTCCGCGACAGTGCCGGGAAAGAGGACCGGACGCTGGAAGAGCATGCCGACCTGTCGGCGTACGGCGTCCACCGGCTGGCGCCGAATCGAGCCGCCGAACAGAAGGACCTCGCCTTCCATGCGCAGCCCCGGCGAAAGCTCGACCATCCGATTCAGGCAGGAGAGCAACGTCGTCTTGCCCGCGCCCGAGGAGCCGATCAACGCGAGGACCCGCCGGTCCGGAAGGCGGAGGTCGACGCCGCGCAAGAGCGGGCGCTCGCCCTGGAAGACGCCCAGGCCGCGGGCCTCGAGGGCCGGCGCCTCGAAGGCTTCGACGACCGGCGACCGGAGCGCGTCGACGATCTTTCCGTCCGCCGCGCAGTCCACCGCCGGGCAGCAGCCGTCGGTCGGCTCGACCGCGTACAGGGCTTCAGCCATGGCGTGCCTCCTCATGGGCGCGCAGCCGGATCGGCAGGGCGACGAGGCTCGCGCCGGCGACCAAGCCGAGCAGCGCGAGCGCGGCGCCCCAGAGATGCCTCTCGCCGGCCGGCGAAAAGGAATCCTGCGCGAGGACGAAGATGTGGTACGGCAGGGCGAGCACCGGGCTCTCCCGGATGCCTCGCGGGATCTCGGCGCCGGAAAAGACCGCGGCGGCGAAAAGAATCGGCGCGGTCTCACCCGCCGCGCGCGCGAGTCCGAGCAGCGCCCCCGAGATCAAACCGCCCAGGCTCTGCCGCAGAATGACCGAGCGGGCGACCTGGGCTCTGGTGAGACCGAGCCCGTAAGCCGCCTCGACGTAGGTTCGCGGCAACGCTTCGATGCGCTCGATGAGCGCGATCGTCTCGGCCGGGAGGATCATCAGGCCGAGGAGCAAACCGCCGCCGAGCCACGATTTGCCCCAACCGAGCCCGTGGACGAAGACGACGAATCCGCCGATGCCGAGCAAGACCGAGGGGATGGCGTTCGCCGCGTAAAGCGCCGAGAGCGCGCCGCGCCGCAGGCCCGGGCGGGGGAGATACACGGTGGCGGCAAGCGCCAGCCCGACCGCGAACGGCAGGCTCGCGGCGAGCGCGGTCGCGATCAGGATCGCGGTGCCCGCGAGCTCGTAGAGCACCCCGCCCTCGGCGCCCGAACCGGACGAAGGCCGGACGTAGAAAGAGGGATCGAAGGCCGAACCGCCTCGGCCGACGATCTCTCCGAGCGCGATCGCGAGGACGCCGAGCACCGCGAATGCCGCGAGCGCGCACCCCCCGATCAGGGCCCGGCTCACCCATTTACGCATTCGGCACCTTGCGCAGCGCGAGCCACGAGCCGGCGAACGAGAGGAGGCCCACCACCGCGAGCAGGAGCAGGCCGAGGGCGAGAAGCGCCCCCCAATGCACGGGGTCACCGTACGCGAGAAAGGTCTCCGAGCCGCCGAGCTTCGTGGTCACCGTTTGGCCCGCTCCGGCGAGCGGCTCGATCGAGAGCAGCCGTTCCGGCCAGACGTTGTCCCGGCGGCCGATCACCAAGAAGACGGCGATCGTCTCGCCGAGCGCGCGGCCGAGGCCCAGCAGGAGCGCGGAGGCGAGGCCGGGCAGCGCCGCCGGAATCACGGCGCGCACGATCGTCTCGGCTCGGCCGAGACCGAGTGCCCGCGCGGCGATCCGCCGGCTGCGCGGCACCGCGGCGAGCGCGTCGTCGCCCAACGAGACGACCGTCGGCAGGATCATCACCGCGAGGAGCAGTCCGCCGGTCGCGAGCGTGTCGCCGGAGATCGGATCGAACGGGCGCAGCAGCCGGAAGACGACGTCGCGCAGGAGCAGGACGCCGAGCAGGCCGTAGACGACGGACGGAATCCCCGCGAGCAGCTCGACTCCGACCTTCGCCGCGATCCGGATCGGTCGCGGCAGGAGCTCGGAAAGGAAAACCGCTGCGCCGAGACCGATCGGCGCCGCGAGCGCCAGCGCGACCGCCGACACGGCGAGGCTGCCGTAGATCATGGGCAGCGCGCCGAAGCTCGCGGAACGAAACGACCAGCGGACCCCGAGCAGTCCGGCGAACCCGGCCGATCGGACGAACGGCCACGCCTCGATCGCGAACACGACGACCAGACCGAGGAACGCCGCTGCGGCCAGGGCGGACGAGCCGAACGCGGCGAGCCGGAGGAGGTCCGGCCGCCGCGGCCGAGGTCGCGACTCGGGTGTTTCCCTCACTTCTTCCCTGGGCCGGCCGGTATCTTCAGATAGCCATGCTTCTCGACCAGCGTCTGACCTCGTGGGGAGAGCAGGAGGTCGATCATCGCCTTGGCCAGCCCCTTCGGCGGACCGTCGGTCACCAGTTGGAGCGGACGGGCGATCGGATAGCTACCGTCGGCGATCGCGGCGAGGGTCGGGGCGACGACCTTGCCGTCAAGACGCTTGACCGCCACGGCGAAAACGGTCTTCTGATCGGCCCAGGCGGCAGAGAGCTGCGAGATCGAGCCCGGCGTCGAGGCGACCTTGTTGCGCCCCTCTTCGTTCGCGCCGACCTCCGGATGGGAGACGTCGGGCGCCTTCTTCGGATCGCCGTAGAGCCACTTGGCGAACGCTTCCCAGGTTCCCCGGCCGGGCTCCTTGTTGAAGAAGACGATCCGTCGGTCCGGGCCACCGACCGTCTTCCAGTTGGCGATCGTCCCCTCGTAGATGCCCTGCACCTGCTGGCGCGAGAGAACCTTCACCCCGCCGTCCCAGACGTCCTTCGAGACGACCAGCGCGAGCGCGTCGATGCCGATCCGCGTCGCCTGGAATCGGACCTTCGGAAACTTCTTCGCGTCGTCCGGCTCGAGGTCGCGCGAGATCATGCCGATCTCGGCGCGCCCTTCGCCGAGCGCCGCGATGCCGCCCGAGCTTCCGCCTTGCGTGTCGACGAAGATGGTCGCCTTCTTTTCTCCGCGCAGGATCTCGGCGGCCTCGACCACCACCGGGTTCACGGTGGTCGAGCCGTTGATCCGGAGCGGCCCGTCGGCCGCCCGGGCCGTCGCGGCGAGGCACGGGGCGACCGCGAACGCGGCCGCGATCAGCAGCAGCCGGAACCGGGAGTGCAGCATGCGGTGGCCTCCGTGGTGACCTGGTAGTCCTGGCCTTTGGTTTCCTTCGGATGCCTGCGCGCGGTGCGCGAGCAATCGAACGGCGCGGCCTCTTCGAGCGGCACCTCGACCCGCGGCTCGATGGTGTCGAACATGCCGGCGTAGGGCTCGCGCTGGTAGAGGCGATAGGTCTTGTCGCAGACGGCATAGCGCTCGCCGCGCCGCATGCGGTGGCCGTCGTCGTCCAATACTTCTTTCCACGGCCCCCGATAGACCACGGCCTGATTGCGCTCGAGGCACTCGCCCTGTTTGCCCTTCCACGCCTCTACGGTGAGCGAACGGAACTCGATCCCCTCGACCGTGCGCCAGGGCTCCGTCTGCCGCTCGAGGACGCGGATGCCGTAGAAGCCCGCCGCCTCGAACGCCTCGAGGAAGCCGGTCTCGGTGAGCGCGCCCGAGATGCAGCCGCTCCAGAGCTCGTGGTCGAGCTGCATCGAAAGGGGCACCTCCTCGTCGCACACGATGTCCGAGATCACGGCGCTCCCGCCGTTCTTCAAGACGCGGAAGATCTCGCGGAACAGACGCGGCTTCTCCTCGCCGTCGACCAGGTTCAAGACGCAGTTGGACACCACGACGTCGACCGAATCGTCGGCCACCAGCGGGTGCTCCCGGCGCAGCCGCTCGGCGCGGGTGGCCGCCTGGAGCAGGCCCTCGGTCGAGCGGACGGGATCCTTCGCGAGCTCGGCGTCGAAGCGGTCCATGTCGAGCGCGAGGTCCTGGATCCGGCCGCGCCGGAACTCGACGTTCGCGTACCCCAGTCGCTCGGCGACCACGGGCGCGTTGCGCCGTGCCACGTCGAGCATCTCGGTGGTCATGTCGACGCCGATCACCTTGCCCTCTTTCCCCACCACCTGGGCGGCGATGAAACAGATCTTGCCCGTGCCGCTGCCGAGGTCCAGCACGGTCTCGCCCGGTTTGAGATGCCGGCTCGGATCGCCGCAGCCGTAGTCGCGCTCGATCACCTCGTCCGGGATGATCGCGAGATATTTCGGGTCGTATTCCACCGGACAGCAGAGATCGGAAACGCGCTCTTGGGCGCCTTGCCGGTATCGATCCTTGACGACGTCGTCGACGACCAAGGTAGCCATGCGGACCTCCTGCGCCGCCAAGGGCGCGGGCCAAAGAAAAATTGCCACCGAGCGGCCCCCTCGGAAGGGGGCTGCCCGCGGAAGAACTCGGAACGGGTGGTTTAGAAGGGAAGCGGGGAGGGGGCGGGCGGCGCGCGCCCGACGCGCGGCGCGGCGAAGCCGCCGGCGATACGGCCGAGATCGAACGGCACCGTGGGCCGCAGGTCCGCGAGCGCGGACCGAAGGATTTTTACCAGCCGGGCGAGCGGGCGCGCGAGGCCCGCCCCGCGGCCGGCTTTCTGCCGCTTGAGCCAGCCCGACAGGTCGACCGCGCGGTCGAGATCGGCGAGTGGCGCGAGGCGGACCACCGCGCGCCCGGCCCGGGCGAGCGAACGCTCGAGATCGCGGAGCGTCTCGTGCCGGCACCACCGCGCGGCGTCGGCGAGCCCGGCGATCGGCCGCGCCATCGCGATCAGGTAGAGGCCGCCGTCCGGAGAGGGGCCGAGGACGACCCGGTCGGGATCGTCCCTTAGGAGCTCGATCGCCCGCGCGACATGCGAGGCCGAGAGGCCGGGGACGTCGGCCGCGGCGACCACGAGGATCTCCGGACCGCGGGCGAACGCCCCGGCCACCGCGTGCTCCAGCCGCGCGCCGAACCGCTCGCCGCGCTGGGGCAGGACCTCGACGCCGGGTGCGTCGGCGAGCGGCTCCGGGCTCGCGATCGCGATCGCGCAGCCGGCCTCCCGACCCGCGGCGACGGCGCTGTCGAGCAGCTCGCGATGCGCCGCGTCCTCGAGATGACGGAGCCGACCCGGCAGCAAGCGACGCCGGGCGCTCTCCGCCGAGACGCCGCGGGAGAAGACGAGAAAGGTCGGTCGGCCGCGCATCGTACTCTTCAGGTACGCGGGCGGAGGAGGATTCGGATGATCGGCGCGCACGGGTCGTCTCGGTTCAGTACCGGGAGACTGCCCGCTCGCGCGGCGGCAGGATTTCGAGACAGGTCGTCCACCAGCCGGTGGTGACGGTTTCGACGAACTCCTCGGGCAGCCGCTCGGCGCGCATCTCGGCGGCGAGCGCCAGGTGGTCGTAGCGGAGCGGCAGAAGCTGGACCGAGAGCCCCCCGGCATCCGGCTCCCCCGCCGATGCCGGCGCGCCTGCCGATTCGCCCGCCTCTTCGACCACCGCGTACCAGACCCGGACGTCGCCGTCGTTGGCCGGCCGGCCGATCACCCCGACGTTGACCGCGTCGCGTCCGGAGGGCAGCCGCCGGTGCCAGTGGAGGCCCGTGTGCGTGCAGAGCAGGGCGTCGGCGCGCTCCTGGTCGAGCAGCACCTCGAGGAACGGCACCGGGCTGGTCGAGCGGAACAGGAACTCGTTGATCCGTCGCGGCGAGCCGTGGACCAGCAGCAGCTCTCGCCCGCCCACGCGAACCCGCCGCCGCCGGGGGAGTCGCCCCATCCAGGTCTTGAACTCGGCCGAGCAGCTCCTCTCCGTGTAGCGGTAAGAGACCTCGGCGAAGTGATTGTCGCGCGGGTCCGTATAGCCGCAGTTGCAGTCCTCGCGGCCGGAGGCGAGCGACTCCTCGTAGTTCCCCTGAATCGCCCGGACGCCGCCTGAGGTCAACAGGGGCCAGATCTTTTCCGGATTCGGGCCGAACCCGCCGAAGTCCCCCAAGCAATAGATGGCGTCGACCGCGTGGCGCGCCGCCTCCTCGAGCAGCGCGGCGAGCGCCAGGTGGTTGTTGTAGACCCCGCCGAAGACGAGGATGCGTCGGAACGGCCCCTCGACCGGGGTGGGATCGGCGTCCGCGGCGAGGAAGCCGCGCACCGCCGCGTCACGCTCCCCGGCCGAGAGCGCCATCCCCGAGGCGGCCGTCGCAGCGCGAAATCGGCCGAGCGGCACGAGCGACTCGCCCCAGGTGGCGAGCCCCCGGTGGGCGACCAGCCGTTCCCGATGCCGCGCGCGCACCGAGTCGTCGGTCGTTTCGCCGAGGCTCTGGGGGGGACGGTTCGCCATGCGCTCTCTTCCGTCGCCTCGCTCGTTACGTCTTGCAGCTCACGCCGTACGCGTGGCAGGTCCAGCAGGCCGGATGGTCGAGGGAAAACGGTTCGAGAGCGTCGGCGATCGACTCGCCCATCTTGCCGGAGGGCTCGTTGACCAGGATCGGGCAGACCCAGACCCCCTGGTCGGTCACCATCCGGCAGGCGCTGCACTGGAGGTGGTCCCAGCCCCCCTCCGGGGCGTCCCCCTCCCGCAGACGCTGCCACGCCTCATAGGCGCCGCCGCGCTCCGCCTCGGCGCCGATCTGGAAGACCGGCAGGATCTTGAGTCGCGGCTTGTCGATGCCGAGGCCCTTGAGCAGCTCGAAGAATCGCGATTTGCCCTGATCGGTGCCCGACTCCCGATGGACCTCGGTCACCGTGATCACCGGATTGAGCCCCGCCGCGACCAGATTGCCCACCCCTTCGAGGATGCGGTCGAACGTGCCGGGGCCGCGGATCGGATCGTTCGAAGCGGCGTCGTAGCCGTCCAGCGAGACGCGCAGGTCGAGCGAGTAGTCCGAGGCGTCGGCGAGCGCCTTCAGGCGCTCCGCGCGCGCCGGGTCGAGCAGCAGCCCGTTGGTGAGGACGTTCGCCGGGCCGACGCGCAGCGTGGCGGCGAGGATCTCCTCCATCTCGGGGTTCAGAAACGGCTCGCCGCCGGTGAAGTAGTACTCCTTCACCCCGAGGCGCGCGCCCTCTTCGAGGTAGCCCTCGACGAGCGCGAGGCTCATGTGCTCGTGGGTGTGGTTGGTGGGAGAGCAGGAGATGAAGCAGTGGGTGCAGGCGATGTTGCAGACCGTACCCGCGACCTGGAACCAGAGGGTGTCGAGCGCCCGGAGAGCCACCCGCGGTGCGTCGGCCGCCGGGATCGGGGGGGCGGCGACCGGCTCGAGACCCGCGCCCGAAAGCGCGTCGGCCGTCATGCGCGAACCTCGCTCCCGGAATGCGACTTGAGCAGCGACCCGATCTGCGACAGAGCTCGTTCCATCCTTTCCACCTACGCATCCACCCGGCGGCTTGGATGACCGTTCAGCGTTCCAGCGGACCCCAAGGGGCCGGAGCATACACGAACGCCCGCTGGCGGCCGCCGCCGCGGAGGTCGGCTATGATGCCTCGGCCTTGAGCCGATTCCTCGCCCTCTCGATCGCGCTGCTCGTCCTGGTGATGGCGCTCTTCCAATTCGGCCTCGAGGCGCTCGGCTGGCTCCCCGTCGGCGCGCCGCCGCCGCCGCCCCCGAGGGTGCAGCTCGGCGCCTGGGGGCTCGAAGCGCTCGGCCTCGCGGCGCTCTTCCTGCTAATCCAGCGCGAAGGGGGCGTTTCCTGGTTCACCGGGTTGATGACCGGCTGGATCGCCTGGGTCTTCCGCGGTCCCCTCCTGGTCGTCTCGGTTGCCGCCGCGGGTCTCGATCCCAAGCCCTATTGGGGCATGTCGTTCCGGTGGTGGGTTCTCTACTCGACCTGCGGTTTGGTGCTCGGAATTCTGGCGCGCCCCGTGGAGCCGCGGCCCGAGCCTCCGGCGCCCCCACCACGCCTGGCGGCCCTCGAACCGCCCACGGTGTCCACGCGGGCGCCCGAGCCGCCCTCGTCTCTCGAAGAGGCGGCGCCGCCGCCCGCCGACGAGCCGCCGGGCACCGCGGGCGTGGGGCCCGCCGCTTGAGAGTCGCCGCCGTCGGCTCCGCGCTGCCGCCGCACTTCTACGATCAGGCGACCTTGCTCGCGGCGCTCGAGAAGCGCTGGCAAGACCGCCTGTTCAACCTCGACCGGCTGAAGCGGCTGCACGAAAACGTCCTGGTCGGCGGCCGCTACCTGGCCCTACCGATCGACGAATACGACCGGCTCGAGACCTGGGGCCAGGCGAACAGCGCCTGGATCCGTGTCGCCCAAGAGGTAGGGGATCGGGCGATCCGCCGGGCGCTCGACCGCGCGGGGCTCGCCGCGACCGACGTTTCCGCCTTCTTCTTCACCACCGTCACGGGGGTCGCCACCCCGTCGATCGACGCGCGGTTGATCAACCGCCTGCGCATGTCGCCGCGGATCAAGCGCCTGCCGATCTTCGGCCTCGGCTGCCTCGCGGGCGCCGCCGGGATCGCCCGCGCGGCGGACTACGTGCGCGCCTATCCGGACCAGGTGGCGCTGCTGCTCTCGGTCGAGCTCTGCTCGCTCACGCTCCAAAGCGAGGACCTGTCGATCCCGAACCTGATCGCTTCGGGCTTGTTCGGCGACGGAGCGGCGGCCGTGCTGGTCGCCGGAAGCGAGCGGACCGACTTTCCGGCCACGGCCGGCCCTGAGATCGTCGCGACCCGCTCGATCTTCTATCCCGATTCCGAGCGCGTGATGGGGTGGGACATCTCGGAGACCGGCTTCAAGATCGTCCTCTCGGCCGACGTGCCGAAGGTGGTCGAAGAGCACATGAAGGAAGACGTTGACGCCTTCCTCGGCGACCACGGCCTCAGCCGGGCCGACATCGCGAGCTGGGTCTGCCATCCGGGAGGCCCGAAAGTGCTCGGGGCGATGCAGCAGACTCTCGAGCTTCCCGACGGCGCCCTCGACGTCACCTGGCGCAGCCTGCGCGAGGTGGGGAACCTCTCCTCGACCTCCGTCCTCCTGGTGCTCGAAGAGACGATGGCGAACCATCGCCCCGCCCCGGGATCCTGGGGCCTCCTCACCGCGATGGGCCCGGGGTTCTGTTCCGAGCTGGTGCTGCTGCGCTGGTGAGTCGGTGAAAAACGGCGGGCAAGGGGCCGAAACGCCTCGCCGGATCGATGTCCGCCCTTCGAAGTGGAGTGCCGAAATCGTTTTCGCGGGTGAGCGGACCCGTTTTTCGACGGCCGAATTCGCTTTTCCGGTCGCCAACGCCGATTCGCGACCGCCCAAGCGGTTTTCTCGCCGCCGCGACCCTTACGCTCCGCGGGAAAACCCGTTTTCCAAGTGCCGAAAACGGTCGCGCCAGTCCCGAAGCGTCTCGGCCGCCGCGAAAGTCGTTTTCGCGGTGAGCGAAGCGAATTCGGCCGCCACGAAATCGCTCCGCCCGATCAGAAAACCCCTCGCTACACCGTAGGCCCGTGGGATCACATTGCGAGCCGGCGCCTCGGCGATCGCGCGACCCCCTGCTCCGGTCGCGATCCTCCTGTCCCCGGATAGTCCGGGGCGCGTTTCGAGGCGCCGGAGCGCTTCGCCACGAGGCTCAAGCCTCACGGCGTGCAGGGGATACTCGGACAGCTCAAGCGTGCCTCGAATTTCAAACCTGCGACCGTTATAGTGACTGACCGAGGATGAGCAACCCCTATCTCGATCTGACCGACGAGTTCAATCAGGGGCGCCTGCGGGCTCTCCTTAGCTCGGGCCAAGCCGTGGTCGTGCACCGACTGGCGATCATGAGCAAGGACGGCGACTGGATCTTGCGCGAGGATGCCGAAGCGCTGCGGCACGTCCTCGAGGTGCTCTCTGCCAAGAGGGCACAATTGCGTTTCGGAGCGCCGCTCGACCTCCGCTGGTTGGCCGGCGGCTGGAGCTCACACCTGGAATTTCGGAGCGACGAGATTCGCATGAGGACGGACTTCGTTACGCGACCTCCGCGGATCGGCGCGGCGAGTTTGGCGCGAATGTGGGCGGAGGCCGAAGCAAGAGGTGACGAGGTCGTTGGAGTGGAGCCGCTAGCCGCCCTCAAGCTGACCAATCGCGAGAAGGACTACGTGGTCATCGGAGAGCTCGCTCGTTTGATGACCGAGCCGCGAGCCCAACTCCGGTACTCCCGCAGTAGTCGTGACCTGATCGAGCTTGCCACCAAGCATCCGGAAGCGCTGGCCGAGGTCGAAGCCGAACGGCCGCTTCTCCGTCGGATCTCGGAAGGTCGAGAGGCTTTAGACGAGGCGCTCGACCAGGAAAGACGAACGCTCATTCGGGCGAACGAAGCGCGCCTCGACCGTTACCTCGCGGCCGCTCGAGCCTGGCGCGAGATCTGGCCGGACGTTCAGAGGGAGATCGAGGACCGACCTCTCGCCGAAGCCAACGCCTTCATGGCGTCGCGGGCCGAAGGGATCCTTCCCTTCGAACCTGCGTCCGGGGAAGATCTGTGACCGGCATGCGCGACGAGTTCTTGAGCGAAGAAGACCTCGACCTTCGGAATCTCTCGGAGACCGAGCTGATCGCCGTTTGGAACCTTTGGTTGCGACAGGCGCAGGCGACGAACGATCTCGACGCGGCGCTCTATTCGCATGGAGTCTTCGACTTCGATCCGGCGCCTCATCCCACATCGCGGCTGGGAGGCCGGGAGCTGCGTAAAGACTGACTCGCCGCCGCCCGGTGCGCTCAAACGGGCGCGCGAGACCTCACGCCGCTGGTTAAGGCCGATCCCTGGGCGTAGCCAGGATCCTTTCGAGGATGGCGAGATCGAGCGGCTTGACCAGATGGTGGTCGATGCCGGCTTCTTCGGAGCGCCTACGATCGTCCCGCTGGCCCCAGCCGGTGAGGGCGATCACGCGGACCGCGTCGTTCGACGAGCGTTGGCGGATCCGGCGGGCGACCTCGTAGCCGTCCATGCCGGGCAGGCCGATGTCGAGCAGCACGACGCTCGGCGCGTAGGTTTCGAGCGCATCGAGCGCCTCCGCCCCGTCCCGGGCGGTGCGGACGTCGGCGCCGAGGAACCGGAGGAGCATGCCGAGGCTTTCGGCCGCGTCGTGGTTGTCGTCGACCACCAGGATGCGATGCTGGGCTACCGCGCTCGGCGGCAAGGCGGGCGGCGGATCGGACTGCAGCGATCCCGCCGGGCCCGCCGCGAGCGGCAGCCGCACCACGAACTCGCTTCCCTGCCCGAGGCCGTCGCTCTTCGCCTCGACCCGGCCGCCGTGCAAGTCGACCAGGCTGCGGACGAGGGTCAGGCCGATCCCTAGGCCTCCCTGGGATCGCCCGTAGCTGCGTTCCCCCTGGGCGAACAGGTCGAACACCGAAGGCAGCATGTCGCCGTCGATGCCCGTCCCGTCATCCCGGACCGACACCACGGCGAACGCGCCTTCGCGTTGCGCGGTGAGCCAGATCCGGCCCCCGTCCTCGGTGTATTTCGCGGCGTTGTTCAGCAGATTGGCCAGCACCTGGGCCAGCCGCACGGGGTCGGCTTCCAGGAGCATCGTCTCGGGCGCCAGGTCCAGGGTAAGCCGATGCCCGGAGGCGTCGATCAGCGGCCGGCTCGTCTCGACGGCGCTGCGGACGACGTCGGCGAGGTCGACCCGCTCCCTCTTGAGCTCGACCTTGCCGCGGGTGATCCGCGAGACTTCCATCAGGTCGTCCACCAGGCGGATCAGGTGGTCGACCTGCCGTTCCATGACGGCGTGGACCTGCTCGGCGACCTCGCCGTCGCCTCGCGCCAGGCGCAGCGTTTCGAGTCCGGTGCGGATCGGGGCGAGCGGGTTGCGCAGCTCGTGGGCCAGCGTCGCGAGGAACTCGTCCTTGCGCCGATCCGCCTCGCGCAAGCCGTCGGTGATCCGGGCTTCATGATCCCGGCGCAGCCGCGCCATCTCGAGGCGGGCGCCCACCCGTGCGAGCAGCTCGCGCGCGGAAAACGGCTTGACCAGGTAATCGTCGGCCCCCGCCTGCATCCCCTCCACATGCGCCTCCTCGCCGGCGCGGGCGGAGAGCAGGATCACCGGGAGCGTGCGCGTCCGTTCGTCGGACCGGAGCGCGCGCAGCAGTCCGAAGCCGTCCAAGCCCGGCATCATCACGTCCGCGAGGACGAGCTCGGGGAGCCGGCGCTCGACGGCGGCGAGCGCCGCCTCGCCGTCTGACACGACCTCCACGTCGTAGAGCGAGCCCAGCAGTCGACCGACATAGGCGCGCATGTCGGCGTTGTCGTCGGCCCAGACGATGCGCGGCCGCTCCGCGGATCCCGGCCGGGCGACGGTCGTCGGCGCGTCGACGATGCCCGCGGGCCACCGCTCGGGGATCTCGGTTTCGCGCGGCAGCCAGCTCAAGGTCTCTTCGAGGAAGGAGTCGGCCGCCGAGACCGAGGCCGCCGAGGCCCCGGAGACCACCGATCCGCCGCCGCTCGCGATCCGGTCCACCGGGAGGTGGGCGATCCCCTTGGGCAGCACGACCGAGAACGTGCTTCCTACGCCGACCGCGCTTCGAACCGAGACGCCACCGCCGTGCAGCCGAACCAGCTCGCGGACCATCGCCAAGCCGATCCCGGTTCCCTCGTGGGTGCGGGCCCGCACCCCCTCGATGCGATGGAAGCGGTCGAAGACGTGCGGCAGGTGGCTCTCGGCGATCCCCGTGCCCGTGTCGCGCACCGATAGCTCGACGCCGGCCCCGGCGTCCCGCAACCGGACCTCGATCTCCCCTTCGAGGGTGAACTTGAAGGCGTTGGAGACGAGGTTCAGCACGATCTTCTCGTACATGTCCCGGTCGACGTAGACCGGTTCGTCGAGAGGCGGGCAATCGACGATCAGGCGCATCCCCGCCCTCTCCACGGCCGAGCGAAAGACGCTCGCGAGCTCCACCGTGAGCTCCGCCAGATCGGTCGGCACGTAGGTCGCCTGGATGCGGCCGGCCTCGATGCGCGCAAAATCGAGCAGCGAGTTGACGAGCTTCTGCAGACGACGGACATTGCGGTGGAGCATCTCCACCCGTTCGCGCGGCCACACGGAATCGGCCTCGCCGAGCAGCGCGTCTTCGAGCGGGCCCAGGATCAGCGTCAACGGGGTGCGGAGCTCGTGGCTCACGTTCGAGAAAAAGACGGTCTTCGCCCGGTCGATCTCGGCCAGCGCGTCGGCCCGCCGGCGCTCCGCCTCGTAGGCGCGAGCGTTGGCGATCGAGGTGGCGATCTGTCCCGCGAGCAGCTCATAGAAGCCGAGGTAGGGCTCGTCGAACTTCAGCCGGGCGCTCACGCCCGCGACCATGACCCCGGCCAGCCGGTGGGCGAGGTTCGACCGGATAGGCACCATCACGGCGTACTGCGGAGGGTCGGACCAGGGACCGGCGGGAACGTTGCCGCCGAAACGTCCGGCCAGGTCGCCGACGACGGACACCGCGGCCGTGCGTACCGCGTCGGCGAACGGCCAGGGACCCTCCAAGGCGCCGAGCTCGACGCGCCCGGGGCAGCCCTCGGTCTCGGCCTCACAGCCGAAAAACCCGGCCAGCGCGGCCGCCTCGCCGTTCTCGTCGATCCGCTCGTCGATCAGATAGAGGAGGGCGAACGGGACGTCCTTGTCGTAGGCGGCCAGGGTCTCCGCGGCGATCCGGCACGCCTCCTCCGCGGTCCTGGCCTGTCCCGCGCGCGCGCCGAGATCGCGCAACGCCCTCACCCGGCGCTCTCCGACGACCTTCTCGGTGATCTCGTGCACCGCGGCGAGGACGCCGCCGATGCCGTTCGGGGCGCTCTCGTCCGGCACCGCGCTGTAGGCGATGGCGAAGTGGGTCTCCTCGACGAAGCCGTAGCGGTTGATCTCGAAGAAGATGTCCTCGTCCCAGGTCGCCGGTCCGCCGCGGAACGGAGTATCGATCAGCGGTTCGAGGAGATCCCAGATCTCGCTCCAGCACTCCCGGACCGGGCGCCCCAACGCCCACGGATGTTTCGTGCCGAGAATCGGCCGGTACGAGTCGTTGTAGAGCGACACGTACTCCGGTCCCCACCAGAGCAGCATCGGGAAGCGGTTCGCCAGGAGGATGCGGACCATCATCCGCAGGGCCGGCGACCACGATTCGGTGGGTCCGAGCGGCGTCCGCGACCAGTCGAAGGTCCGGATGCGCTCCTCCATCTCCGGACCGGCGGCCGAGCCGCCGGTCGGGGGATCCGTAGCGTCGGTCGAGTTCATGGGGTTCGAGGGCGATTGCGTTCAGCCGGGGCCGAGCGTCACGCCACTCGCTTCACGAGATCGGCCGGATGTCCGTCGGCACATCGGAGAGACGGCCGATCGCGGCGCGCAGCTCCGGGCTCGCCTTGCCGTACTTGTCGAGGAACGCCTTCGTCCCCTCATAGTCGCCCTCTCCCTGGAGGATGAGCAGATCGTGCAGCAGGTCGCGGATCGCGCCGGGGAACTTGTCCGAAACGGCGCGGAAGCGGCCGGCGGCGTCGACCTCGAGCGCGCCTTTCTCCTCGAGGTAGTTGAACTGGGCGACGACCCCCTGACCGTGCGCGTCGTCGACGCCGAAGCGGGCGGCGCGGAACAGGCCCGCGACGTAGGTCGGTTCGAGCGCCGTGCGGAGCGCGGCGGGCATCTCTCCCTGCTCGATCAGGGCGAGGATGTCGTAGACGCCCATCACGTCCGCCTTCGCCTCTTCGACCGTGGAGAAAAGCTCCTTGAGCTCGAGGCGGACCTCCGTCTTCTGGCCGTTCTTGGTGATCGTGCCCGGGCCGAGGCCGTGCGAGAGCTCGTGGTGGAGCACCTCGTTCAGATAGGCGTCGAACGTGACGAGCGGCACCTGCGCCGGATCGAGCACGCGCTGCGCGATCGGCGTGAGGATCCGGTCGTACTTGGCGCGCATGAGGTTGCGCAGCAGCACCTTCTTCGAGCCCTTCGCCTCGCGCACCCGCTCGTCGTTGGGGAGGTTGAACGCGATCGCCGGCACGCCGGCCCGGGCGTCGCCCGCGACGCTCGCCACGTCCACCACGCGGATGGGGCTCTCCGTGCCGCGCTCGAAGTTCTTCATCGCGTCGGGGATCGGCAGATTGCGCTCGAGCCAGGGGAGCCGCTCCTTGAAGCGGGCGAGCGCCGCGGCCTCCGCCGGCAGGTTCACCGTCACGTACGACTCGAAAGAAGCCTTGTACCCGAACAGGTCGTCCTCGTAGGTCTCATAGGGACCGATCGTCACCTCGACCGGCGCATCGAGGTCCATCCAGTCGACGTCGCTCTGGAAATAGTCATCGGAGAGGAAAGCCGCCGCGCGCGAGCGGAGGAACTTCGAGAGCGTGGCGTTCTCGGTGAGGTCGGCCGCCTCGTTGAGGATCCGGGCCGCCGGCTCCAGCCACTCTCGGTACTCCTTGGAGTACGGGATCGCGACCAGGCGGTCACCCTGGCGCCGGATCACCGTGACGCCCGAGGTGAAGGCCTCTCGGTCCTCCGGATGCGCGGCGAGCCAGCGCTCGAGCTCCTCCTTCGTGAGGTCCTCGGGATAGAACCCGGCTCCCTTCGGATGGACCGAGTCGCCGAGGAACGCCTTACGCTCGTCGAGCCGGTCCCACGGTCCGAAGTTCACGGTGAAGAAGTCGCGGGCGGTCTGGGCTTTCGGGCCCTTCCAGCCGGCCATCTCGTCGCGCAGCGCCGGGCCGCCGGCCCACGCCTGGCGCAGGTAGATCTCGTCGATCAGGCGGGAGACCTCGCCGAGCTTTTCGAGCGCCTTGCGGTCGCGCTCGGACAGGGCCGAGAGATCGGGGGTGAGCCGGACGGGGGAGTACTTCGCCAGCCGCTGGTCGATGTCGGGGATCACGCTTGCCTCCGAAAACCGTCCGGGAGCCGCCGCGCTCCGGGGCGCGGGCGCCGAAGCGCAGGCCGAGAGGAGGGCGACCGCCATGGCCCCCGAAAGAACGACGGCGGGAAAGGCCGCGAGCGGCCGGAAGTTCGAGGTCGTCGGTGCGTTCATCGGAATCTCCTTCCCCTGCCGGGGTTGGAGCAAAGGATCTCACACCGCGCGGGCCCGGAGGCTCCCGGCCGCAGGAGAGCCTCGAGGAGCCGGCGAAGGTAGCGAAAATCTTTGCGCGAATCGAGCTGCTCGACTACCGGATGCCCAAGGGAAGCTCTTTCGCGCTTCCTTCGCACCTTGTCATCGCGGATTGGGGGGGCTTAAGGCTCTTGAAAGCTAGAATCCGCGCAGAAGCTTGTCCCCGGGTCACCTTCGGCCCGGACCCCCTTCAAGGAGGAGCGCATCGTGCAGAGGAAGAATAAGAAGCTCAATCTCGGCCGAGAGACTCTCATCGCATTGGACTTGCATCAGATCGCGGGGGGGTTCGGCTCGGGCACGGTCAACTGCACCACCTTGATCTCGACGGTTTGCACCAACACGTGCCCGAGTGATTGCCCGACGTGTTTCTCTGATGTGCCGGACTGGACCTGTTTTCCCCGAGGCTGAGCCCGTCTTCGGCCCGGCTCCGAGAACCGCTCGAGCCCCTCGAAGCCGGCTACCGGGTCGAGCTCAAACTCCCGGCCGAATCCAGGCGCGGGCGGCGAGCGCCAGGAACTCCCGCCCTTCGAGCAGCCGGGCTCGGTCGTCGCCGAGGTCCTCGAAGAGGAGGGCGATCGACAGCTCGTGGCCGGACTCCTCGAGCAGCGACTGCAGCGTGGGGGAAAGGTCGTCCGGGCCGTAGATCCAGGTCTCGACCGAGGCGATGTGAGGGGCGGTCACCGCCTCTCCGGCGACCCGGCGCGGCTCCAGGCGCTGGACCTCGCGTTGACTGTAGCGCAGCGCAGGGGGTGCCCCGAGGAGGACCAGCGCCTGGCCGCGCGGTGTGAGCGAGCCGCGGCGGTCTCCTCCCGCGTAGAGGTTGTCGGCCGCCGCCACCCGGTCGTTGAAGGTGATCAGGGCCGGGTTGCCGGGAACCGCGGGGTCGGGATCGCGGCGCTGCCAGAAGCGATCGATCGCCGCGAGCACCGCCCGGTCGTCGCGCAGGCGCCGGATCTCTCCGGCCTCGTCCGGGAGGAGGAGCCAGCGCGCCGGCCCCTCGGCCCAGGCGCGCGCGGCGCCGGCCGGGCTTCCGGCCGAGGCGCAGGCGAACAGGCCCACGAGCAGCAGGACCGCGTAGCCGCGTTTCGGCGCGATCGCCGCCACCGCAGAAAGGACGAGCGAGGCGTCCATGGCCTCAGTGGACGTTGTCGTCCCCCTCCGGGCCGGGTGCCTCGGGGATCGGTCCGAAGGTCTGCTCGTAGCGTTCGAGGTTGGTCGCGAGCGCCCGGACGATGCGCTTGAGATGCCCCGGGCTGGTGATCACGCGGGCGGCGACGATCCCCTGCGGCGGCACCAGATTGACGAAATCGAGGATGAACTCCTCTTGGGTGTGGAGGATGCGCAGCAGGTTCGAGTAGCGCCCCTTGAGCTCGTCGTCCTCGATCTTGATGTTGAGCGCTTCGTCGGTGGGCGGCACGGTTTCCTAGCCTCCTTAGAAGAGTGGGCGCGCGGCGGGCTGCTCCGCCGCGGCGCAGGGGCGGAGCCTGCCGGCCGAAACCGGGCATCGCCGCAACCTCCGCTCGAGCTCTTTCGATCAGTCTACACCCGCTCCCGGTCCCTCGTCGGCAGCCCAGGCGATCCCCCCCTCGAAGTCGAATCGATGCTCGGGGAAGTACACCCCTTCGCCGCGCTCGCGGGAGGTGACCGTGAACCCGAGCACCTTGCGCCGGTAGTCGTAGGGAGCGCCGTCGCGGGCGTGGACGGCGACGTCGACCAGGTATTCGCCGGGCGCGAGACGAAGCGAGGGGCAGTGGATCCGCACCCGCCCCTCCCCTTCCAGCCGCTCCGGTCGCCAGCCGGCGAGGTCGGTATTCGTTCCCCAGCAGGCGATGCCGCGCGGGGTGGCGATTGCAATGCCGAAGACGAAATCCTCGAGCGGCCGGCCGGCTCGCACGACGATCTCGAAGGTCGCCGGAGCGCCCGATTCGAGCAGGTGGCGCTCCTCGGCTTCGGCGCCCTCCCCGACGCGCAGCCGGACGGCGACGATCTCCGCCTCGCGCGAGCCCCAGCGCAGCGGCTCGGTTTCGCCTTCTCCGGTTTCCTCGGGGGCCTTCTCGCCCTGGGCGCGATGCTCCCCCTCCTCGCGCTCGGCGACCTCTTGCCGGTAGGCGTCGATCGCCCGCCGCGGGTTGCCCACCAGGCGCTGCTTGCCCCCTTCGAGCCAGAGCGCGCGGTCGCAGAGACCCGCGACCAGGTCGAGCGAGTGGGAGACGAAGAGGACCGTCTTGCCCTGGACCAGGAGCTCTTCGATGCGCCGCAGACAGCGGTGGGAAAACTGCTCGTCGCCGACCGCGAGCACCTCGTCGACCAAGAGGATGTCGGGATCGGTGTGGATCGCCACCGAGAAGCCGAGCCGCACGTACATGCCGGAGGAGTAGTTCTTGACCGGCTCCGCCATGAAATCGGCGAGCCCCGAGAACTCGACGATCTCGTCGTACCGGCGGTCGATCTCCTTCCGCGAAAGCCCGAGCACGGCGCCGTTGATGTAGACGTTCTCGCGCCCCGAGATTTCCGGGTGGAAACCCGCGCCGAGCTCGATCAACGCGGCGACCCGGCCGGCGACCTCGACGCGCCCGGAGGTCGGCCGGATCATCCCGGCGATCAGCTTGAGCAGCGTCGACTTGCCCGAGCCGTTGCCGCCGACCACGCCGAACGCCTCGCCCCGCCCGACCGTGAAATCGATCCCGTCGAGCGCCACGATCGCCTCACCGCGCGTGAGATTCCGCGTCAGGCTGCGCTCGACGAGCGCGCTCTTCAAGGTCCGGAACTGGTCGCGGGGGGCGGTCCGCCGATAGAGCTTGACCAGCCCTTCGACCCGGATCGCGGGATCGGATCCGCTCACGCGGCCTCCACGAGCGTCTCGCGCAGACGGTCGAACAGCCATGCGCCGGCGCACCAGGCGAGCGCCGAGACGACGACCATGTGCAACCAGAGGGAGGGCTCCGGCATCCGGCCTTCGAAGATGGTCCGCTGGTAGGCGAGCGCGAACGGCGCGAACGGATTCGCGCGGATCGCGAGCTGCACCTTGGGCAGCGCGACGAGCGCTTCGATTCGATAGAGGATCGGGGTGAGGAAGAACCCGAGCGCGAGCAGGTTCGTGAGCAGGTCGCGGACGTCCTTGAAATGGACGTTCAGCGCCGCGAGCCCGAGCGCGAGCCCGGCCACCAGCGGCACCTCGAGCAGGACCACCGCCGGAGCGAGGAGAGACGGCCACCCCCCGACCGGATGGCCGTAGGCGCGACCGACGAAGATCGCCCCGACGAGGATCGGCGTCGCGAGCAACAGATGGAACAGGTTCGAGAGGACCGCGACCGCGGGGAGCAGCTCAACGGGAAAAACCGCCTTCCTCAAGAGGCCGGAGTTGGCGGTGAGCGACACCGTTCCTTCGAGCAACGAGGTCGACAGCCAGATCCACGGAAAGAGGCCGCTCACCACGAACAGCGAATAAGGGTCGGCGCCGGAGACCCGGGGCCGGAAGATGACGGAAAAGACGAACGTGTAGACGCCGAGCAGGAGCAGCGGATTGGCCAGCGACCAGAGGTAGCCGAGCGCCGAGCCGCGATAGCGCGCCGCGAGCTCGCGGGTGGTGAGCGTCCATAGCAGCGCGCGGAAACGGAAGATCTGGGCGGCGACCTGGAACATGGCGGAGGGCCGATCTTGTCACGAGAGTCCGCATGCCCTCGTTTCCCGCCGGGTTTGCCGAGCGGCCGGCGGCACCGGCCGCCGGCCGTTTCGACCTCAGCAAATGCAGGAGTTGAAGTCCGTGACGCGCGGCTGGCACTCCGCGAGGTACTTGGTGACGCAGCCCTGACAGACCGTGAACGAACAGCCGTTGGAGACGTTCGGCCCGGCGCCCGCGCCCGAGAGCGCTTCCGGATTCAGGTTCTGGAGGGTCTCGCGGTGGAGGGAGAGCTTCTTGCGCATGGTGGCATCCTTCGAGGGAAGTCCGCGGGCTTGAGCGACCGGGACTGGACTTGCCCTCTTAGGCGCAGCGCCCGAACCGTTTCCCTCACGCGCGGCGAAACGCGGCGAAATTCTCGAGCGAAGCGGCGGCGGTAGACTCGCGCCCTCGATGGAATCGGTCCTCGTCCCCCTGCTCCCGGGCCTTTACATGGCGGCGCTCGCGGCCGTCTTACTGACCGCTTTGCGCCGATGGTGGGATCCCGTCCCTCTCGGCGTCGCGGCGGCGTTCGGCGTCGCGTTGCTCGCGCTGTTCGGCGGCGTGCTCTTCCGCGGCGAGATTCTCCTGCCGCTCGACAACCTGCGCGGAGAGGCGCCGTTTCGCGAGCTCGCCCCGACCGTGCCACACGGCAACCTGATCCAGGGGGATCTGATCCAGCTCGTCGCGCCGAGCCAGGTGGAGGTCCGACGGGCGTTCGCGGAAGGTCGGTTGCCGTTCTGGAACGAACGGGTCGGAGCGGGCATGCCGCTGCTCGCCGATCCGCAGGCGCAGGTGCTCCAGCCGCTCGTGCTTCTCGCCCTGCCGTTCCCGCTCGGCGCCGCGGCCGGAGTGACGGCCGCGCTCCGCGTGCTGCTCGCGCTGGTCTTTACCTTCCTGTTCCTCCGGCGCGTGGGGCTCGGCTCGGGCGCGGCGCTCTGCGGCGCGTTCGGCTTCGGGCTCGGCGGCTTTGTCCTGCTCTGGCTCGGCTGGCCGATGGCGAGCTCGGCCGCCTGGCTGCCGGCGGTGCTCTACGCTTTGACCGTCCTGGCGCAACGGCAGGTCCGGCGCGACGCGTTCCTGCTCGGCTTCGCGCTGTTCGGACTGCTCCAGGCGGGTCACCCCGAAACGATCGCCTTCGCGCTCGTCTTCGCCGCGGCGTTCGCCCTGGTTCTCGCCCGTTCGCTCGCCGGCCGCTCGCGCCGCCCCTTCGGCACGCGCGCCGCCTGGGCGCTCGCGCTCGCCGTGGGGCTGGGCGCCCCGACGCTCCTGCCGGCGGCGCTCTACCTGCCGCACACGGCTCGCGCCGCGCGCGAGCAGGCCCGCCTCGCCGCGCTCGCCCCGTCCGGAGCGGCCGTCGTCGCGCGGACGATTCCGCTCTTCGCTCCGAACGCGCAGGGCAACAGCCGCTACCTCGACTATTGGGGGCCGAACAACACAAACGAGGACGCCTGCGCCTTCGCCGGCACGATCCTCCTGCTCGCCGCGCTCGTGGGGGCCGGGACCCTGCCCGGTGGACGCCGATCTGCTCGGGGCCGCGATCTCGGAGGGGCCGCACGGGCGAGCCGCTTTCTCCTCGCCGCCGGAACGATCGCCGCCCTGGGCGCCGTGGGGCTAGGACGAACCCGGCTGCTCCTGATCGCGGCCTTCGCCGTCGCCGCGCTCGGGGCGATCGCGATCGAGCGCTTCGCCCGCGGCGACGGCTCGCGCGCCGCGGCGCTCGGGCTCGGCCTCCTCCTCGCCGCGGGCCTCGCCTGGGCTTACCTCGCGCACCCCGACCCGGGCGATCCGGACCGCATGGCGGTCTTCCGGCTCGGCTGGCTCCGCTGGCAGCTCCGATTCCTCGGCGCCGGCCTGGTGATCCTGATCGTCGCGCGGGGCCGACGGTTCCTGCCGTACCTGCTCGCGCCGCTCGTCGCCGCGGAGCTCTTCCTGATCCACGCTCCGGCGAATCCGCCGATGCCCGCGCGCCTGCTCTTTCCGACTCCTCCGGCGATCCGGTTCCTCGAGGGCCACGTCCGGCCCGGGGAGCGGATCGCCGCGCTCGGCCGCGCGCTACCGCCGAACCTCGCGACGCTCTACGGGCTCTCGGACCTCCGCATCTACAACCCGGCGATGCCCGCGGCCTGGGAAAAGCTGGTCGCGCCGCTGGTCGACCGGCGCCTGGCACCGGGGCGCGGCGAGGTGCCGGCGTTTGGCCGGCCGCTCGATCCTCTCTATCCCCGTCTCGGCGTGCGCTTCCTGCTCACCGAGCCCGAGGCGACGCTGCCGCCGCCGCTCCGGCGGGTCTACTCGGACGGGGCGGCGCGGATCTGGGAGATCCCGGGCCCGTCGCCGCTCGCCTTCGCCGCCGGCCGCCCGGGACCGGAGGCGAGGCTCGGCATCGAGCGGCTCTCCCCCGCACATCTGCGTCTCCAGGTGCCTCCGGCGCTCCGCGGCACGACCTGGCACCTCTCGACGGCCTTGTTCGACGACGGCGGTTGGCGCCTGCGGACCGACGACCGGGCCACGTCCACGGGCCACGAGCGGAACGCGCTCCTTTCAGCCGAGATCCCCGCCGGGACCGAGACGATCGAGATCGCCTACCGGCCGCCGGGGTTCGTCGCCGGCTGCCTGCTCGCGGCCCTCGCTGTCGGCGGGGCGATCCGCCGCGCCCGCGTGCCCGAACCGGTCGCTCGCGGCTAGAATCGCGACCATGGCCGAGACGAAAAAGCTCTCCGTCCGCTGCCCCGATTGCGGCTCCGATCTGGTGGTCGACGCCGCGACCGGCGAGGTCCTCTCGCATCGCAAGCCGAAGGCGCCCCTCGGCGGCGGCCGCGATTTCGCCTCGCTGTTCCGCGAGCTCGACGAGAGCAAAGCGAAAGCGGAGACCCTGTTCGAGCGGGAGAAAGCGGCGTTCGAAGACCGCGACCGCCTGCTCGAAGAGAAGTTCCGCGAGGCGATGAAGCGCGCCGAGGAAGACCCGGATCAGGGACCTCCGAAGCGCCCGTTCGACCTCGACTAGCGCGTCTTTTGCGGCGGCGCGCACTCCCTTTCGGGGACCAAACCCCACACGAAAGAGAAAGCGAGGCCCTAGTGAAGAAGCGCACTCCGCCCAAGCTCCTCCTCAACCGCGAAACGCTCAAGACCTTGACCGGCGAGAGCGCGAAGGACGGGCTCCAGGCCGTGGCCGGAGGCTTCACCTACTCCGACGTGCGCAACTGCAGCGTCTGCTACTGCGAGTAGTCGTCCCCCGGGAGGCGCGACCTCGGGCCGCCTCCCTTCTCTCCTTTCGATCCGCTTGCGAATCAAGGACTTGAGGTAAACTTCCACCCCGCGTGGCCCGCTCAAGGGCCCCCGCCGGACGCTTTTGGACCGCGCCCCCCGGTCGTCTGGGGATGCCTCGCGGCAGGGCGTCACGAGCGCGAAACGACCGCAGCATCCGAAATGCGCCTGGACGCGGTGCGACCGAGCAGAGAGCGCCCGCCAGCGAGCGCGTGAGAGAGGAGCCGAACTTGACCCCATGGTGGCTGCGCCCCACGGCCGAGGGCGCATCGAAGGAAGAAACGCCGCAAGAACCCGCATATACCGACAGGCCGAGCGAAACGCCCACCGAGGCTGCCGCTTCGAGCGAACTACCGAGCGTCGAACCGGCCGTCCAGGCGGCGGAGTGGACCAGCGCGCCGGTCGAAGAGACCCCGACCGCGGAATCGAGCGTCCCCGCTACGCCCCCCGCCGCCGAGATTCCCGCCTCGCCCCGGATGGCCGTCCCCCCCGCCGAGCCCCCGCCGCCCGCGGCCCCCGCCGCCACCGGCTGGCGCTCGTGGCGGCAGCCCTCGGAAGAGGTCGCGCCGCCGGTCTCGTCGATCCTCGATCGCGAGCCGGAGCCCGCGCCGAGCTACTACGCCACCGAGAGATCGCCTTACCTCGAGCCGCCCGCGTCGAACGTGACGGCGAAGGAACCCGCTGCGGAGGCCTCGGCCGCTCCCGTTGAGACGCCGGAGACCCTCGACGCCCTGGGTGTCCCTCCCCCCGCTCGCGGGGGGAGGCTAGGAGGGGGGCCAGAGCAAAACAACGCGGCCGAGCCGACCGAAATCACCGAGACCGGCGAGGTGATCGAGGCAGAGGTCGTCGAGATCTCCTCCGCGGCGGAGCCGGCCGGCGAAACGGAAGAAGCACGCGAAGGTCGCCGTCGCACCCGCCGCCGTGGCGGTCGCCGCCGCAACGGCCGCGCCGCCGCCGAGACCGCCCTTTCGGCGCAGCCCGAAGAGGACGAGGCCGAGGAGGACGAGGTCGAGGCGCCGATCGCCATCGCGCCGCCGGCCCGCCGCCCGCCGATCCAAGAAGACGCGGTCTTCCGGCGCCGCGAGGCGTTCGACTACGAAGCCGCGTTGCCGCCGCGCGAGATCGTGGTCACCGTCCCCGAGCGCCGGAGCGCCGACGAGCGGAAGATCGCCCTCTTCTGCGACCTGGAGAACGTCGCGCTCGGCGTGCGCGACTCCGACATCAAGAAGTTCGACATCGAGCTGGTGCTCGAGCGTCTGCTCGAGAAGGGCAAGATCATCGTCAAGAAGGCCTACGCCGACTGGGAGCGCTACAGCGACTACAAGCGCCCGTTCCACGAGGCGGCGATCGAGCTGATCGACATCCCGCAGAAGCACTACTCGGGCAAGAACAGCGCCGACATCAAGATGGTCGTCGACGCGATGGACCTCTCCTACTCGAAGGAGCACCTCGACACGTTCGTGCTCCTCTCGGGCGACAGCGACTTCTCGCCGCTGGTCTCCAAGCTCAAGGAGAACAACAAGTACGTGATCGGGATCGGCGTGAAGAACTCCTCGTCGGCGCTGCTGATCGACAACTGCGACGAGTTCATCTTCTACGAGGACGTCTGGCGCGACCAGCAGAAAGCGCCGCACGTGGTGGGCGTCAACAAGAAGAGCACCGAGGCGTTCAGCCTGATGGTCGAGTCGATCCAGGCGCTCCTGCGCGAGAACAAGGACGTCCTCTGGGGCTCGATGATCAAGCAGACCATGCAGCGGAAGAAGCCGGCGTTCAACGAGGGGTACTACGGCTACAGCACCTTCTCCGAGCTTCTCGAAGACGCCGAGCGCAACAACGTGATCAAGCTCAAGAAGGACCAGCGCTCGGGCACTTACATCGTGACCGGCTTCGCCGGCTCGAAGCGGTAGAGCCGGACCGCAGCAGCCCCTACCTCGATCCTCCCCCGCAAGCGGGGGAGGAAGCTCTTGTCCGTTCGGGCTTTTCACCGCCGGTCGGCGGAGAGTTCCTCCTCTTCTCCTGCCATCCACCGTCGGCCCGGCGAAGGGTCCCTCCCCCCGCTTGCGGGGGGAGGCCAGGAGGGGGGCGGCTACCCCGCGCTTCCGCGCCGCAAACTGCGCCCGACCCCCCAGGCGACGAGGCCGCCGAGCAGCGCCCATTCGAGCCCGCCGAAGACGATCGAGCAGACGAACAGGGTCGCACCGCCCGTGCCCGAGTAGGCGAGCGAAGCGGGCAGCCCCATCCAGATCATCAGGTTGGACGCGCCGAAGGGATCCCAGGTCCGCCAGATCCAGAGCACGGCGAGGCCGTGGATCAGAAAGCCGGCGATCGCGGCGTGGCGGATCGCGTTCTTCATTTGGACCTGGCTCACGTCCGATCGCTCCTCGCCGGCTCAGGCGCCGCTCGATGCGAGCCGAAAGCCGTAATCCGCGTAGCGCAGATGCGGCCGGATCGAGGAGCGCGCGGCGCAGCGGCTCCCTTTGATCTGATGCCGCCACGAGCCGCCGCGCGACGAGCGTCGCACACCGGTCGCCGGACCCTGCGGATCGGTTTCGGCCGAGACGGAATAGTAGCCCGCATCGTATCGGTCGCCGCACCACTCGTGGACGTTCTCGCCTAGCCCGAAAAACCCGAGCGGATGCCGTGAAGGATAGGCGTCGACGACCTCCGGTCCGTTGCGCCAGCGCGCCGAATAATCCGCAAGCGACTCCGGGGGATCGTCCCCCCACGGATAGAGCACGTCGCGGCCGGCCCGTGCCGCGTACTCCCACTCGGCCTCGGTAGGCAGCCGGACCACCTCGCCGACCCGCCGGCCGAGCCAATCGCAGTAGGCGACCGCGTCGTCCCAAGACGGACCCACCGCGGGCATTCGCGGATCGCCGAACGCCGGCTCGCCCCAAAACGAAGGCGCCGCATGGCCGGTCTCGTCGAGGAAGGCCTGGTATTCGCACCGCAGCACGGGAGCCCGCGCGAGCCGAAACGGCGAAAGCCGCACCCGATGCGCGGGATTTTCCTCGTCCCGCGGCCCGCCCCCCATCACGAACGTCCCGCCGGGGATCGCGATCCAGTCGGGGGTCACGGCGCCGGCTACACCACCTCGACCCATTCGAGCTCGACCTCTCGACCGAGGATGCGGGCGGCGGTGCGGCGGAAGGAGTCGTTCAAGTCGGTGACCGCGAAGTGGTGGACCGGCGGGCTCTCGCGGTCGGTGAGGAGCCCCGCCGCTTCGAGGCCCGCGGCGACCGATTCGGCGATGGCTTGGGCGGAATCGATCAGGGCGACCGTCGGCCCCGCGACCCGTTCGAGCACCGGCACGAGCAGCGGATAGTGGGTGCAGCCGAGGACCAGCGTGTCGACCCGCGCGTCGAGCAGCGGCGCGAGATAACGCCGCGCCACGAGCTCCGTCACCTCGTCGTCGTGCCACCCTTCCTCGACCAGCGGCACGAACAGCGGGCAGGCGCGCGACAGCACGTCGAGCTCGGGGCGCAGGCGCAGCAGCGCGCGCGGATAGGCGTCGGAGCGCACGGTGGCCTCCGTCGCCAGCACGCCGATGCGCCCGTGGGTGTGGGCGGCAGCGCGCTCCGCGCCCGGCTCGATCACGCCCCAGGTCGGCAGATGCAGTTCGAGGTTCGGCAGGGCAAGGGCCGAGGCGGTGTTGCACGCGACGACGACCGCTTTGACGCCGCGGCGTTCGAGGAAAGCGACGTTCCTCCGGGTGTAGCGGGTGACCGTATCTTCGGATTTCGAGCCGTAGGGAAGGCGCGCCGTGTCGCCCAGGTAGAGGATCGATTCGCGCGGCAGCCGCTTCTGGAGCGCCGCGACCACGGTGAGGCCGCCGACTCCGGAATCGAAGACGCCGATCGTATCCATGGCCGCGCGTTACGGGGCGAGAAGGCTGCGGTCGGCCGCGAATGGCCGGCTGGTGTCGAGATGGCCGCCGAAGCTCTCTCGCTGGACGCCGTTCCAGAGCAGGGCGACGCGCGAGACCTGCTCGACGTTCAAGGCGATCGAATCGACCAGGGAGTAGACGCGCTGCATCTCGGCGAGCGAGCCCGACGAGGGAGGATCGGCGAGCGTCTCGGAGCGGAGGTCGACGTAGGCCGTACCGTCGGCGGCGAGCAGGATCCCTCCGACCGTCACCCCCTCGGGGAACGACCGCCCGAGATCTCCCTGGCGCGGTCCTTCGAGCACCCCGAGGACGATCTTGCGCACGCGGTCCTTCGGCTCCGGCGTGACGTCGAGCACGCGCCGCTCCGGGATCAGGTACTCCCCCGGCCCCGGGAAGTAGAGCGAGACGGTGATCCGCTCGGTCCCCTCGGGAGCGGCGCCGGTCAAGCTGTCGATCACCCCGGTGAGGCTCTTCTTGCCGCCGCGGGTCGCGACGAGCCAGATCCCGCCGCCGATCACCACCAGGGCGAGCAGCGCAAGGATGACTTTCGCCGCGGTGCGATTCATCGCGAGGCCCTTGGGCGGGCTCCGGGCGGGGCGGCGGGAGGAGGAGTCGGCCGAGCGGGGGCCGCGTCCGTACCGTTGCTCGGCGCACCCGGTGCCACCGAGGTACCCGGCGGCGCCGACGGATCGCCGGGCGTCGCGCTCCGCGCTTCGACCAGGTCTTTGTAATGCCCCACCGCGCGCACCAGCGCGTCGACCAGCTGCGCCCGGTAGCCGGCGTCCTGCAGCTTCTTCTCCTCGTCCGGGTTGCTGATGAAGCCGAGCTCGACCAGGACTGCCGGCATGGCGGCGCCCATCAGCACGCGGAACGGCGCCTGCTTGACGCCCCGATCCTTGAGCTCCAACGCCTGGTTGAGCTCCCCCTGGATCATGTTCGCGATGCGCTGGCTCTGCTCCAGGTAGCGGCTCTGGGCGAGGTCCCAGAGCATCAGCTGGAGGTCGTTCTGCACCGAGAGGTCGGTGTTGCCGGCCCCTGCGTCGGCGTTTTCCGCGTTCGCCGAGCTCTCGGCGCGCGGATCGGTCGCCCGGTTCGCGAGGAAGTAGGTCTCGGCGCCGTGGGCGCCCGAGCCGAGGGAGGAGTTCAGGTGGATCGAAAGGAACAGATCCGCCTTGTTCTGGTTGGCGATCGCCGTCCGGGCGTCGAGCGAGAGGATGACGTCGCTCGTCCGGGTGAGCTCGGTGCGGACGCCGAGCCGCTCGGCGAGCTGGCCGGCGAGCGCGCGGGCCAGCAGCAGGGTGAGCTCCTTTTCTTGGACGCCGCTCGGTCCGATCGCGCCGGTCTCGACGCCGCCGTGACCCGGATCGATCACGATGGTGCGGATCCCCGGCCGGTCGATCGCCGCCGACGGAGAGCCGACCGGCGTGGAGACCTCGCCCCCGCGATGGACGTCGAACACGATCCGGAACGGATTGTCGAGCGTGTAGCTCTCGGCCGACGCCCCGCGCAGCAGGCGGATCACCAGGCGGTCGGGGCTCGAGTCGACCCCTTCGACCAGCGGATCGTCGAGCGCGGACGGGAGCGAGGGGGCGATCCGGTCGCCCAGCATGCGCACCTCGATGCGGCCGGGCTGCTGCTGTTCGATCTTGTAACGCGGCGGCGACGGGAACTGGAGCACCACGGTCGTCGTCCCCTGCAGGTGGACGACGTCCACCGCGACGGGCACCAGGCGCGCCTGGCGTTTGGCGATCGCCAGCCGAGTGGCGTCCGCCTGCCATTCGAACGACCAGCCGGAAAGATCGCCGAACGTCTTCCGCAGCAGGTCGAGCGGGACCATGATGGCACCCCCGCCCGGGGTCACCGGCTGCGAGAGCGAGAAGATGTCGGAGCCCACGGTGACGACCGGGCTCCCGACGGCGAGCACCGTCTGGGTCTCGCCGATCGTGAGGAGGTAGCTTCCTCCCTCTCCCGGGCCGAGCTTGCCGCCGAGCGCGTCGGCGACCGGTCCCAGGGCAACGAGCGGTCCCGCGGGACCGACGACCACCTGGGCCGGGATCTCGCGCCCTTCCACCGTGACCGCCGCGGCGTGCGGTGGTGCTTCGGCTTGGGCGCCCAGGAGGGCGGGAAGGAGGAGTGCGAGCAGACGAAGGGAAAGACGCGAGCGACGAAAGTCCACGAAGCGGGAGGATACCACCGGCCCTCGACCTGGAATCGGCGGCCTGGACGTGGTAGATCTTCCGCCTGTTCTTCTGTCTGTTGTTGGGGTTTCACTCTCCAGCTCCGGCGAACGTCGTTTCAAGGGGGATCGAAGGTATGGACATCCGGCAGTTCCGAGTGGTGGTCCGGGCAAAGAGCTTCGAGCGCACGAGCCGCTTCTACGGCGAAACGCTGGCGCTCCCCCGGCTCCAGACGTGGGAGCGGGAGGACGGCCGCGGCGCCGTCTTCCAGGCGGGCTCGGGGGCGATCGAGGTGCTCGGCGCGCCGTCGGGCATGCGGTTTCAGGACGAGCAGTACTCCTACCAAGGTCCGGAGCACAAGCTGACCCTCACCCTCGTCGTCCCGTCGGCCGAGAAGACCTTCGAGGAGATCAGCTTCCGCGACCGCAACATCCCCGGCGGTCTGCGGCGCACGGGCGACGGCTCGCTGATCTTCGAGACCCACGACCCCGACGGCGTGAAGATCGTCTTCCGACAGGCCGACCTCTAGGAATCTCCGAGGGAGCCCCGCGGTTTTCCGGGGCCGCCATGCGCCTCGTCCACGCTTTCCTGATCTGTGCCTCCGTCGCGGCCGCTCCGCTGTGCGCCGCGGCGCCGCCCGTCGCCGGATCGAGCGCTGGAACCGGCGGTAAGGCCCCCGGCGAATCGGCCGGGGGGTCCGCCAGCGGAGGGCTCGACTGGTCGGTCGACGACCTCGTCCGCGCCGAGAGCGCCGACGAATGGGCGCTCGCTTCCGACGGGAGCGCCATCGCCTGGATCCAGTCGGGGGTGGAAGGGGAGGGCGCATCCGAGCGCCAGGCGACGCGGATCTGGCTGCTCCGGACGGGGAGCGGCAGCCGCGACGCGGCCGCGGCGATCCCGTTGACGCGCGGCCGCGAGGAGGTCGCGCACCCGCGCTTCTCCCCCGACTCGCGGCGGCTCGCCTTCCTTTCGGATCGCCCGATGGCCGAGGGAGGCGAGACCGAAGCCGAAGGGACGGCCCAGGTGTGGATCCTGCCGCTGTCCGGCGGCGAGGCCTATCCCGCGACGGCCTTCGACCGCGACGTCCAGGACTTCGCCTGGATCGACGACCGGACACTCGCGGTGCTCGCCGCGGAATCCCCTTCGGAGCGCGAGCGGAGGCGCGACGAGAGCAGCGATACCGCGATCGTCGTCGACGACGCGGAGAGCCGGCCGGCCGTGCGCCTGTTCCGCGTCGAGGTGGACCCCTCGGAGGCCGCCGATCCGCAACCGGGCACGGTGCGCCGCCTGACCACCAACTCCGACTGGCTCGGCGAGATCGCTGTCTCACCGGACGGCAAGCGGGCCGTGGCGACGGCGGCCCGCAGCCTGTCGTACGACTTCGACCAACGGGTCCGCCCGCGCACGCTCCTGATCGACCTCGCGACCGGCGCCGAAACGGACCTCTTCGCCGACGGCCCCTCGGTCGTTCCGGTCGGCTTCCGCTGGGCGCCCGACAGCTCGGGCTTCTATTTCACCGAGGAGCGGACGACCCACCCGACCTATCGGATCGCCACCGTCACCGACCTCTGGTACTACGACCTCGCGAGCCGCGGCGCGCAGCGCATCGACCTCGGCTGGCCGCGCGGCCTGGCCGCCCCGGTCGAGCCGCTCGCGGACGGCTTCCTCGCCCTGCTCGCCGACGGCGTCCGCTACCGTCCGGCCCGCTACGTTCGCTCCCGGAGCGGCGCGAAACGCCAGGACCTCGCCGGCACCCACGTAAAGAACCTCGATGGCTGGGCGCTCTCGGCCGACGGCCGGACGCTCGTCTACGTCCACTCGTCGGCGACCCGCCCGCCCCAGGGGTACGTCGCCCGGCTCGACGGAGCGAGGCTCGTCGCCGAGCGGCGGATCACCACGCTCAACGCCGATTGGGAGGATAAGCCCACCGGGCGTAGCGAGATCGTGCAGTGGAAAGGGGCCAAGGGCGAGACGGTCGAGGGCGTCCTCCGCTATCCGCTCGATTGGAAGAAAGGCGAGAAGCGGCCTCTCGTCCTCTCGATCCACGGTGGGCCGAACGAGACCGATCGCGACACCTGGGCGGAGGACTGGAGCGCGCCGGAGATCCTCCTGCGCGCCCGGGGCGCGTTCGTCCTAGCCGCCAATTACCACGGCAGCTCCGGCTACGGCCTGGAATGGGTCGAATCGATCGCCGGCCGCTACTACGAGCTCGAGGTGCCCGACCTCGAGAAGGGCGTCGACTCGCTGATCGCCCGCGGTCTCGTCGACCCCGAGCGCCTGGGGAGCATGGGCTGGTCGAACGGCGGCATCCTCACCGCGGAGCTGATCACCCGCACGCGGCGCTACAAAGCCGCGTCGATCGGCGCCGCCGACGTCGAATGGATCAGCGATTGGGGCAACGTCGATTTCGGCGCGGCGTTCGACAACTACTACTTCGGCGGCCCGCCCTGGGAAAAGCTCGAGCACTACGTCCAGAAGTCGCCGTTCTTCCGCTTGAAGGACGTCACGACGCCGACCCTCGTCTACGCCGGCACGGCCGATCGCTCGGTCCCGCCGAACCAGGCGTGGTCCCTGTTTCGCGCCCTCCAGCAGATCGGCAAGGCGCCCACCCGGTTGGTGCTCTTCCCCGGCGAGCCGCACGCCCTGCTCGAGCCGGCGCACCAGCGGCGGAAGATGGAAGAGGACCTCGACTGGTTCGACCGGTACCTGTTCGACCGGCCGGCGTCCTCCCGTCCGGCCGTGCCCGAGGGCTCCGCCCTCGCCAGCCTGATCGCGAAGAAGAGCGCGGCGCGTCAGGGAGCCGCCTGGGGCCTCCTCTTCGACGGCGCGCTGATCCCCGAGACGGTCGCTCACGAAGGCCAGGAGGTCGGACGCTTCGAGGTGACGCGTGCGCAGTTCGCGGCGTTCGACCCAACCGTTCCCGCGCTCCCGGGCGAAGAGAACCTACCCGCGATTGTGCCGTTCGAACGGGCGAAGAGCTACGCCGCCTGGCTCGCGAAGAAGGCGGGCCAACCCTTCCGCCTCCCCACCGAAGACGAGGCGCAGTCCTTGGCCGACGAGGCCGGCTCCGGCGGCAACACCCTCGACGCCTGGGTCGGCTACACCCCGAATCCGGAAGACGCCGCGGCGATCCGCGCGGCCCTCGCCCAAGCCTTCGGAACCGGAGCGACCGCCCCTCTGCTCGAGCCCGCGGGAAGCCACCCCGGCCTGGGCGAGGGAAATGCCGCGATCTTCGACCTGGACGGCAACGCCGCCGAATGGGCGGTTGCCGAAAACGGCAAAGCCGTCGCCATCGGCTCAAGCGCCGAGCGCCCGAACGACCCACGAAGCTCCGAGGGGGCGAGCCTGGCGTATACGGGATTTCGGGTGGTGGTGGGGCGCTAGGCTGTTGGAGGCTCGAAGCATGACCAAACTGCTCGAACGAGCCGTCGCTCAGGCTGCCGCTCTTCCGGAGGCCGAGGTGCCGCCCCCCACCTCGGTCCTCCCCCGCAAGCGGGGGAGGAGGCCCGCCCGTCCCTGTTCACGTCTCTGTATCTCCGTCTCGCCCTCGCTCCAGTCCTCACATCCTCTCAGGAAGGCGTCCCTCCCCCCGCTTGCGGGGGGAGGACAGGAGGGGGGCCTCAGCCAACCACGTCGGCCGGCCCGTTGACGCAGGGGCGGAGCTTGTCTCCGCCCGCGATCATCGCCACTTCTGGGCGGAGGCTAGATTCGCCTCTACACCCCCTCGATTCGGGACACGTGCCTCCCTTCGCGAGGCGGCTTCTCTCTAACTAAGCGCGAGCCTCACCGTAACACCAACAAATCCACCGCCGTCGCCGCAAACAGCCCGACCGATAAAAACCCGTTCGTGGTGAAGAACGCCGCGTTCAGGCGCGAGAAGTCGTTCGGCCGGACGATCCAGTGCTGGTAGGCGAGGAGCAGGAGGCAGCCGGCCCAGCCGACCCAGTAGCCAGCTCCCAGACCGGGCGGGTAGAGGCTCGGAAGGAGCGCGAGCAGCGCGACGACGACGACGTGGAGGAGCCCGGAGATCCAGAGCGCGGGTACGACTCCGAAGCGGGCGGGAATCGAGAAGAGGCCATTCGCTCGATCGAACTCGAGATCTTGGAGGGCGTAGAGCACGTCGAAGCCGGCGGTCCAGAGGAGCACGGCGAGCGCGAGGACGAGCGGAGCGGGCTGGATGTCTCCGCGGACGGCGATCCAGGCTCCGAGCGGGGCACCGGAGAGCGCGAGGCCAAGGATCAGATGGCAGAGGAAGGTGAAGCGCTTGGTGTACGAGTAGAGGAAGAGCACGCCGAGCGCCACGGGGGAGAGCGCGAGGGCGAGGGGGTTCAAGCGCCAGGCGGCGAGCACCAGCAGGGCGACGCTCGCGGCGATGAACAGCGAGACGAAGAGCGGCGTCACCAGCCCGGCCGGCAGGGCGCGCATCGAGGTCCGCGGGTTGTCGGCGTCGATCTTCCGGTCGATCAGACGGTTCCACCCCATCGCGGCGCTCCGCGCGCCGACCATCGCCACGGCGATCCAGCCGACCGTCCGCCACGACGGCCACCCCTCGGCCGCGAGCATCATTCCCATCAGGGCAAACGGTAGGGCGAAGAGCGTGTGCTCGATCTTGATCATCTCGAGCACGATGCGGAGCTGGCGGAGGGGGGAGGTCGGGCGATTCGTCGGCATTCGGGGCGGATCTTATCGAGGCGTCGGGGAAGGGCGAAAAATTCGGAACGCAGAGGCTCCGCCCCTACGTCAACGGGCCGGCCGACGTGGCTGGCTGAAGGCCCCCCTCCTGTCCTCCCCCCGCAAGCGGGGGGAGAGACGCTTCGCTGAGAGGGGGTGAGGACTGGAGTGAGGGTGAGGCGGAGACGCAAGGGCGTGAAGGGGACGGGCGGGCCTCCTCCCCCGCTTGCGGGGGAGGACCGAGGTGGGGGTCGGCACGGTTCGCCGAAAGAGTCCCCTCCTAAAAATCGGGCGCGAGGCACCCATGGAGTTCCGACCTCGATGCCGACTTCCAGAACACTCTAAACATGGCCACCGTCTCATCCTGCGGACCCGGTGCCCCGACGGTGCGGACCTATTCAGGAAACGAACCGCCCATCCCAAACCTCTGGGCAAGCTCAGGACCGCCTCGCTACACTCTCCGCATCATGGCTCCGCTCACCCGCCGCGCCTTCCTTGCCGCCGCCGCCTCGATGGGGGCCACTCTGGCCTGGGCCGGTCCTCGGTCTCTCCGCTCGCGCTCGATTTGGGTCGAGGACCGCGGGCGGTTCGCCGAAGGGGTCGCCTCCGGAGACCCCGCGCCCGATAGCGTCCTCCTCTGGACCCGCTACTCGGCCGGGGGGACGGAGACCAGCGTACCGCTCACCGTCGAAGTCGCCGAGGACGCAGCCTTCGCGCACGTCGTCGCGCGGGCCGAGACGCGCGCGCTGCTCGCCGCGGACCATACCTGCCGGGTCCTCGTCGGCGGACTGCGGCCGTATCGGGTCTATTGGTACCGGTTTCTGGACGCCAAGGGCCACGGAAGCCGAATCGGGCGCACCCGGACCGCGCCGGCGGACGACGACGCCAAGCCGATGCGGTTCGTGTTCGTCAGCTGCCAGAACGTCTGCGAGGGAGCCCAGAACGCTTACCGGCGGATGATCTTCGAAGACGAGCGCGCGGCGCCGGACGACCAGCTCGCCTTCATCCTCCATCTCGGCGATTTCGTCTACGAGGTCGTGCAATATCCGGAGGACGTCCCGGGCGGCCACCGTTACGACCGCCGGGTGCGCGACGTCGTTCGCTATCCCACGGGCGAGAAGGTCGCGGGCTTCCGGGTGCCGGTCGACCTCGCCGACTATCGGGCGCTCTACCGCGCCTACCTCCAAGATCCGGACATCCAGGACGCGAGAGCGCGCTGGCCGTTCGTTCCCATGTGGGACAACCACGAGTTCTCGTGGCTCGGCTGGCAGTCGTTCCAGCTCTTCGAGGGCAAGGTCCGCCCGGCCCAGACCCGAAAGGTCGCGGCCAACCAGGCGTGGTTCGAGTACCAGCCGGCGCGCGTCGCCCAGGCGGCCGGCGCGTCGCTCGAACGCTTCGAGGCGCCCGCGGTCAAGGACGTGCCGATCGAGACGCTCGACGAGCAGGGCCTCGGCCAGGAGCCGAACAACCTCGCGGCGATCGGCAGCCTCACCGGGTACCGGACGCAGCGCTGGGGCCGTTATCTCGACCTGTTGATCACCGACCAGCACTCCTACCGCTCGGAGGTGCCCGACAGCCGGGAGGAGACGAACCCCCTGCAGAACGACGATTTCCCGAACCTCGTTCCCCAGGAGGTGATGGAGATCCTCGACGCCGGCAGGGCCTACGCGAACGGCCACCCGCCGGACACGATCCGCTTCGGCGAGGCCGAGATCCCGAACTTCCGCAAGACGGGCGCGCCGCAGACGGTGCTCGGGGCGCGGCAGAAGGAGTGGTTCCTCGACCGCCTGTGCACCTCGCGCGCGACCTGGAAGGTGTGGGGCAATTCGCTCGGGTCGCTCGAGTGGCGCGCGGACCCGCAAAACCTCCCCGAGGGGATGGTCAAACGTTGGCCGGGCGCCGGGTTCGCGAGCTTCGGCGGCGGCGGCGATTGGGGCTCGGCCTATACCGAGCGCGGCCAGATCTACGACGCTGTGCGCGAGGCGGGCCTCACCGGATTCCTCACCGTCTCGGGCGACCGGCACAGCTTCTGGGCGGGCCTGTCGGCGAAGGCGCTACCTCCCGCATCCTTCGAGCCGGTCGGCGCCGCGTTCATCACCGGATCGATCTCGGCGGCCGGTCTGGCCGAGTCCTTCGAGCATCGCTTCCCGCAGGACCACCCGCTGCACGCCCTCTACATGGCCGAGGTTGGCGGCAAGAAACAGCCGATGGTGAACCTCCTGATGCACCACGGGGTGAAGACCTGCCTCGAGTACCAGAAGACCGGCGATCTCGAGAAGGCCCGCCGCGTCTCGAACCCGGACGTCGCGCCGCACCTCTCCTTCCTCGACATGAGCGGTCACGGCTACGCCGTCCTGCGCCTCACGGCCGACGCGGCCGAATGCGAGTTCGTCTGCATCCCCCGGCCGCTCGAGCGCAGCGAAGGCGCCGACGGCGGACCGCTCCGCTATCGCGTCGTCCACCGCGTACCGATGTGGGCAAAAGGCGAGCGGCCGCGGCTGGAACAGCGGGTCATCGAAGGGGATCCGGGGCTCGCGCTGTAAGGCCGCCCGGCTATTGATGCGCCGACCTCGCCCCCGCCGACGGTGGAGTGGGTTCAAGAGCGCTTCGAGGGGAGCGGGTCGGATGATCGAGCGATACTCGCGCCTCCATGACCATCGGAGCTCGCCGTTCCTAAGGCCTCGCCTCGCGCAGGAAATCACCACCCCGGCGGGCGCGCGGAAATGGCGGGCGTTGCGGTAGGCGGTTCGGGACTCACGGGGGGAGAGATGGAGCACGCTCAGACGGCTTCACGTTACGGAACGCTACTCTTCTTCCTCGCGGCCGTCTTCTTGCTCGCCGCCGCGGGTTTGAACAGCGCCATGGATTCGGCGGTCGACAAGCTGGATCGTCTCACTACTCGATACTCCGAAGCCGAGACCATGCTGGGTAAAGCCCGTTCAGCCAGGTTAAAAGGGGAAAACTTTTACTCGGCTGTGAGTCTCCAGATTCTCATTCAAGAGTGGTGGAGAAAGACGGACGAAAAGCTTCCTACGGATTACGGCGATAGTTTTGCAGATCGGCCGGTGAGCCTGCCAGGCTTCTCGCAGATGAAACTCACCGTAAATCCAGTGAGTGGTGACTATTGGACAAGGTTCTACCGACAGAACGATCTTTACCGGGTCCCCCTGTTTCGGCAACTCGAAAAGGGGGCAGAAAGTTTCGGAAAGGAAGCAAAGAGGATCGATAGTCTTCCAGAGGCTCCGGAACAAAAGGCGCGGTTGCTGGATATCGCCCTGGTCCAGTCATTCCCGAGCAAGACGGCGCGCGAGATCTTGGCCGATGACTTCATGGACATTCTCGTCGAGAAGAAGAATGTCGATCGGAATATCAGATGCTGGATTGCACTGGACGATTGGCCCTGTCGGAGCGGCGGTACTGCTACGGGGGTTGGAGTCTCCTATCTCCGGCGAGATGAACGATTTCTATGGGTTCAAGATTCTCGGGATCACATCTTCAACTCGCTGGGCATCGCAAAGAATCAGGACGAAGCCGAGGCGCTGCTGAAAGAAGAGTGGATCAGGGCCCATGACGCACTGCTCGAGTTCAAGATACCCATGACGCAGGTGAGCCTTCCGGGTAGCGGCTTGACTCTTTCGGTAGGCGACGTGCTCTTGCTCGCAGGCCCGCTCCTCATCTATTTCCAGATTCTTTTCCTGGTATCCAAGGAACGGATGGCGGTGTCCGGATCGGAAAAAGAGGCCTTCGTCTTTCCACAGTTCTCAGCACCGGACGATCCGCTGGTTTCGCTCAAGGGCACGAGGCTGGCAGGATTCAGCGAGAGAATCATCTGGTTACTCTTCTTGGTCGCGCCGATCGCGGTTCTAACGATCGCCGTGGTGACGCGGTACGATTTCATGAGTCTTTCAGCGTACAGCGGCCTTCCCTGGATCAAGAAGATCGAATACAGCAGGTCTTCCGACGGGTTTTCAGCTCTTCTCGACCTCATCAACCTCGGCTTTCTCGGCATCGCGTTGGTCGTCGCGATTCGGCTCACGACCCTTCACCGGTCAGCCAGTCGGTACATTTCGGATCGCAATTACCGATCCCTGACGGTTCTGTTGTTGAACCTCTTCACCGTCACTTTCCTCGCCGCTGGTTGGAGTCTTCTCGGTAGAGAAATTCCGGTGTGGGGGACCTATTTCCTCGCCTTCGCTGTTCTCTGGTTGGCGGGATTCCTCGTGGCTTTGGTTCGAGGTGCTTGGACGATGGCACTTCTTTCGGCTGGCGGATTCGCACTGGGGTTATCCATTCTCATTGGCTAGCCTGGAGCTGCGCGAGGAAGAGCGCGGCGGGCCCCCTCCGCCGGAGATCGAATCCGGCGTTCTCGCGCCGGAGTGTCTGGAAATGCTCCAGCGCCCGCGGAAGCGGAGCCTCTGACGCCCACCTTCCCCACGAACACCATCGTGTTTATGCTCCGGAAAGGAGAAGACACGAGGGTGTTTCTCCAGGAGGGCGCTCAACTTCTACTTTCCGCGACAGTTCGACGAGGTGTTGGCCGCTTGGGCTCGGGGGGCGGGCCGCAAGCCTCTGTTTCCTCGAGCTCAACCTGGAGCGATACGCGGACCTCTCCCTCGTGCGCTCCTGCCGTTCTGCGGACGATCTTCTGAAAGCTCTCGCCGCGCGCCACAACGTGACGGCCTTCCCGGAGCGGACGCTCCTGTTCCTCGATGAGGTGCAGGAGAGCTCCGAGGCGATCCAGTGGCTGCGTTTCTTCCATGAGGACCATCCGGAAATCGCTGTGGTGGCGGCCGGCTCGCTCCTGGAAGTCCGATTGGAAGAGCGGGGATTCTCCTTCCCCGTGGGCAGGGTGACCTTCCGGACGCTGCGCCCTTTGAGCTTCCAGGAGTTTCTCAAGGCGTCCGGTAAGGACGTGCTCGCCGAGGGGATCCGCGTGGGGGAGGTCCCCGGCTCCGAGACCGCGGTGCCGCTCCATACCCAAGCGCTCTCCCTGCTCCGGGACTACCTGCTGGCCGGGGGCATGCCCGAGGCGGTCCGGACGTGGGTCGAATCGGGCAGCCCGGCCGCCGTCCGGCAGGTCCAGTCGGATCTGATTCAGGCGTTCGCGGAGGACATCCAGAAATACCGGAGCGGCGTCTCGGCATCCGACCTCGAGGCCGCGTTCGACAATCTGCCGCACCATTACGGTCTGCGATTCCGCTACGAGAACTTCGCCCCGGGCTTCAAATCGCAGCGGATGAAGGACGCCCTCGGCAAGCTCGAAGCGGCGCTGCTGATCGCGCGCGTATGGCCCACGCACTCGGTCCAACTGCCGCTCGCCGTCCGGGCCAGATCCGCGCCGAAACTCCTGCCGCTCGACGTCGGTCTCGCGCTCCATACCCTCGGCACGGGATACCAGGCGCTCGCGTCCGAGCCCCTGGAGCGCCTGTTGGACGGCCGGCTCGCCGAGATCTTCGTCGGCCAACAGCTTCTCGCCTCTCGATCGGCCGCCGCCGAGCCGCTGTTCTTCTGGGTGAGCGAATCCGCGCGAGCCAACGCCGAGACCGACTATCTGTTACCCGGCGCGGGCTATCCCGTACCCGTCGAGGTCAAGGCGGGGGCTGCCGGATCGCTCAAGTCGCTCCACCAGTTCCTCTTCCGGGCGGGCTGCGAGCTCGGGATCCGCCTGCACGCGGGGACCTACGGCGATGAGCGCCTCAAGGTAAAGATGCCGGAGGGGGAACTGGCGTACCGCCTGATCTCGCTCCCGATCTATCTGGCGGAAGAGGTGGCGGCTTGGTTGAGTCGGAGAGAATAGCTAGCGTTCCGCGAGGAACAGTCGCCAGGAGTCCTTCGTGACCGACCCATTCCAGAACGTAGCCGACGAAGAACGGCGACTGGTTGAGAAGCTGGCCAAGATCGAAGCGCTGTTCGCCCGCGGCGCGACGGCGGGCGAGCGCGCCGCGGCGGAAAGCGCCAGAGAACGGATTCGCGCGCGCCTTCTGACTTTGGAGAAGATCGAGCGGCCGGTCGAGTACCGGTTCACCCTGGCCGACGGCTGGTCCCGACGGTTGTTCACCGCCCTTCTTCGTCGCTACGGGCTACGTCCTTTCCGCTATCGACGGCAACGCCACACGACCGTGATGGTCCGGGTGACGGCGAAATTTGTCGACGAGGTTCTGTGGCCCGAGTTCCAGCAGCTCGACGCCACCCTCCGAGCTCACCTGCAGGCTGTGACGGATCGCATCGTGACCGTGGCGATCCACGGCGAGACGGCTGAGGCGGAGGAGCGTGCGGGGGAACCCTCACCGTCCGACGGGCAGCGGTCGCTCGGATAGCCAACCTTCCGGGGGCGGAACCGGCGCGGCTTCCGGTGTGTGCTCTCTCGGCCACCCGGTGTCGCAACTCTCCTATCCGCGCCATGGTATGGTCTCTGCCATGAAAAGCGCCATTCAGGCGACCATGGACTCTGCCGGCCGACTCGTACTGCCGAAGGCGATCCGTGAAGAAGCCGGAGTCCTGCCGGGAGTCGTTCTTCACCTTCGAGTCCACGAGGGCAAGATCGAGATCGAACCTGCGCCCCGAGAAGTGAAGATCGTCCAAAAAGGACCCCTGCGGATCGCCGAATCGGTCGGCGATGGGCCAAAGCTCGGACAGGAGACAGTCGACCAGGTTCTCGGAGAAATCCGTGGAAGCGGGCGGTAGCGAGGGGCTTGAGGCGACCGCTCTCGATGCGAGCGTAATCGTCGCCGGACTGCTCTCCTGGCACCAGCGTCACGAAGCTGCCGTCGCGGCACTCATGGAGCTGCTTGAACGCGATGCACGTCTCGTGCTCCCCGTCTACTCTCTGGTCGAAGCCTACGCCGTGATGACTCGCCTTCCGCCGCCTCATCGGTTGAGCCCGAAGAACGCTTTCGAAATCCTCTCGGGCTCGCTGCGGGGCCGGTGCACCCTCGTGAGCGTGGAGAGCGCCGAGGCCTGGGCGCTGATCGGCGACTTGAGCGAGCGATCCGTCGCGGGAGGAATGACCTACGATGCTCTGATCACAGCCGCCGCCCGCAGAGGCGGCGCGAGTCGAATTTTGACCTTGAACCGTAACCACTTCGAAAGGGTCAAGGCTAAGGGTCTCAGGATTTCCGTCCCGGGCGAGGACGAGACGTCCTAACCCTCAGGCGCTCCGAGTGCGGAGCGGTGATCTCCGGTGCCTTTGTCTACTGCGATTTAACCGTCGACGGCTCGGGGAGAGCGCGGTCTCCCTCGGGCCGGTCCTCCGCCGGCCGGGCGGGCGGCCGGGGGGGCAGTTGCAGCGGCTCACCCAGAGCGCTCTCCATCAGGGTGAGCACGCGCTGGTCGATCATCGCGGTGATGCGGCCGAGGCGGTTCCAGATCGCGCGGGATTGCTCGTCGCGCTCCGCTTCGGTTTCTTCCGGCACCTCGGGGACGTCGAGGTCGCTCAGAAGGTCGAGCATTCCTTCGCCGAGAGGCTTCTTGATCCGTGGCTTGTCGAGCTTCGGAAACAGCACGGCGAAGAAGTCCTCATACGGGACGTCGATCGCGTCGAGGATCGCGAGCACCTCGTTGAGCGGAAGCCCCTCGCGCTTGAAGAGAAGGTGCGCGGTGAATCCCCGGTTCTTGTGGATCATCCGGTCCACTTCGCGCCATCCATAGCCGGCGGTTCGGATCAGACGCTCCAGCAGCTTGCGCGTCCGAGCGATCACCGCCTCGGCTTCCGGTCCCGGGGTGGCGGCCGGTTCGGGGGTCGTCCGACTCTCCGTACCTTTCCGGGGGCGGCCTTTGGCGCGAGGTTTCTTCGCGTTCGCTTCGGTCGCATCGGCGACGGTCGAGGCGGGCGCGGGTGCGGACTCAGTCGGCCCTGGGCGGTCGCTCATGGGCTTGAGCATACTGCATTCTCGGGAAGGCGCAGAATGGTTCGGCAGGAAAAAGGGGCGGCCCGCGCCGTGCGGACCGCCCCAAAACGAAAGCCAGCCATTCGCCTGCGCAGGTGCCGATTCCTGCTCAGGCGTTACCCTGCTCCGCCGCCATTTCCTGCAAGATGGCCGCGCGGATCGCGTCCTTCTCCTTCTGCTTCTGTTCCTGCTCCTTGAGCTTCTGCTCCTCGGGCTTCCGTTTGCCTCGGCGGCTGTTCACCTCCGGGTTCATGCCGTACGTCACCAGGACGGGATTGTTGAATCCGACGTGGGCGCCGACCAGCGCCGAGAGCCGGCGATGGACCGCCCCTCCCCGCACCGCGAGATCGCGGCGCGTCTTGACCGCCACTCGCAGGTTGCCCCGCTGCGCCTCCACCGTGGCATGCGCCGGCCGGAGCTCGAGAAGGATCGTCTTCAAATCCAGGAACAGCTCGCTGGTTCCCGGGTACTTCGCAAGGTCGGGCTCGAGGTTGTCGAGCGTCGTCTGGTAGGTGTCGATGCGGTCGGAGTACGAACTGGATTTCATGGTCTAATCTTCCTTGTCGTGTTAGGTAAAGTCCGGGCTCGGTGCCAGCCGGCCCGGACGAGTTTTCAGCGTTTCAGGCCCGCAAAGGCCTTCCCGCCGATTCCTACGAGCAGCGTTCCCAGAAAGCGAGTTTCGGGGTCCGAGAGCGACTCTCGGCGCCCGCCGCCCCGTTTTCGGGACGGGAAGTGATTTCCTGGCTTGGGAAGTGACTTCCTGGTCTGGCGAATGACTTCCTGGTCTGGGAAGTGACTCTCTGGCTTGGGAAGTGATTTCCTGGCTTGGGAAGTGACTTCCTGGTCTGGCGAATGACTTCCTGGTCTGGGAAGTGACTCTCTGGCTTGGGAAATGACTTCCCGGCTTGGGAAGCGACCTCCTGTCCTGGAAAGTGACTTCCTGACCTGGGAAGTGACTTCCTGGACCAGAGAGCGCCGTTCGGGAAGAGAACGCCGCTTGCGGAGCCGGCCGAACCGTAGCGCTCGTCATACCGGCGTACCGGCGGCCGCTTTCGTCCAGCGCGAGGCGCTGAGCGCTTTGGCGACCGAAAGATCGGCTTCCGTCACGCCCCGGGCGCCGCCCAGCTGGACGACGACCAGGTTGTCCCGAACGGCGATCATCACGGGCGTCTTCTCGTCGCGGCAGGTCTCCACCACGAACGGCACGAAACGATCCGCCTCTTTGGCCGAGCTCAGGCGGAAGCTGCACTCGACCCGCTGCCGCGGCGGCCCCAGGGACCATCCGGGCAGCGAGAGCAACGCGATTTGGATTCGCTCGGACTTGAGCCGGGACGGCGGCTGCGATTTCGTTCCGAAGGGAGGGGTAGCGGACTTCTGAGTCATGGGTGCTGCTCCTTTTCCACATTGGCGCGTCGGCGGAATGCCGGCGAACCTCACACGCGCACGGAGCGGCTCGGGGGTTCCGTTTCCAGCTCTGTTGCGCGCGCTTCCGGTGGGCATTCTGCGCATTCAATCTGTTCTGTCAAGAGCAGATTCGTCGGCGTCGACAGAATTTCCGCTCTCCGTGCAAGTTAAATCCGGAGGGAAGAGTCTCTGCGGATTGAGTTTGCTCGCGGTCCGCTTCGGCCCTCAGGAAGGCCTCTCGGTTCGCTGAATCCAACCCAAATTCGCGGAATCGAGCATTCCGGGGCGGAGCGGCGCCTCGCCGGAGGGTGCCTCCCGCCGTTTCAAAACGCTCTCAAGCCGCCGCCGGCGGACTCACTTACCCGGGTAGATCCTTGATTCCGCCGAGAGGTCCGTGCGGGGGTGCGTTCAGCGGATGCGCTGCCGACCAAGAGAAGCGAACGCAAAACGAGTCGGTATTCACCAGATCGAGAATAAGATGTCGAAATCAGTAATTCGAGCGGCGACCTGGGGAACCCCGAATTCTCTGCGAGGGGACACCTCAACGACCCCCACTCGCCGCACGGAACTCGCGATAATCGCGAACCAACTCGTGACGCATCCGCGTTGCCACCGCGGGCTCCGGGGCCAATTCCGACTCCGCGACGGCCCGCGGGCCAGGGAGATTCCTCCATGTCGGCATCACTGCGAAACACCCCGAATCCCGCGCCGCACTCCCCCTCGAAAAAGTTGAGCAAAGCGACAACAGGCGGCCGCCGCCGTGCGGCCGCCGCCGCCGTGACCCTGCTTCTCGCCACGGTACCCGCTGCCGCCGCACCAGGCCGGTCGGAGAGCTCCTCGGAAACTTTGCACGCGGCGGTTGCCCGACTCTGGGAGCGGATCGCCGCTGCGCCGAGCGTGTTCGCGGGGCTTTGGGAGGAAGTTGGGGCGGCGATCGACCCCCACGGAACACCGAGTTCCGATCCTCCGCCGACTTTTGGAGCGGCTATCGATCCTCACGGATAGACGACTACCCCGTGGCCCTGCTTTGCAGGCGGCGATGTTCGTCGCCGCCTGCTTGAGGCGAGGAGTCCGAAATTGCGAAGCTCGCGCTGATCGTATTCCCCAGCTCGTGCCTTGTGCGAAAATACGCCCAGCCCCGAAAATCTCGGAAGCAATCCTTCCAGCGGTGCGAGGAAGCATGGCCGAACACCCCGACTTGACGGAATCTGAGCTGGCCGCCTTGCGCAGGGGGGAGCTCCCTCCAGGCCCGCGCGGTCTCTTGATCGCCATCCACCTTCGCGGCGAGTGTTCGGTCTGCCTCAAGCGATGGGGCCACCGGCTCGCTCCGGTCTTGAGTCCCTGGTGGGAAGGAGATGAGTCACCAGAGAGCAGCGACTACATGGACGTCCGTTTCGACTTCGCGGTCCGGAGCGCACTCAAGAAGGTCCAAAAGCGAGAGCCGGAGATCGCAGCCGCGCTTGCCCAAGCGTCGCAGGAGGTGGACGGAACGGCCGTCCTGTCGCATGGCCGACTTCCTCGCGGCACGGCCGAGCTTCAGTGGGCCCGCGCACAGAAATGGCTCGCCGAGGCACGGTCGAATCGGCGCCAGGCGCCGGAGGAGTACCAGGTCATCGCAGGCCTAGCCGCCGCCTACGCGCATCGCTTGAACGAGGAAGATCACGCGCCAGGGGACGTAGCCGATCTTCAAGCGCTCACGCTGGCCGAAGCAGCGAACGGCCATCGCCGCGCCCGCCGATTCCCTCAGGCCGAGGCGCTCTTTGCCCAGGCGATGGAGAAGATCCGGGAGGGAACCCAGCTCCGGTCGTTCGCCTTGGCGATCGCTAGTCAATCGGCAAGCTTGTTGATGGACCAGCGAAATTTGAACAGCGCGGTGCTCCTGCTGCGCCGTACTTTCAAGGGGTACGAATCGCTCGGTCTTCGGCAGGAAGCTGGCGAAGAGGCTTTGGTGTTGGGGTGCGCCTACCACTACATGGGCCGTAGTGAGCTCGCGCTCGAAGCGTTCCTCCAGGCGCTCGAGCGGCTGGACGGTGCCCGCGATCCGCAGTTGGCGGTCGCGGTGATCACCAACATCCTCCTCGCCTACCTCGACCTGGAGCAGTGCTCGGCCGCTCAGCGACTTTTCCCCAAGGCCGCCGAAATGCACCGGCGGTTCGGAACCGCGCTAGATCGCCTCAAGCTCGACTGGCTGGGCGCGAAACTTCTGGCTGGCGAAGGGCGCCTGGTGGAAGCCGGCCGCGCCTACGAAGACCTCATCGCCGACTTCGAGCGCCAGGGCCAATACGCCGAATCCGCGGTCGTCCGCCTCGAGCTAGCCGGGCTCTACCTCCAGCGCCAACGCTTCGACCGCGCCCAGATCGTGCTCGAAGACGTACGCGAAGTGTTCCAGTCGATCGGCATCCACCGCGAAGCCTTCGCCGCCCTCCTGCTGCTCAAACAGGCCGTCGTCGGAGAATGCGCCACGATGGAGATGGTGCGGAAGGTGGTCGCGGCGATGGAGGTGGGGGGGAAGGGGCGGTAGACCCTGAACGCCGCAGAGAGATCGCGGCAACGCTAACGAGAGGTTGAAATCGTGCCTAATCTGCTGCGCGAGATTCGCGCGGCTTCTGTCTGATAGAGCACGGGCGGAGGATTTTGGCGTACAATTATTCATCTCCCATCTAAAAGCCCGCCCGGGGGCAAGCTCTAGTGACGACGATTTTCCACAGCGCCTTTTGGGCGCACAGCCTCACGCTCGAAGCTCCGCCCGGAACGATCGAAAGCCTTTCACGTTCCCTCACAAGCGCTCGTGTGGACCTCAATCCTCATCAGGTCGACGCAGCTCTCTTCGCCATCCAGTCTCCCCTGTCTCGCGGTGTAATTTTAGCCGACGAAGTGGGCCTCGGGAAAACAATAGAGGCAGGCCTGGTAATTGCTCAGCGCTGGGCTGAACGTCGGCGCCGCATATTGCTGATTGTGCCTGCAACCTTACGAAACCAGTGGCAGCAGGAACTCTCAGACAAATTTCAGCTACCAGTCCGCATTCTTGATGCTGCCACATATCGGGCGTTTAGTGCACCAGGAGAGGCAAATCCCTTCGACAGCCAGGATTCAATTCTGCTGTGCTCGTACCAGTTCGCAGCAATAAAAGCCACGGATATGAATGCTGTCGAGTGGGATCTCGTTGTCTTAGATGAGGCCCACCGGCTACGCAATGTGTACAAGGGAAACTCTAAGATTGCCCAATCCATAAAGGATTCTCTCGCCCTAAGGCGAAAACTGCTACTAACCGCCACGCCACTCCAAAACTCGCTTCTCGAACTGTACGGTCTTGTGAGCCTTATCGACGACTATGTCTTCGGCGACATCGCCAACTTCCGCGAACAGTTCATGCGCGGTACCAATGAGAGCCGACGGAACGAGAATTTACGATTGCGAATTCAGCCGTTGTGCCGTCGGACACTGCGGAAGCAGGTTCAAGAGTACGTGCGGTTCACTAAGAGAGTTCCCATCACCCAGAGATTTGTTCCGAGCGATGCAGAACAGAGTCTTTATGACAGCGTTTCGGCGTACCTCCAGCGCGAGGAGTCATACGCCCTACCTAGTGGACAGCGCACGCTCTTGACGATGGTTCTTCGGAAGCTACTCTCCTCCTCCACCTACGCCATCGCGGGTACGCTTCACCGAATGATCAATCGGCTTGAGGCAGTTGAGCAGCAAGCTTCGGAGCAACTCCTCGATGAGGTGGATTTCGAGGCGATACGCGAAGTCATTGACGAATGGAACGACCTCCCACCGCCCAACGCGAGTGAGGCGAATTCCTCGATTGACTTAAAGTCCCTTCGCACCGAACTCGACGAGCTACGGCAATATGCGGCTGCGGCCGATCGTATTCCGACCAACTCCAAAGGCGACGCGCTTCTGCTCGCGCTCCCGTTAGCCCTTGAAAAGGCGGAGTCTCTAGGCGCGCCTCGCAAAGCTGTACTATTCACCGAATCCAGGCGCACACAAACCTACCTTGCTCTGTTGCTGGCAGGCAACGGCTATGCCGGGCAGATGGTTCTGATCAACGGCGACAATAGTGATCCAGATTCACGCGCAATCTTCGAGAACTGGCTCGAGCGCCATCGCGGTTCCGAAAGAGTCTCAGGCTCGCGAGCCGTCGATACCAAGGCAGCGCTTGTCGAGGAGTTCCAAGATCGCCGGACACTCCTGATCGCGACGGAGTCCGCCGCCGAAGGAGTAAATCTCCAGTTTTGTTCACTCGTCGTCAACTACGATCTCCCTTGGAATCCCCAGCGCGTCGAACAGCGGATCGGCCGTTGTCATCGCTATGGCCAATTGCATGACGTTGTCGTGGTGAATTTTCTGAACGATCGCAATGCCGCAGACCAACGGGTCTTTCGCTTGTTGTCAGAAAAATTCAAACTCTTTGAAGGGGTGTTCGGCGCAAGCGACGAAATCCTAGGGGCAGTGGAGTCTGGCGTCGACATTGAGCGTCGGATTATGGACGTGTATCAGACTTGCCGAACACCCGAAGCCATCGCACAGGCGTTTGATCGACTACAGGAAGATCTCGAACCTCAGATTGGCGAGACGATCAAGGCAACGCGACGCGCGATTCTCGAGAACTTCGACGATGAGGTGCAAAGGCGCCTTAGAGGAGTAAAAGACGAAGCCGATAGAATGTTGGTAGGCCACCAGCAGTCGCTCTGGTGCCTTGCGAAACACGAACTGGCCGGCAGGGCATCCTTTGATGAGTTGGACAAGTTCATGACTCTACTAGATGGTACGTCGCGATCCTACTACCTCTCGTGGCCCGTAGCTGATAAGAAGGACGCAATATTCTTCCACCCCAGCCACGAAATTGCGTCGCAACTCATAAGTGCCGCGAAATCGAGAACCCTCAAGCCAAGGCATCTACGTTTCGAGTATAGGTCTCCACCGCGGTATGTCGCGCTAGAGCCCTACCTCGGCTGTAGCGGATGGCTAGAACTAACCCGCTTATCCATCGAACAACGCGGTACGGAAGAGCACCTCATTGCCGCTGCGATTCTCGACGGCGGAGCGCCCCTCCCTCCAGACCTAGCAATCAGGCTTTTTGACCTTGAGGCTAAAGTGGAAGACCCTGCACGCGGCGTTGCGCCAGTCTTCGACGAGATTCGAACTCGTGAGGCCGATCGCGTTGCAGCCACTGCCCGCCGACGCCACGAGCAGGCGCTCGCGGTGGAGGAATCTAAGCTCGAGCAATGGGCGGAGGATGCAAAGGGTGGACTTGAACGCGATCTAAAGACCCTCGATAGCGAAATTCGGGAGGTGAGAAGGGCAGCCCGCAATGCACCAGCATTGGCCGACAAATTGGACGGCCAGCGTCGTATCCGCGACTTAGAGGGGCGCCGAAACCGCAAGCGCAGGGAGTTGTTCGAGCAGCAAGACAGAATTGATGCGAAGAGAGACGAGCTGATACTTGCAATCGAAAGACAGCTCGATCTCCAGATCAAGGCCGTTCAAGTTTTTTCCATCTCTTTCACAATACACGATTCGCGCAGAGAGGAAAGGTGATGACGATAGATGAGCCAGCGGGACTTTTTGACCTCACTCCGAGCCAACGTTTAGCGAAAGAGATCGCGCAGGCGCTAGTAGAGGAAGGTCTTGTCGAGAAGGCGAAGAGCCAAAAACTGGAGTTGGGCCTTGCTGAGGGTTCTCTTGGTCCTGGCGATTGGAGAGTCTTTGTCGAGGTGGCCGCCGACCGTGAGCGGAAATGCCAATGAAAACTTTCCCGGGCATTAACCGTCTTGTTGTAGCAGGGTTTCGAGGAGCTACGTCGCGGCTTGAGATGGAACTCTCATCTGAACAGCCGTTCGTGGTGCTGTTTGGTGAGAACGGCAGCGGAAAGTCAACCTTGGTTGACGCGATCGAGTTCGCGCTGACGGGGACAAAAGGTTCCCTTAGCGACTTCAAGTCGACCTCGATCAAACACCTGGCTACCACCGGCACAGATTCTTCACCGCTAAGCGTGCTCCTCGAAGCGGGCGGAAAGACATGGTCCGGCAGGCTTGAGGGAAGCAAGCCTGAGCTTATGGGGCCGAAAGCGCGGCCTCGCATCGACATTCTCAGGCGGTCCCGTCTGACGAAGATTGTCGCTGCTGGCCCCACCGAACGCTTTGAGCAACTCGATAAGTTTGTGAACTGCGACCGAATCGTAAAGAGTGAAGAGGGACTCTCGGTGGCAGACAGGGAAGCAAAGAATCGCCTGGAGGAAGCGAGCAAGACAATCGAGGAATCGAGGAACTCCCTCCGTGAACTCTGGGATGAACAAGGGAGGCCGGACGGCGACGCGCTGACCTGGGCGAGAAAGGAATCCTCATTGCCGTTTGACGGTGCCTCCGGAGGAGACTCGGTCCACCGATGGTTAACAACCTGTCAGCGGCTACTTGGCGATTTAGTTAGAGCTTGGGACAACAGAAAGGATGCCGAATCGAACCTGGCTGCAAGCACCTCCTCTCTGAGATCGACAGACTTTCAGGCGGGCGGCGACTCGGCACCAGACGAATCAGATCTAATCCGAATATTGTCAGCGGCACGTGATTATTTTAAGAGTCAGGTCTTGGTTGACGCTTGCCCGCTCTGTCAGCAGGCTGTCAGAGTGGGTGAACTTCGCGCGCAAACCGATAACCGCCTTAGAGCGTTGCAGGAACAAATCGACCGGCTTGAGAGACGATCGGGGCTTCAAACGAAGATAGAACGGCACCAGGTAGAGCTGAATCTCGCTGAATCCGCAGTGTCCGAAGCCGGAAAGGAGATTTCCCGCCAGACGGCAGAGCCGCCACTTTCCGTCGATGGTGAAATCGTGGGCGATCTTGTGAGGGTTTCCACCGCCGGAAAAGGAACTGACTTCGCCCCGGGTTCTTCGATTCGCCTAACCGCCGAGAGCTTAGGCAGGAGGATTGAGGAAGCCGCTCGTGCGATTTCGAGGGGCATCGAGCGTCGCAACCAAGTCGCAAGAGTGTGGAGACAACACGAGAAGGCTCTTCAGGAAGGCAAGCGGCTGGAAGACGAGGGCAAGAGGCTTGCGCGCTGCCTGCAACTCGTGCGTCGTAAACGACTGGAATTTGTGGACACTCTTCTCAGAGATGTCGCAGGCGAGGTCAACCGACTATATGGTGAGATTCATCCAGGTGAAACAGAATTGGGTGGTGCGCGGTTCTACCTCGATCCAAAACAGCGAGCCTCGCTGCATCAAGTGGTGAAGTTCGGCAACCAGGATGAGTTACCTCCCCAGGCGTGCTTTAGCGAGTCCCACCTATTAACCCTGGGTTTCTGTTTGTGGCTAGCGCTCGCAAAGCGTGAAAGACCTCAGGAAACGGTCATCGTGCTCGACGATGTGGTATTTGCCATTGACGGACCGCATATGAAGAGGCTGGCAGCGTTGATTTCTGTTGAGCGCAAGCATTTCGCTCAAGTGATTCTTACGACTCATTCTAGACGCTTTCTTCGCTACTTGCGCGACGGGATAGCGCCCAGCGGCAATATGGATCTCCGCACTCTTAGATGGAGCCTCAGCGGTGGAATCGTTGAAGGCTCAACCCCACATCTCGCAGCAGATCTAGAGTCTGCGTTATCGAATCCATTGATTGACAGGCAGGCAATCGCCTCGAAAGCAGGCAATCTCCTTGAGATAATACTTCGACACTTTGCCTTGCTCTATCGGCGGCGAGTTCCATTTGCGGAACCGAATGAGCCCAATCTCGCTGAACTTTTTGATTCTTGGACTGTCAAAGAGGCCAACCGCGTTGAAATACAGAGGAGGTCCGAAGACCAGAGCTATTCCCCGATTGGAAACCTCGGAGCGATCCTGACGAGGTTGCGAGACCTAAGAGACGTTCGTAATCTTGTCGGTGCGCATGCAAATGCGGAGGCGGACGAGGTTTCAGACGCCGAGGTTCAGGAGTTTGGCAGAACAGTCCTAGAGCTTTGGCGACTAGTTGTTTGCTCTTGCGGACAGATTCCGCAGAAGTCGAAAAATGGAGCCTTCTTCTGTCATTGCCGATGCCTCAGCTTACGGCCAGATCGTGTTGACTGAGTCGTCGGCGACCTTTCGTAGAACTCACGAGGAGGTTCCACTTTCAGGGGGAGTTTCATTGGGCGCGATGTGTCAGGAGCGGACTTCCTTAGGGTCACCTTCAGTGAAATTAACTCGACCGTGACCCACATGGCGTTAAGCGGTCACCTTGAAGCGGTCCGCTGGGCCTGCGGATCGGTCTTCGCGATTGCGGCGTTGGCCTTCCTCGCCTTTTTCGTCGCCCTCTACCGGGGCGAAGACGCGCTTCTGCCGATCGGCCTAATGACGATCGCGTCTTTCGTCTTCTCGCAGCTCACCTCGTGGGTCTCTTTGCGTCTACTGCTCCGATGGCGAGCCCCGACTCGGGAGGATCGCAAGAGAATTCGATACTGGACGTTGTGGGGCGGTGCATTCGGGTGGATCTTGGTGATCTGGACCTTGACGGACGTAGAAGCCACGCCCCCATTCTTCAAGGATTGGAATCGGTGAGCTAGATCCAGCTCCGATCCATCGACAGCGTGGAGGCTATCCCCCTTCGCCGCGACCTCCTTCAGCGCCCTTCGCCCCCGCCCACCCCCCGCCGAGCCAACATCTCCCGCTCCTCCGCCAACCATGCGCGTAGCTGCTGCTCCGTAGGCAGCTTTGTGAGGTACCGGGACACGAAGATCTGCCGCTCCAGGTTCCCGGTCGCGTAGTGGACCTCCTCGGCGTCCTTGTCGGCGCAGAGGATGATTCCGATCGGCGGGCTTTCGCCTTCGAGGCAGACGTTCTCCCGGAGATAGCCGAGGTAGAAGTTCATCTGCCCCGCGTCCTCGTGGCCGAAGGAGCCGATTTTGAGGTCGATCGCGACGAGGCAGCGCAGGCGGCGGTGGAAGAAGAGCAGGTCGATGAAGTGGTGGCGGCCGCCGACGGTGACTCGATATTGGCGGGCGAGGAAGGCAAAGTCTCCGCCCAGCTCCAGCAGGAACTGCTGGAGGTGCTCGACCAGGGCCGACTCGAGGTCGGCTTCGGAATAGACGGGCTTTTCGGGCAGGCCGAGGAACTCGAGCACGTACGGGTCGCGGATGTTGACGCGCGGCGTGTCGGGGAGGCGCCCTTCGTTCGCGAGCGCGAGGACCGCCTCGCGGTCGCGCGACAGGCCCGCGCGCTCGAAGAGCATCGAGTCACGCTGCCTTTTGAGCTCGCGCAGGCTCCACCGGTGCGCCAGCGCCTGCGTCTCGTAGAAGGCTCGGGCGAGAGGATCCCCCACGCGCGACAGCTCGAGCAGGTGTGAGAACGACAGCTCGCCGCGCAGGCGGGCCATCCAGTCCTCGTCCTGCCAGGTCATCGCCCCGGCCTCCGTGGGTAAGGCCGGGAGGGCGGTTCCGGGCGGGACCGCGCCCAGGTCGAGCGGCAGGCGAGATTCACCAGACGGTGTCTGGCGAATGCCCAGACGCGGCCAGGTGAGAGCGATCTGCCGATAGTTGCGGAGGTTCGAAGAGCCGAGCCCGGCGATGCCGCGGCTTTCGAACGCCTGCGCGAGCGAGGGGATCAGCCTCTCGCCGTAGCGCGCCCGATCCGCCCCCTGCTGCTCGTAGGTCACGATCCAGAAGCCGATCAGCCAGTTCCGGAGCGTCAGGATCTCGTCGATCGATCGCGCCGCCGCCTCCCGCGACCGGGATTGCAGCGCGGACAGGGCGTCGACCAGAAGGCCGAAATTCGACCAGGGCTCGAGCGCGGGCGTCACGAACGAACGATATCCGATGGGCTCTTGAAGAGGCCTGGACCTTCGGTCCGTCGGCGAGGGACGGGCGGCGTGGGGCGGGCAAGGGGAGTACAATTGCTGCGGAGATCGGAGGATTCGCAATGCCGAACGGCAGCGTTCAACTTGACCCGCAGACCGCGATCGCTGTCGAACGCTTGGCTCTGCGCAGGGATCAGAGCGCTTCCGAGGTCGTACGCGAAGCGATCGCGATGCTGTCTTCTCAGGAAGAGGGCTCCGCGTACGAACGCGTTGGGGACCTGATCGGCTGCGTCAGCGGGGGTCCTTCTGATCTATCCGAAGAGACCGGGAAAAAGTTCCGCGCGATTCTCGCCAAGACAGCATGATCCTGGTGGACGCAGGCCCTCTGGTCGCTCTGATACACGCAGACGACCGCCATCACCAGGTGTGCAGAGATGTCTTCAGACAACTCTCTGAGCCGCTCGTCTCTGTCTGGCCGGCGGTCGTAGAGGCCATGTACCTTCTCGACTTTTCGTGGCGAGCGCAGGACGCCTTGTGGGAGTTCCTACACCGGCGCGCGCTTACCCTGCTTCCGCTGGGGCAAGACGACGTAACCAGGATGCGGGCATTGATGGAGAAATATCGAGACCTGCCTATGGACTTGGCCGATGCCGCCCTCGTGCGAGTTGCGGAGCGCGAGCGGATACGTCGGATCTTCACCCTGGACCGCCGCGACTTCGCAATCTACCGGCCGGATCGCTTGGAGGCGTTCGAGATACTGCCCTGAGGATAGGGTCCATTCTCGGAGCCTCCGGGAAGGACGATCTTCAGGGACCCTCTCCCCAGCGAAGCCCGGGGCCTTCGGTCTCGAGGCCGAGCCGATCGAGGATCCGCAGGGCGTAATGGTCGAGGAACCGCGGCAGGTCCTCGCCGCCGATGTAGAACGCCGGGACCGGCGGCAGGATCGTCGCTCCGGCGATCAGCAGGCGCCGCATGTTCTCGATGTGGACGAGGCTGTAGGGGGTCTCGCGAAAGCCGAGGACGAGCGGCCAACGCTCTTTGAGCGCCACCGCCCCCACGCGGTGGATCAACGTGCGGGCCGAGCCGGTCGCGAGCGCCCCGAGGGTTCCCGCGCTGCACGGCAAGACGACCGCCCCGGCGATTCGATAGGAACCGGAGGCGATCGGCGCGTCGAGCTCGTTGTCGCGGTGGAGAAGGATCTTCTCCCGCTCGGAAGACGTCAGGCCCGCCGCTTCGACCAGGTCGGCGGCTCCCGCCCGATCCGGACCGAGCTCGTGGCGGAGCACCTGGCTCGCGCCGGCGGAGACCGCGAGATGGATGCGCTCGATCTCGGGCCGCGCGGCGAGGGTTCCGAGGACGTGTCGGGGAAGGAGCATCCCCGACGCGCCGGACACGAGGAGGGCGACGCGGCGGCTCATTTGGGCGAAGAAGGTGGAGCGACGGCGACGGCCGCCAGCGCCGAGTCGGTCAGCGGCGGAGAGCCGCCCTCCGAGAAACCCGGGGAGCTGCCGTCCGCGGATCCCGGGGATCCACTGGATCCCAAGACGCGCACCTCGTGCTGCGGGAAGGGGATCTCGACGCCGGAGTCCCGGAAGCGCCGGTAGATCGCGAAGTAGAGCTCGCTCTTGAGCGTCGCCGGCGTGCGCAAGTGCTCGCTGGTCCAGACCCGGAGCTGGAACAGGAGCGCGCTGTCGCCGAAGCCGAGGAAGACCACGTCGGGCGGCGGATCCTTGAGCACTCCCGCGTGACTCAGGGCGACCTCGATCAGCATGTCGCGCACGGTCTCCGGCTCGCTCGCGTAGGCGACGCCCAGATCGAGCGAAAAGCGGGCGAGCCGGCCGTGGGCGGTCCAGTTCGTGACCCGCGCGGTGAGCTCCGAGTTCGGCACCAGGATCACCACGTTGTCGTTGGTCTGCACCCAGGTCGTGCGGGCGCCGATCTTCTTGACGTCGCCGAGCAGGTTCGAGACCTCGATCCGGTCGCCCACCTTCACCCCCCGCTCGACCAGCAGGATCAGCCCGGAGACGAAATCTTTCGCGATCGATTGGAGACCGAAACCGATGCCGAAGCCGATCGCTCCGCCGACGATCGCGAAGCTGCTCAGGTCGATACCCGCGGCTTCGAGCCCGACCAGGATCCCGACCAGGAACACCGCGTAGCCCGAGCCGCGGGCGATCGCGTACTTCTGGCCTTCGTCGATCGAGGTCCGCGCGAGGATCCGCTTCTCGAGGAATCGGGCCCACGAACGGGCGATCAGGTTCAGGAGGATGAGGAAAACGGCGGCCTTGAGCAGGAACGCGGGCGAGATCGGAAGGCTGCCGAGCTCGAAGAGCGGCTGCGACCAGAGGTTGCGCGCGTCGGCCTGCAGGCGGTCGACGCCTCCCAAGAGGTGCTTTTCGCGCAGCAGGCCGAAGCCCAGACCGGCCAGCAGCAGTAGAGCGCCGACGCCAAGCGAAACGCGGCTCAATCCCTTGGTCATCGGCCCCCCTCTCCGGTCAGAACGGGAACTCCAGGTTGTACGAATAGCGCCCGCGCTGGACCACCAACGGCAAGCCGCCGCGGTCGAAGCCGCGAAGCACCTCTTCGCCCAGACCGTCCAGGTCTTTGAGCTCGCGCCCGTTCGCGCCCAGGATCCCGTCTCCGGGGCGGAGGCCCGCGCGCTCGGCGGCGCTGTTGCGGGCGACCCGCTGGACGACCATCGCGTCGCCGTCGAACCCGACCGAAAGGCCGATCTGGTCTTCGAGGATGCGCAGGCCCAGTCCCTTGGGCGGAGCGGCGGGCGACAGGGTCACCTTGAGCGGCTTGCCCGAACGCCGAACTTCGAGAGGGAGGCCGCGGCCGGCGGGGAGCGAATAGAGCTCGGTCGTGACGTCCTCACGGGCGGCCACCATGCGACCCCCCGCGGAGGTCACGAGATCGCCTTCGGCGAGGCCGGCCTGCGCGGCCGGCGAGCCCGGGTAGACCTTAAAGACCAGCGCGCCGCGCGAGGCGTCGAGGTCGTAACGGCGGGCGAGCTCGGCGTCGAGCGTGAGCAGCCGGAGGCCGGTCCAGAGCGGCCGGAGCTCGCCGAAACGGAGGAGGTCGTCGACGATCCGCCGCGCGCGGTCGGCGGGGATCGCGAAACCGACGCTGTTGGCCCCCGAGACGATCGCCGTGTTGATGCCGATCACCTCGCCGAGGATGTTGACCAGCGGCCCGCCCGAGTTGCCCGGGTTGATCGAGGCGTCGGTCTGGAGGAAATCGGTGAACGTCCGCTCGCCGCTTTCGGAGGGGACCGAGCGACCGCGCGCCGAGAGCACGCCGGCGGTCACCGAGTTCGAGAGGCCGAAGGGATTGCCGATCGCCACCACGCTCTCGCCGATCATCAGGTCGCCGCTCGTGCCGAGAGGCACCGAGGGGAGCCCTTTGACGTCGCGGACGTTCAGTACCGCGAGGTCCGCGTCGTGATCGAAACCGAGCACGTCGGCGTCCAGCTCCCGCCCGTCGAGCAGCGTGACGACGATCTTCGAGGCGCCCTCGACGACGTGGGCGTTCGTCACCACGATCCCCGACGGATCGATCACGAAACCCGATCCGAGAGATTGGGAGCGGCGGCTGCGCGAGCCGAAAAATTGGCCGAAGAAGGGATCGACCTCGCGGACGATCGACTCCGCCGAGATGTTGACCACCGCCGGCGCGACCTTTTCGACCACCGCGACGACGGGGGTGCGGCGGGCGGCGAGGCTCTCCGAGCGAGACCCCGCGGCGGCGGCCGGGGGGGCTAGGGCGGCCATGGGGGAGTCTTGCGGCCGGGGGTTCGAGCGAAGCGCCACCAAGGCGCAGAGAGCGGCGAAGAGCAGGAGGAGAGCGAGCGGAGCGGCGACCGGAACAGTCCTCTTCATTCGCCGTAGATTAGAATACGACGCGCTCCGGGTGGAAGCGGAGCGGGCAAGACCCAGCTGCGAGGAGGCCCCATCGTGACACTTCGTACCCGAATTTTCAGCGCTCTCCTAGGGGCCGCCGCCTGCGCGCTCTGCGGCGTCCCGCGGGCCCAGGCCGAGCCGAGCCACGACATTTTTCCCTTCCCCGTGGCGCAGCGAACCCTGCCGAACGGGCTCTCGGTGATCGTCGTTCCGTTCGACAGCCCCGGCATCGTCGCCTACTACACGGTCGTCCGGACCGGCTCGCGCGACGAGGTCGAACCGGGCAAGAGCGGCTTCGCGCACTTCTTCGAGCACATGATGTTCCGCGGCACCGACAAGTACTCGAAGGACCGCTACACCGAGATCTTGAAACGGATGGGCGCCGACTCGAACGCCTCGACCTCCGACGACCTGACGCTCTACCACATCGTCGGACCGAAGCGAGAGCTCGAGACGATGGTCGACCTCGAATCCGACCGCTTCAAGAACCTCAAGTACACCGAGCCGGTCTTCCGCACCGAGGCGCTCGCGGTGCGCGGCGAATACGCGAAGAACGCTTCGAGCCCCGTGCGGCAGCTGTTCGAGAAGCTGCAGGATCGGGCCTACACCCGCCACACCTACAAGCACACGACGATGGGATTCCTCGCCGACGTCGAGGCGATGCCGGAGCAGTACGCGTGGAGCAAGCAGTTCTTCGATCGCTTCTATCGGCCGGAGAACTGCATCGTCGTGGTCGTGGGAGACGTCGATCCCGCCCAGGTGTTTCCGCTCGTCGAGCGCTATTACGGCGATTGGCAGCGGGGATACCGCCCGGTGGACGTTCCGGCAGAACCGGAGCAGACCGAACCGCGGTCCGACGAGGTCCGGTGGCCCAACCCGACGCGGCCGCAGATCCTCTATGGATATCGCGCGCCGGCGTTCTCGACCGCCTCGGTGGATTGGGCCGCGCTCGACCTGGTGGGCCAGCTCCTGTTCGACGAATCGGCGCCGCTCTATCAGGAGCTGGTGGTCGAAAAGCAGTGGGCGGACAACCTGTTCGGCGGCCTCTCGGCGCAGCGCGACCCGGGTCTGTTCAACGTGCTGGTCCGCGTGCGCTCGCTGGATCTGGTTCCGCAGGTCGAGCAGGCGATCGCCCAGCATCTGGAGAAGCTGCGCACCGAGCCGGTCGAGGCGGCGCGGCTCGATCGGATCAAGTCCCACCTGCGGTACGCCTTCGCGGCGAGCCTCGACAGTCCGTCCTCGGTCGCCGAGAGCCTCGCCGGGATGCTCGCGATCACCGGCGACGTCCAGTCGATGAACCAGGTCTACCGGCGCTACGCGGAAGTCACTCCGGCCGACGTCCAGCGGATGGCGCGCCAGGTCTTCCAGACGAACCGCGAGACAAAGGTTCAACTCTTTTACCAGCCGCCACCGGAGACCCCGGTCGCTCCGCCTCCGGGCACTCCGGGAGGAAACTGACATGAAGGCCTTCCACGTTTCCTGCGGCCTGCTCGCGCTCCTCGCTGCGTTCGGACCCGCGGCCTCCTCGGCGAAGAGCGCCGTCAAGAAGAAGCCGCCCCAGAAACCCGTCCCCAAGGTGGTGCAGGCCGCGCCGGTCGACCCGCGGATCGAGACGATCGCGGTGCCGAGCCCGAATTCGCCGATGGTCGCGGTGCGCCTGCTGTTCCGGGTCGGCTCGATGGACGATCCCGCCGGCAAGGAAGGGCTCGCGGCGCTCACCGGTCTGATGCTCGGCCAAGGGGGAACGACCGAGCGCAGCTACGCCCAGCTGATCGAGGCGCTCTATCCGCTCGCCGCGTCCATCGGCGTCTCGACCGACCGCGAGGTCACGACGATCGCGGGCGAGGTCCATCGCGACAAGTTGGCGGATTTCACCTCGCTCCTGGTCGAGGCCGTCACCCACCCCGCGTTCTCGCAGGCCGATTTCGAGCGCAACCGGGAGCAGCTCGAGGTCTTCCTCTCGACCACCCTCCGCTCGTCGAACGACGAGCTCCTGGGCATCGAGGCGCTCCAGCAGCGGCTCTTCGCCGGCCATCCGTACGGCCACGAGCCGGCGGGCACGATCCAGGGGCTCAAGAGCCTCACGCTCGACGACGTGAAGCGCTTCTATCAGGAGAGCTTCACCCGCAGCCGGCTGGTGCTCGGCGTGGGAGGCGGGTATCCCGACGGCTGGATCGCCCAGCTCAAGGGGGGCCTCGCGAAGCTGCCGCTCGGCACCGCCGTGGCGCGCGACCTGCCGGCGCCGCCGAGCGTTTCCGGCCGCCGGATCGCGCTGGTCGAGAAGGCGACCGCCTCGGTCGGAATCCACTTCGGCTTCCCGCTCGCCCTTACCCGCAAAGACCCGGACTACTACCCGCTGATGGTCGCCGCGAGCTTCCTCGGCGAGCATCGGACGTCGCACGGCGTCCTCTACGAAGAGCTGCGGGAAAAGCGCGGCTTGAACTACGGCGACTACGCGTATCTCGAGTTCTATCCGCGTCCGCCTTTCTCCAACTCCCCGGCGCCGGGTTTTCCCCGCCGGCAACAGTATTTCTCGATCTGGATCCGCCCGGTCCAGCCCGCGGATGCGCAGTTCGCCCTGCGCGCGGCGCTCTACGAGCTCGAAAAGCTGATTCGGGACGGCATGACCCCGGCGGATTTCGAGCTCACGCGCTCCTTCCTCACCAACTACACGAAGCTCTGGACCCAGACGCTCTCCGACCGCCTGGGCTTCGCGCTCGACAGCCGCTACTACGACATGTCGCCGTTCGTCGACGAGGTGGAGCAACGTCTCGCCAAGCTGACCGTCGACGACGTCAATCGGGCGATCCGAAAATATCTGCAGACGAACAACCTGCAGATCGTGTTCGTCACCTCGGGAGCCGAGGAGCTGAAAGCGGGGATCGAGCGCGACGTGCCCGTGCCCAAGAAGTATGGAACCGAGGTCTCGGCGGAGCTGCTGGCCGAAGACGAGCTGATCCAGCGGACCAAGATCAAGCCCGCCTCGGTCGAGGTCGTTCCGGTCGACCGGATGTTCGAGAAGTAGGCGGGGGACTCCTCGCCGACGAAGCGCTTCAAGAGAGGGAGGGGTTCTTCCCCTCCCCCTCCTCGGAGGCGCTAGAGATCACCTCTCGCCCGGATCACCACCAACCGAACTGGGTACCCGCCTCGCGGATGCTCGAAAAGACCATTCCGCTCACCGAACCGACGAGCGCTCCGCCGATTCCTCCCGTGAACAACCCCTCGATCCCTCCCCAGACCATTCCCGAGAAATCCGCGCGGGCGAGCTTGTCTTCGTCGTATCGCGGCGCCTGCTGAGCTTCATTACCGAGTTTCCAAGGGCTCGCCGGATCAGCTGTTTGACGGTTCCAGTACGCGATGCTGAAGCGTGCGACGGAGCTTGCCATCAGGATCGTTCGATCGTTCCAAGCGGTCCCGGTGGGACTCTCCTGGCGTCCGACCGGCGGCAGGGGGACACAGTCGCCGAGTCGCGAGGGGCACCAGAAATCGCAGGGCGGCGGCCAGCCGAAGGGGCACGCCGGAAGAGGGTGGCCGGGATCGCCATAGATGATTCCCGGAGCGGATTCCCCTCCGCCCGGTCCGATGCCCGTGCGGCGCAGGACTCCCTCTTCGATCTCCTTGATACGCGAGATCGCGGCCTCCGGCGGCAGCGAAATGGCCGCGCTGATTTCTTCCACCTCCCGGCTCTGCTCAAGGGAGTATCCGGCGCGCACCGAGAGATGGTCGAGCGGCGAGTCGGCCGCCAAACCGATCGAAAAGATTCGGCGCGATATGTCCCCCTGGCAGCCTTCCGTGGGGCCGCCGGCCCGTTGGATGTCCGACCACGCTTCTCTCGTCAGCAGGTCCACGACGTCTCCCGGCAGGACGACGCCCCGAGTCTCGAGGGTCGACCTCTGCCGGGCGACGAAGTCGAGCATCTCGTTGTGAAGCTTGCCGTAGGAATCGAAAGGGTTTTTCGGGTTGTCGGGGATGAGAACCCCGGTGGACTCGGGTGGAGCGGGGAACGGCACCGAAGAGCGCCTCGGCACGGCGAAGGTCAAATTCACCCCGGCGCGCCACCCCGTGCTGAAACCGTGATCCCCCGAAATCGCGAGCCCGAAGCGGTCGGCCAGCCGCACCTCGACCCCGGCCCCGGCCGTGAAGTCGGCGGTCGAAGACGATTCGAAACGGCGCCCTTCGACGTCGAGCTTCGGCGTCCCGTCGCCGAAGGTATAGACACCCCCCGTGGGCAGAACGGAAAGGCCGCGAACGCCCGCCGAAAGGTAGGGCTTCACCCGGTCGGTGCGAAAAGGGTAAACCCTCGCGTTCGCATGCCCTGACAGCAGGCGAAACTCGATCTCCTCACGATCGGTCGATCGAGGACCCGAAGGTGCGCGCCGGGAGGCCGTGCCGGTACCGTATGAAAACCCGAGGTCGAGCGCCAGCCAATCTCGGATGCCCAACACGGTACCGATCCCCACCAGAGGGTCGCTGTCCACGGAGGTGGCGCCAAAGGCGGGGGCGGACAGATCTCCATCCGGAGAAAACACGCGTCTCGGCGTGAAGCCGGAAGAGAGGGCTGGAGCGGCTAGATCGCCGTAACCACCCATCTGATCGGTCGAGAAGAAAACCTCCCTTCGGTTACGCGCGGAGAACTCCTGAAGCTCCGCCTCGGAGAGGAAGGCGTCCTTTGGATCGATGTCGCGGGTGATCAGACCGGAGATCACACAGACGTGATAGACGATTCCGTTGATCGTTTCGTCCTTACCCCAGGTCCCGCTCTTGCCGTTGATCTTGCAGGATGTTTCGCCCGGAGGTTTGGGGCAGGAGAAGCACTTGATGGTCTGTCCGGCATGTAGTGTGGCGGTCATCGATAGGCCAAGCAGAAGTGAACGAGCGAGCGTACGTCTCATCGACGATCTCCTTTGCTCCCCAGCGCCCAAAATCGGACTCTCGGGTCCGCTTCCTGGCTTGGCAACAATGGGACCGACGTCTATTTCGAGGGAATGCGAGGCGTAAACCCTTGCAAACTCGGCAAGAGGGGACAAGGCGGCGCCCGCCCGAGCTCCTTGAATTTCAGGGTGCCTTAACCATGATCATGGCAGCGGCGCCCTGGCGTGATCTCAATCCGGAGCGGCGCGGGGAACTCTGTGACGCGGAAGCTTGCGACGCGAAACCCCGCTATTCCTCGTCCGCTTCTCCCTCCGCCCCGCCCTTCAAGCCGGCCTTCTTGGCGTAGTAGCGGAAGGATCGGAAGCTCATGCCGAGCAGCTCGGCGGCCTGGGTCTGGACACCGTGGGTGCGCTCGAGCGCCTGGACCATCAGCTGCGCGCGGATGTCTTCGAGATAGGCCTCCAGGTCGAGCCCCTCCTCGGGGAGAGAGATGATCTCCGCGTGGCTCTTCCGGTGCGTGAGCAGCTGCACCGGCAGATCCCGGGTGGTGATCGTCTCGGAGTGCGCCAGGGCGAGCGTCCGCTCGATCATGTTCTCGAGCTCGCGGACGTTGCCGGGCCAATCGTAGGCTTCGAGCATCCGCATCGCGTCGATCGAGATCTGGCGCGGCGAGAGGTGCATTTCGCCGCAGTACTTCTGGAGGAAGAAATCGACCAGCAACGGGATGTCTTCCCGCCGGTGGCGAAGCGCGGGAAGCTCGATCGGGATGACGTTGATGCGGTAGAACAGGTCCTCTCGGAACTCCCCTTTAGCGATCCGCTCTTCGAGGTTCTGGTTGGTCGCCGCGATCACCCGGACGTCGATGGATTCCTCGACGTTGCCTCCCACCTTGCGGATCTTCCGCTCCTGGAGCGCGCGCAGGAGCTTCACCTGCATGGTGAGGGACATCTCGCCGATCTCGTCGAGGAAGATGGTCCCCCGGTTCGCTTCCTGGAACAGGCCCTTCTTCTCGCGCACCGCGCCGGTGAACGCGCCACGCTCGTGGCCGAAGAGCTCGCTTTCGAGCAGGGTCTCGGGGAGCGCGCCGCAGTTGATCGAAAGGATGCGGTTCGCCGCGCGCGGGCTCGCGTAGTGGATGGCGCGGGCGATCAACTCCTTGCCGGTGCCGCTCTCGCCCTGGATCAGGACGGTCGAGGCGGTGCGGGCGATCCGCTCGATCAGCGAGAAGATCGCCTGCATGCGGGCGCTCTTGCCGATGATGTTGTTGAAGGTGTATTTCTTCTCGAGCGCCTTCCTCAGGTAGACGTTTTCGTCCACCAGCTCGGCGCGCTCGAGCGCCTTCTGGATCACGATCTTGAGCTCGTCGACGTCGAACGGCTTCGAGATGTAGTCGAAGGCGCCGAGCTTCATCGCGTCGATCGCCGACTTCGTCGAGGTGTAGGCGGTCATCATGACGACCGGGGCTTCCGGATTCGAGGCCTTGATCTCGCGCAGCAGGTCGAGGCCGTTGCCGTCCGGCATCATGATGTCGCACAGGACGAGGTCGAGGCCCCCTTGGGCGAGCACCCGGCGCGCCTCCTCGGCCGAGCGCGCGGTCTCGACCGCGTACCCCTCGTCGGCGAACAGCAGGGTGAGCATGTCGAGCATGCTCGGCTCGTCGTCCACTACCAGTAGACGCGCGTGGGTCGGGCTCACGGGTTGGCCTCCACGATGGCGATCTCCGCGGTGCTCGGTCGTTCCGAGGGGAGCGGAGGAGAGAGCGGGAGCTCGACCGTGATGGTCGCCCCCTCGTTGGGACGGCTTTCGACCGAGACCTCGCCGCCGTGCTCCTGGACGATGCGATAGACGATCGCCATGCCGATGCCGGTCCCGCCGTCGAAGAACGAACGGAACGGGTGAAAGAGGTTCGCGCGCTGCTCGGCCGTCATGCCGCGGCCGGTGTCGGCGAACCGGAGCCGATACCGGTCGCCGTTCGAGCGTCCGGAGATGCGCAGCTCGCCCCCTTCGGGCATCGCGCGCAAGGCGTTTCGCGCCAGATTCCAAAAGATCTGGCTCAACTGGTCGGCGTCGGCGACCAGCGTCGTGCTGTGCGATTCGAGGTCGAGGCTCAAGCGGTGCCCCTCCGAGACTTCGCCGCTGTTCCGGAGCAGCTCGAAGTTTTCCGCGAGCAGGCGCCCGATGTCGATCGCCGAGGTGGAGAGCTCCCGCGGGCGGGCAAAGCGGAGGAATCCCTTGATCGTCCGATCGAGACGTTGGCTCTCCTTGAGCAGGATGTCGAGCAGCCGGCGCTGCGACGACTCGGTCGGAACGTTCGCCGAGAGCATCTGCACCGAGCCGGAGATCGCCGCCAGAGGATTGCCGATCTCATGCGCGAGGCCCGCGGCGAGCTCGCCGACGGCCGCCATGCGGTCTTTGACCTGCATCTCCTCCTGGAGCCTGCGCCAGCGGGTCAGATCCTGGAAGATCAGGATGTAGCCGCGCTGGACGCCATAGGCGTCGGCGAGATGGGAGATCGAAAACCCCACGTATCCGGCGGTGCCGCCATAGGTGAGCTCGACCTCCGAGCGCACCCTGCCGCTCTGGCCGCTCGCGTCGGCGAGCTCGGCCCAGCGCGGAGCCGAGAACAGGCCCGAGCTCCAGATCGGCGCTCCGACCAGCTCGGCTTCCCCTTTCCTCAAGATCTCGGACCCGGCGCGGTTGACGCTCTTGATCACCCCGTCGAGGTCCGCGGTCACGAGCCCGCTGCTGATCGACTCGATCACGTCGCGGTGGACGACCTGGAGATCCGCGAGGTCCCCTTTTTTCGCCTCGAGCTCGAGCTCGGCGCGGGCGATGTTGTGGGCCAAATAGGAGGTGAGGAGTGCCACGGCGTAGAAGCCGAACAGATGGACCGCGAGGTTGTAAGTCAGGCGCCAGATCGAGACGTCGTCGCCGGAAATCTTGGGCGGCGGGAGGGTGTGGAAGTGGATTCCGAGCAGCAGCCCCGCGTAGAGGACGTAGGCGACCGTCGCCACCGCCATCCCGGCGCTCCGCCGCAGGAGGGTCGCGGCGACCGCGATGACGATCAGGTAGAGCATCGAGAACGGGCTCGAGATGCCCCCCAGCTGATAGACCAAGGCGGTGATCAGGATCAGATCGCCGAAGAACTGGATGTAGGCCTGGAGCTTGTAATACCCCGGCAGGAGCTTGAGCAGCGCGAGGTAGACCAGCGTCGCCGCGAAGGTGAGCGCGGCGATCGCGTAGAGAAACCCGAACGGCAGCCCGGTCTCGCCGGGAGCGATCAAGGGGGTCTGCGACGTCGCGTCGGGCTGCGCATGGACCGCCGCGGCCGCCGCGGGCGAGCCGAGGTCGGAAATCTCGGTCGATCTCGTGTCCGCGAGCTGCAACAGAAAGTAGAGGAGCAGCACGCTGCCGACGGCCACCAGCCGGATCGCGATGTACCAACGAAGCTGGCGGGCAAGGGCGGGCATCGGCGAAAGGATAGGACTTCGCGCGCGGGATGAGAAGCCGACGGGCCCGGGCGGCGGTGCCGCCCGGGGGAGGGATCGACCTTCCGGCCTCAGCCGATCTTCGACAGGATCGAGTAGAGCGGCAGGTACATGGCCGCGACGATCGTGCCGATGACCACGCCGAGGACCGTGATCATCAACGGCTCGAGCAGCTTCATCAGGCCGCTGACCGCGGTGTCGACCTCTTCTTCATAGAAGTCGGCGATCTTGGACAGCATCTGATCGAGCGCGCCGGTCTGCTCGCCGACGTTGATCATCTGGACGACCATCGGCGGGAAGACCTTCGTGTCGCCGAGCGGCTCGGAGATCGTCCGCCCTTCCTCGACGCTCTTGCGCACCGACATGACGGCGTCCTCGATGATCGCGTTCCCCGCGGTTTTCGCGGTGATCTCGAGGCCGTCGAGGATCGGAACGCCCGACGAGGTGAGGGTGCCGAGCGTGCGGCAGAACCGGGCGACGGCGATCTTGCGCAGGAGCATGCCGATCACCGGGATCTTGAGCAGGATGCCGTCGATCACGCGTCGGCCGCGGTAGGTCTTGTGGTACTGCCGCAGGAAGAAGATCAGCGCGCCGATGAGGATCAGGATGAACGGGAAGAAGCGTCCGACGAAGTTGCTCGCCCCGATCACCGCTCGGGTGAGGAAAGGCATCTCGCTGCCCAAACCGGCGAACAGCTGGGCGAACACGGGAATGACTTTCCAAAGGATGATGGTGACGACGCCCGCGGCGATCACGATGACCGTGATCGGGTAGACCAGCGCGGATTTCACCTGGCTCTTGAGCTTGACGATCTTCTCGATATACGACGACAAGCGCTGCAGGATGATGTCGAGGATACCGCCCGCCTCGCCGGCCGCGACCATGTTGACGAAGAGGTTGTCGAACGCCTTCGGGTGCTTGCGCATCGCGTCGGCGAGCGAAGCGCCGGACTCCACGTCGGTTCGCACGGCATGGATGATCGCCTGGAATCCCTGGTGCTCTTCCTGCTCGCCGAGGATCTCGAGGCACTGGACCAGCGGCAGGCCGGCGTCGAGCATGACCGAGAACTGACGGGTGAAGATCGCGATCCGCTTCGCGCTGATCCCGCGCGGCAGTCGGGGCAGGACTTTGATCTCCTTGCCCTTCTCCCGCATGGTGGTCACCTGGATCTGCTGGCGGCGAAGCACCGCGATGGCCGCCTCGCGGTTCTCCGCGAGCAGCTGACCTTCCTGCGGCTGCCCCGTCCGCGTTCGGCCTTTCCAGACGAAATTGGGCATCGACGTAGCTCCCTGGGTGCCGCGCGGTTAGGCGCGAGCCCCTTCGCCCCGGCCCGGCGGCGTAGAGGCCCCCGGTACCGCAGCCGGTCCGCGGTTGATGATCTCCTGCAGCTCGTCGGCGTGGGACGAGCGGGCGAGGGCGGTCTGCAAACTGATCAGCCGCTTGAAGTAGAGCGTGGCGAGCGACTGGTTGAAGGTCTGCATGCCGTGCTTGGCCTGCCCCGCCTGCATCATGCCGTAGATCTGGTGCACCTTGTCCTCGCGGATCAGGTTGCGGATCGCCGAGGTCGGCACCAGGATCTCCATCGCGAGCGCCCGCCCTTTGCCCGTGGCGCGCGGCAGGAGCGACTGACAGAGGATTCCCTCGAGGACGAACGAAAGCTGCACCCGGATCTGCCCTTGTTGATGGGCGGGGAACATGTCGATGATCCGGTTGATCGTCTGAGCCGCGGAGTTGGTGTGCAGGGTAGCGAACGTCAAGTGGCCGGTTTCGGCGATGCGGAGCGCCGCCTCGACCGTCTCCAGGTCGCGCATCTCGCCGATCAGGACGACGTCCGGATCCTGGCGCAACGCCGAGCGCAGGGCGTTCGAGAAGCTGTGCGTGTCGGCGTGCAGCTCGCGCTGGTTGACGATGCACTTCTTGTGGCTATGGAGGTACTCGACCGGGTCCTCGATCGTGACGATGTGCTCGTGGCGCTCGCGGTTGACTTTGTCGAGCATCGACGCGAGCGTGGTCGTCTTGCCCGAGCCGGTCGGGCCGGTGACGAGGATCAAGCCGCGCGGCTTCTCGCACAGCGCCTCGACCACGGGCGGCAGGCCCAGGTCGCGGAAGGTCTTGATCTCGAACGGAATCTGCCGGAAGGCGGCGGCGATCGCGCCGCGCTGGTGGAACACGTTGGCCCGAAACCGCGCGAGACCTTTGATCCCGAACGAGAAGTCGATCTCCAGGTTCTCTTCCAGCCGGTGCTTCTGGGTATCCGTGAGGATCGAGTAGGCGAGCTGCTTCGTCTCCGTCGGCGTCATCGGCGGCAGGTTGAGCGGTTTGAGGACGCCGTCCACCCGAACCTGCGGGGGCGAGTTCGTCGTGACGTGGAGGTCGGAGCCTCCCTGCTCGACCATCGATTTGAGCAGTTGAGTCAAACCCGGCGGCATATCAGCGCAACTCCTTCGATCCTAAGACTTACGCGTTCCAAGCGAGGAGATCAGGTGGGGGGATTCTACACCATTCAGAAGATCGACCAAAGAGAATAAGTTCGCCGTTCCCGTTCGCCCTCGGGCAGGCTGCTCGAAAACTCTCCTCCCGTCGCGGAGTTCCCGAAGACGACACCGAGTCCTGTTCGAGCGAAGCGAGTTACGAGGGGCGCCCGCAGGGAATCTCCTGCGACGAAGGGGTTTTAGAGCAGCCTTCTAGTATCGTTGCCGTTCCGTGGCCGACGATCCCAACGCCGAAGAGGCGATCGAAAAATCGTACGACTCGCGGCTGATGCGGCGGCTGCTGGCCTACGTCCGCCCCTACCGCGGCATGACGGCCGCCGCGGTGGCGCTGATTCTCGGCGGCTCGCTCCTGCAGTTGATCGGCCCGCTCGCGACCGCGGTGGCGATCGACCTTTTCATACGCCCTCCGGGCACCGCGGGCGGAATCTCGCCGGTCGCGACGGCCGTCGGCGATCAGCTCCAGAAGGTCGGCGTCGACCCGTCCACGGTACGCGTGGAAGGGGTGGCCGCCTGCGCCGCGATCTTCCTGGCCTCGATCGTCCTCGCGTTCGCCTCTACCTATTGGCAGGGGCGGGTGATGCAGGTGATGGGGCAGTACATCATGCGCGACCTCCGGGAGCAGATCTTCCGCCAGCTCCAGCGGCTCCCGATCGCGTATTTCGACCGCAACCCCGTGGGCCGGCTGGTGACGCGCGTGACCACCGACGTCGACGCCTTGAACGAGCTCTTCGCCTCCGGGCTCGTGGCGGCGTTCGGGGATCTGGTGGTGCTCGCGGGCATCGTGTGCGTCCTGTTCTGGCTCGATTGGCGCCTGGCGCTGATCGCCTTCGCGATCGTCCCCCTGCTGTTCCTCCTCACCTTCTGGTTCCGCTCCCGCGTGCAGCGGAGCTTCCGCGAGGTCCGGGTGAAGATCGCGAAGATCAACGCCTTCCTGCAGGAGCACATCACCGGCATGTCCGTGGTCCAGCTGTTCGGCCAGGAGGAGGAAGCCTACCGGCGGTTTGCGGTGATCAACGACGAGCATCGCGAGGCGAACGTCCGGTCGATCTTCTATTACGCGGTGTTCTTCCCCGGCGTCGAGCTGGTGAGCACGCTCGGCCTCGGCCTGCTGCTCTGGTACGGCGGGGGCAGGGTCACCGCCGGGCTCGCCTCGGTGGGTGCCCTGGTCGCCTTCTTCCAGTACGCCCAGCGGTTCTATCAGCCGCTTTCCGATCTCGCCGAGAAATACAACATCCTGCAGGGGGCGATGGCGGCCTCGGAACGGATCTTCGAGCTGATCGACACGCCCGTGGCGATCGTCACGCCGGAAGCCGCCTACCGGCCCGACGCGGGGGCGACGACCCGGACGCGCGGGGCGATCGAGCTCGATCGGGTGACCTTCTCCTACAAACCCGGCGAACCCGTGCTCCGCGACGTGTCGTTCCGCGTCGCGCCCGGCCAGACCGTCGCGGTGGTGGGGCACACGGGGGCGGGCAAGAGCACGCTCGCCAATCTGCTGCTCCGCTTTTACGACGTCCAGGAGGGGGCGGTCAAAGTCGACGGGGTCGACGTCCGCGCCTGGGATCTTCGCGAGCTCCGGCGGAGCATCGCCCTGGTGCTTCAGGACGTCTTCCTGTTTTCCGGAGCGATCGGTTCGAACATCCGGCTCGGCGAGCCGTCGATCGACGAGGAGCGCCTCCGATGGGCGGCGCGAGAGGTGCACGCCCTCGATTTCATCGAGCGCCTGCCGCAGGGGTTCGACACTCCGGTCCAGGAGCGGGGGGCGGGTCTGTCGGTCGGCCAGAAACAGCTGGTGGCGTTCGCTCGGGCGCTCGCTTTCGATCCGCGCATCCTGATCCTCGACGAGGCGACCTCGTCGATCGACACCGAGACCGAGCAGCGCATTCAAGCGGCGCTCGACCGGTTGCTGGTCGGCCGCACCAGCCTGGTGATCGCCCACCGGCTGTCGACGATCCAGCGGGCGGACAAGATCCTCGTCCTGCACAAAGGGGAGTTGCGCGAGCAGGGAACGCACCAGGAGCTTCTGGCCGCCCGGGGCATCTACCACCGTCTGTACAGGCTGCAATACCAGGCCCAAGAGGAAGCGCCGTCGCGCGCGGCGAGTTAACCGACTGCTCGAAAACTCCATCGTCGCAGGGATTCCCCGCGGACTCCCCTCGTAACTCGCTTCGCCCCGGGCCCCTGCTCCTTGGCCCGCCCCGTCGGCTTTGCTACGATATCGGCCGGCTCCACCAACCGCAGTCACGACCCGCTGTCACGGCGAACGGCGCCCAAACGACGAGATGAGCTATCCCGGCAATCCAGCGCTTGGCAGCGACGTTCAGCAGCGAATCGTCGCAACCTTCGAACAGACGCTCGATCTCGCGATCGCCGGCAACCGGCAGGAGGCTCTCCTCGGTTGCGACTTCGTGCTCCGGATGGATTCCCACTTCGAGCCGGCACGACGGCTTCAGGAGCGGATCAAAGCCAACCCGGGACCGCTGTCCCATGAGACGTTGGCGGATTTGATGCCCGCTCCGCAGGGCCCAGGGGACGACGATCTGGGATTCCTCCCCCATCTGGATGACCTCGGGGACGATTTGAGCGGCGACTTGGGCGGGCTGCACGGCGCGGCTGCCGCTCCGGGCGGTTTGCGCCGAGAGCTTGAGCAGCTGTTCTCGGAGAGGCGGTTCGCCGAGCTGGTCCAGCGCGCCCATCAAGAGCACGCCGCGCTCGCCGCGGATCCGACCCTCGCCCAGCTCGCGATGAGCGCGCAGGAAAAGCTCGAATCGGCGCCCTACGTCACCAAGTTCCTCGCCGCGGCCCGCGCGGCCCTGGCGGCGGGCCAGGTCGACGAGGTCGAGCGCCATCTGGCTAAGGCTCGATCGCTCGACCCCGACAATCTGGAGCTGGACGAGATCTCCCGGGCGTTGCGGCCGGGGCCGTCGGCCGGATCGGCGCTCGGCGACGAGGCGTCGTTCTTCACCCTGGAGCCCTCGGCGCCGTCGGTCGCTCCCGCGGCCCCACCGGCGCCGGCCCCCGCCCCGGTCTACGCCTCCGAAAGCGACCGGCGCATCGCCCAGCTGCTCGGCGAAGGGGACGCCGCGTTCGAAAGGGGCGATCCGCAGGCGGCGATCGACTCCTGGTCGCGCATCTTCCTGATCGACATCGACCACGAGGAGGCCGCCCGCCGCATCGAGCGGGCGCGGCGTCAGAAGGCGGAGAGCGAACGCCAGGTGGAAGAGATCTTCCACGACGGGCTCTCGGCCGGCGAGGCGGGCGATCTCGCCGCGGCGCGCAAGGCGTTCGAGCGGGTGCTCGAGCTCCAGCCGACCCACCTCGCGGCGCGCGAGCAACTCCAACTGCTCGACTCCGGCGCCCCCCCTTCGCCGCGCCCGATCTCTCTCGGCGACGACGTGCTCGAGCCGCTCCCCTCCGGCTTCGACGGTCCGCCGACCGCGGACCTCAAAGAGGAGATCTTGGTACCGCCCGAAGGGGCGGCCGCCCAACCGAGGAGAGAGCGGAAAGAGAAGGTCGTCGCCACGGAGGCGCCGGCCGCGGCGCCGCCCAACAAGCGGAAGTTCATGATGATCGGCGCGGGCGTCCTCGTCCTGGTCCTCGCCGCCGGCTGGCTGCTCTTCCAGAACTGGGAGCGTTGGTTCCCGAACTCGGAGAGCGAGGCGCCGGTTCAGGCGTCGTCGGCCGACTCGATCGCCCGCGCGAAGAAGCTGCAGGAACAGGGGAACACGGCGATCGCGGTCGCCCAGCTCAAGCGGATCCCTCCGAGCGATCCTCTCTACGCCAAGGCGCGCGAGCTGATCAAGCAATGGGAAGCTCCGGCCGCGCCTCTCGAGGCCGCGGGCCCCACCCCGGAGCAAGCCGCCCTTCTCGAGCAGACCCTGGCCGCCGCCCGAGAGGCCTATACCTCGCGGGCGTACCTTCTCGCGGCGGAGAAATTCAAGCAGGGAGCGGAGATCGCTCCTCTCGAGGCGACGGACGCCGAGCTGTTCGAGGATGCCAAGCGCCAGCTGGTGCCCATCGCGAGCCAGCTCCAGCTGTTCCGCGACCATCAGTGGGACGTGCTCCTGCCCGACCTTTGGCGGATGCACGAGGCGACCCCGGGTCCGGACGTCGACCGCCTGCTGATCGACAGCTACTACAACCTCGGGATTCGCGAGCTGCAGCGGTCGAATCCGAAGGGAGCGGTCGAGAGCTTCCTCGAGGCGAAAAAGCTGGTCAAGGACGACCCGGAGCTCGAGCGCAACCTGGCGTTCGGCGAGACCTACCAGGCTCGGGACATCGACCTTCTGTATCGAATCTACGTCAAATATCTGCGGCTCAGGTGATGGCTCGCTCCGGTCGAGGATCCAAGCTCCCTCCGGACGAGCCGGTTCTTTTCGACCTTCCCCTCGGCCTGCCCGAAGGGGACGACGGGTCTGACGCGTCCGACGATTTCGTCGAAAGGGAGCCACCCCGGGCCGTCGCGAAATCGCGCGAGCGATCCGGGTCGAAAGGGGCATCCGCTTCGGTCAGGGCGAACGAGGCTCCCTCTCCCCAGGATTTCCTACCGCTCCCCGAGCCGGAACCGATCTACCCGAGAGCGGTTCCTCCTTTGCGCTCGCATCGCGCCGACGTGGAGGCGGACGAGATCCCGGTCGCCGCGGCGGTCCCGGATTCGGTCTTTCCCTCCGGCCGCGAGCGTTGGATCGCGGGTGCCGCGGATTTGCTCGTGCACGGAGCGGTCCTGGTGGTGGCGCTGATCGGCGTCCGAGTCCTGGGCGTTCACCCAGGGTTCGCCCATGCCCTGCCGCTCGCGCTCTTCCTCGCCTCGTTCTCTTTCCTCTACACGGTGATCCCGCTCGCGTTCTGGGGCCAGACCCTGGGCATGGGATGGATGCAGACCATCGCCCGCGACCGCGACGGCCAAGCGTTGACCTTCGACCAGACGGCCCGACGCTGGCTGGGTGGGGTCCTCGCGACCGCTTTGTTGGGAATTCCGGTCTGGATCGCGGTACGCGGCCGGTCCCTGAGCGACTGGATCAGCGGATCGATCACGCTGCGCGCCGGCAGCGATCTCGAGGTCGATCCGGACTACGGCGCGGCTTGAGAAAGAGAGCTTAGCTCCAACCGGGCAACCCGGACTCCGGGCTGCTCCCCCGCGTCGGTCCAGGCGATGAGCAGGTGCTCTCGATCTTCGAGGAGCATCCGGGGAAAACCGCTCGCGCGGCCGCCGTCGACTCGGGCGATCGGGACGTCGGGCCCGGCAGGTCCGTTGCGGGGCACTCGGCGGACGAGCACCGCGGCTCCGGTGGAATCGCCGGATGGCCTTCCGATCCGAGACACGATCGCGTCGCCCCCGGCGTCGAGGACCAGATCGAGGCGGCCGAGCGGGTTTTGCTCGTCGTCGCGGTCGATCCGCACCGGAGCGGAGAACGTCGCACCCGAATCGTCGGAGAAGGCGAGTTGCACCCGAGGCGTCGGGGCTCCCGTGAACCAGGCGACCGCCACCTTCCGTCCCTGGGCCGCGACCGCGGGGCCGTTCACCGGACAGCCCTCGATGTGCCACCCGTCGGCATGGACGAGCGCCGGGGCGCTCCAGCCCCCGGGGGTCAGTCGACGGATCGCGATGTCGCGGATCTCCTCCGGCGATCGATCGCGATAGACCACTACCGGACCGTCGGAGGTCATCGCGGAGTCCGTCTGGCAACAGTCGCAGACCCGGTCGTCGACGAGCTCTTCCTTCGCTTCGTTCGCCGATCCGCTCCGCACGTCGACGGAAGCGGTGCGGAGCGTCATCGGGCCGCCGGCCGGCATCTCTCGGCCGTCCAGCCAGAAGGCGCGCAGCGAATCGCCCTGCGAGAGCCAGGAGGCGAAGCCGTGTTCGGCGGCAGCCTCGTCGGCCGGCAGGCGGCCGAGGGGACGCCAGGTCGCCCCGGCGTCGTTCGAGCCGGCCAGGAAAATCGTGTAGGCGTATTTGTCGTCGCCGACCGCCGCGAGCCAGTGAGCGACCACGGAGGGGCCGGAGACTCCGACTCCGGGGAAGTCCGCCCAGTTCGCGACGAGCCCCTCGCCTTCGGCCAGGGTGACCGGTGGGGACCAGGACGTGCCGCCGAGGCGCGCGAACCGCAAGCGCCATTTCGAGGCTCGACCGTTGGCGTCCAGGATGGCGCCGGCGGGCTCGAGCCAGGTGAGCGCCGGAGATCCCCCGACGATCGCGAGGCTCGGTCCCATGGCGCCCGCGGCGGAGGGCGGGTCGATCTTCTGAAGGGGAAGAACGGCCGCCGGTCGACCGGCCTCGCGGCAGCCGGCCAGGAGGCTCGCGCCCAGCGCCGCCGTGATCACCGCGGCGTGGTGGAGGAGGGAGCGTTTCATCGCGGCCGGACGGGCTTGGACGCTTTGAGCTCCAACCGAACGTCGGCCAGGTTCCGGGAGATCGTGATCGCGAGCGGCCTGGCGGAGGCATCGGTCGAAAGCCAAAGCTCCAATCGCCCCTTCCAACGGCGCTCGCCGTCGACCTCCGCGCCGCGAATGACGAAGTGGCGGGCGATCACCTGGCGGCCGGAGATCGAGCGCTGCTCGACCCCTTGCGGGACGATCTCGACCGGGTAGGTCTTGCCGTCCGACCAGATCTCGATGCGTCGCGTCGCGCGCGGCGGATCGCGCCGGATCGAATAGATGCCGGCCGCGATGTCGAGGACGCCGGCGCGGTCGACCGACTCGTCTTTCGATTTCGTCTCGCCGCGCCAGTGGTAGGAGCTCCAGGCCCGCACCGGTTTGAGGGTCTCGGCGTCGACCTCCGAGCCGTACCGGAAATAATCCCCACGTTGGCTGTCCGGCGAGGTGATCGTCAGCTCGGAGCGGAGGGTGCCGTTCGGTTGGGTTTTGAAAACCAGCGAACCGTCGCCTTGGCCGGGGAGGAAGACGGCCGCGATCCGCCCGACGAAATTGCGCAGCTCCCAGTGATAGCTGAACTCTTCGTCGACCGGCCGGACTTGAGCGGCGCCCCCTTCGAGCGACAGGCACAGCAGCAGCGCGAGAAGAGCACCTACCCGGAAACGGGTAGGGCCGCGAGAAGAGGTCGAGGTGCTCGTATTCTTGGTCTTCAAAACATCCCCAGCTGTAAGCGGGCCGCCTCGGACATTCGAGACGGATCCCATGCGGGTTCCCAGACCAGCTCGACGTCGGCCTCGGTGACTCCGGGGACGCCCGCGACTTTGGCTTGGATCTCGCCGGGGAGCGTTCCCGCGACCGGGCAGGCCGGGGCGGTCAAGGTCATCTGGATGTGTACGCGTCCGGAGGGGTCGACGTCGAGATCGTAGATGAGACCGAGCTCGTAGATGTTGACCGGAATCTCCGGGTCGTACACCGTCTGCAGCACCTCGATGACCGCATTTTCGAGCGCCGCTTCCGACTTGGCCCCGCTGTCGGCCGGCGGTGCCGGAGCGGTCAGGGCCTCAGGATTCTCGATCATGTCACTCCGTCCTCACCGGCGTCTCGTCGCCCGACAGGGCGGCTTCGAGCGCTCGCCAGGCGAGCGTCGCGCACTTGACCCGCATCGGGAACTCCTTGACGCCGGCAAACGCTTCGAGCTTGCCCAGCTCGATACCGGGCTCGGCCGACGCCGCGGTCGAACCGGTGGTTTGAGCGAGAAAAGCGCCGATCAGCCGTTTGACCTCGGGGAGGTTCTTTCCCGCGACGGCCTCGGTCAGCATCGAGGCCGAGGCGACCGAGATCGCGCAGCCGGAGCCCTCGAACGCGGCCTCCCGGATCCGTTCGCCCTCCACGTCGAGGGCCAGCGAAACCCGGTCTCCGCACAGCGGGTTGTGTCCTTCGGCGCGGCGGTTGGCGTTCGGAAGCGCATGGTGGTTCCGAGGATTCCGGGTGTGGTCCAGAATCAGCTCTTGGTAGAGGTCGCGCAATCCGTCCGAGGTCATCGCGAAAAAACCTCCCGTACCCGATCCAGGGCGGTCACGAGCGCGTCGACCTCCTCTTTCGTGTTGTAGAGCGCGAACGAGGCTCGCACGGCGGCGGCGATGCCCAGGCGCGCCATCAAGGGTTGGGCGCAGAGATGCCCCACGCGTACCGCCACACCTTCCATGTCGAGGACGGTGCCGACGTCGTGAGGGTGGACGCCGGGCATCACGAACGAGATCGCCGAGGCCCGCTCGTGCGGCTCTCCGAGCAAGCGAAGCCCGGGAACGGTCGCGAGCCGCTCGAGCGCGTAGGCGACGAGCGCTCCCTCCCAATCCGCCACCCCTTTGCGTCCGGTGGCCGAAAGGAAGTCGAGGGCCGCCGCCAGGCCCAGCACCCCTTCGAGATTCTGCGTGCCCGGCTCGAACCGGGCGGGGGGATCGACATACTCCGCCTCGTCGAGGGTCACCCGGGTGACGATGCCGCCGCCGGTCTGCCAAGGCGGCATGGCGGCCAGGACGTCTCGTCGCGCCCACAGCACGCCGACACCGCTCGGCCCATAGGCTTTGTGGCCCGAGAAGGCGAAGAAGTCGCAACCCAGTTTCGAGAGGTCGAGCTCGGCGTGCGGGGCGGATTGCGCGCCGTCGACCAGGAGCAGGGCTCCCTGGGCGTGGGCTCGCACCGCCATCTCTCGCACCGGCAGGACCGAGCCGAGCACGTTCGAGACGTGCGCGACCGCCGCGAGCCGGGTGCGGGACGAAAGCCGTTCGGCGAAGGCTTCGAGCGTCACGTCGCCCCGCTCGTCGATCGGGACGACCACCAACCTGGCGCCCCTTTCGGCGCACAGTCGCTGCCAGGGGATCAGGTTGGCGTGGTGCTCGAGCTCGGTGACGAGGATCTCATCGCCGGGGCCGACGTTCGCTCGGCCCCAACTTCCCGCGACGAGGTTGATGGCCTCGGTCGTACCGCGCGTGAAGACGATCTCGTCGCTGCTTTCGGCACCCAGAAACGTCGCAACCGTCCGGCGAGCCTGCTCGAAGGCTCCCGTCGCCTTCTCCGCGAGCGTATGCACACCGCGCGAGACGTTGGCGTACGTGTGTCGGTAGCAGTCGGCGACCGTGGCGATCACCCGTTCGGGCTTCTGGGTCGTCGCCGCGTTGTCGAGATAGACGAGCGGTCGGCCGTGAACGCGCTCCGAAAGGATCGGAAACTCGGCGCGGATCGCGTCGAGATCGTAGGCCGGCCGGCCCGGAATCTCACCGGTCGTCGGTCTTTCGAGATCGAGGCTTACGCTCATCGCGATCAAACCGCCTGCCGGACGACCTCGCCGCCGGGAAGGCGGGAGAAGAGAAATTCCTCGAGATCGCGGCGGACCGGCTCGACCGGAATCCGTTCGACGAGCTCGCTGGCGAAGGCATAGGTGAGGAGACTTCGCGCCGCCTCGAGCCCGATGCCGCGTGAGCGAAGGTAAAAAACCGCGTCCTCGTCCAGCTGGCCTACGGTCGAGCCGTGGGTGCATTTGACGTCGTCGGCGTAGATCTCGAGCTGGGGGTTCGAGTTGGCGATCGCGTCCTCGGACAGTAGGAGGTTGCGGTTCGACTGCTTCGCGTCGGTCTTTTGCGCCCCGGGGTGGACGTGGACCGACGTTCGCTCGGCCCCAACTTCCCGCGACGAGGTTGATGGCCTCGGTCGTACCGCGCGTGAAGACGATCTCGTCGCTGCTTTCGGCACCCAGAAACGTCGCAACCGTCCGGCGAGCCTGCTCGAAGGCTCCCGTCGCCTTCTCCGCGAGCGTATGCACACCGCGCGAGACGTTGGCGTACGTGTGTCGGTAGCAGTCGGCGACCGTGGCGATCACCCGTTCGGGCTTCTGGGTCGTCGCCGCGTTGTCGAGATAGACGAGCGGTCGGCCGTGAACGCGCTCCGAAAGGATCGGAAACTCGGCGCGGATCGCGTCGAGATCGTAGGCCGGCCGGCCCGGAATCTCACCGGTCGTCGGTCTTTCGAGATCGAGGCTTACGCTCATCGCGTCAAACCGCCTGCCGGACGACCTCGCCGCCGGGAAGGCGGGAGAAGAGAAATTCCTCGAGATCGCGGCGGACCGGCTCGACCGGAATCCGTTCGACGAGCTCGCTGGCGAAGGCATAGGTGAGGAGACTTCGCGCCGCCTCGAGCCCGATGCCGCGTGAGCGAAGGTAAAAAACCGCGTCCTCGTCCAGCTGGCCTACGGTCGAGCCGTGGGTGCATTTGACGTCGTCGGCGTAGATCTCGAGCTGGGGGTTCGAGTTGGCGATCGCGTCCTCGGACAGTAGGAGGTTGCGGTTCGACTGCTTCGCGTCGGTCTTTTGCGCCCCGGGGTGGACGTGGATCAAACCGTTGAAGACGGTGCGGGCGCGGCCGTCCAGCACCCCCTTGTAGAGCTCGTGGCTCTCGCAATGGGGGGCGGCATGGTCGACTTTCATGTGGTTGTCGACGAGCTGCTGCCCATCCGCCAGATAGAGACCGTTGAGCACGCAATCGGCGCCTTCTCCGCCGAGGTGGGCGAAGAGGTCGTTGCGGACGATGGCGCCCCCGAGCGAGATCGAATGGGAGGCGACCCGGCTTGCGCGCTCCTGCCGGAGCGCGAACGTCGCGACGTGAAAACCCTGGCGCGATTCGCGCTGCAGCTTCACGTGGCGAAGGTTCGAATGGTCGTGCGCCACGATCTCGGTCATCGGAACCGTGAGCGACTCGTCGACCCCGCCTCCTGCCCAGCCGTAGGTCTCGACGACCGTGGCCTGGGCATTCTCGCCGAGGACGATGAGGTTCCGAGGAAAGGACATCGTTCCACCGCTCGCCAGGAACACCAGATGGATCGGCCCTTCGATCCGAAGAGACCGCGGCAAAAGGACGCAGGCGCCGTCCTCGAACAGCGCCGCGTTGAGCGCGGCGAAGCCGTGCGTCCATCGGCCGCCGCCGGGATCTCCTCCGAAGTGCTCGGCAATCTCGGCGTGTCCGGTCTCGATCGCTTCGCTCAGGCGTCCCACGAAAGCTTGGGCCGGAAGCTCGCCCACGAAGGAGTGCCCGGGAGCGAATCGGCCATCGACGAAGACGAGGCGGGCGGCGGCTCCCGGCCAGAGGTAGGGAGCGAGAGCGTCGAGACCGATCGTCGGGGGCGTGGACGCCTCGGCCGCCGGTCGGAACGTCGCTCGTACGATCGGCGAAACGTTGGTGAAGCGCCACTCCTCATCCCGCGAGCTGGGAAACCCGACCGCCGCGAAGCGCTCAATACCCCGCCGCCGGAGATCGGCGATCGAGGCCGGCTCGTTCGACCGGCCCGGCTCGCGGCGCGCGAACTCCTCGAGGTAGGGTCGGGTCGGAGCCGAGAGAGTGCGTTCGGTTTCGATCAGCGTCGTGCTCATCGTCCGGCTCAAGCGCTCACCGGGTGGGCGAGCGCCTCCTGTTCGATCCAGCCGTACCCCTTGGCCTCGAGCTCGAGAGCGAGCTCCTTGCCGCCGCTCATGACGATCCGTCCGTCGACCAGGACGTGGACCCGGTCCGGGACGATGTACTCGAGCAGGCGCTGGTAATGAGTGATGAGAAGGAACGAGCGCTCGGGGCTGCGCAACAGATTGACGCCCTCGGAGACGATCCGTAGCGCGTCGATGTCGAGGCCGGAGTCGGTTTCGTCGAGCACCGCGAACCTCGGCTCGAGCACCGCCATGTGGAAGATCTCGTTGCGCTTCTTCTCGCCTCCGGAGAAGCCTTCGTTGACCGGTCGATGGAGCAGGCCGTCTTCCATCTGGACCAGTTTCATCTTCTCCCGGACCAGCTTCAGGAAGTCGACCGCGTCGATCTCCGTCAGGCCCCGGTGCTTGCGCATCGCGTTCAGCGCGGCCTTCAAGAAGTAGGTGTTCGAGACGCCCGGAATCTCGACCGGATATTGGAACGCCATGAACACGCCTTCGCGCGCCCGGATCTCCGGGTCCATGTCCAGGAGGTTCTGACCGTCGAGCAGCACCTCGCCTTCGGTCACTTCGTACGCCTCATGGCCGGCGAGGACTCGGGCCAGGGTGCTCTTGCCCGATCCGTTCGGTCCCATGATCGCGTGGACTTCGCCCGGGCCGATCGTCAGGTCTACGCCGTGGAGGATCTCGACTCCGCCGACCGCGGCGTGCAAGTTCTTGATCTGGATCATTCGCTTCCTTCGGCTCGGTTCAGCCGACGCTCCCTTCGAGGTTGACGGCGAGCAGCTTCTGCGCCTCGACGGCGAATTCCATCGGCAGCTCGCGGAAGACTTCCTTGCAGAAGCCGTTGACGATCATGGATACGGCATCCTCGGTCGAGATGCCGCGTTGGTTGCAGTAGAAGATCTGGTCCTCGCCGATCTTCGAGGTCGTGGCCTCGTGCTCCATCCTCGCGGTCGGGTTTTGGACGTCGATGTACGGGAAGGTGTGAGCGCCGCAACGGTCGCCGATCAGCATCGAGTCGCATTGCGAGAAATTGCGCGCGCCGTCCGCGCCCTTCAGGATCCGCACCGCGCCGCGATAGGTGTTCTGTCCCTCGCCGGCCGAGATTCCCTTGGAGACGATCGTGCTCCGGGTGTTCTTGCCGATGTGGATCATCTTGGTTCCGGTGTCGGCCTGCTGCCGGCCCTTCGTGAGGGCGACCGAGTAGAACTCTCCGATCGAACCGTCACCCTTCAGGATGACGCTCGGATATTTCCAGGTGATCGCGGATCCGGTCTCGACCTGCGTCCAGGAGATCTTCGAATTCGCCCCCTCGCACTTGCCGCGCTTGGTGACGAAGTTGTAGATCCCCCCCTTGCCCTCGGCGTCTCCCGGATACCAGTTCTGGACCGTCGAGTACTTGATCTGCCCGCTGCCGAGCGCGACCAGCTCGACCACCGCCGCGTGCAGCTGGTTCTCGTCTCGCTTCGGAGCCGTGCATCCCTCGAGGTAGGAGACGTAGGCGCCCTCGTCGGCGATGATCAGAGTCCGCTCGAACTGGCCGGAGTTCTGGGCGTTGATGCGGAAATAGGTCGAGAGCTCCATCGGGCAACGCACGCCTTTGGGCACGTAGACGAACGAGCCGTCGGAAAAGACCGCGGAGTTCAAAGTGGCGAAGAAGTTGTCCGAGTACGGCACCACCGAGCCGAGGTATTTCCGGACGAGGTCCGGGTGCTCGCGGACCGCTTCGGAAAAAGAGCAGAAAATCACGCCCTTCTCCGCAAGCTGCTTCTTGAACGTCGTGGCGACCGAGACGCTGTCGAATACCGCGTCGACGGCGACGCCGGCGAGGACCGCTCGCTCGCGTAGCGGGATGCCCAGTTTCTCGTAGGTCGCGAGAAGCTCGGGATCGACCTCGTCCAGGCTCTTCGGGCCGTCCTTCTTCTTGGGGGCGGCGTAGTAATGCATCCCCTGGTAGTCGATCTTGGGGTAGTGGACGTTGGCCCAGGTCGGCTCGGCCATCGTCAGCCAGTGTCGATAGGCCTTGAGCCGCCACTCGAGCAGCCACCCGGGCTCGCCCTTCTTTTCAGAGATCTTTCGGACCACCTCTTCCGAGAGACCGAGCGGGAAAACCTCCTGCTCGATGTCGGTGACGAAACCGAAGGCGTAGTCCTGCTGGATCGTTTGTTCGAGGGTTTCGGTTGCGTTCTGCATGGGATTCTCGTTCGTCTGCCCAGAAGGGCGATGCTCAAGCGGCCGGAGCGTTCAAGGTGCCGCGGCCCAGCTGGACCAAGCGGCCGGGCTCGGGTCTCGCCGCGGGGGCCATCTCGGCGAGCGATATTCGGTCGAGAGCTTCCTTGAGCGCCCGATTGATGCGTTGCCAGTTGCTGCGCGTCGGGCAGATCCGCTCGTGGGAGCACTCGCCCGACAGGTCGATGCATTCGGTGATCGCGATCGGCCCCTCGAGCGCCGCGATGACACGAGTCATCGTGATGTCGCCGGCCGGTTCCGCCAAGCCGTAGCCTCCCCGCACACCGCGATGGGAGGCCAGCAGCCTTTCGCGGGTGAGGAGCTTCAGGGTTTTGCTCACCATCGGTAGGGGCAGGCCCGTTTCCGCCGCGAGCTCCGGGGCGTTGAACGTCCGCTCCGGGTGCGCCGCGAGATGCGTCAGGAGGACGATCCCGTAGTCGGTTTGTTTGGTGATTCGGATCATGTGGCTTCTCGGTGCCCGGCCCAGTGGTTTAAACAGGACCTAATCGGTACCAATTCCAAGTGTACCCTGTTCGGCCCCGAGAAGCGAGGCAGGGCCACCCGTCCGGATTTGACCCGAGTCGGGAGTTCGGCTACTCTCACGTGCCGTCCTGCTGGGAGGTCGTTCAACGGTAGGACATGCGGCTCTGACCCGCAGAATCGGGGTTCGAATCCCTGCCTCCCAGCCAAGATTCAAGATTTACAAATCTCGCCGGTCTCCCCTCCAGATTGCCGTTCTCGCCGCCGAAGTGGCTCTTCAGGCAATCGTCTCGTCGCATCGAGGCGGTCCCGGTGCAAGAAACCTTCCCTTCGCGATCCGTTCGTCGCGGCAGTAGCGCCGGAAAGGCGAACGGCCAACGCATAGATATTCGCGCATTTCTGCACTACCCATGTAGGCGGGCTGGCCCGCACGACATGGCGTTGGACGAGACCAGCCCGAGCAAGGAGTCTCGGTATGTTGGCCCGACGCGACCCTGCCCCCGGTACGGCCCTCCTGGTCCTCGCTCTATTCCTCGGATTCGGTTCGGCTTCGGCGCGGTTGCTCGATTTCGGCGGAACCCTTTGGGAAGCTTCGAGTCGCCTCCTCTCGGAGGCGAGCGCCGCCCTTCTCGGTCAAGACCCCGCGTACCCGACCGCCTCGGTGGGCGCTGAAAGCTCGCAAGGAACGGATGGCGGCGGGGGAACGGCAGACGCCGGGGTGATCATCGATCCCAACGGCTCTCCCAAGCCGTAGCTCGACGAAGCGAGGCGCTCGGGGCCCTCTCGCGGCCCCGAGCGTTTTCGGCGTTCAGCGTAAGGGAGTGGCCGCCACCGGAATGTCGAGGTGTGCGTGCGTGACGAGCCCCGGCGGTAGACCCGCTTGGATCAGCTCGGGAACTCCTCCGTAGGTCGAGCCGTCGCTATGGAAGATCACCTCGATCAGCACCATCGGCGATTGGCCCGCCGCGAGACTCTGGGGGCAGAAGTTGATCTCGCGCTCGAACCGGGCGCTGCCGCGAGGATCGGCCACAACGGCGTTCGGCACGCCGCCGAGCGGAATCGGGTAGGGACCGTTCGGCGTGCTCATCACTCCCCAGATGGTGTAGAGACCGTGGGGGATCAGCCGTCGGAACCGGATGTCGACATTCGCGCCGCCCCGACCGTCGCAGTCGAAGCGGGCGGTCGCGCCCGCGGCGAGCCACTGGCGGAGGGTGATCCAATGGCTGTCGGCGTTGCGGCTGACCTCCAGCTGTCCGGCGAGATTCTGGTCGCGCAAGGGCGACCGCGTACCGTCGAAGCCGGTGTAGGCCGCCACGCGGCGCAAGGGAACGTTCAGGAGACGTGCCTCGGGCGCGGGGATGCCGAACGCCGCGACGATGAACGGATCGACGTCCGTCGCGAGGATGGATTCGGGAGGCGAGGCGGGGGTGAGGGGAAGGGCGACGGTTCCTTCGGGATCCCGAGCTCCGAGCATCGTGAAGCCGAAGGTGCCCAAACCTCCGCCCAGCTCCCAGATCGGCTCCCCGAGGAAGCGGTTCAATCCGGTGACCGCGCGTCCTTCACGAACCAGGGGTGGAGCGGGTGCGGCATGTGCTGCTGCGGCGGCCCAACAAAAGACGACTCCAAGTACGGCAGCTTTGCGGAGAGACATGATGCCCCCTTTCGGTTGCGGAGGACCCCTCGGTCGAGAGGTCCTCCCCTAACCAGAAGAGGTGCGGCAGGGGGAAAAAGCCGAGCGTCTTTACGTCACGCCCGGCCTCCCTTCGAAGACTAATCCCCGTCGCTCGTCACGGCCGCGCTGGTGCCGACCGTGGCGCGCCCCGGCTGCTGCCAGAAGAAGGGGGCGTGTTTCTGCGGCCGCGCACCCGCCTCGTTCATCGTCTTGGCGTCGAAGACCCGGCCGTTCTGGACTACCGTGTCGATGGAGGTCGTGTTGCGGATGTTCTCGAGCGGATTCGCGGAGAGGATCACCAGATCGGCGAGCTTGCCCTTTTCGAGCGAACCGACGTCCTTGTCCATCCCGAGGTACCGAGCGCCCTGCAGCGTCGCCGACCGGATGGCCTCGAGCGGGCTCATGCCGCCCTGGGCGAGCATCCACATCTCCCAATGGGCGCCGAGCCCTTCGCGCTGGCCGTGGGCGCCCACCTGCACGGAGACGCCGGAATCGGAGAGTTTCTTCGCCACCTCCGCGTTACGGATGTGAGAGTACTCTTCGTCTGGTGCGGTAACCCGCCGGCGGGAGCGCTCGTCGACGATCTCGCGCGGCACGAAAGAGAGCAGGCGCTCGTCCTCCCAGACATGCGTCTTGTCGTACCAGTAGTTCTCGCCCCAGATTCCGCCGTATCCGACGATCAGCGTCGGCGTGTACCCGACCTGAGTGCCGGACCAGAGCTGTACGACGTCGGCGTAGATCTTCGCCATCGGGATCGAATGCTCGACTCCGGTGTGGCCGTCGACCACCATGTTCATGTTGTACTCGAAGAGCGATCCGCCCTCGGGAACGACCATGATGCCGAGCTCGCGGGCCGCGGCGAGCACTTCCTGGCGCTGCTCGCGACGCGGCTGGTTGTAGCTCTTCACCGAGACCGCACCCACCGCTTTCATGCGTCGAATGTGGCCGCGGGCGTCTTCGATGCTATCGACCGGCGCCATGAAATTCGTGTCGGCGCCGTAAAGAATGGTGCCAGTCGAGAAGATGCGCGGCGCGACGATCAAACCCGCGCGCTGGAGCTCGGCGGCGGCGAAAACGGTCGCGGTGTCGTTCGACGGATCGTGGAGGGTGGTCACCCCGAAGCCGAGGCTGGCGTAGGTCACCCAGTTCGTCTGCGGGATCACGTCGTCGGTGCCGAAGGTGCCGTGCCAATGGACGTCGACGATCCCGGGCATCACGGTCTTGCCTTTGCCGTCGATCACGAACGCTCCGGCCGGAACCGAAACGTCCGCCCGCGGTCCGATCGCGGCGATCCGGTTGCCGTCGATCACCACCGTGCCATCCTCGATCACCTCGTCGGTTCGATCGGCGCGCACGGTGATGATCCGGGCGCCGACGACCGCGACCTTCCCCTTCGGGGCGTCGGCCGTCGTCGTGAAGCCGATCTGGATCCCGGAGGTCGGCGGCTCCGGCAGCTTCTCGGGGGCGCCGTCGAGGAAGGCGAAGGCGTCCTTGAGATCGCGCTGGAACAGCTCGGGCCCCTGCGTCCAGTAGAGCCGCTTCGAGTCGCCGGCCCAGTGGACGTACCAGCCCGCCTCGCGCGTCACCTTGGTGATCGGAACGTTCTTGCCCTCCCGGTCGAGCGCGAGCGGCTCCACGCCGCCGAGCGCGTCGAACGGAGCGACGTACACGTTCCAGAGATCGACGAAGGCGACCCAATTGCCATTCGGGGAGACCCGATACTGCACCGCCTTCTCGCTCTTGGCGAGCGTTCGGGTGTCCGCGCCGTTCATGTCGACCGAGAAGAGCTCGCTGCCGTCGGGGGAAAACCGCGTGAGGTAGACGCGATCGGCGGAGGCGCCGAACTGCGGATCGCTCCCGTCCTTGCTGATCCGCACCGGATCGCCCCCCAGCGCCGGAACCCGCCAGACGCCGAGGTCGTTCGACCAGGCCGCCGTGCGCAGGAATCCGCCGGAGATGCGCCGATAGACGATCTGCTTGCCGTCGGGCGTGAACGTCGGCTCGGCGTAATGCCCCGGGGTCGAGGTCATTTTCCTGCTCTCACCGCCGGCGGCTGGCACCACGCGGACGCTGCCCAGGGAGGAGTCGTCCCAGGTGGTGTAGACGATCGAGCGACCGTCCCGGGAGAACGCGGGCGCCATCTCGATCTCGTCGTTCTGCGTGGTCAAGCGCCGGGGGGTACCGTTTGGCAGGTCGCGAACCCAGAGCTTGCCGAGCGCCTGATAAACCACCCGTTCGCCGCGCGGCGCGACCTGCACCCAGCGGAGCATCTTGACCGGAAAGCGCTGCGGCGCCACGTCGACGGGGAACCGGACCGAATCGAAAACCTGGCGAGTCGCCTTCACGTGGAAGGGGATCGTCGCGACCTTCTTGCTGGCCACGTCGATGCGGTTGATCTTGCCTGCGGCGTAGAAGACGATCGATTTGGAGTCGGGCATCCAGGCCATGCGGGGATAGACGCCCTGGACCGCCCAGGTCTCCTGGAGATCCCGCTCCATGCCGTCATAGAGGGGGAAGATCTCTCCCGAGCGAAGGTCCATCACGTGGAGCACGCTCTTGCCGCGAACCCGCCGGATGAACGCGAGCGACTTGCCGTCCGGAGAGGGCGTCGGACGCACGGCGCCGCCGGGTCCCGAGAGGAGGGTTTCGTTCTCGCCCGTCTGGCGGTCGAGGCGCTCGATCACATAGATCTCGGCGTTCGGGTCCTTGTTGTATTCGAAGGTCGTTCCCGCGGTGTTGTCCCGGCTGTAGTAGACGTAGCGTCCGTCAGGCGAAAAGGCAGGCTCGCCGATGTCCTTCTGGAACGTCGTGCTCGGCCGCTTCGTGAGCGCGATCCCGCCACCGCCGCCGGTGTGGTAGAGCCAGATCTCGCCGCTGCCTAGCGAGCGGGTGGTGGAGAAGTGCTTGTGCCCAGCGAGATAGTTCCCGTCCGGCGTCCAGACGGGGCTATTCAGGAGGCGGAACGTCTCCTTCGAAATCTGACGCGGGTCCTTGCCCGAGCGGTCGACCGTCCAGAGGTTGTCGCCCCCCCCTTGATCGCTGGTGAAGGCGATGCGCTTCCCGTTGGGGCTGTAGGTCGGCTGCATCTGCCACGCGACGTCGTGCGTGAGAGCTTTCGCCTCGCCGCCCGTGATCGGGATCGTGTAGAGGTCGCCCAGGAGGTCGAACACGATCTCCTTGCCGTCGGGGCTCACATCCAGGCTGAGCCAGGTCCCCTCGTCGACGTCGATCGCCACCTCGTGCGACGGTCCGAGACCGGCCGGGGCGTTGACGTCCCACTTCTCGTCCTTCTTCTCATCCTTCTTCTCGGCCGTCTTCTCGTCTTGCGCGCGGAGAGGGGCGGCGCCCCAGGGCGCCGCGAGCAGGATCGGCGCAAGGAGGGCGAGCCCGAGGCGGGCGGTTCTCTTCATCGGTGTCCTTCCCTTCAAGGGTTTAGTCCGGAGCGTAATACGCAGCGGCGGTGGCCAGGTTTATACAGGGCGGTAATTCTGGCGCAGGGACGCGCCGCTCGCGAGAGGGAAAAAGAAAAGGGGGCCCGAAGGCCCCCTCGAAGGTACGGCTTTGAGGACGACTCTTAGAAGTCGTAGCGCGCCGCGAGCTGGATGGTCCGCGGGGTGCCGCCGCCGTTCTTCGCGCCGAACGTCGCGTTCGGGGTCTGCCCGGTGCCCCAGACGGTGTTGACCACCGAACGGTTCTCGGCGTCGGTGCAGTTGAAGCACTCGGCGAAGACGGAGAGGTTGCCCGGGCCGAGCTTGAACTCCTTTGCCAGGCGAAGGTCGAGGCTCTGGAAGTCCGGCTGGCGGAAGCTGTTGCGGGCGAAGTGGACACCGCCCACCGTCGGCCGGTCGGTCGTGCTCTCACCGTCGTTGTTGAGGTCGGAGTTGACGGTCGCGTTGTACGGCGAGCCAGGCGAAGGGGCGAAGTGGACACCGCCCACCGTCGGCCGGTCGGTCGTGCTCTCACCGTCGTTGTTGAGGTCGGAGTTGACGGTCGCGTTGTACGGCGAGCCGGTGGCGTAACGGAAAGCGCCCGACACGCTGAGGCCCCACCACGGGGTCTGCCAGAGGCCGTTGATCACGCCCTTCCAGCGCTGGTCGCGGTTCGAGTAGCCGTAGTTGAGGTCGAGGTCGTTGTAGTCCTCGGCCTGGATGCCGGCGAAGTTCCGCTCGTTGGAGTCGTTGTCCTTGTCCTTCGAGTAGGTGAGCGCCGCGTAGTAGCTGAAGTTGTTGGCCAGGCGACGGTTCAGGGTGCCGGTCAACGCGATGTACTTCGAGCGGGCGTCGGACACGCTGGTGGTGATGCGGCCGTAGAACGGATACGGGAACACCGTCGAGCTGTAGCGCGGCAGACCGTTGGACGCGGTCGCGCCGTCGTACTGCCGGTTGATGTCGACCAGACGCTGGAGCTGCTTGGTCTCGGCGTAGGTGAAGTCGAGGCCGAACGAGGTGAGCGGCAGGATCTCGCGCTCGCCGCTCAAGGTGATGCGGTCGGTGTAGGGGTTCTCGAAGCTCGAGTCGATGACGAACACGCCCGGCCGGCTCGGGTTCGGCACGCGGGTGAAATCGATCCGCTCGACGCCCACCGGGTTGAAGTTGTTGCCCCAGCCCGGCGACAGGGGATCGGTCGGCTGGAGGATGGTGTTGCCGTTACGCGGCGCCGAGATGATGTACTGGGTGCCGACGATGCCGTTGCTGGTGAACAGCTGGGCGAGCAGGATCGCCGGGGTGCGGCTCCAGTAGCGGCCGGCCGAGAAGCGGAGGGCGGTCTTCGAATCCGGCGCCCAGGAGAGGCCGATGCGCGGCGAGAGCTGGTCGGACAGGCTCTGATCCGGGATCGAGCGCGTCAGGCGGAACGAGCCGTTGGCGTTGCGGTCGTCGGGGTTCAGGGTCTTCGTGTTCGGGTTGTCCTGCGACTCGGCGCGGATGCCGGCCGAAAGGGTCAGGTTGCTCGAAAGGAACCACTGATCCTGCAGGAACAGGGCGGTCTCTTTCTGGCCGAAGGAGGCGCGGCCCGCTTCGGAAGAAGTCCGGCCGCCGAGGCCGCCGAACTGGCGGTACTGCGACCAGCGGCCGGCGAGAAGATCGGCTTCGTTGTTGAAGATGTAGACGCCGCGCCAGTTGCCGCGGAAGACCTGGTCGATCGAGGTGTCGTTGTATTCGCCGCCCGCCTTGATCACGTGATCGCCGTGCATGAAGGTCACGGTGTCGCCGATCGCCTTGCGCTCGGTGGTCGAGGTGATCGGGAGGAACGCGACCTCGCCGTAGCGCGCGGTGCCGAGCTGAATCTCTGGGAGGTTCAGTCCCTTGTCCTCGCGCGGCGTGTCCTCGGTGATGTAGTTCAGGTTCAGGTCGTTCAGGAGGTTCGCGCCGAACTGGCCGGACCAGGAGCCGACGTAGGACTTCGAGTCGAGACCCTCGACGCCGTTGTAGCTCTCGGTGCGGGTCGAGGAGTTCGAGGTGCCGTTGACGCCGTCGTACTTGGTCTTGTTGGCGCGGACCAGGAAGCGATGGTGGTCGTTCGCCTGATAGTCGATGCGCCCGAACAGGACGTCGCCGTCCTGGGTCTGCACGTAGGACGACGGGGAGGCGAGGACCGGATACTTCGCGAAGATCGCCGGGCTGAGCACGAAGGAAGCGATCGGCTCGGTCTCGGACTTCTCCTGCTTGTCGTACGAGGCGAAGAAGAACAGCTTGTCCTTCATGATCGGGCCGCCGATCGAGCCGCCGTACTGCTTCTTCTCCTGGTCCTTCGGCTCGGTGCCGTCGGCGAAGTTCGAGATCAGGCTCTGCGGCTGGTCGTAGTAGAAGACCGAACCGTGGAAGTTGTTCGTGCCGCTCTTCGTGATGACGTTCACGAAGCCGCCGCCCGAGCGGCCGAACTCGACCGAGGCGCCGTTCGTGATGACGGTGAACTCCTTGATCGACTCCTGCGAGATGGCGAGCGGGGCGCGGTCTTCGGCGCTGCCGACCGTGCCGCCGAAGAAGGCGTTGTTGTAGTCGACGCCGTCGACGGTGACGTTGGTGTTGATTCCGCGCTGGCCCGAAAGCGACAGGTTGCCGCGCTCGGAATCCTTGCGCGACTCGGGGGTGAGGAGTACCAGGCTGCGGAACTCGCGGCCGTTGATCGGAATCTGCTGGATCTGCTCGGTCTGGATCGTCGTGCCGACCGCGGTGTTGGTCACCTCGACGACCGGCGCCTCGCTGGTGACGGTGATCGACTCGGTGACCGTCCCGGGCTGAAGCGTGAAGTTGAGGGTCGGCGCCTCGCCGAGGAGCAGACGGATCTCGCGATTCGCCGGGCCGAAGCCGTCGAGGGTCGCGGTGACCGAGTACATGCCGGTCGGCAGGTTGAAGATGCGATAGCCACCGGCGTCGTTGGTGATCGCGACGACCTGAAGGCCGGTCTCCTGGTTCTTGGCCTCCACGGTGACGCCCGGCAGCGGCGCGCCGTCAGAACCGGTAACGGTGCCGGAAATTCGACTGGTGGTGACGTCGGTCTGGGCGAAAGCGGCCGTCGCGAACCCCGCGAGCAGCAGCAAGCTCGCAAGCGCGAACGTCCATCGGGACTGGGCTCGACCTCGATGCACGGTGATTCCTCCTTGGTTCACTTGAAGTGGTTTCCTGAGAACGGCTTAGGGTTAGATCTCAAACTTGATTCTAACGATCGGGAGAGGGCGAACGGTGCCGTACGGAACGCCACGACGTGACGAAGCGGCAACGGCTGGCGGCAGTGGAGCCATGGTAGGCTCGCTTCCCGTACCGCTCGACCGGGCATTTCGACCTCGGATTCTCGTCTGCGACCTGATCGATTTACGACGTCGGGCCCGCGTAGCGCGGTTCGAGATCCCGGAAGCCGTAGCGACCCTGAAACCTGAACCCTGTCCGGCGAGCGCCTGGAATGATACTCCAAGACCGGCCTTTGGTGAGCGTGGTGATGGGCAGCCGTTCGGACTGGGAAACGATGCGGCGGGCCGTCGAGACGCTCGAGAATTTCTCGATTCCCCACGAACGGCGGATCGTTTCGGCCCACCGCACGCCGGAGCTCCTCCGGGACTTCGCCCGAGGCGCGCGGGACCGCGGGATCCAAGCGATCATCGCCGGGGCCGGGGGGGCCGCCCATCTCCCCGGAATGATCGCCGCCTGGACGGTTCTCCCGGTCTTCGGCGTGCCGGTTCAAAGTCGTAGCCTCAAAGGGTTGGATTCTCTGTTGTCGATCGTCCAGATGCCCGCCGGAGTGCCCGTCGGCACGGTCGCGATCGGCGAGGCGGGCGCCACGAACGCCGCCCTGCTCGCCATCCGTTGCCTCGCCACCACTCGTCCGGAGCTCGCCGAGCGGCTTGCCGCGTTCGCGGCCGAGCAGGAGCGCAAGGTGCTCGAGGACTCCCTCGACTGATGCGGGTCGCGCCTTTGGAGCGGAACGGCGCTACTCGACGAACCCTCGCCGCGGCATGACGATCCTCCCCGGTTCGATCATCGGAGTCCTCGGCAGCGGCCAGCTCGGCCGAATGTTTGCCATCGCCGCGCGCAAGATGGGTTATCGAGTCCACACCTTCTCGCCCGATCGGGACACGCCGACCGGCCAGGTGGCGGATCTGGAAGTCGTCGCGGCGTATGAGGATCTCGAGGCGGTCCGTAGGTTCGCCGGACAGGTCGCGGCCATCACCTTCGAATTCGAGAACGTCCCAGCCGCGACCGCGTCGGCCGCGGCCGAGCTCGTTCCCGTCCGCCCGTCGGGGAAGGTTCTCCACGTCACCCAGAACCGCCTGAGAGAAAAAGGGTTCCTCGCTGACCACGGCTTCCCGGTGGCACCGTTCGCGGCGGTTCGCTCGCCAGCCGATCTCGCGCGGGCCGTCGCGTCGATCGGCTGCCCGGCGGTGCTCAAGACCGCCGGTTGGGGGTATGACGGCAAAGGGCAAGCCGTGATCCGCACCGCGGACGAGGCGGAGGCGGCCTGGGATGCTCTTGGATTCGGAGCGGAAGGCGAGGCGATCCTCGAGGCGTTCGTCGACTTCTCTCTGGAGCTCTCGGTCGTCGGTGCCCGCGGAATGGATGGCGCGTTCGCCTCCTGGGGAGCGCTCGAAAATCATCACGACCGGCACATCCTCGATCTCACCATCGCCCCCGCCCGGGTGCCGGAGGCCGTCGCCGCTCGGGCGGTCGACCTCGCGCGCGAGATCCTCGAGGCGCTGGACGTCGTCGGCGTCCTGTGCGTCGAGCTCTTCCTGACTCGCGACGGCCGTCTGCTGGTCAACGAGCTCGCGCCCAGGCCCCACAACTCGGGACATTTCTCCTTCGATGCCGCCGTCACCAGCCAGTTCGAGCAGCAGCTGCGCGCCGTCTGCGGTTTGCCGCTCGGTTCGACTCGCCTCCACCGGCCGGCGGCGATGGCGAACCTCCTGGGCGACCTCTGGGTCGACGGGGAGCCCGATTGGTCGGCGGCCCTGGCCCACCCCGAGGTGAAGCTCCACCTCTACGGCAAGCTCGAGGCGAGGCCGGGACGCAAGATGGGGCATCTGACCGCTTTCGGCGAGACGGCGGACGAGGCGGCCGCGCTCGCCCGGGCGGCGCGAGCGGCGCTCTCGCGGGCGCCGGGGAGGTCGGCATGACCCAGCTCATGATCTATGGCGCGAACGGATTCACCGGTGAGCTCGCGGCACGCGAGGCCGTGGCGCGGGGCCTCTCTCCGGTCCTCGCGGGGCGAAACCGCGAGGCGCTGTTGTCGCTCGGGTCGGAGCTCGGTCTCACCGTTCGGGTGTTCGACCTTGCCGATCCGGCGGCGGTCCGCCGCGGCCTCGAAGGGATCTCCGCCGTCCTCCACTGCGCCGGCCCGTTCGTGATCACCAGCCGGCCGATGGTCGAGGCGTGCCTCGCCGTGGGATGTCACTACCTGGACATCACCGGGGAGATCCGGGTCTTCGAGGGGGTATTCGCTCAACACGCCAAGGCGGAACGGGCCGGGGTCTCTCTCCTGCCGGGCGTCGGGTTCGACGTGGTGCCCTCGGATTCGCTCGCTTGCCGTCTCGCCGAGGCGCTCCCCGGAGCGACCTCTCTCGTGCTCGCGTTCGCGAGCGACGGCGGCACCGCAAGCCGCGGCACGCTCAAGACGATGATCGAGAGCTTTCCGGAGGCGGGGGCGATCCGCAAAGACGGCAAGCTGATGGCCGTGCCGCTCGCCTGGCACGTCCGCGAGATCGACTTCGGCGGGCGCTTGGGGCGGCGAACCGTAACAACCATCCCGTGGGGCGATCTCTCGACCGCGTGGCGTTCCACGGGGGTGCCGAACCTGCGCGTCTACACCGCGATGCCTCCGAGCGCGGTGCGCCGCCTGCGCTGGCTCTCCCCCCTCTTGCCCATCGCCGGCTGGAAGCCGATCAAGAAGCGGCTCCAGCGCGCGGTCGACCGACGCGCGATCGGCCCGAGCGCCGAGGCCCGGGCCACCGCCCGAACCTATCTTTGGGGTGAGATCGAGGGACCGAACGGTGCTCGCCGGGTCGCGAGGCTCGAGACGCCCGAGGCCTACGCCTTCACCGCGGTGTCGGCCATCGCGTGCGCCCGCAAAGTGCTGGCCGGCGAGGTGAAGCCAGGAGCCTGGACGGCCGCCCAGGCGTTCGGCAGCCGTTTCGTCGACGGCCTTCCCGGGGTCGTCGCCGGTCCGATCGTCGAGGCTTGAGTCAGCGCGCGGGACGGACCAGGTCACCGTAACGCAGCGGCTCGCCTTTTTCCCAAGGCCGATATTCGTTGCAGAAGTCGATCCGCTCTCCGAGCGTGGGGTGCGAGGAGTTCCAAAGCTTGTAGAGGAGCCCCGGCCGGGGATTGCTCAGGTTCTGCTGCTGAAGATTGACGAAGGCCGTCGCGGCGGCGTGGTTGTCGCGGGTGAGCTCCAACCCGAAGACGTCGGCCCGGTGCTCGATCTCGCGGCCGACCGCCAGGATCGCCGGGGTGAGGACGAACGCCACGGCGCTGAACAGCAGGATGATCAGCGGCCACGAGGCGACGTCCGAAAGCTCGTGGAATCCGAACCGGTCGCCCCAGCGGGCGATCATCCCGCGAGCCAGCCGGTGGATCGTGTAAAGGCCGGCCAGGACCAACGCGAAGCCGAGGACGAGCGAAAGAGCCACGTGGCCGAGAACGTAGTGGCCCATCTCGTGCCCCATGACGAACATCAGCTCGCGCTCCGACAGCGTCTTGACGATCGTGTCCCAAAGAACCACCCGCTTGGTGCTGCCGAGACCGGCGACGTAGGCGTTCACCTTCTCGGTGTCGACGCTCTTGTCGACCTCGAAGACGCGGCTACCCTCGATACCCGCGCGGTCCGCAAGCGCGAGGATCTTCGCCTCGAGACGCCGGTCTTTCATCGGGCCGAATTTGTTGAACAGGGGATCGAGCCAGATCGGCGAGATCACCAACAACAGGGCGAGCAGCGGCACCGACGCGAGAGACGTCCAGAGCCACCACCTGCGCGGACTCTTCTTGAGCATGAGGTAGGGGAGCCAAAGCACGGCGGCGCTCCCGACGACCCCGAGGAGCAAGGCTTTGGCCGCGTCGCTCCACCACTTGGCGGGGGTCTGGTTGGAAAGCCCGTAGGCATGCTCGCGCACGAATCCGACGAAGTAGGCGAGGGGCAGGTCGATCACCGAGGTGAGGAGGGTGAACAGGGCGAAATAGGTCGCGACCGTGAAGAACCAGCGCTTGCCGATCCGCTGGGCGAAAGATCGGAGCCGGGAGGAGATTCCCGAGAACAAGAGAAGCGAAGGGATCGCGAATCCCCAGACGAGCTGGACCCACCACATGACGATCCCGCTCTCGTAATAGCGCATCGCCTTTTCGCTGGGGACCGGCACGGCGACCGGGCCCGAGTCGGGCTCGGCCTGGGGAGTCTCCGGAGTC
>JBGAGQ010000013.1:0-117287 GCA_044226625.1 Thermoanaerobaculia bacterium
GGCCTCCGCCCCTGGCCGGCCCTCCCCGGGCCTACTCCTCGAGCTCCCCGCGGGCCACCGCCGCCGCCCTTCCCCTCCCACCAAAACCTCGTAAAGGTAGCTGTCGCCTTAGCTCGTAAAGGTGGGTGTCGCTTGACATCACCCTCGACAGTGAGACCGTGCTCTCCGGCATTCCGCCCGAGGCCTGGGAGTACCAGCTCGGCAATCGCAGCGCGCTCGAATGGATCCTGGACCAGTACAAAGAGAAGAAGCCGAAGGACCCGACGATCCGCGCGAAATTCGACACCTACCTTTCTCTACGAGGCGGTGGCGGCTGGAAAGCGATCTGACCTCGGCTGGCCGAATGGCGCTGAAGCCTGGATCTACAGTTCTTCGCATGGATGTACATATTGTTGCCTCGGACGTCGCGATGTATCCCTGGTCGAAATTCTCTTTCATGACGAGTTTCGGGCAACGTCTGCGCGGCTTGCGCCGCGACCGCGGCATCATCCAGCGGGATCTCGCCGGGCGCATCGGCGTCGATCGGCGCACCGTACAGCGCTACGAGCTGGGGGAGATCTTCCCCGTCCCGGAGGTCCTCGCGGCTCTCGTGCGGGCCCTCGGGCTCCGATTCGAAGATCTGTTTGCGCTCTCCCCTCCGATGCCCCGACGCATCCGCCGCCAGCCGTTCGAAGATTCCGTCGCCGCGCGAGAATCATGAACCCCATCGAGGAGGGTCTTTCTGTGAACGATCTAAAATCCATGTTGCCGGCGACCGTCTCGCCAAGCTCCGAGCCCGATGGGGTCGCCATGCTCAGCGACCCGCGGGAATGGGAGGAGGTGGAGGGATTCCGGCACACCTTCCTGATCCATTTCACCCCGACGGGACTCGCCGCGATGTTGCGCCAGGCCGGCCGCCAGTTCTACGACAGCGTGCTCGAAGCGGCGGGCGGCTGGCCGCGCTCGCGCACGCTTCCGGTGGTCGAACAGGCCATGGCCGGAGCGGCCGATCTCCGCTTCCTCGAAGGGTTCTTCGGCATGGTGGGGCGCGAAGCGGAGGAGACCAGCCTGGCGCGTCCGGAGATTCAGATCTCGAATTTCGCCGTCGAGTATGCCGCGGCCGCGGGAGCGCTCGCGGCGAGAATCGAGCAGGATCTCGCCGCCTTGGGCGTCAACGGGTCGCCGCCGGCCGCCAAATGAGGAGCGGGGGGTATTTCCTTCGACCGGATCGCGGTTTTCGAGCGTAGCCGTTCCAAGCGACGAGGGGTACACTTTTTCCCGCACGAGGCCGTCATGAGACCCGCTATGAAAAAGACCGCCGCGTCTTCCGAAGCCTCCCCGCGGCCAAAGGTGACCCGCGGCAAGAAACCGCGCAAACGGAAGACGGCCGAGATCGAACGGGCGCGCTGGCTGCTCGGCCATCTGATTCAAATGGCCGGTCTCGATCGCCGCGACGTCGACGAGCGGCTCGGTCTCACCCGCGGACAGGTGAGCCAGCTCCTCACCGGACGGGTGTCGCTCAAGCTGGAGATGATCCTGCTGATCCTCGACGAGGTCGGCATGGACCCGGTCACCTTCTTCAAGGTCCTGTTCGAGCTGCCGGAAGAGGGGGCGAGCCCGTTCCTCGCGTTGCTCTATCGAAAGATGATCGAAAGCGGCGCGGTCGAGCCGGCGCAAATGATCCTGCCGCCCGAGCCCGCGCCGGTCGCGGCGGACGACCTACGCCGCCTGGTGCGCGAAGAGCTTCAGGACGTCCTGGGGCTTGCGGAGGCGACCCCCTCCCGCGCCGAACGGATGGCCGTGGAACGGAAGAAGACGTCTCCCCTGATCGGCGAGGTCGTCGCCGAGGTCAAGCGCCGCCGATCCGGCAAGCCGACCGAGAAGAAGCTCGAAACCGGTTCCGGGAGCTGAGGGTCGCCCCGCCAAGAGGTAAAGCGACCGTTGGCCGGCTTACCTACCCCATTCCCAACGCCCGCGTGATCGCCCAGTAGAGCCCTACCGCGGCGATCGCGAGGGAGGCCGGGACAGCGACCCGCATCACGTACCAGGAGCGGCTCCGGAAGGCGCCGACCGCGAGGAAGGCGGCGGCGATCACCGTCAGTTGCCCTAGCTCGACTCCGACGTTGAACGACAGGAGGGCCGGCACGAACGACGAGCGCGGCAGGCCCAGCTCGGAGAGCACCCCGGCAAAGCCGAGCCCGTGGAGCAGGCCGAAGGCGAACACCAGCGCGACGCGCGACTTTTTGAGCTCTCGGGCGAAGACGTTTTCGACCGCGACGTAGACGATCGACACCGCGATCAGCGGCTCGACGATCCGCGGTGAGAGGTGGACCAGACCGAGCATCGCGAGGGCGAGCGAGAGCGTGTGGGCGACGGTAAACGCCGTCACCTGGGCGAGGAGCGGGCGCAGCCGGAGCGAGAGGAGGAAAAGCCCGAGGACGAACAGGATGTGATCGAGCCCCTTGGGCAGGATGTGGGTGAAGCCGAGGAAGAGGTAGCGACGGACCACCTCGCCGCGGGTGGTCGGCGCTTCGAGGACCTTGCCGACGTCGAACGGCTCGCTCTCCTCGCCCGGCTCCTGCCAGTGGTAGACCGCCGCGCCGTCGCCCGGGTTGTGGAACGAGACGGGAAACGACCCGATCGCGAGATCGACGCGGAAGCTCGCTTTCCTCGCTCCGGAGGGGATCTTCCCGGCGAGCTCGAGCACCGGGCGGGGGGCGGTCGCGAAGGGATCGTTCGGATCGGCGGGGGGGAGCGTGACCGTAACCTCGGACGGCGCCGGCCGGCCGTCGAACGAGACGACCGCGGCCCCGGCGACCGCCCGAAGCCAAGCCGCGACGGCCGGATCCTTCGCCGCTTCGATCCCACGGACGTTGGGGGCGGCCTTCGTCGTCGGCGGGACCGGATGGGTGGCGTCGGCCGAGATCTCGAAACGATAGGTCCCGTTGCGCTCGAAATTGCCCTGAACGCGGATCGCCCCGAGCTCATGGGCATACGCCGGGGACATTCCAACGACCAGGGAGATCAACAGCAGAAAGCGACGGACGGCTCGAACGACACGCGGCATGGCGGCTCCTCCGCGGGGTTCTACGCGAAACGGCGCGCCGTGGATCATGGCTCGGCCCGCTCGAACGCCGCGCCTCGCTCCTCGGCGGCGCCCGGACCCACTCCGGATCGCGGCCGCTAGTCGCGCTGCTGGATCTGGCGGCGCAGCAGCTCGTTTTCGAACGCCATGCCGACCTGGGCGGTCGCGAGCTCCAGAATGTCGATGTCCTCGATCGGCTGGTTGCGGTCGCCGTTGTCGGCGTAAATCACCGAGATGACCCTCTGGGCGCCGAGGACCGGGAAGACCACGACTTGGCCGGCGCGGGGCGGGCCGAGCAGCTGGCGGAGCTCTATGGGAAGGGCCGCGGCTTCGAAAGTGAGGTTCTGCACCTCGCCGGATTCGAACGCCCGCGAGAGCGCGCTGTCGACGTCGAGCGGCAGGTTTCGACCGCGCGTCCGTTCGGCGAGCGGGCGTCCGTCCGCCGCGCTGCCGAAGGCGCCGAGCGCCACCAGATGGTCGCGCCGGACCAGGAAAAGGATCGCGCGCTCGACCGACTCCGAGATGATGTGCATCAGGTTGAGCGCGACGGTCGCCGAGATCAGCCCGGAGCGGAGGTCGCCGTATACCCGGCGCAACCGGGCGACTCCGCCGCGGATCTCGCGCGGCGGTTCCAGGGCGCCGCCGCCCGCGCCCTGCTCGCGCCGGCTCTCGATCAGGTTCTGGACGCAGGCCGCGACCGATTCGACCTCGGCGGGGAGCGCGGCGAGGAAGCCCGCGCCGTAGATGCCGGCCACCGGGGTGTCCGGATCGACCACCGCCACCAGCGATGGGCGCGGATGGGCGTCGGAGATCGCCCGAAACCTCTCCGGGGACAGCGCGCCGTGGCGCAGGTCGGCGACCACGATCGGTGGGGCGTCGCCCGGTAGGGGGCGACCGGCTTCCGCGATCGGGGTGACGCGGCAGCGCCCGCCCAGGCGGGCGAGCACCGGCAGCAGGCGGCGAAGGAACAGCTCGTCCTCGCAGACGATCTGCACTTCGATTTCCGCCGCGAGCGCGAGGTCCTCGTCGAGCAACGCCTCGACCGCGATCTCGCGATGGCTCACGGCCGCCGCGTGGGCCGGGGCGCCGGCGGCGACTCCGCCGATCGGCAGCGGGCCCGAGCCGCTCGGAACCGAGAGCGGCTCGCGGCTTCGTTCGTCGAAGATGCGCGCCGCTTCGAGCAGCACCATCTGGGTGTTGATGTCACCGTCCGGCAGGACGTCGCTCGGGTAGATCGCGATGTCGTCGATCGGGCGCAGGTCGTCGATCGCGAAATCGAACGTCCCGGTCTCCCAGAGCAGAACCTCGCCCACCCCTTGCTCGATCTGGCGCGCGATCACGTCGCGCAGGCTTTCGGGGCTCAACGTCCCCGACTCGATCAGCTGCTGGCCGAGCGATCGGCGCTCGACACCGGCCGAGCGCTGCTTGCGGATCTCCTCGTCGAGCTCGGCGCGCGAGATCAGGCCCGAGGTCACCAGGAGATCGCCGATCTTCGGCGTCTTCGGCGTCTGCGCGGAGACCAGCCGGCCGAGGTGGAAGCCGATCATCGCGCGGTCGCGACCACGCACGAGATCGAGCGTCCCGGTCCGCCGACCGAGATGGATGAACTGCATGACGTCGGCGACCGAGACGTCCTGGAGGCTGCCGGAGATCCCCATCGCGCTCCCTACGCCCCCCGCGCCAGCTTGACCAGGCTCTCGAGCGTGCGCAGCTTCCGGTCCTTCGCGGCGAACAGCCGGGCGGCGAACAGGGCGGAGGCGGCGTGGGCGGAGAGCAGGTCGAGCAGATCGCGGTCCTCGGGCCGGAGGATCGGCTTGTGGTCGAGCAGCTTCAACAGGACGATCGCGCCCACGATCTCGTGCTGGACGCGCAGGGGCACCGCGGCGAGCGACGGCGAATCCTCGGTCGGCCCGAGCCGGAGCAGCCCGTCCTGGAGGGTCGCGTCGACCATCGGGTCGCCCCCCTCGTAGGAATCGCCCGCGAACGGTCCGCTCCCCGCCGGGAGCCCCTGGCGCAGCGCGATCTCGCAGTCGTTCCCCTCTTCGCGCCGGAGCAGCAGGACGAACTGCTGGGCTCCGAGCAGGTCGATCGCGATCTCGGCGATCGTCGCCTGTACCTCCGGCGGCGACAGCGTGGCGTGGAGCTGGTAGGTCGCGACGTAGAGGCTCATCAGCCGCCCGGACTGGTGCTCCGATTCGACCAGCCGGGAGGTGAGCTCCTTGACGTCGGAATCGGTCGTCGACAGGCGGTGCTCGAGCTCGCGGATCCGCTCCGCGGGCTTGATCACCGTCGGCTCTTGCGCCGCGAGGCTTCCCTCGAGGGCGCGCAGGAGGTCCCCGGCGCGATCGACCGTCGTGCGCAACTGCTCGACGAGGTCGATCTGCAGGTCCGGCCGGCCGGCGAGCGCGTCGATCTCGCTCAAGCGGAAAGCTCCGAGGACGCCGCGGCGGAACCCGAGGCGTCGGCGAGGCGGGAGATCACCTCGAGGATCTGCTCGGTGCGGAACGGCTTCGAGATATAGGCGTCCGCTCCGGCCTCGATTCCGCGGGCCGTGTCCTCTTCCCGCCCCTCGGTGCTGATGATGACCACCTTCGTCCGCGCGTTCGCCGGCTCCGCCCGCATCGCGGCGAGAAATTCGAGACCGGTCATGTTCGGCATGTTGACGTCGAGCAGGATCAGATCGACGTCGGTGTGCTCGCGCAGCCGATCGAGCGCCTCACGGCCGTCCGCCGCGTAGACCAGCGGATACTGGCGCAGCATGACCTCGAACATCTTGCGCATCAGTTTCGAGTCATCGACGACGAGGACTTTGCGTGGCTGCACGATACTTCCTCTGGCAATCCGGCATCAAAACTCGCGAGCTTTCGAAGCCCCTCGCTCATCCGGTGGGAGGCGCGCGTTCGGCGGGCGTTACGGTTTGCCAACGTGCTGGCCGATCGGCGGATTCTAGCGACAGAGGCTGATCAAAGCTATCTGTGCCGGAAAGCGCCGAAAGCGGGCCACGGCTCGTCCCGAACCGCCTCGCCCCGCGTCGTCTACGGTCTCGTTCGATCTCCGGGTGCTTCTTCGGCCGGGCCGCTCGTCGCGGTTCGTTTCCCGCGCCGCTCCCTATTTTTCCTTGGCGAACGTGTAGAGGTTGCGCGCCGTGCTGAACTCGAGGATCGGCAGGTCATCGGTGTTCTCGATCTCGACCCGGCCGATGAAGCTCGGAAGCCGGTCGGACGGAATGTCCGGATTCGAGAGCTTCGCGACCAACTCCTCGGGCGACATCTCGATCTCCTTCAAATCCGCGAGCACGCCCGGGTGGGCGATCCGGGCTCGCGCCTTGGCCTCGTCGGCTTCGAGCGGCCGGTCCGAGGCGACCAGGGCGATGTCGGCCCCGACGGCCCAGAAGCGGATGTGGGGGAAGACCGTCCGGATGGTGTGGAGGATGATCCGGAAATCGGGCGCCTGCATCTCGTAGAGCGGCATCCACTGGCAGAGGACTCCGCCGGGATTCAGGTGCGCCTTGGCCGAGCGATAGAACTGCTGGGTGAACAGGCCGGAGACGCCGGCGACCCAGATGTTCGGCGGCTCGGAGGAGATGACGTCGTAGGTCTTCTTCGAGCTGTCGACGTAGTTTCGGCCGTCGTTCGTGACGATCTTGACCCGCGGGTCGTCGAGCGCATGATCGTTGAACGTGCCGAAGAAGTCGCGCGCCGCCGCCGTCACCAGCGGATCGATCTCGACCATGGTGATCTCGCGGAGATCCGGGTTGTGGACCAAGGCGCGGAGGGTGGCGCCGCCGCCTAGTCCGATGGCCAGCACCTCTTTCGGATTCGGATGGAAGAACAGCGGCAGATGGCCGAGCAGGATCTGCGTCCGGTTGTCCTTGATGCTCGTCGACGCGTCGGTCTTGCCGTTGTGCTTGAGCAGCAGGTACGGGCCGAACTCGAGCACCGCCACCTGGCCGTAGAAACCCTGCTTGGCGTCGATCACCTTCATCTGGGCGAGCTCGGCCTTGAAGTCCTCGTAATTGCCGTTGCGCAGTCCGTGGTAGTAGACCGCGTGGACCGGCAGCTCGAAGTGGAGGACGGCGGGCGACAGGACGATCGCGCCGAACAGCAGGACCGCGCAGGCGACGGCCGCGCGGTTCCGGCTCGGACCGTTCGAGAGCGCGAGGAAGACCGCGGTGCCGAGCACGTAGATCCCGAGCATCGCGAGCCCGAGCCCCTCGAAGCCGAAGCGCGGCAGGAGCCAGAATTCGCCCAGGAACGCGCCGAGCACGGCGCCGAGCGTGTTCCAGAAGAAGACCCGACCCACCGCGAAGCCGCGCCGCTCGGCGACCCGGGTGCAGATCTTGGTGACCAACGGGAAGTTCGCGCCCATCGCCACGGTGGCGAAGAAGACGATTCCCGCGATCACCATCGAGACCAGGATCTGGAACAGCAGGTAGGAATTCGTCGCCTCGAACAGCGCGAGGTAGGCCCACTCGAAGAACGATCCCGAGCGCAGCACGAGCACGCCGCCGAGCGCGATCACCGCGTAGGTGATGGCGACGGCCGAGAGCGGATCGCGCAGCCGGTCGATCCAACGCCGCATCGCAAGGCTGCCGAGCCCGATGCCGAGCAGGAACCCGGTCAGCACGCTCGACAGCGAGTACACGCTGGTGCCGTTCATCAGGTAGAAGAGCCGGTTCCAGCCGGTTTCGAGGAGGAGCGCCGCGAGCCCGGAGCAGAAGAACGTCCCGAGCACCAGGCCGAGCCGCCAGGCGGGCCAGGGCTCGGAATCGGCCTCTCCCGCCGGCTCTGGCACGGCGCTCTCGGTCGCGGGCGACGGGACGGCCTGAAGCTTCTTCTGCCGGACCTTGTCCTTCTTGATGTTCGTGGCGACCGTCGCGGCGTCCTTCCGATCCGGCTCCGCCGCCGACCCCTGGAGGCCCGAGAAGAGCAGGAACGCTCCGAAGATCGCGGATACCGCGCCGAGCATCCAGGTCGACGTCGAAAGGCCGAACCCGGTGACGAAGACGAAGCCCGAAAGGAGCGCGCCGAGCGCGGCCCCCATCGTGTCGAGCCCGTAGACCAGCGAGACGCTCCCCCCCACGTCGGCCGAGCCGCGGGTGAGAAGGCGAACCGCGAGCGGGAACGTGGCGCCGATCGCGAGCGTCGGCGTGATCAGGACGAGCAGGACGACCACGAACTTCCAGAGCGCCGCCGACATCGGCGAGAGGTCGTTCGGGAAAACCTGGAGATAGAGCCGGCGCGCGAGATCGAAGATCGGCAGCGACAACGCGACGTAGACGCCAAGGGCGATCTGGACCCGCCCGAGCAGTTGCCAGGGGCGCCCGGTCCGATCCGCCAGCCGCCCGGCCCAGATCGCTCCGACCGCGAGCCCGAGGAGGAAGACCGAGAGGACGGTCGAAAACACGCCCGCGGTCGAGCCGAACAGGAACGACAGTTTGCGCACCCAGATGACCTGGCAGGCGAGCGACAGCAGGTTGGTAAAGAAGACGACCAGGTACAGGACGTTTCTTCGGCTCTTCGCGCTGGTCTTCGGCATGAGGTCGTATCTCTCCGCGTCGCTCTTTTTCGCCCGAAACGGCCCGAAGCGTCCTGACGTAGGCCGGGCGAGCGAGGAATCATAGCCGGAAGGGCGCGGGCCGCCGAACGAACGCCGGGGTGTTGCCGCGCCCGTCGATTCCAGGCCTCGCGTCGCCTCGGGAGCCGTTCGGCATTCTCGTTCGTACGGTAGACTCGCGCTCCACCGACCAAGGAGGACGGACTCTTGAAAAAGAAGACGAACCGACTGACGCTCTCCAAAGAAACCCTGCGGGGCCTCGCCGAACCGGAGATCCTCAAGGAAGTCGCGGGCGCGAGCCGCGCCAAGACCGACTGCGTCGTCTGCGAGAGCGGTTTCTACACCTGCCCCTCCGCGGCCGGGGGTTGCAACAGCTACCTCTGCTAGACCCCGTGCACCGGGCGTGGGGCCTTTCCGGCCTCACGCCTTCCTCCACTTCCGCTTCCAGCCGATTCCTTGACCTTTCCCGCCGCCTGCGGGTTTCCCTCCGGCGACTACTCGGTCTGCACGGAGCGAACGACGATTCCCTGGACGCGGTGGATCGGCTTGGAGAGTTTTTCCGTCGTGATGAGCTCCGACGCCTTCCCGGTAATGGCCGCTGCGACGTGCAGTGCGTCCATGGCTGCTAACCCGTACGTCTCGGCTTGCATCGCTGCCAGCTGAATCAGTTCCGTGTTGGGTTCGATCCAGACTGTCGCGACGGCAAAGAAGGCCCGGTAGAACTCAGCTTCTCTCTCGCGTCGGTGAAAGCTTGCTTTGGGAAGAACTTCGAGGCTAAGGAAGGGGCTCGCAACGAACGCGCGGTCGGGATCGTCGAGGATTGCCCGTGCCGGGATCGTGCGCTTCACGTCGCCAGCATAGGCTGAAATCAATACCCCGGCGTCGAGGTAGGTGAGGATCAGGCGTTCTCTCCCGAGCCCCCGCGGCGCTCGGCCACTTCTCGTTCGATACCTTGCCAGTCGAGGAGCTCACCGCCGGACTCGATGTGCGCACGTCGAAGCTCTACGAGCTTTCGTCCTAGCGGCGTACGGGGAACGTACGCTTTGAGCTCGGCGAGTGCCTCGGCTCTGGGGTCTTCGAGCTTCTTCGCGGCGGCGCCCATGGTGAGGCGAATCGTAGCATGCCGCATACGTCGCCGAGGTCGACGGATTCTCCCGATGGCGAGTTGGCCCGGAGATCGCCGTTCGTGAATTCAGTCCGCGAATTGTGCTCTTAAAACGCCTTCTCCTTCGAGGAAGGGAAACTCCGATATTCGTCTGGAGAAGGATGAAGGATTTGGTGGAGCCGAACGGGATCGAACCGTCGACCTCTTGAATGCCATTCAAGCGCTCTCCCAGCTGAGCTACGGCCCCACGCGGCGGCGGAGCATATCGGCGCCGAGGGAAGGGTGTCAAACCCGATCTGGGTGGACGACGACCGGGCGGGAGCTACAGCCGCTCGGCGAGCGCGGCGTGGAGGCGGTCCAATCCCTCGCCGGTCGCGGCGGAGATCCAGAGCTCGCCGGGGCCGGGCTCTTCCTCGGGGGCCAGGCGGTCTCGCTTGTTGAACACCTTGAGGATCTTTTCCGGCTCGACGCCGAGATCCGCGAGGACCGCGTCGGCGACCTCCATCTGCTCTTGCCAGCGCGGGTGGCTGCGGTCGATCAGGTGGATCACCAGATCGGCCGCGGCGGCCTCGCCGAGCGTGCTGCGGAACGACGAGACGAGATGGTGGGGGAGCTTGCGGATGAAGCCGACGGTATCCGCGTAGACCACCGGCCCGGCGCCGTCGACGATGCCGCGGCGGAGCTTCGCGTCGAGGGTCGCGAACAGCCGGTCCTCGGCGAGGGTGCCGGCCTTCGTCAAGCGGTTGAACAGCGTCGATTTGCCGGCGTTGGTATAGCCGGTGAGCGCGATCTCCGGGACCTTCGAGCGGCCGCGCCGCTGGACTTCGCGGGTGCGCTCGATCTGCTTCAAATCCGCCTCGAGATGCTTGATCCGGCCGCGCAGCAGCCGGCGGTCCGCCTCGAGCTGCTTTTCGCCTTCGCCGCCGCGCGTTCCGCGCCCGCCGCCCTGCCGAGAAAGGTGGCTCCATTGGCGGGTGAGGCGCGGAAGCAGGTACTTCGAGCGGGCGAGCTCGACCTGGGTTCGCGCCTCGCTCGTGCGGGCTCGCTGGTTGAAGATCTCCAGGATCACGCCGCTGCGGTCGAAGATCGGCATCTCGGCCAGCTCTTCGAGGTTCTTCACCTGGCTCGGCGAGAGGTCGTCGTCGAACACCAGCATCGCGGCGCCCAACGCGCGCGCCCGTTCGGCGATCTCCTTGGCCTTGCCGCTGCCGATGAAAGTGGCGGCTTCGAGCACTTTGCGCGCCTGCACGGCGCGGCCGACCACCTCCACCCCGGCGCTTCCGACCAGCTGCTCGAGCTCGTCGAGATGCTCCTCGACCACGAACGCCGGCTGGGAGGGCAGGGCGACCCCGACCAGGAAGGCTTTTTCGGAGGTGGAAAGCGGCGTGCCGGCGACGGAATTCGGGCGATAGAATGAAGCGGCGGTGCTCAAGGGGTTCGAGGTCCTCTACTCATGGTGACAGGAAACGGCTCGGAGGTTCAACCGTCCGGCGCCCCCTCGCCCTCCCCGGCGCCGCGGGGCGGACACGACGCGCGGTGGTGGGTTCTGGTTCTCGTGGTCGCGGCCGCGGCAGCCCTGTTCTGGCCGAAGGGGGAGACGCAACAGGCCTCGGCGCCCGGCGGCTTCTTGGTCGACGCCCAAGGGCGACCCGCCAAGGTCGGCGACCGGATGGCCGAGGTCACCCTGGTTCACTTCTGGGCGACGTGGTGTCCGCCGTGCGTCCAGGAGATCCCGGAGCTTCAAGCTTTCCGCCGGGACTTCGCCGACCGCCACAATTTCAAGGTCGTGATGATCGCCGTCGCGGACGATCCGGAAAAGGCCCGCGAGTTCCTGGGGGGAGCCCCGGACGATTCGCTCCTCTTCGATCCGAATTGGGACGTCGCCCACCGCTACGGCAGCAGCCAGATCCCGGAGAGCTACCTGGTGGTCGACGGCAAGGTCGTGGAGAAGTTCGTGGGCGCCACCCGTTGGAGCGACCCGGCGATCCGCAAGAAGATCACCGACCGGCTCTGAGTCTCCGGCCTTAGAAGTGCACCGCCAGCCCCACCTGGGCGGAAGCGAAATACTGAAGGTCGTCGAGGTCCGCGTAGTGCCCGGCGATCTCGCCGACCACGCCGAAATGCCGGTTGAAGGTGAACTCGCCCGTGGCACCGACCGAGATGCCCGCGGCCGTCTTGCTCGATCCGCCGGAGCCTTCGAGGCGATAGCCGCCGAGGGCGACGAAGACCCCCGAGTCGTAATAGGACTGCCGGGTCCGGTACTCGCCGCCGACCGTGACGTACTGCAGCTTCGGCTCGAAAAGGCCGTTCAGCCGCTCGCCCGTGTCGGTGAGCTCGCTCTGGCCGATGCGGATCCCGACCTGGGTCCGGGCGTCGGTTTCGAAGAGCAGGTTCAACTGCACGGTCTGGCGGTCGAAGCTGGAGCTGTCGGTGTCGGGCGATCCGCCGAAGCCGCCGAGCACGCCGACGGTGAACGTGTAGAGTTCCTGGGCCTCGGCTCGGGCGCCGGACAGAGCGCTCCACCCGGCGACCAGGGCCGCTACGATCAGGGCGGTGCGCAGGGACCGACCGATCCGGCCGGCGATGACGGCAAAGGCGGCAGGGACAGAATGACCGAGCTCTGGCTTCAAGAATCCTCCTCGATGAACCGCGCCGTCCAGGCGCCGACGATCTCGCCCCCCGCGGGGCGTCGCAAGGAGGAAGTATAACGTTCCCTCCCCGCTCGGGGACCGATCCCTTGTACGCGTCTCGCGCGCTCGCCGTCGCGCGCAGGGCGGCGGGTGGGCTCCTCCGCGCCCTGTTTCCGGTCGCCTGCCTGGGGTGCCAGAGAGCGCTTTCCGGAGAGGAGCCGCTCCATCTCTGCCCGGCTTGTCGCGCGCGCCTCCGCCCGGCACCGCCGTCGGTCGGCGACCGACCTTCCGATCTCGCGATCCGATCGCTCTGGCGGTACGAGCCCCCTCTCGACGGGGTGATTCTCGCGCTCAAGTTCCGCCGGCTCGACTATCTGGGCCGCCATCTCGCGGAGGAGCTGGCCGCGGCTCTCGGCGCCGCTCTTCAATCGGCCGACCTGCTGGTGCCGGTGCCCCTCCACTGGACCCGTCGCGTCGCCCGCGGATTCGATCAGTCGGAGCGCATCGCGACCCCGCTCGGCGCCCGCTTGGGCGTGCCGGTGGTCCCCGCTCTCCGCCGCAAGCGCCCGACCCGCGCGCAGGCGCGTCTCGGCCGCGCCGCCCGGCAGACGAACCTCGGGGGCGCGTTCCGGGTCGTGCGGGCTCCCGAGATCGCCGGCCGTCGGGTGCTGCTCGTCGACGACGTCGCGACGACCGGCGCGACGCTCCGAGCGGCCTCCGCGGCGCTCTACGACGCGGGGGCGGACGAGGTCGCCGCGGTCACCGTCGCGCGGACCCCGCCCTGATTTCCGACCGCATGAGATCGAACGGGATCGTGCGAAAGCGCCCCCGGCGGCCCGGCCTCGAGCGCTCGAGCGGACGCGAAAGGACGGCCCGGAGGGACCCGGGCCCGGAGGTATGGGATGGGTGGTTTGACGACCGCGACAGGGAGGTCTAGACTCCGCCACACGTAGGGGCAGACGAAATGACCGCGAGAAAGAGCCTTCGGGGGATCGCGGCCGCCATCCTGGTCATGGCGCTGGCCCCTGGTGTGGCTGGCGTGGCTCGAGCCCAGGCGCATGGGGCCGTCGCCGGCCGGGTGATGGGACCGAGCGACCCGCTGGGCGCGGCGGCGGTCTACGCCTATCAGGTGGTCGACCGCAGCCTGCACAAGGTGGCGACCGATCTCCAGGGAAACTTCCGCTTCGACCAGCTCCCTGCGGGCGTCTACAACATCATCGCCCACCGCATCGGTTTCGTCCCGGGAGTCGTGCGTCTGACCCGCTCCACGGCCGAGGCCTATCAGTTCCTCGAAATCCAGCTGGCTCGTCAGGCGTCCGCCGGCGGCGCGGCGGGGCAGGCGGCCGACTTCTGGAGCCTCCGATCGAGGATTCCGGCCGACGTCCTTCGCGACATCGAGGGCGATCGCCTTGCCGCGACAGCCCGCCCCGCTCCGATCGCCGACGGCGGCCGGACGGCGGTGGCGGCGAACTTCGCCAACTTCAAGACGGAGCTCGAGGCATTGTCCGGAGTCGATTCGAATTCCGAATCGCAGCTCAAGGGCGGCCAGGTCGACGTCGAGGGGCGTTTGGGCAAGCTCAAGGTCGATCTCTCCGGTCGGCTGCTCCAGCTCGCGAGCGACGCGGACAGCTCGCAGAGCTTCACCGACGGCGAGGTTCGAGCGCTCTCTCTCGCGGTCGGCAACGGCACCTCGAACCGGATCTCGGTCACCTCGTTGACCAACCGGCTGAGCGGGCGCCCTGGCAACGGCGACTTCCCCCCGGGGCGCGACGACTCGCTGGCGGTCTCGCCGGTCGACTTCGAAAACTACCGCGTGAGCTGGTCCCAAGATCACGGCAAGAGCGGCCGGTCGGACTTCGCGGCCCAGTACACCAGCGAGAGCAACTTCCACCGGGTCGGCTTGTTCGATCCGCCCGACATCCCCGAGGCCTCCCGCGCCTGGCTTTTCGAGGGGAGCTATACGGCGGCGCTGGGGGACAACGGTTCGATCCAGGCCGGTCTGCGCTACCGCGAACGGCAGTCCGAGCTGCCCGGTTTCGGCCGCAGCGCGGAGCTCGACGAGGCGAACCGTTCGAACGTCGACCTGTTCGGCCAGGGAGGGCTGCGGGTGAGCCCGGCGGTCCTCGTCGAGTACGGCATGTTCTCGACGTTGCGCGACGGTTCGGTGGCCCTGACTCCGAAGGGTGGCGTGGTCGTCCAGCTCGGCTCGCTCTGGCAGGCCGAGACTTCGTTCAGCCGCCGGGTGTTCCAGAACGCCCAAGATCCGCGCACGGATTTCCTGCCGGTGTTGATGCGCTCCGCCGATTTCTGCGAGCAGGGCGGCGAGTCGTGCTACTCGCTGACCTTCACGAGGAAGAAGGGGGACGACGAGAAGATCTCCCTCGGCGCGGCAGCCCGCACCATCACGGAGACGTCGAGGCTCTATTTCAGCGAGGACCTCCTTGATCGGGAAGAGAGCCTCTACCTCGTGCGCGGCGACCGCCTGCCGGAAGTCCAGTTCGAGCTGCAGCACCGGCTCTCGCCGCGGATCGTTTCGAAGCTCTCGTCGAGCGTCGCGTCGGGGGGTGGAGGCATCTTCTACGCCACCGATCGCAAGCACTACGAGAACCGGCTGAGCTACGCGGTCACTTCGCTCGACACGCGGTTCGAGGCGACCGAGACCGGCGTCTTCCTCGCCTTCCACAAGCTGGCGCAGGAGCTCGACCCGGTTCGGCGCACCGCCAAGAGCGGGAGCTCCGAGGCGGAGTTCGAGAAGCTCCGCCTGGTGGTGTCGCAGAATCTGAACGTGTTGATCGACCTCGGCACCGACTGGATCGTGCGTCTCGACCTCGAGGTGAGCCGGGGCGCCGAAGTGGCCCGGCAATCGGGCGCCGCCACCACCTCCCGAGGCGACGACGAGCTGCGCAAGCGCTTCGTCGGCGGCTTCGCCGTACGCTTCTAGCTCCCCTTTTCCGGTCGCTCGAAGGGCCCGGCCGCGTCCGCGGTGGGGAGAGCCTCGAATTCGTTGAATTCAAATTCCCGAATGACATCCGGGCGTTTGGAGGTTCGCGCCGAAAAGTGCTTGTAGACACGGCACTTCCAGGCGATTCAAATTTTCGTGCCGGTGGCATGAAACCTGCTGATTTCGCTGGCCGTCGTTCGAAGGCTTTCTGAATGAAACGTCTCGGTGGAGCCCGCCTTGCCCTAGCCCTTCTGCTCGCCGCGTTCGTCGCGGTGATCGGGGGGACGAGCTTCCAGCGTCGCGCCGAGACCTTCCAGCCCCTCGGTTTCAACCTCGCCTTCCTCGAAGGAACCCAGCAGGTCGTCGAGGTGACCGATCCGGCGACCGGGCTCGAGCCGGGGGACCGGGTCGTGCTCGCCAACGGCGAAGCCGTCCAGAGCCCGGAGGGATTGCGGCGGGCGCTCATCGGCCGGCCGGCGAGCGCCCTCGTGGTCGAGCGCCAAGGGCGGATCGAGCAGATCTCCTACCGCCGACCGCCGTTCGACCTCGACACGCCGTATCTGATCCTCGCCCTCACCGGCGCCGCGTACCTGCTGATCGGCCTCTACACCCTGATCCGCCAGCGCGAGCGGCATAGCTACCTGTTCTATCTCTGGTGTCTGGTCTCGGCCGGGTTCTACCTCCTGTCGCCGCTGATGCCGCCGATCGACCGGCTCGATCGGGCGATCTACGTCTTCGACGAGCTCGCGCGGCTCTTCCTGGCGCCGCTGACCGTCCATCTGTTCCTTACCTTCCCCTCGCCGCTCCGTCCGGCGCGCTGGCGGGAAGGGCGCCTCCTGCCTTTCCTCTACCTGCCGGCGGCTCTGCTCGCGACGCTCCAGTTCGACGTGATCTTCCGGCGTCCGAGCGCGGGGGCGATCTGGGTGCTCGACCGCCTCGATCTCGCCCATCTGCTCGGCGCCGCGATCGCCGCGATCGCGCTGCTCGCCTGGCGCATCGCGCGCGGCCGCGACCTCGAGGGACAGCGCCAGGTGCGTTGGATCGCGTTCGGTCTAGCGGGGGGATACCTGCCGTTCCTCGCGCTCTACGCGGTGCCGTACCTGTTCGGCCTCCGCGCGAACGAGACATGGAACGCGCTCGCGGTCCTCCCTCTCGCGCTCGTTCCCCTCACCTTCGCCTACGCGATCCTGCGCTACAAGCTCTGGGACATCGAGGCGATCGTGCGCGACGCGCTGTCGTTGACGCTCACGCTGCTGCTCGGGGCGATCGGCTTTTCGCTGATCAACCTCGGCATCAACCGAGGGCTTGCGCCGGAGCTCGGCGCGGCGCGCAACCTGCTCTCGTTCGTCGCGGGAGTCGGGATCGCGGCGCTCCTGGTGCCCACCCGGCGCACGATGTCGACCCTGCTGGAACGGGTGCAGTACGGCGGCTCGTTCCGCCAGCGCCGGGCGCTCGCGAGCTTCGGCCGCGAGCTGCTCCACGAGCGCGATCTCGCCGCCCTCTGCCGCCGGTTGCTGTTCGAGATCCAGCAGAGCCTCGACTTGTCGCAGGCGAACCTCTACCTTGCCCAGGGCGCCGTGCTCGAGCTGTTCGGCGCCGAGCCGAACCTGCCGCTCCGGCTGCCGTTCGATGCGCTGGGCGACGAGACCTGGAGCGCGGCCTGCCGGCGTCTGTCGCCGATCGCCCTGCCCTCCGAGGTGCCGCCGAGCGAGCAGGTCCTGTTCGTCGCGGGCTACCGGTACGCGCTCCCGCTGTCGGTTCGCGGCAGCCGGGTCGGTCTCGTGCTCGCGAGCTACAAAGCCGACGGCAGCGCGCTGTCCGCCGAGGATCTCGATTTGGTCCGCCACCTCCTCGACCAGGCCGCGCTCGCGATCGAGAACGCGCAGCTGGTCGACCAACTGAGCGACCGCCTGAGCGAGGTCGAGCGCCTGGAGCGTTACAGCGCGGGGATCTTCGAATCGTCGCCGGCCGCGATCGTGGTCCTCGACCCGGACTTCCGGATCGTGTCGGCGAACCTCGCTTTCTCGCTGCTCGTCGAAAGCGCGCCGGCCGCGCTGCGCGGACGGGAGCTCCGCGAGGTCCTGGGTGTCGGGTTGCCCGTTGCCGGCCGGGGTCTCCTCGAGGTCGACTGGTGCGATCCGAACGGCACGACGCGCCACCTCCAGCTCTCGCTCGCGGAATTTCTCGGCGATCCCACTCGGCGCCTCCAGGTGCTGGTGATCCACGACGTCTCGGAGCGGGTCGCCATGGAGCGGGCGCTCCGCGAGCAGGACCGTCTCGCCGCGCTGGGCCTGCTCGCCGCGGGCGTCGCGCACGAGGTCAACACGCCGATCGCCGGGATCTCGAGCTACGCCCAGATGCTGCTCGACGATACGCCGAAGGGAAATCCCCACCGGGAGATCCTCGAAAAGATGGAGCGCCAGACGTTCCGCGCCGCCCGCATCGTCAACAACCTTCTCGAGTTCGCCCGCAAGCGGCCGAGCGAGCGCGGGCCGGTCGACCTCGCGGCGCTGATCACCGAGACGCTCGACCTGCTCGCCGATCGGTTCGCCAAACGGCGGATCGCGATCGACTGGCAGTCCGGCGGAACCCCGGCGATGGTCGACGGCTGCGACGGCGAGCTGCAGCAGATCTTCACCAACCTGTTCCTGAACGCGCTCGACGCGATGTCTCCGCGCGGGAACGGGCGGCTCACGGTAAGGCTGCTGCCGGAGGGCGAACGGCTCGTCGCCGAGGTCGCCGACGACGGTCCGGGCATCGCGCCGGAGCATCTCGGCAGGATCTTCGAGCCGCTGTTTTCGACCAAGCTCGGCTCCGGCGGTACCGGCCTTGGGCTCTCGATCAGCGCGGACATCGCCGCGCGCCACGGGGGCCGGATCACCGTCGAGAGTCGTCCCGAGGAGCGTCCGGGAGCGATCTTCCGTGTCGAGCTCCCTCGGCTGCCGGCGGTCGCGGCGGCCGATGACCGGCGCGAGGAGCACGTCCCTCTCGCATGAGCATCCTGATCGTCGACGACGAAGAGGTCCTGCAGGACGTCCTCTCGAAGCTTCTGCACCGCGAGGGATATCCGACGATCTCGGCCTCGAGCGGCGAGGAAGCGCTGGAGATCATGGAGCGGGAGGAGGTCGACCTCGTCCTGCTCGATCTGATGTTGCCGGGCATCTCCGGCCGCGAAGTATTGCGCCAGATCCGCCATCGCGATCCCGACCAGGTCGTCGTGGTGATCACCGCCTACTCCTCGATCGAAAGCGCGATCGGCGCGATGCGCGACGGGGCGTTCCACTACATTCCGAAGCCGTTCAAGAACGAAGAGGTCCTGCTCACGGTCAGGAAGGGGCTCGAGCAGCGCCGCCTCCGGAACGAGAACCGGACCCTCCGCGAGCAGCTCGCCAAGCGCTACAGCTTCGATCAGATCCTCGGCAAGAGCCAGCCGATGCAGCAGGTCTACGAGCTGATCCAGCTCGCGGCCCCGGCGAAGTCGAACATCTTGATCCTTGGCGAGAGCGGCACCGGCAAAGAGCTGGTGGCCAAGGCGATCCACCACCATTCGCGGCGAGCCGACGGCCCGTTCGTCACCGTGAACTCGGGATCGATGCCGGGCGATCTGCTCGAAAGCAACCTGTTCGGCCACGTAAAAGGTGCGTTCACCGGCGCGATCGCGGCGAAGAAGGGACTCTTCGAGGTGGCGGACAGCGGGTCGATCTTCTTCGACGAGATCGGCAACATCCCGCTCGACATCCAGGCGAAGCTCTTGCGGGTGATCCAGGAAAAGGAATTCATGCGCGTGGGCTCGATCGAGAACATGCGCGTCGACGTCCGGATCATCGCCGCGACGAACGCGGCGCTCTCCGACATGGTGGCGCAGGAGCGCTTCCGAGAAGACCTCTACTACCGCCTGAACGTGATCACGATCCAGCTGCCGCCGTTGCGGAAGAGAACTGAGGACATCCCCCTGCTCGCCCAGGCGTTCCTCGGCCGGTTCGCGGCCGAGAACGAAAAGGCGATCCGCGACATCACGCCCCAGGCGATGGAGCTGCTCCTCGATTATTCGTGGCCGGGCAACGTCCGTGAGCTCGAAAACGTGATCGAGCGAGCCACGGTCCTCTCCTCGGGCGAATGGCTGGGCGTCGACCTGCTCCCGGCCAACGTCCGTAAGAGCGAGCCCCCCGCGCCTTCGCCGATCGTCATGCCGTCCAACGGTCTGCCGTTCAAAGAGGCGGTCTCCGACTTCGAGCGGCAGTTGATCGTCAAGGCGCTGCAGTCGGCCGGCGGCGTCCAGAAGCGGGCCGCCGAGCTGTTGCAGGTCAAGCCCACGACCCTCCACGAAATGATGAAGCGGCTGAACATTTCGGCCGAAACCCAGTTCTCCTGAGCCTCCTGGTGGAGCCCGAGGTTTCCCATGCCCTTCCGCCGGTTTGCGCCCTGTGCGCTTTGGTTGCTGCTCGCGGCGCCCTTGGGCGCGGAGGCTTCGGCCGACCCGGGCGTTGACGAAGCCCTCGAAGTCCACGACGCCGGCGAGAAACCCTTGGCGGAAGGCGTGGCCGAAGGGGGCACGCAGGCATCGCTGCTCGCGCCGCTCAGTCAGGGGGAGCGGCTCGACCTGCCGGCGTCGCTCGATCCCCGCGTCCCTCGGCCGGACCAGATCCTCGGCGCGCCGCTCGGCGCGCGGTTCAATCACTGGGATCGGATCCTCGCCTATTACTCCGCGCTCGACGCCGCCTCGGACCGGGTCCAGCTGTCCGACTACGGGCGGACGGCCGAAGGGCGCCGGCTGGTCCTGGTCGCGATCTCGACGCCCGGCAACCTCGCCCGGCTCGACGAGATCCAGCGCGACCATCAAAAGCTCGCGGATCCAGGGCGCCTCTCGGCCGCCGAGCGGGAGCGCCTGATCGGCCGCACGCCGACCGTGGTCTGGCTCGCCTACGGCGTCCATGGCAACGAATCGTCCTCGGCCGAGGCGTCGATGGGAGCGGCCTACGTGCTCGCCGCCGCGCAGGGCGAGCTCGGCCGGCTGCTCGATCGAACCGTCGTGCTGATCGATCCGCTGATGAATCCCGACGGCCGGGAGCGCTACCTCTCGACCTACGAGCAACGGCGCGGCGCCGAGCCGAACCCGAGACGGGAGTCGGCCGAGCACTCCGAGCCCTGGCCGAGCGGGCGGGTCAACCACTATCTGATCGACCTGAACCGTGATTGGGCTTGGGCGACGCAGGCGGAGACCCGGGCCCGCGTGGCCGCCTACCGATCGTGGGAGCCGCAGGTCTTCGTCGACTTCCACGAGATGGGGACGGAATCGACCTACTTCTTCCCGCCCGCGGCCGAGCCGGTCCACTCGCGCATCCCGAGGCGGACCCTCACCTGGCTCGAGACGTTCGGCCGCGGTAACGCCGCGGCGTTCGACCGCCTCGGCTGGGTCTACTTCAAGAAGGAAAACTACGACCTCCTCTATCCCGGCTACGGCGACTCCTATCCGGCGCTGCGGGGCGCCGTCGGCATGACATACGAAATGGCGGGAGGAGGCCGGGCGGGAGAGCTCTTCGGCCGCTCCGACGGCACGCGTCTGACTCTCGCCGATCGGGTGGCGCACCATCTGGCGACCTCGCTCGCGACCTTCGCGACGGCGGGGGCTGGAGCTCGCCGCCTGCTCGAGGACTTCGTCGCGAACCGCCTCGAGGCCTCGATCGGACCGGGACGGGTCTACGTCTGGCCCGCCGACCAGCCGGAGGCTCGATCGCTCGCCGATCTCCTGGCATTCCACGGCGTACGCGTCGATCAGCTCGATCGCTCGACAGAGGTCAAGGTACACGCGCCCGAAGGCGGCGAGGAGATCTCGCGTCGTTTTCAGGCAGGCTCTTTCGTCGTCGGCTCCGGCCAACCGCTCGGCCCCCTGGTCGAGGCGCTGCTCGAACGGCGGACCCAGCTTTCCGACCGTTTCGTCGAGCGCCAGAAGGAGCGCCAGACGCGCAACCTGGACACCGAGTTCTACGACGTCACCGCCTGGTCGCTGCCGCTCGCCTACAACCTCCAGGTCTGGATCGCGACCGCGGGAGGCCCCGGTCTGTCGTCGCTCGCCGGTCTATCTCCCGCTCGCGGCGAGATCACAGGAGACGGGGCGCTCGGCCTCTTGGTTCCGCCCCGCGGCCTCGCCTCCTACCAGCTCGTCTCCCGCTTGAAGGCGCAGGGTCTCTCGCTGCGGATCGCCTTGCGAGACTTCCGCAACGATGGACGCGACTTTCCGGCCGGGACGCTGTTCGTGCCGCGCTACGGCAACCCCGCGGATCTCGAAGCGCGGGTGGTCGCACAGCTCGGAGAGCTCGGCCTCTCCGCCGTCCGCATCGGATCGTCGTTCGACGTCGAAGGGCTGTCGCTCGGATCTCGGGACATGCCGTCGGTCCGCCCGATCCGTCTCGGGCTTCTCGGCGGCGACGGCGTCGACACGACCTCGTTCGGGGCGCTCTGGTTCCTGTTCGATCGCGCGCTCGCCGCGCCGGTCGACCGCCTCGACCTGGGGCGGCTGAGCGACGTCGATCTCGCCGAATACGACACGCTGATCCTCCCCGACGGCGACTACGACGAGGCGATGACCCAAAAGAAGAAGGAGCGTCTCGACGCCTGGGTTCGGGGAGGGGGGGTGCTGATCGGAATCGGCGGCGCCGTCTCCTGGCTGCAGGACCAGGAAATGACGGCGGTCAAGAATTGGCAACCTTCGGACGATCCCGAGTCGCCGGGCGACCCGGCGAACGAGGCGACCGAAGCGTCGGCGAGCGCCGAACCGGCAGCGACCTCGCCGGCTGGTGGGGAGGGAGGGACCGCGGCGTCCACGCCTGCCGTCAAACCGACTCCGCCCGCCGCCGATCGGGAGATCTCCACTCCGGGGGCCGCGTTCGCCACCAGGATGACCCCCGGCCACCCGCTCGGAATCGGAATTCCAAAGCCGCCGCCGGTTCTGATCGAAGGCGACCGGGTTCTCGAGCCGACGGGCGACCCACAGCAGGATCTGCTCACCGTCGCTCCCGAGGATCCGCTTCTCTCCGGCTTCGCTTTTCCCGAGGCCGAGCAGCGCCTGTCGGGCAGCCTGCTGGTGGGCGTCGAGGGGCACGGGCGCGGCACCCTCGTGCTGTTCGCCCAAGAGCCCTCCTACCGCCTCTTCTGGCGCGGCACCATGCCGCTCCTCCTGAACGCCGCCCTGTACGGTCCGAGCATCGGATACGGAGGAAAGTAGTACCGCGCGCAGAGTTTCCCGAGAGATCGCCAACCCACGACCGCGGAGATTCCCGCCATGGCCGCCCACGATTCCGCCTCGCCCGTTCCCTCGCGATCCCCTTGGCTCGGCGTGCTCCTCGGCGGCCTCGTCGCCGGCTGTTTCGACATCCTCTACGCGATCATCAGCTGGACGCTCCACGACCCGCCGCGATCACCGCTTTGGGTGCTGCAGTCGGTGGCGACGGGAGTGCTCGGAGCGAAGTCGTTCGACGGGGGCGTGGCTTCGGGAGCGCTCGGCCTCTTCTGCCACTTCGTGATCGCCTTTGGGGCGTCCTTCACCTTCTATTTGGCGAGCCGGAAGATCGGCCTCCTCACCAGGCGGCCGATCCTCTCCGGCGCGCTCTTCGGCATCCTCGTCTTCCTGTTCATGAACTGGGTGGTGATCCCGCTCGCGGCCTGCCCGTTCACGATCCCGTTCACGGCGAAGGTGCTCGCCAAGGGATTCATTTCCCACGCGCTCTTGATCGGCATCCCGATCGCCTGGTTGCAGAAAAGGTTTTCGGGTCCGCGCTGAGGCGCGGCCGCGCGGTTAGCGCTTCAACCGAACGGGATCGCCCACGCGCACCACGCCGGGGCGGAGGACCTCGGCGTTCAACGCCAGCCGGCCTGCGAAACGCCGGCCGATGTCGCGCAGCACCTCGGGATCGCGCTCGAGGGTATCGGGATCGACGGTCGTCATCGGGCACCGTCCACGCAGCGAATCGAGCCGGACGATCGCGCCGCTCCCGCCTTCCGAACCGATGTGCAGCTCCGCGCCCTCCCACGCCCTCTCTTCCATTCCGGTCACGCCGCCGATCAGCAGGTTCGGGCGTAGGCGGCGGACGTCGCGACCGAACTCGGCGACCGCGCCATCCGTCGCGACGAGGAGCGGCATCACGTCGAACCGATCGATTCCGTCGTACGCCTCGAGCCACGCATCCTCTCCGGCGGCGTCGCGAATCCATGTGAGCACCGCGTCTTCGTCCCAGCGGAGGCCCTCGACGAGAGGAGCGCCGTCCGGTCCGAGCGTGGCCGAAAGGCCTAGCAATCGATACTGCTTGCGCGAGGTCCGCACGCCTTCCGGACCGCGGACGTGGACGATCCGGTCGCCCGGAATTCCCGTTTCGGTGAGCTCGGCGGATTGGAGCGGCTCGCCCGCGAGGGTCTTGACGGGATAGCGCCAGATGGCGGCGAGGTGAAGGGTCGAGCTCATCGTGGCGGGTTCCTCGGAGGGAGCGATCGGGCAGGGCTTGCTTGCGATAGCCTCCGGGTCAATGTACCAAATCGCCGTCGTCGGAGGCGGGATCGCGGGGGCCGCGGCGGGGGTGCACCTCGCCCGCGCGGGTCATCGCGTGACTCTCTTCGAGCGAGCTCCGCGCCTGGGGCCGGTCGGCGCGGGAATCCTCCTCCAGCCCTCGGGCCAGGACGTGCTCCGACGCCTCGGGTTGCTCGATGCCGTCGTCCGACGGAGCGAGCCGATCGCCGAGCTACGCGCCGAGCAGGTGTCCGGTCGCCGACTGATCCGCCTGCCGTATGCCGTCGCCGATCCGACCTGGACCGGGTACGGGGTCGCCCGAGGCCTCCTGTTCCAGATTCTGCTCGACGCGTGCCGCGACGCCGGGGTGGAGTTCGTCTTGGGTACTCCGATCGAAGCGACTCGGGCGACGGCCGAGGGCGCCTACCTGCTTCCGCGGGATGCCGCGCCGCTCGGGCCGTTCGATTTCGTCCTCGCCGCCGACGGCTCACGCTCGGCGCTACGGCGGGCAGCCGGGCTCGACGCGGGAAGCCGCGAGTACGACTTCGGGGCGATGTGGGCGGTCGGGCCCTGCCAGGCGGTCACCGGCCATCTCTACCAAGTCGTCCGCGGCACGCGCGTCCTGATCGGGATCTTGCCGCTCGGCGATGGCCGGGCGAGCCTGTTCTGGGGCGACCGGAGGGAAGGGATCGAGGCGATCCGAAAGGGCAGCTTCACCGCGTTTCGCGACCAGGTCCTCGCGCTCGCGCCGAAAGCCGAGGAGATCTTCGGGGAGTACCGGAGCTTCGAGCAGGCGGCCTTCACCACCTATGTCCATGCCGCTTGCCAGCGCTGGTCGGCCGACCGCCTGCTCCTGATCGGCGACGCAGCCCACGCGATGAGCCCTCATCTCGGTCAAGGGGCGAACCTGGCCCTTGCGGATGCCGAGGTCTTCACCCGCCACCTCACGGCAGCGGGCGATTTCTCGACCGCCTGCGCGCGTCACGAAGCTGAGCGCCGGCCGCCCGTGACGTACCTTTCGCGGCTCTCCTACTTCCTCACGCCGTTCTTTCAATCGGGAAGCCGCATCCTGGGTCTCGGGCGCGATGTCGCCTTGCCGATCCTTTCGAGCATCCCGCCGGTCCGGAAGCTGATGTCCCGGACGCTCGCGGGGAAGGTGCGGGTTCGAGAAGGGTGAAGAGCGCCTGTCGTCGGGAGAAGCACGAGTCGAGACCCCGGCGGGTCGCCGTGTGGTCGATTTCGTTGGGGATTGCCATGAGGAGGTTAGCCATGACGAAGCTTCCCGTTCTGTTCTGTCTCACTCTCGTCTCGATCACGTCCGGCCTCGTCGCGGACCCCGGCTCCCCTCCGCCGGCGCCGCCCGCCGACCCTTGGGCTCGGGTACGGATCCTCGAGGGACGCTGGACCGGCACTGCCGAGGGCGAGCCGGGCACCGGTACGGTTCAGAGGTCGTACGAGTTCATCCTGGGCCATCGTTTCCTCCACGAGCGCAACGTCTCGAACTACGCGCCCAAGAAGCCGGACGGACCGGGAGAGATCCACGAGCACTGGAGCCTGCTCAGCTTCGACAAACAGCGGAAGAAGCTGGTCTTACGGCAGTTCCATCAAGAGGGATTCGTGAACCAATATGTCGAGGTCGCCGACTCGGGTACGCGACGGCTGGTCTTCGAGAGCGAAGCTTTCGAGAACCTGGATGCGAGGTGGCGCGCCCGCGAGACCTACGAAATGACCTCCGAAGATGCCTTCACCGAGACGTTCGAGATCGCGGAGCCGGGCAAGGATTTCCAGGTCTATTCGAAGAGCACCTTCCGACGGGCGACGCCCTAGCGGAGGAGCGGGGACGGCCGAGAACGTCTAGACGCTGCCGCGCGGAACGATCCACTCGACCGGCTGATCCGCGCCAGCTCTACCCCTACCGCTCCGGAATCGCGTACTTCGAGGTCAGCAGCGCGTCGGCGAAGAGCCTCTGGGCTTTGCGGTTCGGGTGGGCGTCGCCGAGGGTCGCCCAGAACTCGGGCCCGGCGTCGGCGGGGAAGCGCGGCGAGGGATCGATGACTTCCCAGCCGCTCGCTCGACCGGCTTCCGCGACTTGAGCGTAGATGTCCTTGAAGCTCCCGAAGTTCTTCGGCTCGTGCAGCTCGGGGAGCAGGAGGAGAGTGTGGGGCACCCCGTCCTCGCGCAGCAGGGTGCCGAATTCGGCGAGCGCCTGTTTCATCCGGATCCAGCCGGCCTGGTCGTCGCGGTAGAGTGAGCGGTAGTAGGTGCGGTAGTCGCGCAGCTTGACCTCAGAGGTCTGGCGTAGACGGGTGGAGAGCAGACCCGCGAGGGCGGAACGCCAGACGAGCGCGCTTTCCGAGGGCTTCGGATCGGGCTCTGCGTCGTTGATGAAGTAGCCGAGAATGACCCAGCCGGGCTTCGGCTCGCGCGCAAGGGCGCGGTAGCGGGCGAGCTGCATCGAGGTGTTCGAGTTGCCGATGCCGAAATTCATCACCCGCGAGGGGGCGCCCTTCTGCCGCAGCAGCTCTTCGAGCTGGTTCGGCCAGGTGTCCGGCTCGCCCGCACCCCAGCCGAAGGTGAGCGAATCGCCCACCGCCATCACCAGCCGATCGCCGGGCCGGCGCGCTGCTTCGACCTCCGGGGCGTTCTTGCGGAAACCTCGCTCGTCGGTCCGCACCCGCGTTCCCATCAGCCATTCGTCCTCGTTCGGTTGGTGCTCCTCGACCGCTCCCGGAATTTTCGACGGCATCTTGACGAAGCGGGCATAACGCCACATCTCCACGTCCAGCACGTGCAGCCACCGCGCGGAGAGAAACCGCAGCAGGTACTCGGAAGCGACCAGGGCGAGCAGGCAGGAAAGGGCGAGGACGGCACAACCGGCAAGGCGTTTTCTCATGGGCGGGGGCACTCTACCAAGGTCGCTCTACCGGCCGGTGAGCTCGGCGAGCGTCGCGGCGAAACGGTCGATCTCGGATGCGGTGTTGTAAAAATGGGGCGCCGCCCGCAGCCGTCCGGCGCGGGCGGAAACCGCGATGCCGCGGTCAGACAGCGCGTGGGCCAGCGCATCGGGGGAGTGCTGCGGGTGGGTTCCAGCGACGATGCCGGAGGTCTCGGCGGGGTTTTCGCGCGGAGCGGCAAGTTCGAAGCCCGCCGCGGTGAAGGCCTGCGCGGTTCTCGCGGCCAGGGCGAGCACGCGCCGCTCGATCGCGTTCGGCTCCGCTTCGAGCAGGATCTCCAGGCTGGCGCCGAGGCCTGCGATCCCGTAATTGTTGAGCGTTCCGCTTTCGAAACGCTTCGCCCCCGCGGCGAAGGTGAGATCGAGCTTCGACCATTCGTAGGGCGTGCGGGTCGATCGCCAGCCGGCGCGCGTGGGACGCAACTGGTCGATCGTGCGGTCCGAGACGTAGAACAGACCGATCCCCTCCGGCCCCAGAAGCCACTTGTGGGCGGAGGACGCGAGGACGTCGATTCGGCATGCCTCGACGTCGAGCGCGAGCGCGCCGAGTCCTTGGATCGCGTCGACCACGAACAGCACGCCGCGCTCGCGGCAGGCGTTACCTAGACGCTCGAGGTCGGAGCGGAAACCGGTCGCGTACTGAACCCAGGAAAGGGCGAGGACCCGGGTCCGGCCGTCGATCCGCGAGAGCAAGTCGTCCGGGTCGATCCGTCCGGCGCGTTCGGGTGCGAGCCGGTACTCGATGCCGGCCGGGTTGCTCGAGGCGAGGTTCAACCAGGGGTAGGCGTTCGAGGGGAACTCCCCCTCGGCGCCCACGACGTTGTCACCCGGTCGCCAATCGATCCCTTCGGCGACGGCGGAGAGCGCCGTCGACGTGTTTTCGACGAAAGCCACCTCGTGGGGGGCGCGTGCGCCGATCAGGAGCGCGGCCAGAGCCCGGACGCGCTCCACCTCGTCGTTTCGCTCCGGCCAGCGGCGATCCCCGGTCTCGGATACCACCCGAGCGAGCACCGCGATCCGTTCGGCCGAACGGCGCGGCAGAGGTCCGATCGCGGCGTGGTTCAGATAAAGGTACCGACCCGCGACCGGGAACTCCGATCGCAGCGGGTGAGGCGCGATGGCTTCCGCCTCCGGGGTCTCGGCGGCAGGGGTCATGCGGCGGTTTCCGCGGTGGCCTCGGGGTCCGGCGCCGACTCCGCCGTTTCCGTCCCTTGTTCTTCGGTCGACAGGGTCTTGTCGTCCGTCGGAACCGCCCCGCCGCGCCGGACGCCATACTTGAGCTCCAGCGCGACCAAGGCCGGGACGCCGAGGGCAAGGATGCTCCCGTAGTGCAGGCCGCGGGAGAGCAGCGTCGCGGCGGCGGCCTCGCCCGGGGCGACTCCGAGCGCTCCGAACAACGCGACCATGGCGGCTTCGGTCGTCCCCGCTCCGCCGGGTGTTCCCGTCAGCATGCCGGCGGACGCGCCGAGAGCGACGACCGCGAGCACCACGACGAAGCTCTCCGCCCGGCCGAGCGCCGCGAAGACCAGCCATTGGGCGAGAGCGGAGATCAGGAAGAATCCGATGCCGAGGAGGAGCGCGGGTAGCCGGAGGCGCCGTTCGGCGACCAGGGTCTCGAGCGTGCGGGCAGCCTCATGGCCGTGGCCGTACATCGAACCGCCGCGGCCTGCCGTACGCTCGGCGCGTCGGGCGAAGAAGCTGCCGAGCGAGCCCCTTCCGGCCCATGTGACCGCGGCCACGGCGAGGCCCGCGAGCAAGGCGTAGGCGACGACCGCGGCCGCGCCGAGGCCGGGACGCCCGAGCAGCCAGGCGACCAGGACGAGGGCGAACCCGGTCCAAGAGGTCATCACCACATAGTGGGCGAGCTGGTCGTAGAGGATGACCCCGTAGAGCGGCGCGAGCGGCTTGCCGAGCGACCGGGCGATGTAGCGGGCGCGAACCAGGCCTCCGACCACCCGGGCGGAGGGGGTGATCAGGTTGAGTGCCGCCGAGGCGAGCAGGACGAAGAAGGGAACGCCGATCCGTGGGCTCGTTTGGACCGCGTGGTCGGTCGCGATCGCGAGCCGGCGGTCCCACAGGAAATACCGACCGATGAGGCAGGCGAGCGCAAGGACCAGCAGCGTGGCGTTGGCGTCCGCCATCCGGTGTCCCAAATCGCGCCACGAGAGGCTCGCCACCAACCTCCAGGTAAACCAGAGCGCCGCCGCGAGAAGCAGGAAGCCCGCCGGCCGGCGCAGCCGGGAGAGGTCGGAACGGCGAATCGACGCGAGGAGATCCATGCTTGGGCCTCGACCGCGGCCGTTACTCGCGACTGGCCGAGGCGGGGGCGTGATCATACTGCACGCGCTTGACGCCCTCCCGCGCTCCGCGGGAAGCTCCCTGGCTCACGCATCCAGCGAGAAGAAGTCAAAGATCGGAGAAACGATGAGCGAACCGGAAAATCCCCTCAAAGTCACGGTCGTGCGCAACGGTCCGTTCCGCCTCACGGGCGACGCGATTCAACTGCTCGACCCGGCGGGCAACGCCTACGGCCTCGGCGGGCGGACGGCGATCTCCCTCTGCCGGTGCGGGCATTCGAGCAACAAGCCGTTCTGCGACGGCTCCCACAATCATCATGGGTTCGAGGACGAGCCCCAGGCTCGCGACCTCCCGCCGAAAGCCTGATCGCAAACGGGGCCCGAGAAAGACTTGAAGCTCCGCGGCGGATCGTGGCGTTCGAACCGCATGGCTCGGAGGATCGCGGCCGTCGCTTGGTCTTTCTCCGTCCTGCTCGCCGCCCCGGTGGGTGCACAGGGGCCGGCGGCCGACTGGCGCACGGGGAGCACGGAACACTTTCGAATCCATTACCCGGCGGCCGCTGAGGCGTGGGCGCTCCGCGCCGCCTCGCGCCTGGAATCGATTCGATCGGCCGTGATCGCCGAGGTCGGGTATGCCCCGCCTCAGACGATCGACGTCTTCGTCTCCGATCCGGTCGCCGAGCCGAACGGCATGGCGCTGTCGCTGCTCGACAGGCCTCGGATGGTGCTTTGGACCAGCCCGCCGGGTGCAGGTTCCATCATCGGCCACTATCGGGATTGGACCGAGCTGCTCGCGATTCACGAGGAGACGCACTTGGTCCACCTGCTCCGGCCGTCGCGCAATCCGTTGCGTCGCATGCTGCCGGTGGGACCCTTGGCGCTCTCGGCACCGCGCTGGGTGACGGAAGGGTATGCCACGGTCGTCGAAGGGCGGCTCACCGGTGCCGGCCGGCCGAACGGCGACCTGCGCGCGGCGATCCTCCGCCGTTTCGCGGCGGCGGGAAAGCTCCCTTCCTACGATCGCCTCGCGAGCGATCGCGAGGGTTATCTCGGCATGTCGATGGCTTACCTCGCGGGCTCGGCCTATCTCGAGTGGCTGGAGCACCGCGCGGGACCTGGGAGCCTGAAGAATCTCTGGGCGCGAATGTCGGCCCGCGAGCCGCGCTCGTTCGACGAGAGCTTCCGGGGCGTCTTCGCGGGGCCGGAGGGGAGCTCGCCGAGCGACTTGTGGGACCGCTTTCGGGCCGAGCTCTCGGCCCAGGCGATCGAGATCGAACGGCGCCTCGCCCCCCTCCGCGAAGGGGACCTCTGGCAGGACTTGCCGCGTGGCGCCGGGGCGCCCGCCCTTTCGCCGTCCGGAAAGCTGCTGGCTCTGGCGGTCGAACGACGGCACGAGCCGGGAGAGCTGGCGGTCTTCGAGGTTCAAGGTACGGAAGAGGAAGCCGGGGAACGGAAGACCGACGGGGCCAGCGGACGGGAGGGTCTGCGTGATCCGCGCGATCCGGAGGACGTGCCCGCCGTCTCCTACGGTCCGCCGAGGCGGCGGCCGCGGTACCGGCTGGCGCCTACCGGCGGGCGGGCGCCGTCGATGCCTCGCTTTCTCAGCGAGGACGAGATCCTTTTCGTCCGCTTCGAGCCCGACGGCGAGGGCTTCATCCACCCCGATCTGTTCGTCTGGACGCTGTCGTCGGGCCGTGTGCGGCGGGTTACGCGGGGAGCCGACCTGCGCGAAGCAGATCCGGTTCTCGACGGCAGGCGGGCGGTTGCCCTTCGCCACCGGCACGGCTTTTCCCAGATCGTCTGGGTGGATCTTCAAACCGGCACGATTCTGCCGTTGAACGAGCCTTCGGTCGAGGAGATTTACGACGCCCCCCGCCTGTCTCGGGACGGAGGGCGCCTTGCTTACCTGCGCCATGCGGAGGGCTCCTGGCACCTCGAGGTGCGCGACCTCGCGACCGGTGCCGAGCGCGAGCTGTCGTGGTCGCCGGCCGACCGTGGGGGAGTGGGCTCCGCCGTGCCCACTTCGCCCGCCTGGAGCGCTGACGGCCGAACGCTCTACGCGAGCCTCGGCCGCGATGGGCGAATCGACCTCGTTTCCTTCGATTCGAGCGGAGAATCCGGAGCGAGGGAGATCACCCGCACGGCGGGCGCTGCGTTCGCTCCTGCGCCGACGCCCGATGGCCGGGCGCTTTTCTACCTGTCGCTCGAACCGCAGGGGCTCGACCTGCGGCGGATCGCCGTTTCGGACGAGGGACAGGCGCTCGATCCGATCCGTCTCCCTTCCGCCGATCTCGCTCCCGCGGTGCGCCCCGAGCCCGCACCCGCGCCGGTCGACCTGGCCGCGGCTGCCGTGGCCCCCGGACGCCCTTACGGTCTCGGTCGCCTCGAGTGGCTGCCTCTCTTCGCCGGTTCGCTCGCGACCGCTCCAGGCAACGGTCTCGAACTAGGTATCCGGGCGGGCGACCCGCTCGGCCGTTGGGAGCTTCTCGCCATGGGCGGGCTCGGCGGCTCGGCGAGCGCGGCCCCCCGCGGGGCAAGCGTCGAGGTGGCCTACCGAGGCCTGCCGGTCGACATCTCTCTTCGCGGGTTCGACCTCGCCGAAAGGCCCTCGCGAGCGAACGGAGCGGCGTCCGGACGGGGCGCGCTCGACCTCGACCGTTCGGGGGTCGAGCTGGCTGCTGAGATCGAGCGGCGCTTCGGCGCGCTGCGAGCTCACGTTCGGGCGGGCTTCCGGTCGGAGCGGATCGAGCCCGCCGCCCTGGAAACGGTGGAGCGTCGCTCGCGCGCCGCCCTTCAAGCGGGGATTTCTCTCGGGCTTTCGCGCGGCAAGCTCCGCTTCCAGCCTCGGCTGTCGCTCTGGGGGGCGGGCGGCTCCGGGATTCGCTCCCGCGGCGGCTCAGCCGGCTTCTCGGTCCGCCGCGAAGGGTGGGCGCTCGGTCTCGAGGCCCAAAGCGCCCGGGTGCAAAATGCCGAATTCGATTTCGACCGGTTGCGCGTCGGGGGCGTGCCTGACGGGCTGTCCCCGGATCTGCCCGAGCGGATCGAAGTGCCCGCCCTCGCGCCCGGCGCGCTCGTCGGCGATCGATATGAGGGTTTGCGATTCGACCTGACGATTCCCGACCTACCGTTCGTCTTGTTGTACGAACGGCATCGAACCGCGGCCGAGAGCGGCGACTTTACGCCCTGGCTCGACCTCGTCGGGTTCGAGCGGCGCTTCGACTTCGGGCCCTATCCGCTCGCCGGCCTGCCCGCTTTCGAGGCGCGGGTCGGCGCGGCGCAGATCCTTGACCCTCAGCGACACGGCGAGGAGAGCAGGCGACGGGGTTGGCTGATCCTCGTCTGGCGACCCCGTTGAGCGGGCGGGATCCGAGCCGATAGAGGCACGGGGTTTGCTTGGATGAAATAATGATCCTCGCCAACCCATCGAATTGCGAGAAAGCAGCGTGACGACCTCGACCGAAAGCGTCGCCCAAGCCACGGCGCCTTTTGCAGCGACGGACAATTGGTTCCGCTCGCTCGCCGAGACCACGGATTTCGCGATCCTGGTATACCGGGACGTCTATCTCTACGTGAACCCGGCGACCGAACGGATGACCGGATACTCCGCCTCGGAGCTGGTGGGCCAGCCGGTGACCCTGTTGGTCCATCCCGACTATCAGGCGGGCGTCCTCGATCGGCTGAAGCGCCGTCTCGCGGGCGAGGACCTCGTGTCGGTCGTCGAGCTGAAGGTCATCCGGAAAGACGGCACCGAGCGATGGATGCAGGTCAACGCGACCCGCGTCGAAATGGTCGATGGATCGGCGGGTCTGCTCTCGGCGATCGACATCACCGACCGGAAACAGACGGAGCTCGCCTTGCGCGAAAACCAGGCCCGCCTGGAGCTCGAGCGCGAGCGCGCCGAGGTCACCCTGGCCTCGATCGGCGACGGCGTGATCCGAACCGACAAAGAGGGACGCATCGACTACCTGAACCCGGTCGCCGAGAACCTCACCGGTTGGAAGCTCGCCGAGGCGCTCGGCCAACCGGCGTTGCGCATCCTCCAACTGGTCGACGAGCGCGGCCGCCCGATCGGATTCGATCCGATCGCGACCTGCCTCTCGGAAGGGCGCACGATCGAGCTGCCGATCAGCGCGACGCTGGTCCGGCGCGATGGCGTCGAGTTCGCGGTTCAGGACTCGGTGGCGCCGATCCTCGATTCCACCAGCGAGATCTGCGGCACGGTCCTCGTGATCAAGGACGTCACGCGGATTCGCCGCCTGGAGCGCGAGATGAGCTATCTCGCGCGCCACGACGGTCTGACCGGCCTGATTAACCGGCGCGAATTCGAGGAGAGGATGGACGCGTGCGTGGCGACCGCGGCCCAGGAAGGGCGCCGCCATGCGCTGCTATACCTCGACCTCGACGAGTTCAAGCTGGTCAACGATACGGCCGGCCATCTCGCGGGGGACGAGCTACTGCGCCAGCTCGCCACGTTGCTCCGGGCGCGCATCCGTCCGAACGACATCCTGGCGAGACTCGGCGGCGATGAGTTCGGCATCCTGCTGGAAGATGCCGACCTCGATCGCGCACGGCGCATCGCCGACGAGGTCTGCCTCGCGGTCCGCTCTTTTCGGTTCGCCTGGCAGGACCGGGTCTTTCAGGTCGGGATCTCGATCGGCTTGGTGCCGATCAGCGTCGGTCCGCTCGACCGGGTCCAGCTGCTCGCCGCGGCCGACGCGGCCTGTTACGTGGCGAAAGAAGCGGGCCGCGGCCGGGTGCACGAGTATCAAGAAGACGACGCCGCGCTGGTCGAGCGCTACGGCGCCATGCAGTGGGTCCATCGCATCCAGCAGGCGCTCGACGAAAATCGCTTCTTCCTCATCCGGCAGGAGATCCGCCCGCTCCGGCCACGGGATGGCGAGCCCGAGATGTCCGAGATTTTCATTCGGATGCTCGACGAAGACGGTCAGCTCGCCCTTCCCGGCTCGTTCATACCAGCGGCGGAACGCTACCGTCTGATTTCGCGCATCGATCGGTGGGTGGTCGAAAACGCGTTTCAAAAGCTGGTCGAGACCCAGCGCTCGAGCACGAAAAAGCTCCTCTGGGCGATCAATCTCTCGGGTCGCTCGCTCGATGAGGAGGGCTTCCTCGTCGACGTCGTCGAACAGCTCGACCGAAGTGGGGTTCCGCCGGAGAGCATTCTGTTCGAGATCACGGAAACCGCCGCCGTCGCCAACTTGAGCCGCGCGCAGGAGTTCATCCGCACGCTCAAGGAGCGCGGCTGCCGGTTCGTGCTCGACGACTTCGGCACCGGCCTTTCTTCGTTCGCCTACCTGAAGAATCTGGACGTCGATTTCCTGAAGATCGACGGTGGCTTCGTCCGCGACGTCAACGAGAGCTCGATCCAACGAGCCTTGGTCGAGTCGATCCATCAGATCGGCCAGTTGCTGGGCATCGCCACGATCGCGGAGTCGACCGAAACCGACGAGATCCTCGCGACCCTCGCACAGATCGGCGTAGACTACGTGCAAGGCTACGGAGTGGCACGTCCCGAGCCTCTCGATCCGTAAACCCTTGAACCGTCGTAACCTTGAGATCCGAGGTGAACATGAGCACGTCCGTAGCCAAGGTCATCGAAATTTCCGCCGAGCACCCCGACAGCTTCGAAGCCGCCGTCCAGGAAGGGATCAAGCGGGCCGGCAAGACTCTCAAGAACATGAAGAGCGCCTGGATCGCCGAGCAGCACGTCCACATCGAGAAGGGCAAGGTGGTCGGGTATCGGGTCACTATGCGCGTCACCTTCGTCCTGAACGACTAATTTCCCCACCATCCGTGCCGGCCGGTGCGTCGTAGGATCTCTTCGGAGATCCCGCGATGCCCGAAACTTCCCTCGCCCCGGTCGCGCTCGGCCTTGGCGCGCTCCTTGGGGCCGCGCTCGGCCACTACGCCCTTTGGCGCGCCGCCTTGCGCCTGCCGCTCGCGATCGCTCGGCGGAAAGGCGCGCCACCGGGCGCGCACCTGCTTTGGCAACACCGCCTCGGTCTCGCATTGCTGCCGGCGAAGCTCGCGCTCTGGCTTTTCGCGCTGGTCTTCGCCCTCGACCGCTTTCCCGGTCTCGCCGACGTCCGTCGGCAGTGCTTCGATCTGGTCACGCAGAGCTTCGCTCGCCCGCTCTTCGCGATCGAAAAGCAGACCTTCTCGGCAGCCGACCTGGTCATGCTGCCGCTCGCCCTGGGAGCGCTCTGGCTGGTGGTGGGCGGGGTCACGTGGCTCTTTCGGTCGTATCTGTTGCGGCCGTTCCGCTTCGAAATCTCAGTCGAGGAGAGCTTCGCGAGCCTGCTGCGCTACGCCTTGCTGTTCGTCGGCGGGTTGGTCGTGCTCCAGGTCTGGGGTCTCGATGCGCGGACGCTCGCGATCGTCGGCAGCGTCCTCGGCATCGGCCTGGGCTTCGGCCTGCAGAACATTGCGAACAATTTCGTTTCCGGTCTCTTGATCGGTCTGGAAAGGCCGATCAAGAGCGGCGACTTCGTGGAGGTCGGCAAGTTCTCCGGGACGGTCGAGCGGATCGGCGCGCGGAGCGCGGTCGTCCGCACGACCGACCGGGTGAGCATTCTGGTCCCCAACTCCCGCTTCCTCGAGACCGAGGTGGTCAACTGGAGTCACGGCGACCCGGTCTCGCGTCTGCGCGTTCCGGTGCCCGCGGCGTACGGCAGCCCGATCGGCAAAGTACGCACGACGCTTCTCGGTGTCGCCCGGAAGCATCCCGACGTGCTCGACGATCCGGCACCGACGGTCCAGCTAGCCGCGTTCGGTGACAGCGCGCTTCATTTCGACCTGCTGGTCTGGACCCGCGATCCGCGCGAGCAGAGCAACTTGAAAAGCGATCTCAACTTCGGGATCGAGAGCGCTTTTCGCCGCGAAGGGATCGAAATGCCCTTGCCGCAGCGGGTCGTCCATCAAGCCCCCTCACCGGAGGCCGTCTCACGCCCCGCCTCGGCGTTCGAATCGGAAGCCGCTCTCGATCACGAGGGGCGATCTTGGACGGACGAGGAGCTTGCTTCCCTCTCGGAACGTATGCGCGGCGAGGGAGGGCTTGCCATCGAAGACCGTCGCTACCTGTGGAACGTCTATCCTCGCTGTTTCACCGGCCGCGACGCGGTCGACTGGCTGGTCCGCAACGAGGGGACGAGCCGTCGCGAGGCCCTGCGCGTGGGTCGCTTGCTGGTCGAGCGCGGCCTCCTTCATCACGTCCTCGACGAGCACCCTTTCGAGGACGCGAGCTACTTCTATCGGTTCTTTCGCGATGAGGAGGGTGGGGACGGTTAGGAATGGAATGGACGCCGACCCTCTAGGGGGTCGTTCCGCGATGACTGTCGCCCTTCGGACGTAGACTCGCTCGAACGCTCCGCGGCCTCCGCCGCCCGAAGGGAACCTCGCCCATGGACCCCCGCTCGAACGCTCCGCAGACCGGACGCAACCGGCCGGCCGTCTCTCGCGTCGCTGCCGCGCTGCTGTTGGCCGGTCTTCTCCTGTCGTCTTGCACGGGAGCGGTCCGAACGACCCGGCCGGGTAAGCCCACGGCGGTTCCCGATCTCGACGTCCGAGAGATGCTCCTGCTCCTCGTCGACCGCCAGATCTTCGACGACACGACGGTGGCGCTCGCGGCATCGGGAGGGCCGGGGCTGCGGGAAAACCTCGCGGTGTCGCTCGGCAGGATCCCGGCGCCTGAAGGACGGCCGGTCCTGTTCGGAATGCTCGACGCCCGGGAGCCCGAGGTGCGGCGCGCCGCGGCTTTTTCGCTCGGAGAATTCGAGGACGCCGGGGCGAAATCGGCGACGCCCCGCCTGCTCCAAGCGGTGGTCGATCCCGATCGGGAGACCGGACGCCTCGCGGTCGAGGCCCTGGGAAAGCTCGGCGCCGACGTGGTTGCGGTCGGCGGGGCGCTCGGCCCGCTCCCCGAAGCGGAGCGCTGGGCGCGTTTGTCCCCCTCTCTGTTCCGATTCAAACAACCCGAACGGGTGCCGCTCGCAGCGGCCGCGCTCGCGGCGGCGAGCGGGGCGGGGGCCGATGCCGGGCCGAAAGGCTCGAAAAAGCTGCCGGCGGATCCGGATCTCCGCTTTTTCGCGGCCTACGCCCTTGCGCGCGATCCTCTGCCCACCGCGGCCGAGCCGCTCCGCGGCTTGCTCTCCGATCCCGATCCGCGGATTCGAGGCTGGGCGGCGCGGGCGCTCGGACAGGTGGGCGGGGGCGAGGATCTCGCCCTCCTCCTCCCCTTGCTCGGCGCGTCCGAGCTCCCTCCGGTCATCCAGGCTTTGCGGGCGGGCCAGCGGTTGTGGACCGAGGGCAAAGTGGTCTCGAGCCCGGCGCTCGCGGCACGCGAGGCCTGGCGCTCGCCGCTCGCCGCGTTGATCCGCGACGCCCGATCCGGCGTGCGCGCGACGGCGATCGAGGCGGCCGCGGCTTGGCTGCCGGACGCCGATCTTTCCGCCGCCTTGATCGAACGGACGGAACAGGGAGCGGCCCGAGAGCGCGGCCTCGCGCTGGTGGCCCTCGCGGTGGGGAAGGACCCGCGGGCCGCCGAGCGGATCGCGCGGGCGATCGGTCCGACGGCGGCAACGCCGGACGGCTCCGGGGTACTCGAAGATCTCGCCACCGCCGACCTGCGGGCTCACGCGGCCGAGGCGGCAGGCAAGCTCGGCGATCAGCGGACCCTCGCCGCCCTCTCTACGGACGCGAGCCCCCTCGTACGGGGGGCGGTGGCCGCGGCACGGCTCGCGCTGTTGCCCGACGACGCGGCAGCCGGCGCGAAGCTCGCGACCGAGATCCTGGCCGATTCGGACGAGGGGGTACGGCTGGCGGCGCTCGATTGGCTCGAACAGCACCCCGTTTTGCCGCTCGCGACGCTCGGTCCGGCCGTCGCCAAGGCGCTGCTCGACGAATCGGAAGAGCCCGGGCTTGCCGGTCTGCGAGCGCTCGGCGCCCGGGTGAAGGCGGCTCCGATCGAGCGCGCGGCGGCGGTCGAGATGGCGGGCTACGTGGTCGAAAAGGAGGGATACGTGCTTCGCCGCGCGGCGATCGCCCTGCTCGCGGACATGGGCGAGACGGCGCCGGAGCTGCTGCCGCCGGACGACGCTCGTCGCACCGAGGACTATGGGGAGATCCTGGAGCGGGTTTGGCCGCCGCATCGGGTGGCGATCGAAACCGAGAAGGGGACTCTCACGGTCGACCTCACCTGCCGCGAGGCACCGCTCACCTGCCTTTCCTTCCTCCAGCTCGTGGCGCAGGGGTTTTACGACGGCTTGACCTTCCACCGGGTCGTGCCGGACTTCGTGATCCAGGCGGGCGACCCGCGCGGCGACGGGATCGGCGGGCCGGGTTACTCCATTCGCGACGAGATCGGCCGCCTGCGCTACGGCCGAGGCGTTCTCGGCATGGCGCTCGCCGGGCCGGACACGGGGGGAAGCCAGTTCTTCCTGACCCTTTCGCCGCAACCTCACCTGGACGGGGGATTCACCTCCTTCGGCAAGGTGGTGGGGGGAGACGCGGTGCTCGACCGGATCGAAGGGGGCGATCGGATCGTCCGGATCGCCGAGGTGCCGCCCCTACGGTAGACTCCCGCCTCATGCAGGCGATTGCTCTCGTTCCAGCGCCCGGCGCCGCCGGGCTCGCGCCCTCGCCCGGCCGGTCCGTCCGTCGAGAGGGACCGCTGCGCTGAGATGCTCCGCCGTCCGGAGGCTTCGCGGCCGACCGGAGGCGTCCCCGCCCGAAACCGATCTGCAACCTTGTTCGACCACGCCCGTATTCAGCCATGAACCGAGGGACGGACCGGACCGACGAGGAACTGGTCGCGGCGGCCCTCAAAGGGGAGCCCGATCGTTTCGGCGATTTGGTGGAGCGATACCAAGGGCGGCTGGTCAACTATCTGTTCCGGCTGCTCCGCAACACCGACGACGCCCACGAGCTGGCGCAAGAGGTCTTTCTCAAGGTCTACCAGGTTCTCGACCGGTTCGATCCGCAGTACAAGTTCTCGACCTGGCTCTTCCGGGTGGCGCAGAACGCGGCGATCGACCAGATCCGGCGCCGGCGGCTCAAGCTGTTTTCTCTCCAGCAAGAGGACGCAGGTGGCGAGGTTCGGGAATGGGACATTCCCTCGGGGGAGCGCGGTCCCTATGGCGAGCTGCGCAACCAGGAACGCGGGGGAGCGATCCAGACGGCGATCGACGCCCTCCCTTGGGAGTACCGTGAGCTGATCCTCCTCCGCCATTTCGGCGAGCTCGCCTACGAGGAGATCGCGACGCTCAAGGACATGCCGCTCGGTACCGTGAAGAACAAGCTCTTTCGGGGGCGGCAGATGTTGAAGGAGAAGTTAGGGGACTTTCTGACCGATTGAGTCGAGCGGACCGCGAGGAACATCTTTCCTCGACGAAACGTCTCGAACCGGCTGGATCTGGCGAGGTAGACGAGTCGAACCATGGCGAACCTAGAAGACGGCACGAACCACCGAGAACGGATCGACGGAAGGCTCGAGAGCGGATTCGCGTTCGAGGAGGATCTCGAGTTGGAAAGCGGCGACCTCTCCCTGGCGGAGCGGGCGGCGCTCGCCCGTGTGACGACGCTGCTCGCCGACAGCCGGATCGAGGTGCGTCCCGATTTTCGGACCGCGGTGATGGCCGCGCTGCCGCCGGCCGGATGGGAATCGCGCCACCCGCGGACGTGGACCTTCCCGCTCGCCGCCTGCTTCCTCCTCGCCACGCTGGGTGCGTCGGCCGTGGTCTTCTTCCTGGGAGGCGGGGCGCAGACCGGTGCGGGCGCGGGTCTGTTTGGCGCCGTATTCGCGATCGGCAACCTGCTCCAGGCGGCGGCGCTCGCCGGCGCCGGGCTCCTCACTGCAACCTGGAAGGGGTTTGGCCTCGCTATCGGCGAGGCGCTCTCCTCGCCGGTGCGCATGATCCTCTTCGGCGCGCTGGTGGTGGCCCTGAACTTCCTGCTGCTCTCGCTCATCCGGCGGCGTCGCGAGGCCCCGGGGGTCCTTTCGGCGAAGCGCTGAAGGCACCTCCGTGGGAGCCTTCCGTTCCCACTGGCAAGCGATACACTTCGTTCGTGCCCCTACGCGTCACGTACAGCTTCGTCCTGGCCCTCCTGGTCCCGGCGGTCGCCGCCTCGGCGGCTTCTTCGCCAGCGGACCGGACGGGTTCCGGCCAAGTCGCCCTCCACCTCGAAAAGGGCAGCGTTGCCCGGCATCAGCTCGTGGCGATCGGTCGCGATCTGATCCTCGACGGCGAGGCGCAAGGAGATGCCGCGGCGATCGAAGGCTCCGTGGAGATCTCTGGCAAGGTCGCGGGCGACGTGGTGGTGCTGGGCGGCGACGCGCGCCTCGCTCCGTCCGCCCAAGTCGCGGGGGACGTCTTCGTCCTCGGGGGAACGATCTCGGCCGCGCCGGGCGCCCGGATCGAAGGACGGTCGGTGTCCTACCGCAATGCCTCGGTCGCCTGGATGACCCTGCTCGAAGGTCCGAGCCTCGGCCTGGAAAGCCGCTCGACGATCGTCATCGGCGCGAAGCTCGCTCTGCTCGCCGCCTGGTCCGCTCTCCTGCTCCTCCTGTTCGCCGCTTGCGGCCGGCAGCTCATCTCGACCGCCGACGAGATTCAAGGGGAGCCGTTCCGCGGTTTCTTCACCGGGCTCGTCGGTGTCCTCGCCCTGGTGCTGACCGCGCTTTTCTTCAGCGCGTTCGCCGGGGCGATCGTCGGCGTGCCCTTGCTGGTGCTGGTGGTGCTCGCGGCGCTCGTCTTGAAGCTCTGGGGCATGGTCGCGGTGTTCTACGCTCTCGGGGATCTCCTGCTGACTCGGGTTTTCCGGCGTCGCATGCGGCCAGCCAGCGCCGCCACGGTCGGCCTGCTTCTCCTGGGCGTGGTCAAGTTCGTTCCGTTCCTCGGGGTCTGGGCCTGGACGGTCGCCTCGCTGATCGGCGTGGGAGCCACGTTGGCGACCAAATTCGGCAGCCGCGAGCCCTGGTTCCAGGGCGCCTGAGCCCTACCAGACTTCCCGGCCCTCCTTGGGCGCTCGATGGGAGTAGAATTCACGGGAAGAGTTTTGCTTAGCCGAGCCTGGGTTTCCATGAACCGTCAGGAGAACCGACGATGAATGCCAGCCGTTTTGGGATCACCCTTACCCTCGCCTGCCTCGCGCTCTCCGCGAGCGCCCAAGAGATCCGGGTCAATTCGACCGGCGACGTCAAACAGCGCACGCCGACGGCGGCCTTCTCGAACGACGGAGGATTCCTGGTCGCCTGGGTCAATGAGCGCGACGGCCTGGTCGCGCGGTCGTTCGGTCCGAACGCCCAGCCCCGCGCGCTCGATCGTATCCTCGTGCCGAACGTGAACCTTCCCTCCGTGCCGGGGGAAGGAGACGTGAAGGCGCAGCGCGAACCGGCGATCGCGGCGCTGCCGAACGGCAACTTCCTGATCGCCTGGAGCGAAGAAACCGCGCATTTGAAAAGCGACATCTTCTATGAGAAGCGGACTGTGCTCGACAAGGAGATCTTCGCCCAGCGCTTCGACCGGAACGGCAATCCGCAAGGGGCGAAGTTCAAGGTCAACCAGAATCCGGCCGATCTCGCGGAGAGGCCGAAGATCCTGGTGGTCGGCCGCCAGATCGTGATCGGTTGGTCGATCAACGACGGCAAGCCCGAGGTGAAGGCGAACGAGGGGGTCTTCCTGCGCCGCTACGACCTCCAGGGCAACGCTCTCTCCGGGGATACCCGGGTCGGAGCGGCCGGAACGTTCGGCTACAACCCGGGCCTCATCGCCGACGCGGCGGGCGGATTCGCGGTCTCGTGGGACGGCCCGGACGGCGACGGCCGTGGCGCGTTCGCGCGCTTCTACGACGGAGACGGTGCGCCGCGCGGCGCCGCGGTCCAGCTGAACTCCACGACGTTCGGCGCCCAGGGACGCGTTTCGCTCGCGCAGCTTGCGGACGGTACCTTCCAGGCCCTCTGGCAGGGTCAGTTCGAATCTCCGGTGAAGAGCCGCGTCTATGGCCGGATCGTCTCGCGCACCGGGGCGCGCATCAGCGCCGAGCGTCAGGTGAGCGACGGAACCAATCCGTGGCATCTGTCCCCGATCGCGCTCACTCGGACCGGCAAGGGCACCTCGGCACTCTGGGTCGAGTGGACGCCCGCGTTTCCGATCGGCGTCTTCAGCGTCGACCTGGCGTCCGGCGCTCCGTCCGGATCCAAGGCCCAGCTCAGCGAGCGTCAGATCGGCGCCGCGTATGAGCTGTCCGCGGCCATCAACGCTCGCGGCGATCTGTTGACGGTCTGGGAAGGCTTCAACGGCGGTTCGAAGCCGGGCATCACGGCCAAGGTCTCTCGGGCGAACTAGCTCGGAGGGCCCGCAAAAACCAGGGGGCGGATCGACGCGATGCCGGACGCCCCCTGTCGCGCCCTCCTGCTCGCGATCTGTACGGCGTCGGCCGTGGCTTGCCCGCCCTCTCCGAAAGCGGATCCCACCCCCTCAGGGCTCGCCGAGCCGTACGCCCAGACTGCTACGGATCGAGCCACGCCCGCCCCGCCGGGGGTTCGCGCGAGCCGCCTCCCGGTCGCCGCTACGCGAGAGTCAATCATCCTGGCGTTCAATGCCGAGCGGGAGCGTGCCGGCGTCTCTCCGCTGCGCTCCGATCCGTCGCTCGAGCGGGTGGCCCAGGCACGGGCCGAAGCGATCGCCGCCCGGGGCAGACTGCCGGGCGAAGCCGAGGCGCAGAGGACGTTCGGAACCGTGCAGCGCCGTCTGGTCAAGGAGGGGTACACCCCCCACGGATGGATGGAAAGCGTCGTCGTCTCCGACGGAGACGCTCAATCGGTGATGTCCTACTGGCGCGGAGACCCGAGCTTTCCCGAGGCCCTCCGCGCCGACTACTCCGATCTCGGCCTGGGGATGGCCAAGCTCGGCGACACGCCGCTCTACCTGCTGCTCGCCGCCTGGCCCGAGCAGGAGGTCTATGCTCGAGAGGTTCGCGGCCTCGCCGATCTGTCGGTGGTACGAGCCCAGATGATCGCAGGCGTCAACCGGTTACGGTCCGAGGCGGGGGCCGCCCCCCTGACCGAGAATCCCAAGCTCGACGCGGCGGCCCAGGAGCACGCCGAGGACATGCTCGCCCGCGGCTACTACGACCACGAATCGCCGGAGGGTAAGAAAGTCGGGGATCGGCTGACCGCGGAGGGGTACGCGTGGCGCCTGGCCGCCGAGAACCTCGCCGCGGGACACGTCACGGTCGACTCCGTGCTCGACGCCTGGATGCAGAGCTCCGGCCACCGCGCGAACCTCCTGCGGCCCAACGTCACCGATTTCGGCTTCGGTCTGGCCGTGGGTCCCTTCGACAATCGCTACCGGGTGCTTTGGGTCCAGACCTTCGCGTCGCCGATCTCCGAAGCCGAGCGTTGAAATGGAGTGGGACGGCCCGACCGTGCGACCCGAAGCTCCGATCGAAATTCGGAGGCTGGGCTATCATCCGGCCGTGAGCGAACGGGATACCCACCAGCGCCGGGCGATCCGCAATGCGTTCCGCGCGGCCGGCCGACCGCTTTCGCCGGTCGAAGTGCTCGCCGCCGCGTCGGCGGAGGTGCCGAATTTAGGGACCGCCACGGTTTACCGTACGGTCAAGTCGCTGCTGGAGACAGGATGGCTCATCCCTGTGGCAGTCCCCGGGGAGCCACCACGCTACGAGCTCGCCGGCAAGGACCATCATCATCACTTCCACTGTCGGGCGTGCGGCAAGCTGTTCGAGCTCGAAGGCTGCCCGGAGGGGCTTCGCCAGCTCACCCCGGCTGGCTTTCAGCTCGACGCCCACGAGGTCTTGCTATACGGCCAATGCGCCGAATGCGCGTGAGGCCTCGGGCCGGCCGCCGGTTCCCGTAGGCTCGCAGACCATCCTCTCGAACTCCTGAGTCTATGCGCCTCGAAAACCTGATCGCGGCGCTCTGTTTCGCGCCGATCGTCTTTTCTGCGGGTGCCCACGCCGTGGTTCCTTTTCGCCTGCGTCGGGTCGAGTCGGAGGCGAGGCGCCTCTGGGCGCTCGCTGCGGCGCCTCTCCTTGCGGTCGCCGCGCTCGCGTTCCTGATTCTGGCCGACCGTTCTGAAGACGCGCTGCTCGCGAGCCGTCTCGTGCCGTTTTCATCGAGCCGAGCGAGCCTTGCGCTCGGCGTCACCTCGGCAGGGCTCCTTCTCGCAGATCTTCTCCTCCTCGTCTCCTGGCGCCGGCTGGAGGATTTCGGCTGGACGCTGCTGGCGCTTTTTGGTGCAGCGGCGGCGGTCGCGCAGGGATTTCTCCTCGCCGCCCTCTCCGGGGGGGAGAGTGCCGCGCCCGCGGGAGCCCTGGTGTGCCGCGCCGCGGTGCTCGCGGCGCTCGCCTTTGCCTCGGCCGAGTCGATCACTCAAGGCTTACCCCGCCTAGCGTCGTTCGCGAGTTTCGCGGGGCTGGGACTGCCGCTTTTCGCCCTCGCCCTGCCGCGGGAAGTTCGCGAGACCTTCGTCGGCTCGGGAGGTCTCGCCTACCTGGGTGCCGCCGCGGCACTGTTGTTTGCCACGCGCTTCGGGAGCGGGGTCCATCGCCGCCGGGCGGCCGCGCTCGCGGCTCTGTTGCTGGCCGGCCTCGCGTGGGCGAAGGCAGTCGACATTTCCGCCGCACTGATCGGACAATCGCCCCCGGCGGAGCGGCTGGAGGTCGACTAGCTCCTCCCCCGCAAGCGGGGGAGGAAGCCCAACCGGCCCCTTTGTGCACTTCGGTTCCACCCACCGCTCCCGACTCCTAATTCTCTCGGCGCAGGGTCCCTCCCCCCGCTTGCGGGGGGAGGCCAGGTGGGGGGCTCCCTTGAAGACCCAGTCTCGGGGCGCAAGGCGCCAAACGCCGGCGGAGGCAAAGCTCCGAGCCCGAGCGTCACGTTCCGGGCCGTGAAGCGACTTGCGGCGGCCGATCGCCTCTTCCGGAACCGCCAAGCGACTTCCCGGCGGCGGAATCACGTTTTGGAGCCAGGAAGTCACGTCCTGAGCTGGGAAGTCATTTCCTGGTCTGGGAAGTCACTTCCTGAGCTGGGAAGTCACTTCCTGGCCTGGGAAGTCACTTCCTGGTCTGGGAAGTCACTTCCTGAGCTGGGAAGTCACTTCCTGTGCTGGGAAGTCGCTTCCTGGCCCTGGAAGTCACTTCCTGGCCTGGGAAGTCACTGCAGACCCCAGCGTTCCGTTCCGCGGCGGCCGATCCCGCCAGCTATACCGGATCGCTATGCACGAACACTTTCGCGGGGGCGAGATCTCGTTCGATCGCCCGCAGCACGCGGACCGTCCGATCGTGGGCCTCTTCGAACGTCGCGGCGCGCGGAATCTCCAGATGGAGGTCGATGAAGCGTAGGCCGCCGCTTCGGCGGCTCTTCAGGTCGTGCATCCCGATGACGTCGGGCGCGAACGAGGCGACGATCTCGCGAACCCGCGCAAGGTCTGCCTCCGGAAGACCTCGGTCGGAAAGGTCGGCCATCGCGCCCAGGGTGAGCTTGGCGGCGGTGCGAAAGACGATCGCCGCGACCCCCAGGGCGACGAGGGGATCGACCTGCGACCAGCCGGTCGCCGAGACGATGCCTAGCGCGACCAAGGCGGAGCCATTGGTCCAAAAGTCGGTCGCGTAGTGGAGGCTGTCAGCGGCGAGCGCCGGGCTGCCCGTCGCCTTCGCGGCGCGTCGAAGCCACAGAGCGACCGCGATGCTGACGACGAGCGATACGGCCAGGACCAGTGCGCCGACCCCCAGCTTCTCGGGCACGGTGCCCGAGATCAGGCGCCGGACGCTCGCGATGACCAGGCCTCCCGCGGCAACCGCTAGGAATAGACCCTGGCCGAGCGCGGCGAGATTCTCGAACCGTCCGTGGCCGTAGGCGTGGTCGTCGTCCGGAGGAAGCGCCGCGCGGCGGATCACGAAATAGTTGGCGGTCGAGATGAAGACGTCGATCAGCGAATCGAGCGCCGCGGCGCCGAGCGCGAGGGAACCCGTCGAGAGGGCTGCGGCCCCCTTGAGCACGGTGAGAAAGGCCGCCGCGCCGATTGCGACCAGCGGTGCGCCGCGCCCGGAGAGGTGATCCTCCGGCGCGTTCGGCGTCGGGCTCGCGCTTTTCTCAGCCACCGGCTTTCCCGAGCAGCACCTTCGCCTCGGCGATCGGCGCGGCGTCCTCGACCGGCTTATCCGCGGAAGGCTTCTGCGCCGCGAGCCGCTTCAGGATCGCGATCGCCTCGGGCTTCGCGGCGGAGCGATACTGGAGCAGGGCGTCCGCGAGATAGAGCTGGTTGTAAGGGTTCTGGGGCGCGATCGCGACCGCTTTCCGAAGGTGCTCGATCGCGAGGTCGCGGTCGACCCAGCCCGTAATGAACGGAACTTTCGGCGCGAGGGTGTGCAGCCGGCCGAGGAGGCGATGGCCGCCCGCCTCCTCGAAGCGCTCGTCGCCCGCCAGGACGATCTCACCGTAACGGCGAACCTTGTCGCCCACTCCCTGCCGTGCGGCGGCGAGCTTGCCGAACGCATCGCCCCAGAGGCCCCAATCGACGGCGCCCCAGAGGAAAACATACGGCGCCTCGGGCACTCCGGCGAGCGCCTTGGCGGCTGCCGCAGGGGTCATGGCGTCGAGCTTCGCCCGCCCACCCACGCGCTTGCCGAGCTCGTCGATCGCCGCCTCCACCACCTGTTTGCCGCGACCGAAGGCGGCCTGCTTCGCCTCCGAGGTCGTGGCCACGTACTCCCCCTTGAAATGGAGGGCGCGCAGCATCTTCCACGAAGCCTCCAACTGACCGGGCTTCGCCTTGAGCGCCTTTTCGTAACCCGCGATCGCCTGGTCGATCGGACCGGCGGCGGCTCGGGCTCCCTTGGCCCCTTCTCCCCGGCGGGCGAACGCGGCATCCCCCTCGGCGATCGCCTCGGCCTGCGCCATGAGCGAGCTCGCCGAAGCAAAGAGGAGAACGGCGATCGTGAGGCTACGGATCCAACGGTGGCGAAGAAGGAAGGGCGATAGAGGGGGTATGCGAGCGGTTCCCATGGCGAGATTCTGTCACGCGGGCGAAGGGCCTAGCGTCCGAAGGAGCGTGGCCGGAGTATCCTTTCATGCTCGATGAATCGCCTCGCTCCCGGCCTTTCGGCCCTCGAAAAGGCGGCACGTGCCGCGCACGAGTATCTGGACGGTCTCGAGAGAAGCTCCGTGGCGGCGACCGTCTCGCGCGAGGAGTTGCTCGCGCGGTTCGACGTCCCGCTCGGTCGTGAGGGGCTACCCGCCGAGAACGTGGTGGAAGAGTTGATCCACGCCGCGGCGGGAGGCCAGCTCGGTAACGTCGGCGGCCGGTTTTTTGCCTGGGTGATCGGCGGTGTTCTCCCTTCGGCGCTCGCCGCGGACTGGCTCTCGAGCACCTGGGATCAAAACGCGGCGATCTACGCCACCTCCCCCGCGGCCTCGGTGGTCGAAGAGGTCGCGGGGAAATGGCTGCTCGACGTGCTGCGCCTGCCTCCATCCTCCTCGTTCGCCTTCACGACCGGCTGCCAGATGGCGCATTTCACCGCGCTTGCCGCCGCTCGGCAGCTGCTGCTGTCGCGCCTCGGTTGGGAGGTCGGCGAGCGGGGGCTCGCGGGGAGCCCGCCGATCCGCGTTCTCGCGAGCGCCGTGCGGCATGTCTCGGTCGACCGTGCGTTGCGCTTCCTCGGCATCGGAGCCCGGCAGATCGTCACCTTGCCCGTTGGACCGGACGGGGCGATGGCGGAGGAGGTGCTCGAAAGCGCGCTCGCCGAAAGCGACGCCCCGACGATCGTGGCGTTGAATGCGGCCGATTTGAACACCGCCGCTTTCGATCCGTTCGCCCTCTTGATCCCGATCGCCCATCGGCGCGGCGCGTGGGTCCATGTGGACGGGGCGTTCGGCCTCTTTGCCCGGGCCTCCGCACGGTATGCCGCGCTGGTCGAAGCGATGGAGCTCGCCGACAGCTGGGCCACCGACTGCCACAAGTGGCTGAACGTGCCGCAAGACTGTGGTTTCGCCGCCGTGCGCCATGCCGAAGCGCACCGCGCCGCCTTCACGATCCACGACTCCTATTTCGTCGCCGAAAATTCGGCTCGCGATTCGATCGACTGGGGTCCGGAGTGGTCGCGTCGCGCCCGAGGCTTTGCGGTCTATTCCGCGCTGCGCGAGCTGGGCCGAGACGGTCTGGCGGCGCTGATCGATCGCTGCTCCGACCGATGCCGCGATCTGGTTCGCGGCATCGGTGCGATTCCCGGCGCGGAAGTCGTCTCGCCGGCGCGGCTCGATCAAGGGCTGGTGCGGTTTCTCGATCCGCGCCCGGGGGCGACGCCGGCCGACCACGACGCCTGGACCGACCGGACGATCGAGGCGATCAATGCCTCGGGCGAGGCGTTCTTCGGCGGCGTCACCTGGAACGGCCGGCGCTCGATGCGCGTGAGCGTGGTCAATTGGCGGACCACGGAGGCGGAAGTCGAACGAGCCGTCGCGGCGGTCGCCCGCGTGGCGAGAGGTCTGCGAGGCGCTGAAGAGCGCGAATAGCCGGCTTCGGCTCCGCTATCATCGCTCCCTGCCGATGCTCTCCCTCCGCGACCCGGTCCACGGCTTCGTCCATGCCGATCCGCTCGAAGCGGCCTTGGTCAACAGCCGGCCGCTGCAACGTTTGCGCTGGATCCGCCAGCTCGGCCTGACCTCGTTCGTCTACCCGGGGGCCGAGCACAGTCGGTTTTCCCACGCGCTCGGGGCGATGCATCTCGCCGGGCGGGTTTACGACGCGCTGGCCTCGCGCGGAACGGCGCCGCTTCCGGTCGGACCCGCGAGCCGAGAACGGCGCCTCGCGCGGGTGGCGGCGCTGCTTCATGACCAGGGGCACGCGCCGTTTTCCCACTCGGCCGAGGAGCTGTTCGAGGAGGGGATCGATCACGAGGAGATGACCCGCCGGCTACTCGATCTTCCCGACGTGCGCGAGATCTTCGAGCGGTTCGGCGACGGAATCGCTCCGGAGGAGGTGGCGCGGCTGCTCGGCGGCAAGCTCGACCGGCCGATCGATCGTCTGCTGTGCCAGATCGTTTCCGGCGAGCTCGACGTGGACAAGATGGATTACCTGCTGCGCGACAGCCTCTTCTGCGGCGTCCGCTACGGCAACTTCGACCTCGACCGGGTGCTCGAGACCATTCTGCCGCTCGCCGATCCCGAGACCGGCGACTGGGGGATCGGTGTCGACGAGGGGGGCATCCACGCAGTGGAGGCCCTCGTGATGGCGCGCTACTACATGTTCACGCAGGTCTATTTCAATGCGACCGGGAAAGCCATGGAGCTGCATCTGAACGCCTGGCTGCTCGAAACCGGAGCGCGCTGGCCGGCCGATCCGGAGCGCTTCCTGGCCGAGGACGACCTCACCACCACCGCCGCGATGCGCGCCTCGAAGAGCGTTCACGCCCGCGCCGTGGTCGACCGCGAGCATTTTCCGGTGGCGTTCGAAACCAAAGAGCACCTCGCTCCCGAGGAGAAAGAGCGCTTTGAATCGATCCTGCCCGGCCTGTTTGCCGAGTTCGGCGACGGCAGCCTGCTGATCTCGAACTCGGCCAAAGATCCGCATCGGTTCGGCAAGAAGCGGGTTTGGGTCAAGAAATACGACGGCCGCCTCGTCGAAGTGAGCGAGGCGAGCCAGTTCATCAGCCACCTGGGACGGATCGATCGCTATCGTGTCTACACCCCTGCGCACCTCCGCCTCCTGGTGCGAGCGGCGATCGTCGAGCGATTCGGCCAGGGGTAAGCGAGCCGACCGGGCCGGCTCCGGTTTGAAGCCTCGGGCGGTTACGAGAGCAGGTTTTCGAGCGCGCCTTCCAGATCCGGAAAGCGAAAGCGATAGCCGAGCGCGAGCAGGCGATCGGGAACGACGAAATGGCCGGAGAGGAGCATCTCTGCCATCTCGCCGAGCGCGAGCTGCAGGGCGAAAGCGGGAGCGGGCAGGAACGACGGGCGATGGAGCACGCGGCCGAGCGCCCGGGCGAAATCGGCCTGGGAGACGGGATTCGGGGCTGTCAAGTTGAACGGACCCGAGGCGTCGTCTCGTTCGACCAGGAAGTGGATCGCTTCGATCTCGTCCTCGAGGTGGATCCAGGGGAAACCCTGACGTCCGGAGCCCAGGGGACCATTCGCTCCGAACTTCGCCGGAAGGAGCATCTTGGCGAGGGCGCCTCCTTCGAGGCTGAGGACGAGCCCGGTTCGCAGGAGCGCGCGACGGATACCCAGCGCCTCGGCCTCCCGGGTCGACTCTTCCCATTCCACACAGATGCGCGCGAGGAACGTGTCGCCGGGGGGCGCGTCTTCGTCGATCCTCTCGTCGCCTCGCGGTCCGTAATAGCCGACCGCCGAGGACTGGAGGAGCGCTCGTGGGCGCTCGGGTGCCTCGCGGATGGCGGCGAGCACGGCCTCGCCCGAGACGATCCGGCTGTCGCGGATCTCACGCTTGCGCGCCGCCGTCCAGCGCTCGTCGGCCACACCGGCCCCCGCGAGGTGGATGATGGTCGTGTCGGCATGGATCAGCCTCGACCAACCGGCGCCCGTCTTGCCGTCCCAGCGCTCCGCGCGCACGCCGGGAGGAAGGTCCGTCGCCGAGCGGGGATCGCGGGAGAGGACGATCGCCTCGTGCCCGGCACCGGCGAGCCGTGCGGCGAGCGCGCGGCCGATAAGGCCGGTACCGCCCGTGATCAAGATTCGCATCGCGTTCTACCCTCCGTGTGGCGACCGATGCCGTGCCGATCGCTCGGTCTGGCAAGCGAATCAAACCGCGGCCAACTCTTCCTCCAGCTGCTGCCGCTCGGCAAGCTCGGCGTACAGGCCGCCTCGCGCGAGAAGCTCCTCGTGGGTGCCGCGTTCGGCGATGCGCCCATGATCGAGGACCACGATCAGATCGGCCCCTTGAACCGCAGAGACTCGATGCGAAACGAGCAGTACGGTGCGTCCTGGGAAGAACCGCCTCAGATTGCCAAGGATTCGTTCCTCCGTCTGGGTGTCGACCGCGGATAGGCAATCGTCGAGTAGGAGGATGCGCGGCTGACGAAGGAGGGCGCGGGCGATCGCCACCCGCTGCTTCTGCCCCCCGGAGAGCGTGAGGCCGCGCTCGCCGACTCGGGTTTCGAGCCCTTCCGGAAAGCTCGCGAGGTCAGGGCCGAGGCCAGCGAGCTCAGCCGCCTTGAGGATCTCCTGAGGCGAGGCGTGCGGTCGGCCGAGAGCGACGTTCTCCGCGAGCGTCGCCGAGAACAGGAACGTCTCCTGGGGCACGATGCCGATCTCCGCGCGTAGTCGCTCGAGAGGCAGGTGCCGGAGATCGATGCCGTCGAGGAATAGGGTTCCCGAGGGCGGATCGATCGATCGCGGCAGGAGCGAAAGGAGGGTGCTCTTTCCCGAGCCGGTGCGGCCGACGATCGCGACGGTGGTGCCGGCGGGAACGTCCAGCGAGACGTCCGCCAGCGCGGGAGCGAGCCCTTCCCGATACGAGAACGTAAGTTCCTCGAAGCGGATCGCGCCTTCGAGACGGGATGGATCCGCGAGCGGGGGCTGATTGCGGATCGCCGGCTCGGCCTCGAGCACGGCGCGCATCCGACCGAGCGAGGCGGTTCCGCGTTGGACCAGGTTGATCACCCAGCCGAGCGCGATCATCGGCCAGACCATCCGGGCGAGCAGCGTGTTGAACGTGACGAATTCGCCGACCGAGATACGTCCGGAGATCGCGAGCTTGCCGCCGAAATAGAGGACCGCCACCATAGCGATTCCCGCGAGACCCTGCAGCGCGGGGAAGAACGCCGCCTGCCAGATGATCAACTGCCGGTTGCCCTCGACATAAGCGCGATTCACCGTGCCGAACGCCTCGGTTTCCCGTTCCTCCTGAGCGTAGGCGCGGACCACGCGCACGCCGGCGAGATTTTCCTGCGCCTTGGCCGAGAGCGCGGAGAATCGCTCCTGCACCCCCTCGAACAGCCGGTGGATGCGATCGCCGAACATCTGCGTGGCGATCGCGACCAAGGGCATGATCGCGAGGGACACGCCGGTCAGTCCGAGATGAATGCGTGCCATCAGTGCGACCGCTCCGACCGCGAGCAGCACGGTATTGGTGCTGTACATGATCGCCGGGCCGCAGAGCATGCGGACGGCCTGCAGGTCGTTGGTCGCCCGCGCCATCAGATCGCCGGTCGGATGCGAGTGGAAGAACGACTGCGGCAGCAGCTCCAGGCGCTCGAAGTACCGGTTGCGCAGATCGAGCTCGACGTCGCGGCTCATCGCCACCAGCAGCATGCGCTGCAGGTAATTGAACGCGCCCGCGACGGCAGTCACTCCGATCATCGCGACGGCGAACACGGCCAGGGTTCCCATTCCGGCTCCGGCACGCACCGCATCGATCCCACGTCCGATCAGGAGGGGGTTGAGCAAGCCGACCGCGACCGAGGCGAGGATCGTCGCGAGCCCTTGCCAGAGCCGGGTCCGATAGGGGCGTAAAAAGGGCCAGAGGGCTTTGAGGTTCTTGCGCAAGGGGGACGGCTCCCGGCCCCGGAGGATATCCCACGCCTGCTATAAACTCGGTGGCAATGGAAGGCATGGGAGCGACGGGTTACGAAGCGGTCATCGGCCTCGAGGTGCACGTCCAGCTCCTCACCGCGACCAAGATGTTCTGCCGTTGCCCGAACCGCCCCGGAGCCGAGCCGAATACCCACGTCTGCCCCGTCTGCCTCGGCTATCCGGGGACGTTGCCCGTCCCCAACCGTCGCGCGGTCGATCTCGCGGTCCAGCTCGCGACCGCACTGTCGGCGACCGTTCATCCGCGGTCGGTCTTCGCTCGGAAGAACTATTTCTACCCCGACCTGCCGAAGGGTTATCAGATCAGCCAATACGACCGGCCGCTCGCCGAAAGCGGCAGGCTGCCTCTGTCCGCGCACGACAAGGTGATCGGCATCGAGCGCCTCCACCTCGAAGAGGACGCTGGCAAGCTGCTCCACGAAGCGCCAGGCGGAGGGCCGCTGTTCGGCCAGTCGCTGGTCGATTTCAACCGCTGCGGCACCCCGCTGGTCGAGATCGTCTCCCGGCCGGAGATCTCCTCGCCGGCCGAAGCGCAGGACTACCTCCAGACGCTTCACCAGGTGCTGATCTACACCGGAACGAGCGACGGCAACATGGAGGCGGGGAACCTTCGTTGCGACGCCAACGTCTCGGTGCGACGGGCAGGCGATCCGGTCCTGGGAACCCGGGCGGAGGTGAAGAACCTCAATTCGTTTCGCAACCTCGCTCGGGCGATCGAGTTCGAGATCTCGCGGCAGATCGTGGTGATCGAGAGGGGCGGGCGGGTGGTCCAGGAAACCCGCAGCTTCGATGCCGATCGAGGCGTGACCCGCACCCTTCGAAGCAAAGAAGAGGCGCACGACTATCGCTATTTCCCTGAGCCCGACCTGCCTCCCCTGGTCATCGACGAGGATCGTCGGAAGGTGCTGATCGCGACGCTCCCCGAGCTTCCCTGGGCCCGCCGCGCGCGTCTTTCGGAACAGTACGCCTTGCCCGTCGCCGACGCCGAGCTACTCTCCGGCTCGCGCGAGCTTGCCGATTACTACGAGGCGGCCGTTGCGGCACTTCCCGAGGAGATTCGCGACCAGGGAGCGAAACCGGTCGCCAATTGGGTGATGGGGGAGGTCCTGCGCGAGCTCAAGGAACGCAAAGAGGGGCCCGAGCGCGCCATCGAGCCGGAACGGCTCGCGGGCCTGGTCGCCGCGATCGAAGCCGGGAAGGTCTCTTCCACCGCGGCCAAGGAAGTGTTCGCGGCGATCTGGGAGAGCGGCGAGGAGCCTCTCGCGGCGATCGACCGGCTCGGGCTCGGCCAGGTTTCGGATTCCGGCCAGATCGAGCTCTGGGTGCGTGAGGTGCTTGCCGAGTTCCCGGCCCAGGTGGCCCAGTTGCGCGGAGGCAAGCAGCAAGTCCTCGGCTTTCTCGTCGGCCAGGTGATGAAGCGGTCGGCCGGGCGCGCCCAGCCGCCGGCCGTCCAGCAGGCGATGCGCAGGGAGCTGGGCCTTCCCGAGGGCTGAGTCTCTGATCCAGCTATTCCACGTCGCGAAGAACTATCCGGGAGGACAGGCCGCTCTATCGGACCTGACCTTCGAGATTGCGCGCGGCCAATTCGTTTTCTTGACCGGCGCGAGCGGCGCGGGGAAGACCACGCTTCTTCGTCTCATTTTTCGCGAAGAGGTCCCCACCTCCGGCCAGATCCTCGTCAACGGGCGCAACGTCGCGTCGATTCCGCAGCGGAAGATCCCCTACCTCCGGCGCACGATGGGGGTGGTGTTTCAGGACTTCCGACTCATCGCGCGGAAGACGGTGTTCGAAAACGTCAGCTACTTGCCTCGCCTGCTGGGGGTCGATCTGCGCGGGAGGAAGAAGCTCGCCTATAACGCCTTGCGGCGCGTGGGCCTCGCGCACCGCATGAACGCCTTTCCTCCTGAGCTCTCGGGTGGCGAACAACAGCGGGTGGCGATCGCGCGAGCGCTGATCAACGAGCCCGACATCCTGATCGCGGACGAGCCGACCGGCAATCTCGATCCCGATCTCGCGCGGGAAATCCTGCGCCTGTTCCTGAAGGTCAACCAGAGAGGCACGACCGTGCTGCTCGCCACCCACGACCGCGACATGATCCATCGGGTGGGAGGCCGGGTCCTCACGCTCGACCGAGGGCGCCTGATCGCGGACCGTGAGGTCGTGGGAATCGAGAAGCCGGAAATTCGACTCGAGGACGACGAGAAAGAACTGGAGAATGAAGGGGAGGACGCGCCGCCGCGGGCTCCCGAACCCGGATTGGATCGCGCCGCGGCGGCAGAAATGGGCGGCGCGATCGGAAACCCGGTGGAAGAGCCCGGTGGAAACCTGACGGACTCGCCGGACGAGCTCGCCGCCAGGGTGTCCGACCGACCCGAGGAGGACGCGTGAGCTTTCTCCAGGCGCTCCGAACGTTTTTCCGCGATGCCACGGTCAATCTGGTCCGAGGCTGGAAGGTGAGCCTCGTGGCGGTGCTCACGATCGCCGTGAGCCTGTTTCTGTCCGGCGTTTTCCTTCTGGCCAGCCGTAACCTCGCACGGAGCGTCGAGCGCTGGCAGCGAGAGGCTCGAGTGGTCGTCTATCTCTCGCCACAGGCCGGGGCACCCGAGCTCGCGTCCTGGGTCCGGCGCGCCGCCGCCGAGCCGTGGGCGAAAGCGGTCCATCCGATCGATCGGCAGAAGGCCCAGGAACGATTTCGGTCGATGTTCCCTAGCCTTGCCGATCTGGTTTCCGGGGGCTCGGAGGAGCCGCTGCCCGTTTCGATCGAAATCGAGGTCGAGGCGGCGGCACGCGGCTCACGGGAGAAGACCGCGGCGCTCGCCGCTTGGCGTGGCGCTCCCGGCGTAACGTTCGTCGACGACGACCGCGAGTGGCTGGCCCAAGTGGCGGGTCTGGTCGCCGTGATCCGCGGTGTGGGTTTGGTTCTCGGCCTCGTCCTCCTCGGCGCCGCGGTCTTCACGATCGGAAGCGTCATCCGCCTCGCGGCGTTCCTTCATGCTGAAGAGATCTCGATTCTCCGTCTCGTCGGCGCGACCGAGTTCTACATTCGCGGACCTTTCTATGCCGAGGGTCTGCTCCAGGGGACGTTGGGCGGCCTCCTCGCTGCCGGCGGGCTCTTCGGTTCTTGGCTCTTGATCCGACAGAAAGCGCAGGGAGCTTTGGTTCCGTCTCTCCTCGCCGCCGACTTCCTGGCCCCCGACCAACTCGTCGCTCTCGTGCTGCTCGGCTCCGCCGCGGGTTTGATCGGCGCGGTCACTTCGCTTCGGGGCGAGACGTTGCGTACCTGAGAAACAAAAGGGCTCCGCTCAGCGAGCGGAGCCCTCGTCTTCGACCGGGCGACCGGTCAGCCGACCGAGAGGACGACCACCGCGCGGCGATCCGACGCCGCGTCGCCGGTCGACTCGGACGAACCCCGTCCCTCCGTCTGGATACGGCTGGGATCGATCCCGTGGCGGGTCACCAGGTAGCTCTTGACCGCCTGGGCTCGCTGCTCGCTCAAGCGCTGGTTGGCGTCGCTCGAGCCGGACGGGTCGGAGTAGCCGATCACCAGAGCGCGAAGCTCCGGGTCCTGCTTCATGCGGAGCGCTACCTCATCGAGCTTCGCCTTGGCGATGTTCGAAATGCGAGCGCTACCGGGAGTGAAGTTCACCGTCACTCGCTGTTCCGGTTTCGGCGCGGGCGCCGGGGGAGGCGGCGGGGGTTGCGGAGCCGGCGGAGTGGGGGCCGGCGGCGGCGGGGCCGGTTCGGGCTCGGGCTCGGGGGCCGGCGGCGGCGGAGGCGGCGGAGGAGGGGTCGGACGGACGCGGAAGGCGGCCGGCATGTAGGTCAGGCCGACGAGGCCGCCCAGGGGGCAGTGTTCGTCGATCGAGTCCAGCTGGCCGAGGTCGGTGCGCAAGGCGAAGTTGAACGCCCAGTTCTGCTCTTCGCCGAGCCACAGGCGTCCACCGGAGGTCAGATCGTACGCATCTTCCGGCAGTAGACCGTCGCCCGAGTAGCTGTGACCGACGACCTCGGTGATCCAGTCGAGCCGATCCGAAACCCGGCCCGCATAACCGATGCCTCCCGTGAACTCCCGATCGAGAATGGCGGGCCCGCTGTTGCGCGAGTCGTAGTAGCCCAGATTGAAGACCCAGTTCCGAACGCGCCAGTCGGCACCGACGCCCGCGCCGACCCGGTCGCTCGCGACCTTGTCATCGCCGGTCGGCGCTTCGATGAATGCGCTCAGCGCGAACGAGGAATCCTCACCCGGCTCGCCGTAGAGGCGGTACTTGCCTCCCAGCCGTAGATTGCCGATGCCTGAGTCGTCGAGCCGAAGGCCCGGGAGGTCCCCTTCGTCGAAATCGAAGTCGTCGTAAGGAAGGGACAGCGCGATTTCGAACCGGTCGGTCACGCCGTAGCCGAGGCTCGCCGAAAGCCGATTCCAATCGAAGCTCAGCTCGTCGTTCCTACGTGTGGGAAAGTCCTTGATGTCGATCAACCGATCCCAGTTGTTGTAGTACGTTCCGAAGGACCATTCGCCTCGAGGCAAAGTGTCTCCGGTAAACAAAGTGAAGAGGCCTGTTTCACCCGTCGCGGTCGGGGCGTTCGCCTCGATGCCTGCGAACGCCGCGCCGGGAACCAGGCAGAGCGAGAGCCACAGAGCGGCTCGTTTCATGGGGTTATCTCCTTGGGGTCGTCTTCGTGGGTTGACTCATCGATGTTAAAGAATGTCCGCGCATGTTGGCAACGCGTACTCTTCAGGAGAGCTGCCTTTCATAGCGTCCCGGCCCCACCCGATGGGTTTGGATGAGGTGAGGATCGATCTCCTCGCCGAGGCCGAGCACGCGCGCTGCGATCCAGGCAATCGTGAGAGTCGGGATCGGACCGGTGAACGGCAGGAAGGCCTCGAAGGTCGCGACGTTCCGCAGGCCAGGCAAGCGGAGTCGATCGAGGATGATCCACTCGATCGGCGCGGCGAACGAGTCGAGGCCGAGGTCGAGCAAGTCGAGCCCGACCACCAAGGCCAACGGCACGGCCCGAATCGTGGTGAAAAAATCCGCGTCTTCCGGTACGCGAATCTTCTTGAGCCGGCGGTAGGCCAAACCGAGGACGAGCACCCCGAGGAGCAACGAGGCGAACATGATCCCACCGACGACGAAGGCGAAGCTTTTGAGCGACACCGTCTGAACCTCCTCCGTATGAAGCTTTGGAAAGCCGGAAAAATCCGGGCGAGAGAGGATTCAAGCATAAATCGCGCCCGCAGCTGTTCCGGCGGGGAGGTGCGGCTGGGAAGGACCTCCAGAGCGGCGGTGGGATGGCGGGCGATGGCCCTGTCGCTGGGGTTGGGTCTTGCGGCGTGCGGAACCGTCGGAGTGCGCTCCGCGGCCGCTCCTCACCCCTCGGAGGTGACCGGGCAACGGGCCGATCGATCGGGCCTCTATCTGCTCTACGCCTACCAGGGATTTCTTCGCGACGAGAGCGATGGCTCGGAGCCGCTCGATAGCTCCCGTTGGGCCAAAGGCGCGCTCGCGGCCGCGGCGCTGGCGAAAGACGGCTTTCCGGGCACCGCCTCCGATGCCGCGAGGTGGACGGCGGCCGCGCTCGAAGATTGCGGTTCCCAGACCTTCCGCTGCCAGAACACGCAGCTCACGCTGGGGCGCCTCCTGCTCCAATTCCCGGATGTTCTTCCGCCGGATCTGCGCTCGCGGGTCCGCCTCGCGGTCTCCCGTGGCGCGCCTCCTCCCGGCCCGGACCAGGTGTCCAATCCCTGGCGATTCACCGAAACCGAAAACCAGCGCGTGGTCGAAGCGGCGCGGAGCGTGGTGGCTGAGAGCGTCGGGGGGAGAGCCGATTCGGCAGCTATGGCAGGGTGGACCGACTATCTGCGCGCATTTTTTGCCGTTCACGAGCAGCAGGGGTGGTACGAGGCCGAGAGCCCGGGCTATCTGGCGATCTCGATGACCGCCCTGCTGCAAATCGCTGATTTTGCGCCCGACGAAGAGTTGCGTGCGGCGGCCCGCCGGGAGCTCGATCGGCTGTTCCTCGCCTGGGCGCGCGAGCAGGCGGGTGGGTTTCCCGCCGGGGCGAAGAGCCGGACCTACGTCCACTGGGCGCTCGGTGCGACCAATACCCCCTGGCAGGCATGGGCCTGGCTGCTCGCCGGAATCGGAGAACCGGAGCGCATTCGCTTCGTCGACGCGCCGCAGCTCGCGGTGAGCCGCTACCGGCCGCCCTCCCGAGCGGTTCGGGCGCTCGCGACCCGTCGCTTCCTGCCGCCTTACGAGATCCGCGCCCGGCGCAGTCTGCAGACCGGCCGGCGTCGGCCGCTCGACCTCGCCCGAACCTCTTGGGCGACGCCCGACTATGTGCTCGGCGCCGCGCAATCGATCGCCGGGCTCTCGATTGGAATCTCCGGCGGACAGGAGATCGTGGCGGCTCTCTTCCCCGAGGGAGGGGGATTCGCCCCTCTTTACCTGTGGAGCCGGAACCGCAACCCCCACGAGGACCGATGGAAGAGCTGGGTCGGCCAGGATTTCGCGGTCGCCTCGAGAAACCGGGTCGTCGCGCGGTTGGGTCGCACCGACTCCGTTCCGGCTGACCTCGGACACGCCTATCTCGCCCCCGGATGGAGCCGCCCGATTCCCGTCTCGGATTCGGTCGTCGTCGCCCGCCGGGGTCCCGTCTACGCGGCCCTGGTGACCTCCGGAGGCTGGCGCGTGGCACGAGCGGCGGAGCGGTTTCCCGAGTATTTCGGAGGCGATCCTGCGTACTCGCTGGCCTGGGTGGCGGTGCCCGAACGGCAGCCGGCCGCGATCGCGTTGATCGTGGGAAGGAGGGCCGAGGACGGCGACTTCTCGACGTTCGCCGCGGCGGTCGCCGCGCGCGCGAGCCTGCGGGTGGTGGGTCGAGAGATCGAGCTGATCGAGGTTGGAGCCGAACGCCTATCCTTTTCGCCCGGAGAATACGCTTATCTCGGTGGACGGTTCCTCTCGCCCTAGCCCGAACTTCTCACCGGGTTTCTGCTGCGGCGGAAAATCTGCCGTCGCCTGCTGCGTTGCGCTAGTTCGGACTCCTCGACGGAGTGTCAACTACGCCTACGTCGTCCCCCCTTCGCGCGCCTTGCATTCACCGGCATCTCTTCCGCCTCGCCACGAAACCCGGTGAGAATTTCGGGCTAGGGACCTCGACGAAAGGCGAGCGAAAAAAAACGGGGCCGCCGAAGCGGCCCCGTCGTTCTTCCGGTCGAGAGAGGGCTTAGAACTTCACCCGAACGCCGATCTGGGTAAGGCGCTGCTCGCCCTGGCCCGGGTCGCCGGCGAAAGCGGTGGCCTGCCGATAGTTGTTCGCCGTCCGCGTACCGTTGAAGCTGGACGGGTTCTTCGAGTTGGTGACGTTGAACATCTCGGCGAGAAGCTCGATGCCGAAGTGGCCGCCGAAGGTGAACTCTTTGGCGATGCGGATGTCGAGCTGCTTGAACGCGGCGCCGCGCAGGCTGTTCGGCTTCGAGACACCCGGCGCGAGGTCGAGCCGGAAGCCGTCGCCGTTCAGGTCGAGACCCGAGATGTCGGAGTACGGAAGCGCCGAGCGATACCGGAAGGTACCGGCGACGTTGATCCCCCAGGGCGCGCGATAGATGCCGCCCAGCGTGAAGCGGTGACGGGCGTCGGTGTTGAGCGGACCTTCGCAGACGCCGCCGCAGATCGGATTGAGCGGGTTGAACGAAACGTCGCGGCCGGCCGTCAGGTCGGGCTGGTGGTCGGTCACCGTGAGACGGAACTCATCAGCGCCGCCGAGCACGTTCCCCTCGGCCTTCGAATAGGTGTAGAAACCCTGGAACTCGAACTTGCCCTTCGGGTCACGAGCGCGGAAACCGATGTTCGCGCCGCGGTAGGTCGCCTTGCCGTTGCCGTACCAGATCCGGAAGTTGCTGAACTGGGGGAAGCGGCGCGCGCCGGTCGCCGGATCGCGCGGGTTGGCGCGGAACCGGAACGGAATGTCCTCGTAGTTGACCGAGACGGCTTCGAAGTTGAATCCGAGCCACTCGTTGGCCTGGAGCGAATAGCCGAGCGAGATCTGGTCGGAGTACGGGGTTGCGAGCGTCGGCGAAGCGACGTCGTTCTCCGGCGGAATCGCCGCACCCGGCAGCTGGTTCGGCGGCAGCGGCTGCCCGACGCGGTAGAAGGAACCGTCGGGGTTGCGGATGCCGTTGGGGTTGTTGTTGTTGTAGACCGCGCCGAACCGCGACTGTGCCGCGAGCGCCGGGAAGAGGATCGTGGCGTTGGTGTACGGGAAGTCGTAGTAGCGACCGAGACCGCCGCGCAGCAGGTGCTTGCCGTCCGACTTGATGTCCCAGGTGAAGCCGAGGCGCGGCGCCCAGTTGTTGTCGTCGTTCTCGAGCTTGCCGCCCTTTCCGCCCTGGAAGTCGCGCAGATAGCTCTCGTTGTAACGGGTCTGGCTCGACAGCGTCTGCCAGAGAGTGCTCGAGCGCTGGTCGAGGTCGAAGCCGTCGTTGTAGTCGTAGCGCAGCCCGAGGTTCAGCGTCAGGTTGTCGCTGAACGACCAGTCATCCTGGAAGTAGACGCCGTACTGCTTGATCGGCGTTTTGTTGCCCGAGAAACCGCCGTTGAAAGTGATGTCCGTGACCGGCGAGTTGAGGTCGTCGCGCAGGAGCGAGAACTGCCCGTTCAGGCCGGTCGAGAAATCGCCGCCCAGGGTCGGCTCGTCGACGTAAGCGACGCCGGTCTTGAAGTCATGGCGCCGTCCGCCGAGCGTGCGCGAGAAGCTGAAGTCGTCCTTGTACTGGTACTTCGTCTGGTTCGTGGTCTGCGGCGTGTTGATGTTCTGGCCGACCGTAACCCCAGACGGGAAGTACAGGAACGGATCGTTCGAGTCCGCGGTGATCGAGTTCTGGAACTTGGTGTACTGGAAGACCGCTTCGTTCAAGGAGTCTGCGCCGAGCTGGGCGGTATGGCCGACCAGAATCGACTTGTAATCGTTGCTCACGGTGCCGAGCGAGCTGGGCGCCGCCAGCGGGTTCTGGCCGTACTTGTCGCTGTTCTGCTGGAAGCCGTAGCGAACCTGAAGGAACTGCTTCGGGGTGACGTCCCAGGAGGCTTTGGCCTGGCCGAGCTCGTCCTCGAACGGCACGACGATCGACTGGCCGTCGAGCGTCGGCAAGACGCCGCCGGTGTTGACCGTGTAGGCGGTATCGCGCTTGGTCTTCTCGTAGGTGGCGAAGAAGTGGGCCTTGTCCTTGATGATCGGCCCGCCGATCGAAGCGCCGTACTGCTTGCGCTTGTAGGCTTGCTTGCCGGCCCCGGACTGGTTTTCGGTCTCGGTCTCGGAATTCAGGCTCTTGTCGCGGAAGAAGCCATAGGCGCTACCCTGAAACTGATTCGTGCCCGACTTCGTGACGACCGACAAGACGCCGCCCGTGGTGCGTCCGTACTCGGCCTTGTACTGCTGGGTCTGGATTTTGAACTCCTGTACGGACTCGAGCGGGAAGTTCTGGAGCGCGCCGCCGATCGTGTCGTCCGTATTGTCGCCGCCGTCCACAACATAGTTGACGTTACGTCCGAAACCGCCGTTGAGCTGCACGACCAGCTGGCCCGGTTTGGTGGGGTCCGTGTTGTAGCCGAGTGTGGTGCCCGGAGCGAGGACCGCGAGGTTCGCGAATTGACGGCCGTTGAGCGGCAGGTTCTGCAGCTCTTCCTGGCTCACCACCGCGCCGATCGCGGGAGTGTTCGAAACCAGGGGCGCCTCGTCGACGACCGTGATCGATTCCTCGACCGCGGCCGGCTTGAGCGTGACCGAAAGGTCGCGTTCTGAAGCCACCGAGATCCCGACGTTCTCCACGTTGACCGTCGAGAAGCCGGAAAGCTCGGCGACGACTTTGTAGGTTCCGGCCGGCAGGGCCGCGAAGCGGAACGAGCCGTCTTCGCCGGAGACGGTGAGCCGGGAGGAGCCGGTCTCGTTGTTGGTCGCGGTCACCGAGACGCCCGGCAGCCCTGCGCCGGCTTCGTCGACGATGCGTCCGATCAGGCTGCCCGCGGCCGACTGCGCGCCCGCAGGTGCTGCGAGAACCCCCAAGAGGGCCGCTACGGCGCAGAGGACGGTAAGCCCACGCCGCAGCAAGTATGCCTTGCCTGTCATCGCTGCAATCTCCTTTGGAAGAACGTCAAGGGACGTTACTACATAGACTACGCCAACCTGAACGGAGGGTCGAGAGGGCCCGTCCCGCACGGAAAATCCCCCGCGTTCGGTAACTTTTGGAGCCGCTATCACCCGCCGAGGCGGCCGAGCAACTGCAGGGCGGCTCGCCTCTGGTCGGCCCAGGCGGGGGTGGTTCCGGCGGCCTGGAGAAAGGCGCGGTAGCTCTCGGCCGCGGCGTTGCGGTCGCCCGCCATTTCGAGGGCGATCCCCCGATTGATCCACGTTTCCAAGTTCGCCGGGGCGAGCTCCCGCGCGCGGTCGAAGCAGTCGACGGCCTCTCTCGCGCGGCTCGTTTCCACCAACAAAGCGCCGAGGCCGTTCCACGGCTCGGCATATCGAGGCGCGGCGGCGATCGCCCTACGGTAGGCGCCTTCCGCCTCGGCCGTTCGGCCGAGCGACCTCGAGGCGTTGCCCAGGTTATTGAGCGCGACGGCATTGCGGGGATCGATCTCCGCCGCTCGTTCGAACTCCCGCCGGGCCTCTTCGCTTCGCCCTTCCTGGAGTAGCAGCAGGCCTAGGGTGTTGTGCGGCTCGGGTCGCTTCTCGTCGAGCGCGATCGCGCGCGTGATCGCGGCGCGTGCCTCGGAACCTCGGCCCCCCTCCTCGAGCGCCACGGCGAGGTCATACCAGACGTCGGCATCCCCGGGAGCGGCGAGCGCCGCTTGGCGAAGCACCGGAATCGCCTCGGCGCGCCGGCCGTTCTCGCGCAGCGCCTGGGCCAGGCGGCTGCGGAACGTCGCATTACTGGGATCGGCGGCGGCGAGCGCCGAAAGCCCGCGGACGGCCCTTGGCGCGTCGCCCGTGCGGAGCGCGAGCGCCGCCTGCTCGAAGCGTTGGAACAGCTCGATCCGGTCTTTGGGATCGGGCCGCCCACCTGCGCTCCCGGAAGCCTTGGCGGCCGCGTCGCTCCCGCCCGCAACGTAGCCGAGGCTCGCGAGCCGCTTCGCGGTCTCCGCGTCGGTCGCGGCGTCGGCCGCAGGCGCCGCAACCGCTCCGGCCTCGATCTCGGCCAGGCGCGCGGCGAATCCCGCGCCCGAATTCGGTCGTTGGTCCGAGAGGAGGTTTCTGGATTCGCCCGGATCGCGAGCCAGGTCATAGAGCTCCGGCCGCGGTGCCGAGATGTATTTCGCTTCCCGGCGGCGGAGCATGGAAAGCGGGCTCCAACCGAAGATCTCGGGGTAGCGGGTCTCGGCATACACCTCGGCGGCTGAAATCTCGTGACCCGCGCGGAGGGGGGCCGAGAGGTCGCGGCCGTCGAGGGCGCCGGCCGTCGCGGGGAACGGATGGCCGAGCAGGCCCGCGAGGGTCGGAGCCAGATCGCACAAGCCGACCGGCGTCGAGATCGCCCGCGGTACGAGGCCCGGTCCGCGCAGGAGGAGGGGGACCGCGAGCGTCGATTCGTAGATCAACATGCCGTGGGTCGCTTCGCCGTGCTCGCCCAATCCTTCGCCGTGATCGGCGGCCAGTGCGATCAGCGTCGCCGAGGCGAGACCTCGATGCTCGAGCCGATCGAGCAGACGGCCGACCTGGGCATCGGCATACGCGATCTCGCCGCGGTAGGGGTCCTGGGCGAACCGCTCACGGAACGGCGAAGGCGCCGCGTAGGGAGCGTGAGGATCGTAGAGGTGGATCCAGAGGAAGAAAGGCGGAACCTCGGTCCGATCTCCTTGCGCACCGGCCCCGAGGCCGTCGAGCCAGGCGAGGGCGCGATCCATGACCTGGCTCGCGGGGCGCTCCGCCTCGAGTGGGGCCGAGCCCGCCACGCCTCGTTCGATCTCATCGTCGTAGGTCTCGAAACCGCGGTTCAGACCGAAACGCCGATCGAGCACGAAGGCCGCGACGAAAGCGGCCGTCTTCACACCTTGTGCGGAAAGCACCGTCGCCAGCGTCTCGCGGTCGGAGGGGAACGTGCCGGCTCCGTTGTTACGTAGTCCGTGATGCGGCGGCAGTAGGCCGGACAACAGGCTCGAATGGGAAACCAGGGTGAGCGGCGCGTTGGCCGTCGCGGCGTCGAAACGGATGCCCTCCCGGGCCAGCCGGTCGAGCGCCGGAGTTTGGGCGCGGCGGTCGCCATAGGCGCCGACGTGGTCCCTCCGCAAGGTGTCGATCGTGACCAGGACGAGGTTCTTCGCCCGGGGCTCCGAGACCCCTGGACCGGAGCAAGCGGCCAGAGCACCGAGAGCCGAGGCCACGGCGAGCCGAACCAGGAAGATGGAATGGCGCGGGGTTCGCATGAGCGCGAGGTCAAGGATAGCGAATCCGGATTTCGAAGCGGCTCGTTTCTCTCTTCTGGCGCACTTATCCGTGGGAAGCGAGGGGCGCGGTCGAGAAGGGCGAAGGGGTCGAGACCGGAACGAGACGCTCGAGCCGGAGCCCGTAACGTCCCGGCGGGCTTCGTCGCCAGGGAAGTCATGCTGATGGTCGAAGGCGAGCGGTACGCGAGGGAAGCGGCGCTACAATACGCGCTGGTTTCGAACGGAGGGGCGATGGGCGAAAGCCCGCGGGACATCGGCTCGGTTCTCGAGGGCAAGTACGAGATCGTACGCCCCTTGGGAGCCGGCGGCATGGGCGAGGTCTACCTCGTCCGCCACCTGCACTTGCAAGAGCTGCGGGTGGTCAAGATCTTGCGCCAAGATCTCGCGACCGACCCGGTGGCGCAGGCGCGATTCCTGCGCGAGGCCCGTCTGGCGACCCAGATCAAGCATCCGAACGTCGCGATTCTCTACGACTATTCGCGCCTCTCCGACGGCAGCTTCTACATGGTCTGGGAATACATCGAGGGGCAGGACATCGGCGACCGATTGCGCAGAGAGGGACCGTTCCCGGTGGCCGTGGCGGTCCAGCTCGGAATTCAGACGCTCCGCGGGCTCGAGGCCATCCACTCGACCGGCGTGATCCATCGCGATCTCTCGCCGGACAACCTGATGATCACCGAGGATCGCCGCGGTCAGCTGCGGGTCAAGATCATCGACCTCGGCCTGGCGCGCGACCCCGGACCCGATCCGAACCTCGAGATCACGAAGGCCGGCATGTTCATGGGCAAGCTTCAATATTGCTCCCCCGAGCAGGCCGGACCCGGGGCGAGCGAAGCGAGCCTGGATCGAAGGAGCGACCTCTACTCGTTCTCTTTGGTGCTCTACGAGATGGTCTGCGGGCGTCCGCCGTTCGATTCGGAAAGCCCCCATGGCTTCATCTTCAAGCGCCTCTCGGAAGATCCTCTCCCGCTGTCCGGCCGCAACCCGGCCATCACCGTGCCGACGGAGCTCGACCGGGTGATCCGTCGCGGCCTCGAGCGCGACCGCGACGAGCGCTTCCCCGACGCGGTGAGCTTCATCCTGGCGCTCGAAAAGGTCGGGCACGGCCTCAGCCCCGCGGCGACCCAGGAGATTCAGATCCCCGGCCAAATCCCGAAACTGCCTCCGGCCCCTCGCTCCCAGGCGGCGGTCGCCGTTCCGAAGCCGCGCAGCTCCTCCGAGCTGACGCGGGAAGAGCGGATGGAGCTGCTCGCCCAGATCGAAAAGGCGGCGGCGCGCGCGAGAGAGGGCGACCAGATGGTTTCGCGGGCGCGGGAGGCGATCGCGGCCGGACGATTGGAACAGGGAGCGGAGATGGTGCAGAGGCTCGAACAGACGAATCCCCAAGCGCCGGGACTCGAGTCGGTGCGCCAGAGTCTCGCGGAAGCCGAGGCGAAGAATCAGGCCGGCGCCAACCTGCGCGAGATCGAGCGGGTGCTCGACAGCTATCTCGCGAAGCGGCAGCTCGCGTTGGCGCGGTTCGCGCTCGAAAGCCTGCTCGAGCTCGCGCCCACTTATGCGAAGAGGAGCGAGGTCGAAGCGCGGATCTCGAATCTCGCCGAGGAGATCGAGCGCGACAGCCGAATCGACGAGGTGCTCGAGCAGGGGCGCGCCGCGCTCGCCCGAGGCGACCTGCGCACGGCTCGCGGTCAGGTGGAGATCGTCTTGCGGATCGGCGGTACGCGCGAGCGGGTTGCGTCGCTCGAGCAGGCGATCGTCGCAGCGGAGCGCGAAGACCGCGACGCGGTCGATCTCGCGGTCCGTCGGCGCCGGCTTGAGACACTGCTCGCGAACCGCAAGATCGCCGAGGCGGAGCGGGAGCTAGCCGATCTCGCCCGCCTCGACGTGCCGAGGGTGACGCTCGACTCTTACCGCGAACGGATCGACGCGGCCCGGGCGACGCTCGGCAGCGAGGCGCTCGCGGCGGAGCTCGCTCGCAGGGCGGTCGACGCCGCGGCGGCGAAAGACTTCCTCTCCGCCCGCGATGCGGCCCATGAGCTGGCCCGTCTTGCCGAGGGCGCGGAGCGCGGCGCCGAGCTACTCGCCGAGATCGACCGCGCCGAGACGGCACATCGCCGGCAGGAGTCGATCGAGCAAGGGGTCCGCCAGGTCGAGGCTTTCCTAGCCCAGGGGCAGGCGAGCTCCGCCGAGCTTGCGCTCAAGATCCTGGTCCAGATGGACCCCGACAACCGTCACCGCAAGAGGCTGGAAAAGCAGCTCAAGGCGCTCGCCTCCTGAGGCCTTCCGCCGCCCTGTCGAGATCGCCGAGGCTCCCGCGGGCCTCCTGCTAGACTCCCGCCGCCATGGCGATCTCCGCTGCCCTTCCCGACCCCCCCGTGTCCTCTACGACCGATTCGACCACTCTTCCAGCCTCTCCTTCCCAGTCGACCGACTCGCGGGCGCGCTTGCTGCGCTACGCGTTCATGAAGCTCACGCGCGATTTCGACGCGCGATTCGAAAATCTGCTCAAGACCGGCCGTGTCTCAAAGTGGTATAGCGAGGTGGGCAACGAGGCGACGACGATTCCCGCCGGCCTCGCCCTCGGTCCGGGAGACGCCCTCTGCACCCTCCATCGCGACCTCGGCGCGATCTTGCCGGTTTATCTGGACCCGGCGCGGATCTTCCCCGGGCTCGGTTTCGGCGAGCCGGACGGGCGGCGGCCGGAGCCGGAGGAGGTACTCACCCGGCTGGCGTGCCAACTGCTGGGCAAGGCGCCCGGCTTTTCGCAAGGCTTCGAACGGTCGTTCCATTACGGCTATCTCGCGCCCGAGCACGGCATTCTTCACGTCGGGATGATCAGCCATCTCGGCGCCATGATCCCGGTTGCGGCCGGTTGCGCGTTCGCGTTCAAGCAGGACGGCAGCGACCGGGTGGCGATCAACTTCATCGGCGAGGGGGCGACCTCGACCGGCGACTTCCACGAGGGGCTGAACATCGCCGCGGTCTGGAAGCTGCCGATGGTGCTGGTGATCGAAAACAACCGCTATGCCTTTTCCACCCCGGCCGCGCTCCAGTACGCGGCGGCGAAGCTCTCCGATCGAGGCATCGGCTACGGCATGGCGGCCGAGACGGTGGACGGTAACGATCCCGACGCGATGGCCGCGGCGCTCGACCGTGCGGTCGCACGGGCACGGGCGGGAGAAGGGCCGACGCTCCTCGAGGCGATGCTGGGCCGCATGCGCGGACACAGCGAGGGCGACGACTCGCTCAAAGTGGTTCCCAAGGACGAGCTGGCGGCCTACGTCGCCGCCGATCCGGTCCCCGCTTATGCCCGACGCCTCGCGAACGAAGGCGTCCTGACTCCGGAGATCCGCGAGCGCCTCGAGGCGCGCGTCGCCGAGCTGGTCGAGACCGCGATCTCGCGCGCGCTCGAAGCGCCGGCCCCCGATCCGCGGACCGCGCTACGTCCGGCGCTCGCTCCGGCTCCGGTGATTTCGGAAAACGCCACCCCACCCGCCGAGCGGGAGGTCGCCTACGTCGACGCGATCAACCAGGCACTCGGCGAGGAGATGGAGCGCGATTCGTCGGTGGTCCTGATGGGACAGGACATCGGAGCTTTCGAAGGCCCGTTCCGCACCACGAAGGGTCTTTTCGCGCGCTGGCCGAAGCGGGTCCTCGACACGCCGATCGCCGAGAGCGGCACGATCGGGATCGCGATCGGCGCCGCCCTGATGGGCTACCGGCCGGTGATCGAGATGCAGTTCGGCGACTTCGTCTCCTGTGGCTTCAACCAACTGGCGAACGTGGCGGCCAAGCTCTATTACCGTTGGCAGGTGCCTTGCCCGATCGTCGTCCGTTGCCCTTCGGGCGGCGGGGTCGGCGCCGGGCCGTTCCACTCCCAGAACCCGGAGGGTTGGTTCGCCCATACCGCGGGCTTGAAGGTGGTCTGCCCGGCGAGCGCCGCCGACGCCCGAGCGCTGCTCAAAGCGGCGATCCGGGACCCCAACCCGGTCCTGTTCTTCGAGCACAAGTTCCTCTATCGGCGCATCAAGGAGCGTCTCCCCGAAGGGGACGACGCGGCGCCGCTCGGGATCGCGAGGGTCGTCCGTCCCGGTCGCCATTTGACGCTCGTCGGTTATGGAGCGACCACTTGGACCTGCCTCGAAGCGTCCGAAGCCCTCGCCTGCGAGGGGGTCGAAGCCGAAGTGATCGACCTGCGGACCTTGATCCCTTACGACGAGGAGACGGTGCTCGCCTCGGTCCGAAAGACCGGGCGAGCGTTGATCGTCCACGAGGCTCCGATGACCCTAGGCTTCGGCGCGGAGGTGGCGGCGCGGCTCGCGGACGCCGCCTTCCCCTGGCTGGACGCGCCGATCCGGCGCCTGGCCTATCCGGACCGGCCGGTTCCCTACTCGAAGGTGTTGGAGCAGGAGCTCCTGCCGAGCGCCGAAAGAGTGAGCGCCGCGGCTCGGGAGCTGATGGCCTACTAGCTTCGGCTACCTCTTTTCGAGCAGCTTCTCGAGCTCGGCGATGCGCTTCTCGAGCTCTTTCATGCGGGCCTCGAGCTCGGAGCTGCGGGGGCGCGCGATCGCTCTGCCGTCCCTGGGCCCATGTCCCGGCGCGAGAAGCCGATCTCGCATCGCGCCGCGGCGTTCGGGATCGAGCTCGAGCACCACGTCTCGGCCGTCGCGCCGCTTGAGGAACATCGGCGCGAGGTCGAACTCGGCCCTCTCGCGCTCGGCGATCGTGGCGGTCAAGCGCTGGACCTTGCCGCCGCGCCAGAGCTCGATCGTCGCGCCCTCACCCCCGTCCTTGTGGCGGATCTGGCGCTGGACGTCCCAGGAAGATTGGACTGCTTCGCCATCGATCTCAGTGACCACGTCGCCGGGTTGGATCCCCGCCTTGTCGGCCGGGCTGCCGGTCTCGACGTGGGAGACCATGACCCCGGTGCCCGCCTTGACGTTGAAATGATCGAGCAGATCCGGAGTGAGCTCGATCAGGCTCACCCCGAGGAACCCCTTGCCGATCGGCCAGTTTTGACCGTCGCCTCGAGGCCCATGGATCCTCATGACCTCGATCCTGCGTTCTTTGACGGGAGGCGCCTCCTCGGCGAAGAGCGGTGCCAGGCCCAGGGCAAGCACTCCCACGGCGAAGGCGATGCGGACTCGATGGCTCATCTCTTTCTCCTTTGAAAAGGGAACATCTCAGGATCGGTTGCGGGCGGCTTGGGGAACGGAAGCTTGACCCTGCGTCTCATCGACCGAGCTCAAGTCGACGAAGTAATCGGCCTGGTCGTCGCCGCCCAGGTAGAGCACGCCCGGGTCGCGCCCGACCGGCAGCTGCCGAATCTGTTCGATCTCCGCCGCGATCGCCCGGTGCTCGCTCCGGATCTGGGCCAGGGCGCGCCGCGCGGAGTCGAGCCTCCGACGTTCGTCGAGATCGTGAGAGAGGACCGCTCCGGCGATCAGCGCCGCGAATCCCGCGGCGACCGAAGCGCCGAGGAACCAGCGCGCCGAGGAAGGCCGACGTTCGTCGAGCCTCGCGATCACCCGGCTTGCAAACCCCGGCCGCGACGTTTCGCGCGACAACGAGCGCAGCAGCTCGCCTAGGCGTCGATCGTCGAAAAGGCCGTCGGTGCCGGGCTCTCTTCGTTCGTTCGCCATGTCATACCTCCAGACCAGTAGGGTTCGAGTCGCGCGCGCAGAGCCAGCCGGCCTCGATGGATGCGCGACTTGACGGTTCCCTCGCGGCAACCTAGGTGTCGGGCGACGTCGGAGTAGGGCCACCCCTGGATCTCATGCAGGACGAGCGGCACGCGTAGCCGGAGGGGAAGCGCGGCGACCGCCGCGGCAACCTCGTCACGGGTTTCGTTCTCCAACATTCTTCGTGGGGCGGACGGTTCCTCGTGCTCCTCCGGCGTCCACAGGAAGGACAGCATCCTCGCCCGGCGCTCGCGCCGTTCTTCGCTACGGAGCAGGTTCGTTGCGATCCGGAAGAGATAGGCGACCAGATGTCCTTCGCCCCGATAACGATCCCGCGCGCGGAAGAGGCGTAGGAACGTCTCCTGGCCGAGATCCTCCGCCCGATCGCGCGATCCGGTGAGGCGGGCCAGATAGCCGACGACCGCATCCCCGTGACGTTCGATCAGAGCCGAAAAAGCGCCCCGGTCGTTGCCGGCCGCGAGGGCCATGAGCTCGTCGTCGCCCGGAGCGAGGTCAGGAGCGGGGAGCGGGAGGTTCATCGATCGACCCACATCGCCATACATAACGCGACGAGGGGCTTCGAGTTCCCACGTTCCTATCGGATCGGGTGGAGCCGGCCGACCCGCGAGGGGGTGTGGAGGGAAAGTCAGCCTTCCGTCACGCGGCGCAACAGGCGGCCGGCGTCCCGCAACGCGGAGCTGCCCGTCGCCTCGAGCAGCAGCGCGAGGCTGGCCGGACTGCGGGTGAGGTAGGCCGCCACGTGGATCGCCTCTTCGAGCGGCTGGTCGAAATGCCGCAGATGCCCTTCGACCGCGCCGTCCGCCCCATGGAGAGGAAAGCCTTCCTCCGAGCCGTCGGGGTCGAGGCGGAGCAGGAGATCTCGTCCGGTCGCCGGCAGAACGGCCGCGGCGAGTAGAGCCAGCTCCCGCCGGCCAAACCGGGCGACCGGGACGCCGCCGCGCTCCGCTCCGGCCGAGGCGTGGAAGACGCCCCAGGTCTCCGTCTCGGCTCCACCGGGGCCGGACCGGAGGCGTTCGACTCGCCAGGGCCCTGCCGCTTCGGCCTCAGCGGACCCGAGGGGCTCGTCGAAACGGTCGAGCTCGCCAAGGAAGGACTCGTCGAAGGCATTGGACGATACGCGGTGGGGGCGAAGAGGGCGGCTCATACGTTGATCTCCGAAGGAGGGCTTTCTCAGCGATCGTAGGCGCTAACAGGGCGTAAGTCAAGCGACGAAGCGGCATCTTTGACAGGATGCGCCCCCCGCCGCGCTTCCGCGTAGCGGCGGGCGGATCGGAGGAGCTCGAGGCATGGGAATGGAGATCGCGTTGGAAGGGGCTTTCGTGGCGGTGATCGCCGGAGAGATCGGCTGTCGCCCCGCTCAAGTCGAGGCGGCGGCCGCGCTGTTCGCCGAGGGTGCGACGGTTCCGTTCGTCGCGCGCTACCGGAAGGAGGCGACCGGCGGGCTGGACGACGGCCAGCTCGAAAGCCTGTTCAAGCGCCGCAGCTATTTTCTCGAGCTCGCCGCGCGGCGTGACGCGATCCTTGCGAGCATCGCCGAGCAAGGAAAGCTGACCCCGGAGCTCGAAACCGCGATCCGTTCGACGTTGGCCAAGCAGGAGCTCGAAGATCTCTACCTGCCCTATCGGCCCAAGCGGCGGACCCGGGCTCAGATCGCTCGGGAGCGCGGGCTCGAGCCGCTCGCCGATGCTCTCCTCGAAGCGGCCTCCGGCACATCCGCCGCGGCCGACGTAGCCGCCCCGTTCGTTCAACCGGAACTCGGCGTCCAGGACGCGGCGGCGGCGCTCGGGGGGGCGCGCGACATCCTGGCCGAGCGCCTCTCGGAGACCGCCGAGTTGCGCTCCGCGCTGCGCCGGACGCTCGCGCTCGAAGGTATCTTCAAAGTTCAGGTCCTCCCCGGCAAGGAAACCGCCGAAGAGGCCGCGGTCTACCGCGACTACTTCGCCTATTCCGAGCGAGCCCGGGACGCCAAGTCCCACCGCCTGCTGGCGATCCTCCGCAGCGAGCGCGAAGGTTTCCTGATCTCCGATCTCTCGATCCCCGACGAGCCGGAAGTCGAGCGCCTCGCGCGGTGGTTCGGCGTTCCCCTCGACACTCCCTGCGGCCGCGAGGTGGCGGCGGCCGCCGCGGACGGGTACAAGCGCCTGCTCCGCCCGTCGCTGACCAATGAGGTGCGAAGCGAGCTGCGCGAGCGGGCGGAAGCCGAGGCGATCGCGGTCTTCCGGGTGAATCTCGAGGCGCTGCTCCTCCAGCCGCCGCTCGGACAGGTCCCGGTGATCGGCCTCGATCCCGGCTTGCGGACCGGCTGCAAGCTGGCTCTGGTCGACGGGACGGGGAGAGTTCTCGCGACCGAGGTCCTGCGCCCTCTGCCGCCGCACTCCGACGTTGCGGGCTCCGCACGGGCGCTCGTTGGGCTGATCGCCCGCCATGGCGTGAAAGCGGTGGCCATCGGCAACGGCACGGCCGGGCGGGAGACCGAACGTTTCGCCCGCACCGCGATCGAGGAAGCGGGAATTTCCGGCGTGACGGTCGCGATCGTGCCGGAGACCGGCGCTTCGATCTACTCCGCGTCGGGGGTCGCCCGCGAAGAGCTTCCCGATCTCGACGTCTCTCTGCGGGGTGCGGTCTCGATCGCCCGGCGGCTCCAGGACCCGCTCGCCGAGCTGGTGAAGATCGAGCCTCGCTCGCTCGGAGTCGGCCAGTATCAACACGACGTCGACCAGCGAGCTCTGGAGACCGAGCTCGACGCGGCGGTCGAAGGGGCGGTCAACCGCGTCGGCGTCGAGCTCAACACGGCGTCGGCGCCGCTGCTCCGGAGAGTGTCCGGCCTCTCGGAACGGATCGCGCGCTCGATCGTCTCCTACCGCGACGCGCAGGGGGCGTTTCCGTCTCGGCGAAAGCTGCTCGAGGTCGCCGGGTTCGGGGCGAAGACCTTCGAGCTGGCCGCCGGCTTCCTGCGAATCCGCGAGGGGAGCCATCCCCTCGATCGGACCGCCGTCCATCCCGAGCGGTACCCGGTCGTCGAGCGAATGGCCAAGGAGCTCGGCGTGCCTCTGACCGAGCTGGTCGGAAATCCCCACATGGCGGCGAAGGTCGAGATCGCCCGTTTTCTCGATGCTTCCAGCGGTCTGGGCACCTTCACCTTGGCGGACATCCAGACCGAGCTCGCCCGGCCCGGCCGGGATCCGCGACCGGAGTTTTCGGTACCGGAGTGGCGCGCGGACGTGACCTCGATCGACGACCTCGTGACCGGCATGGTGCTCGAGGGGCGCGTCTCCAACGTCACCAATTTCGGCGCGTTCGTCGACGTAGGGATCAAGCGCGACGGTCTGGTCCACGTTTCCGAGCTCAGCCATCGCTTCATCGCCGATCCGCGCGAGGCGGTCAAGGTGGGGGACGTGGTGAAAGCGCAGGTGATGGAGGTCGACAAGGCCCGCGGCCGCTTCGGTTTGTCGATCAAGGCGCTCCTGCCGCCGCCGGCCGAGATACCTCGGTCGACCACCGGCAGCGCCGATCGGAGCGGGGCGCATCGGACCCGCGGCCCGGTGCCTGCGCCTCAGCCGGTCGGAGCGCCGTCGCCCCCGCGCCGAAATCCGGCCGCTAAGGCTCCGGTTTCGCCGGCCGTTCCCGCGCCGACCCTGGACGACCTCAAGAAGAAGTTTCGCCGCGTCTAGCCCGAACTTCTCACCGGGTTTCTGCTGCGGCGGAACATCTGCCGGCGTCTGCTGCGTTGCGCTCGTTCGGACTCCTCGACGGAGTGTCAACTACGCCTACGTCGTCCTCCCTTCGCGCGCCTTGCATTCACCGGCATCTTTTCCGCCTCGCGACGAAGCCCGGTGAGAAATCCGGGCTAGCGAGCGGACGGTCAGCGCACCAGGCGCTCGGTGCCCCCAACGCGGGTGAGTCGCACCGAAGTCCGCGACTCGTGGCCGGAGAAATCGGTGGCCACGGCGATCACCTCGATCGCCTCGTTGCGGTGGATGCTCGGGGGGATTTCGACCTCGTAGCGCAGGCCGATCTTTTCCGCCTTCAACCGGCGGCGGCCGGCGAAGATCTCGACGTTGGCGACCCGGAAATCGTCGGTCACGTGGAAACCCAAGGTCGCCACCGTGCCGCGGAAAAAGCGGGTGTCGTAGCCGCCGGAGAGCTCGACCGCCGGAGGGTTGGCGTCGATGCGGGCCAGCATGTCGGTCAGCTTCTTTTCCGCGTCGGCAAAGCGCGCGGCGAGGTGAGGCGTGGGCGAGAACTTGCGCAGCTCGGCGAGGCCTTCGTCGGGGCGCCGGCGCGAGAGATAGCGCGGCACGGTCGTGAGGAAGGCCTCCTGGCCGGCTTCGAGGCTCTGCGCTTTTTGATAGCCGGCGATCCGCTCGCGCAGCCCAGAACGGTTCGGCCACTGGTTGAGCAGCGGCGAGAGGTCCGCCTGCGCTTGCGGGTACTCGCCGTTTGCGGCGTGGTCTTCGGCCCGGCGCTCGATCGCCTGCGCCGCCTGCTCGCGCAACCCGAACGCCGGGCTGTCCGTCGGCAGGAGCACCGCGAGCGGGGCAAAGCGCTCGAGCACTTGTTCGGGATGCCCGGCGGTCGAAGCCTGCTCGACCTCGCCGAACATCCGGACGATCTCGCGCGCTCGCGCGACATCGGCCGAAAAAGCCGGGCTCGTGCCGGGCAGGGCGGTCGGGTCGGGGACGGCGGAGAGGATTCGACGAAGGAGCTCGACGCTGCCGGTCTCGAGCGCGCGCGAGAGGTCGGCGGGGAGTTGCTCGGAAGCGACCCGCGGTACGGTCTCGGAGAGCACCTGGAGCTCCAGACAGCCGCGCGGTCCGAGCACACTCTGGTCCGCGACGTCAAAAGTTTCGAGCAGCTCGTGGGCTCGGCCGTAGTCCCCCTCGGCGAGCGCGCGTTTGGCCGCTTCCAGCCGGACCGTGGCGGGCTCTTTGGCGGGGGACTGTGGAAGCGCCGGAGGTGGCGGCGGCGGGGGCGGCGCGGGCTCTCGTTCAGGAAGCAGGCGCCAGACGAGCAAGCCGCCACCGATCAGGAGTACTGCTGCGCCTGCGCCGAGAGCCCACTTCGGAATTCGGATCGGCGGCTTGTCGGCGGCGGCCGCCGCGCGGAACGGTCCGCCGGTCTGCGGCGGCGGGACGGGCGCTTTCACCTCGGCCGTCTCGGTCACGGCTGCCGCGACGGCGGCTGGCAGCGGAGTGGGAGCCGGGGTGTAGTTGCCGAGCACGGCCGGGGGACCGAGCGCGTCGAAGTCGATGTCGGGAAGCAGGCTTCCCCCGCTCGCTTCGGTGGAGGCCTCCGTTGGAGCTGGAGCGGGCGTTAAAGAGGGTGTCGGGCGTTCGGCCGCGACGCCGACCGCCGGCCGCGAAACCGGCGGGAAAGTCGGCTCGGCCGGGGCGAGCCGCGGTGGCGTGGCGACCGGGGGAATCGGTCCCAGCGCGGCCGGGAACGCGAGAGGCGGCGGAGCGACCCGGCTCGGAACCAGGGGTTCCGGAAGCGGTCGCGCCTCGACCGGTTGCGTCTTGTCGAGCAGCGCCTCGGCGTCCGTCTCGACGTCGACCGCCGAAAGGAGAGGCTGGAGCGGCTCGTTCGGCTCGCCAGGCTCCGTCAACGCGGGGGCCGTGGGCGGCGGCGGAGCGGCAGCCGAGGTCGGCGCTTTCGGTTGTGGTTTGGGCCGCGGCGTCCAGGCTGGCTCGGGCTCGAAGCCTTTGCCGAGCGATCCCTTGAGGGCACGCCGGACCTCCTCCGCGGAGCCGGGGCGATCCTCGGGACGAGCCCGGAGGCAGGCGGCGAGGATGCTCTGCAAGAGGTCGGTGCGCTCGATCTCGAAGCTGAAGGGCAAGGAGACGCGCGGCATCGGCCCTTCGGCGTCGGCGATCTCGGCTCCTAGAACCTCGGCGAGCGACCTCGCGAGCGAATAGAGATCGCCGCGCAGGCTGGGCGCTCCGCCGGCTGCCTCCTCCGGAGCGCGAAAACGCGCGCCCGCCGTGCGGTCGGGCACGCCCGCGCGCCGGAAGGAGGCGGAGCCGAGGCCGGAAAGTCGGATTCTCTGGCCGACCGCTCCGGCGGGGATCTCGACCAGCAAGTTCTCCGGCGAGAGATTGCCGTGGGCGACGCCGTGTGCCGCGAGCGCCTCGATCCCCCCCAGGGCCTGCGTGGCAAGCGAGGTGATTCGACGGTGAGACGTGCCGGCGAGGCCGGCAAAACTCCGGCCGTCGATCAGCTCCAGGACCAGGAAGGCGAAGCCGTCGGTCGTGTATCCCCAGTCCGTCACCGCCGGGATCGAGGGCACGTCGATCGCCTCGACCGCCGTGGCGAACGCGGCGAATCGCTGGAGACCGGCAGGGTCGGAGCCGGGATTTAGCAGCTTCACCGCCACCGGCCGTCCGACCTCGGTGTCGACGGCCCGGAGCAGGGTTGCGCTGGCGCCCGACTTCAGGATTCGTTCCAGGCGGTAGCGGTCGGCGATCTCGCGCGGCGGACGGGGAAGGCTCATTGTTGTTTCTCGATGAACGCAAGCGGAGTCTAGCCGAAGGGCGACCGCCGGGCGAGATCGGACCCGGGTCGCGGGCGCGGCGCGGTCGGAAGCGATCGGCCAAAACCCTGTGCTACGCTCGGTTCAAGCGTTCTGCTTTCGTACTCAAGGAGGGTGACATGAAGGAGAGGTTTCCCCAGGAGGTCGTGCTGCGCAACGGCACGCGTCTGCTCTTACGCCTGTTCAAGGAGGGGGACGCCGAGTCCCTGTTCCAGTTCTTTCAGCGCCTGCCGGTCGACGTCCGGCGTTTCGCCTGGGACCGGATCGACAATCGGGCGCTCGTCGACCGCTGGGAGACCGAGCTCGACTACTCGAAGGTCCTTCCCATCCTCGCCTTCGACGGCCCGAAGGTCGTCGCCGACGCGACGCTCCATTTCCGCGACGGCGGTCCGTTGCGGCTGGTCGGCCGGATCAAGTGGCTGATCGACCCGGAGTACCGCGGTCATGGCCTCGGCACGGTGCTGGTCAACGACTTCATCCGGATCGCCCGGAGCAACGGCCTGCGCCACCTCACGTGCATGCTGATCTCCGACCTCGAGGCCGATGCCGTGGAGACCCTGGGCGGGCTGGGGTTCCAAAGCCATGTGATCAGCGGCTACGGCACCGATCCGGATGGCAATCAGCACGACATGACCAAGATGGTGCTCAAGCTCTGATCTTCCGCAGGTCTCCGCGCCTTCATGGCCGCGCGGAGACCTCCTTCACCTCCGAGCGAAACCCGCAGTACCCCGTGGAGCGCCGCCCCTCGCGACGAGGGCTCGGGTAGAATCCTGCCCCCGCGAGCTCCGTCCCGCTCGCCCCCGCATTCCGAATCCGAAGAAGGGAAAGACGAAGGAGCACCATGTCCGAACAGTTCATCTACGTCATGAAGGACCTGCGGAAGATCTATCCGCCGAACCGCGAGGTCTTGAAGGGTATCTGGCTGTCGTTCTATCCGGGCGCCAAGATCGGCGTGCTCGGCAACAACGGCGCGGGCAAGAGCACGCTGCTCAAGGTGATGGCGGGCGTGATCACCGAGTTCGGCGGCGAGGCCTGGCCGGCCAAGGGCACGAAGGTCGGCTACCTCGAACAGGAGCCGCAGCTCGACCCGAACAAAGACGTGCTCGGCAACGTCGAGGAAGGGGTTGCCGAGACGCGCGCCCTGCTCACCCGGTTCGACGAGATCAACGCCAAATTCGGCGAGGACATGTCGTCCGATGAGATGGACAAACTGCTTGCCGAGCAGTCGCGTGTGCAGGATGCGATCGACCATGCCAACGCCTGGGAGCTCGACCGGACGCTGGAGATCGCCATGGACGCGCTCCGCTGCCCGCCGGGCGACGCCGCCGTCGAGAATCTGTCGGGCGGCGAGCGCCGGCGCGTGGCCCTCTGCCGCCTCCTCCTGTCGCGCCCCGATCTCCTGCTGCTGGACGAACCGACCAACCACCTCGACGCCGAGTCGGTCGCTTGGCTGGAGCATCACCTCGCTGAGTATCCGGGGACGGTGGTCGCGATCACCCACGACCGCTATTTCCTCGACAACGTGGCGGGCTGGATCCTCGAGCTCGACCGCGGGGAGGGGATTCCCTGGAAGGGGAATTACACCTCGTGGCTCGAGCAGAAGGAGCAGCGTCTCGCTCTCGAAGAGAAACAGCAGACCGCCAAGCGACGCTCGCTCGAGCGCGAGCTCGAGTGGGTACGCATGAGCCCGCGTGCCCGCCAGGCCAAGGGCAAGGCCCGTCTTTCCTCCTACGAGAAGCTGCTCGCCGAGCAGAACGAGTACGAGAAGCGCGCCGACCCGAACGAGATCCGTATCCCGCCCGGACCGCGGCTCGGCGATCTGGTGGTCGAGGCGAACGGCTTGAAGAAGGCTTTCGGCGACAAGCTCCTGTTCGACGATTTCGACTTCAACCTCCCACCCGCCGGCATCGTCGGGGTGATCGGTCCGAACGGGGCCGGCAAGACGACCCTGTTCCGCATGATCGTCGGCCAGGAAGCGCCGGACGGCGGCAAGCTCCGCGTCGGCGAGACGGTGAAGATTGCCTACGTCGACCAGAGCCGCGAGGACCTCGACCCGGAATCCCAGGTCTGGGAGGCGATCTCCGACAAGCGCGATGTCGTCGTCCTCGGCAACCGCGAGATTCCCGCCCGCTCCTATGCCTCGATCTTCAACTTCAAGGGGGCCGATCAGCAGAAGCGGGTGAAAGACATCTCGGGCGGCGAGCGCAACCGCCTCCACCTAGCCCGTACGCTCAAGGCCGGCGGCAACGTCCTGCTGCTCGACGAGCCGACCAACGACCTCGACGTCGACACCCTGCGGGCGCTCGAAAACGCGCTGCTCGAATTCGCCGGCTGCGTGGTCGTCATCTCTCACGACCGTTGGTTCCTCGACCGGATCGCCACTCACATCATGGCGTTCGAGGGGGATTCGAAAGTGGTCTGGTTCGAAGGGAACTACGAGGCCTACGAGGCGGACCGCAAGCGCCGCCTCGGCGCCGAGGCCGACCAGCCGCACCGGATCAAGTACAAGCCCCTTACGCGGGGGTAGGATTCCCGGCAGTCGAGCGACCTCCCGTCAGGCTCGGGCTTCGGAGCGCGTCTTCGGAGCCCGGCCGTCCAGCCTCAGAGCATCTCGAGGTTCGCGAATTTCGCGACCAGTTTGCGCTTGCCCGCCTTGTCGAAGAAGACGGTGATCTTCGCGTCTTCTCCCTGCCCGTCCATCTCGAGCACCACGCCTTGACCGAGCGTCGGATGGCGGACGCGGCTGCCGCGTTTGACCGGCCGGCGCGGCATGACGTCCGGGTCGGGCTCGAGAGTCCTCTCCCGAAATCCTGGAGGAGCCGCGGGCGGCTTTGAGGTGCCGGAGGGCCGGGACGGCGCGTAAGGCGGCGAGCTCGCGGGGCGTCCCGAATAGCTCGAGCGAGAGGACTCTCCCGGACGCGCTCCTGCGGGGCTCCCGCCGTGTCCTCCGGAACGTGCGTCCGAGGGGTAGCGCGATTCGGGCACGGCCGGGGCGATCGGTCCGGCGGTTCCCCCCGTGTTCCCTTGGCCGAAGAAGGAGTAGATGCCCGCGCTCGCCTGGGAAAACTGCGGCGAGAAGCGCTCGCTGCCGAACAGCTCCGGGCTCCGGGTGACGATCAGGAGCTCCTCCGGGAGCTCGCCCAAGAACGCCGATTCGAGCTGATCCTGGTAACGCCCCGCGATCCGCCGCCGCCGGCAGCTGGTCAGGTAGAGCCGCTCGCGCGCCCGGGTCATTCCGACGTAGAGCAGCCGGCGTTCCTCTTCGAGGTTCTCGCGCGCGCCTTGCGAGTTGAAGTGGGGGAGCAGCCCGTCTTCGAGCCCCGCGACCACGACGGCTCGGAATTCGAGCCCCTTGGCGCTGTGGAGCGTCATCAGGGACACGCCTTTTTCCCCCTCCCAGCTGTCCAGGTCGGCGACCAGCGAGACGTGGTCCAGGAACGCGGTGAGGAGATCCTCGTCGGAGGCCGCGTTGTAGCCGTTCGCCTCGGTGAACTCCTGCGCCGCTGACAGGAACTCCTGGATGTTTTCCAGGCGCGCCTTGTCCTCGTCGTCCCCCCGCCCGTAGAGGTCGAGATAGCCGGTCGCCGCGAGCAGCCGGTCGAGCAGCGCGGGCAGCGGCAGCTCGGCGGCCGCCTTCTGCAAGCCGCGGATCAGGTCGCGGAACTTGGCGACCGCGGTGGCGCTCCGCGCCGGCAGGTGCCCGAGGTCGTCGAGCGCGATCACGTCCCAGAGCGGCTGAGAGAGCTCGGCCGCGCGTTGCTCGAGCATCCCCTGCGTCGACTTGCCGAGACCGCGAGGCGGCTGGTTGAAGATCCGCCCGAGCGACAAGCTGTCGTGCGGGTTGCGCAGGACCTTCAAGTAGGCGACCAGGTCTTTGATCTCGGCGCGCTCGTAGAAGCGGGTACCGCCGACCAGGGTGTAGGGGATCGCCCGCTTGAGCAGCTCTTCCTCGATGGAACGGGTCTGGGCGTTCGTCCGCACCAGGACCGCGAGATCCTGCCAGCGCATCTGATCGCGCAGCTTCTGGAGCTTGCCGACCGTCCAGCGCGCTTCGTCCGACTCGTCGGCCGCCTTGTAGAGCTCGACTTTCGTTCCGGGCCCGGCCTCGGTCCAAAGCCGCTTGCCGCGCCGGTGGACGTTGTGGGCGACCAAGGCGCCGGAGATGTCGAGGATCGTCTGCGTCGAGCGGTAGTTCCGCTCCAGCTTGCGGATCGCCGCCCCCGGAAACGACCGCTCGAAATCGAGGATGTTGTCGATGTCCGCGCCGCGCCAGCGATAGATCCCCTGGTCCTCGTCGCCCACGGCGGTGAGGTTGCCGTCCTCGGCGATCAGCTCCTGGATCAATCGCAACTGAGCGTGGTTGGTGTCCTGATACTCGTCGACCAGCAGATACCTCGTGCGCGCCCGGATCCGCTGGCGGAGCTCCTCCTCCCGAGACAGAAGCCGGACCGAGAGCGCGAGCATGTCGTCGAAATCGATTCCCCCCGCCTGTTGGAGCAACCCCTGGTAGCGCCGGTAGAGCTGGGCCACCTTGCGTTGGAAGAAATTGTCGACGGTCTTCTCGTAGGCCGCTGGGTCGAGCAGACGGTTCTTCGCCGAGCTGATCTCGGCGAGCACCGCGCGGGGCGCGAACGCCTTTTCCGAAAGCCCTTCGAGCGTGAGCGCCTGTTTGATCACGTTCTGCTGATCCTGAGTGTCCAGGATCGAAAAGTCGCGTCGCAGGCTCAGTCGCTCGCCATAGCGCCGGAGGAGGACGAGCGCGTAGCGGTGGAACGTCCCCACGAAGGTCGGGATGGGATGCATGCCGAGCAGGTCTTCCACCCGCTCCTTCATCTCCCCGGCGGCTTTGTTGGTGAAGGTCATCGCGACGATTTGCGAGGGATCGACCCCCATCTCGTCGGCGAGCCAGGCGATCCGGTAAGTGATCACCCGGGTCTTTCCCGAGCCGGCGCCCGCCAGGACCAGCTGCGGGCCTTCGCCGTGGGTGACCGCGGCGATCTGCTCCGGGTTCAGCTGTCGTTCGAGGTCGAGCGGGCGTCCGCGCATGAGGCCGGCAAGTCTCTCGGATGGGGGCGCGGAAGGCAAGGACTTGGGCGATGAGACGAAAAAGGGCCGGAGCGGAAGACCGCTCCGGCCAGATCGATCCAACTTGCGCCCGCCCCTCCGAGAAAGGCCGTGATGACCGCCTGGGCAACCGCTTGGATCGAACCCTTCAGGCGAACGTACAGCCCTACTTCCGACCGCCTTTTTTCTGGTAACCGAACCCCATATGCGGCGTGGCGTTCAGGGTCAACGTGAGCGTCGCGGAATCTCCACCGGTGGTCGAGACCTTGCCGTAGAGCGGACCGCCGGGGGCGAAATTGTCGGCCGCGATGCGCACCTCATATCCGCCGAGCTCGTCGACCCCGAAGCAGACCAGGCCGTTCAAATCGGTGCCCCGCGCTGCGGCTGTGCAGGCGGTCCAGTCCGGGCTCGTCCGGTCACCGGTTCGGGTCGTGGCGAGAACCGCGCCGTCGCTCGGGCGGACGAGCTCGACTCGCACTCCGGCGATTCCGGAATCGGCCGGGTCCAGCCGGCCGACCTTGCCGCCGTCGGACCAGACGGTGCCGGTCACCACCTCGGCCGAGAGGTCGGGGCAGGCCGGTGCGGTCGGCACGTCGTCGAGATCCTCACCCGGAAGCGGCTCGCGGGTCGGACGGGTGGCGCAGATCGCGCCGTCCCACAGGACCGGGTTGCCGATGTCCAGGCCCACGATCTTCACCTTCCAGGTTCCGGCCGGCAACGTCGCCTCGCCGTACACGTGGTCCGCCATCGAAGCGACCGGCGAGGCCGAGCTGGCGATCAGGAACTGCTCCCACTCGTTCGAGCCGGAGGGATTGTCGTCGAAGTAGGTGTTTCCGAGCGGGTCGGTGACCTCGTAGCGCACGCAACCCACGCCGTTCGGATCGCCGATCTCGCCACGGCGGAGCTCGTCCATCGGGTTGTCGTCCGGCGGCGATCCGGGTCCCTGCGCGCCTTCGGCGGTTGCCTCATGGGTCACGAACGGGACGCCGTCGTAATCCGCCGCGGTGTCCGGGTCGTCGTCGTCCGTGCATGCGTCCAGCGAGATTCCCGAGGGATTCGCGACGAGCCCGTCCGTTCCGAAATCGAAGTCGCCGTCGAACGACCGAACCTCGGTCGCGCCCTCCGCCACCTCGAACGACATCTCGAACGTGCCGTCGTAGCTCACCGGGACCGGCGCCGAGGACGAGACGAGAGATTTCTTTCCGCCCCGATGGACCAGGGCTTCGTCGTCCACCGTCTGGCAGATTTCCCCCACCAGGCTGAAATGGTCGAGCCGCATCGTCGCCGGGGACGACACCGCAAGCTTGAAGTTGCTCTCCATCGCCTCGCCCGGATAGCAGTCGCCGTCGCTTTCGACGACCAGGTTGTAGAAGTAGTTCCCGCTCGGCGCTTCCGCCTCGACGGAAGGGGTGATCTCGAGCGACCACCAGTCGTTGTCGGCCATCCAGGCCGAGGAGGCGGTCCAGGTCGAGCCCGTGGTGGGGTTCTCGGAGTTGCTGAACCATTCGCCGAGCAGGTTGGCGGGATCCATGCTGCCCTGCCGGAGCGGATCGGCGTAGAGGGAGAATTTGATCGGATGGTTTCCGGCGTCCCAGTGCCGCTTGCTGAACACGTCGAAGTTTCCCGTATCGCCGTCGAACACGTTCAGCGTGAACGTCGTGGTACGTGCCGGAACGCCGAGCGTGATGCGCGGCCGCTGATCGATCGCCTCCGTGCTCGGACAGCCCAAGGTGAGGAACCGCGCGTCCGTCGTGCTCTGCGAGGGGAACGACGCGAACGGGGCGGTACCTTGTTGCGCCGTGAGGGGAGCGGCGGCGATCAGGCCGACGATGCCGAGGACCATGAGCGGCGACCTTCGGACTCGGACGGCCCGACGATCTTTGCTGCTCGGGTACGCGCGCTCCTCGGTAGTGCACGACACGCGAGCGAACCAATTGAAAACCGAAGAATTCCCGAGCTCTTTCATGACCATCTCCTCGAAGCAATTCACGATGGCAAGGTTTTTTGCGATCGCTTGCTGAACCCCGGACATCGCAAGCGGGATGCCACGGGGCACAAGGTCGAGAAAAGGGGGATTCCCCCGGGAAATGCACCGCGATAGGGCGTAACATCGCGTTCGGTCGTACGGAAATCGGACCTCCGGTCTGGAGACCGGACAGATTCCGGACGCCGGCGGGTTTCTGCTATCCAGAATCGACGATAGTGCTATCCTGATGGATGTCGTCAGCCGAATGACAATGCAGGGCGGGCCCTCGAAGGACCCTGCAGACGTCTCGCCCAAAAGAGGCGGATGGAGTTCGAATGTCCCTTCCCAAGATCCTCATCGTCGACGATGAACCGGCGGTCCGCGTCGGCACGCGGATCTACCTCGAGGAGCATGGCTACCAGGCGCTCGAGGCTTCCACGATCGTCCAGGCTCGGATGCTGTTTCAGCGCGAGCGCCCGGATGCCGTGATCCTCGACTACTCGCTGCCCGACGGCACGACGCTCGGCATCCTGGACGAGATGCATTCGATCGATCCCCACCTGCCCATCGTCATTCTGACCGGGCATGGGACGATTGACCTGGCAGTTCGGGCGATCAAGGACGGCGCGGAAAACTTCTTGACCAAGCCGGTCGAGCTGCCCGTGCTTCGAGTCATTTTGGAGAGAGCGCTCGAGAATCAACGGGCGCGCAGACGCCAAGTGGCTCAGACGGCGAACCGGCGCCGTAGCGGCTTTGATCCGTTCGTCGGAACGAGCAGCGCGATCCACCACTTCTCAGCCGAGGCGCAGTTCGCCCTCCGGTCCGACGGGCCGATCTTGATCCTCGGCGAGACTGGAAGCGGCAAAGGGGTACTGGCTCGCTGGTTTCACGAGGAGGGCGCTCGGCGTGACGAGTCGTTCGTCGACCTAAATTGCGCGGGTTTTTCCCGCGAGTTCCTCGAAAGCGAGCTGTTCGGCCACACCCGCGGCGCGTTTACTGGCGCGATTTCGGAAAAGAAGGGCCTTTTCGAGGTGGCGCACAAGGGGACGCTCTTCCTCGACGAAGTCGGCGACTTCGATCTCGCCCTGCAGCCGAAGGTTTTGAAGGTGCTCGAGGAGAAACGCTTTCGGAAGATGGGCGAGGTCACCGACCGCGTCGCGGACGTGTTCCTGATCGCGGCGACCAACCACGACCTCCCGGTGCTCGTGCGGGAAGGTCGCTTCCGCAGCGACCTCTTCTTCCGCATCAGCACCTTCCCGATCACCGTGCCGCCTTTGCGCGAGCGGGCCGAGGACATCCCGATGCTCGCCGACCAGCTGCTCAAGCAGCTACGCAGCGATCTGAGCCGTCCCTCTCTTCGCCTCACCCCCGCGGCCGTCGCCGCGCTCCGTGCCTACCGCTGGCCGGGCAACGTGAGAGAGCTGCGCAACGTTCTCGAACGCGCAGCGCTGCGCGCCGCCGACGGCGAGATCCAACCGAGCGATCTGAGCTTCGCCAACCTGCAGATGGATCCCACGACGGCGTCTCCCGCAGCGCGGGAGGGCGGAACTCTCGCCGAGATCGAGCGGCGCGAGATCGAGCGCGCCCTCACCGAAGAGCAGGGGCGGGTCTCGGCCGCGGCGAAGCGTCTAGGACTCGCTCGAAGCACGCTCTACGACAAGCTCCGCGAACACGCGATCGATCTCGCGAAGTTCCAGAAGAAGCTTTGAGGCGCCGCGAGTCAGGAAGAGATCAGCCGGTTTTGCCCCCGCACCTCGACGATCTCCGGCATCCGCGCCAAGAAGACGTCGAGCAAGTCGGGATCGAACTGGGTGCCACGCCCCTCCTCCATGATCCGCGCGGCTTCGCCGTCCGAGAGCGCCGGCCGGTACGGGCGATCGGAGGTGAGCGCGTCGAATACGTCGACGAGGGCGCAGAGGCGTCCGCCGAGGGGGATGCCCCTTCCGGCCAGACCGCGCGGATAGCCTGTGCCGTCCCAGCGCTCGTGATGGCTGAGAGCAATCACCTCGCCGGCTTGGAGTAGCTCGGACGACGAATCGGAGAGGATCTGGGCGCCGATCACCGTATGGCGGTTCATGATCTCGCGTTCCGCCGGCGTCAAGGGGCCCTCCTTGAGCAGGATCGCGTCCGGGATGCCGAGCTTTCCCACGTCGTGCATGGGGATGGCATGGCGTAGGACGTCGATCTCGCGATCGGGAAGGTCTAGGGCACGCGCGAGGATCACGGCGTATTGGCTGAGCCTTTGGATGTGCTCGCCCGTGTAGCGATCTTTGTATTCCGCGGCGACCACCAGGCGACGGATCGTGTCGAGATGGGCGGCGTGCGTGTTGCGTTGTGCCTCGGCGGCCTCGGCGAGCGCCCGGCTGAGCGCCTCCGTCCTCAGGGCGACCTGACGCTCGAGATTGGCGCGCGCCGCCTTGAGCTCGTCGGAGGTCGCCTTGAGTCGAAGTTGAGACGCGAGTCTCACGGTGAGCTCGACCGCGTCGATCGGCTTGGCGATGAAATCGTTGACTCCCGTGGCGACGGCGCGAAGCCGATCCTCCCGGCTGTCGAGCGCGGTCACCAGGATGACGGGCAGCTCGAAGGGATCGACTCGCTCCCGAATGCGCCGGGTGACTTCGAAACCGTCGATGCCAGGCATCAAGACATCGAGGAGGATCAGGTCGACGTCGAACGCCACCTCCAGCGCCTCGTTGCCGTCGCACGCCGTGGCGGTCGAGTAACCGAGCGACTGAACGATTTCCTCCATCAGCCGGCGATTTTGCTCGCTGTCGTCGACGATCAGGATCTTGGATTCGGGATCCGGCACCGCTCGACTCTAATGCCTAACGTACGTGACCACGACGATCTCGACGCAAATTCGAGGTTGCGGTGGGCTCGCTTGTCCGAGGCTCGGACAAAGTCGTCCAGGTTTCGGACAACGCATCGTGCCGAAGCCGTATGTTTTTCTCCGAAGACGCCGAGGAGCCGTCGCGGCATGCTTCTTGCCTTCGACGAAGTCTTTGTTCCTCTGCCGCAAGAGGGCCGATCATGAACTTCGACTTGCCGACGTCGACCTCGACGGAGCTCGGGCGTGAAAGGGTTTTGATCGCGCTCGGCTCCGGCTTGGCGCATGAGATCAACAACCTCCTTTCGGCCATCATCATGTTGGTCGACCTATGGTCCGGCAGGAATTCCTCCGATCGAGACCGCGAGCTGTTGGGAATGGTGGGCGAATCGGCTCGCAAGGGGGTCGCCCTCGTTCGCCAGCTGCACGGGCTGGCGCGCGCGACCGGGGGCGTATCGACGCCTTTCCAAGCGCGCCACCTGCTGGTGGACGTAGCGCGTTTCGCCGAGGCGGCGTTCGCTCCCCCGATCAGCGTCGAAGTGGATTTCTCCCCGGACCTCCGGCTGCTCGAGGCCGATCCGATCCCGGTCTACATTGCGTTGCTCGAGCTCTGTCAGATCTCACGCCGGCGCCTGCCGGCCGGAGGCGTGGTGGCCCTCGCCGTCCGCAACGTCGAGGTCGACGGGTTGGCGGCGGCCATGCGGTCCGGTCTCCTGCAAGGCGCCTATCTCGCGATCGAGCTGACGGTCGCCGCCGGCTCGGCGAAGGTCTCGGAGGAGGAACGGGCAACGGTCGCCGCATTGGGAGACTTCGCCGAGATCATCGCCGGTGAAGAATTGGACGAGACCCTCCGCGTCTACTTTCGCGCCGATCGCGAACCGGTCGGGTCGATCGAGCCGGCTCGTTCCGCGATCGCGCGGGTAGGGCACGGCGAGTTGATTCTGATCGCCGAGCCGTCCGCGATCGTCGGGGACGCGATGGCCCGAGCTCTCGAGGGGCACTCCTATGAAACGCTGATCGCTCGCGACGGCGCCGAGGCCCTCGCCCTGTTCGCCCGGCATTCCCCCACGGTCGCCCTCGTGATCGTCGGGTCCGGACTGCGCTTCCTCGACGGTCCGGATTGGGTCCTCGCCGCGCGGCATCTCAAGGAGAACGTGCCGGCGCTGCTCCTTCACGGCGAGGAGGCTTTGCCCGGGGCGGCCGAGCTCGCGCCGAAGGCGCGACTCCTCAAGAAACCCTTTTCGCTCGCCGACCTGCTCACCGCCGTTTCCGCGAGTCTCGCCTCGGCGAAAACGTTCGGTTCCTAGGAGTGCGCGCAATGCCCATCGAAGAGCGACAGCCGCAGGAAGCCTTTCTCGAAGCCCGGTTCAGCGACCTGTTGGAAGCCGCACCCGACGCGATCGTCATCGTGGGGGCGGACGGTAGGATCGTTCTGGTCAACGCCCAGGCCGAGACGCTGTTCGGTTATACCCGGAGCGAGTTGATCGGAGGGTCGCCGGACCTGCTGGTTCCTCGGCGTTTGCGCGACCGGCATACGCGTCATCGGGCCGCCTATGCGAGAGAACCGAAGCTGCGGCCCATGGGCGCTGGAATGGATCTCTTCGGACTGCGCAAGGACGGTTCGGAGTTTCCGGTCGAGATCAGCCTCAGCCCGCTCGAAACTGACGAGGGTCTCCTGGTTTTTACCGCGATCCGCGACATCACGGAGCAACGGAATCTCCAGAGGGAATTGAGCGAGCAGTATCTCAGCCTCCAAACGGCAAACCGTCTGAAGAGCGAGTTCCTCGCGAACATGTCCCACGAGCTCCGCACGCCGCTCAACGCCATCATCGGCTTCAGCGAGCTGCTGCACGATGCTCGGGTCGGTCCGGTGACGACCGAACAGAGGGAATTCCTGGGAGACATCCTGGCGAGCTCGCGGCACCTTCTACAGCTGATCAACGACATTCTCGATCTCGCAAAGGTCGAGTCCGGTAGGATCGAGCTTGTTCCGGAGCCGATCGACCTGGGGCCGTTGATCGGCGAAGTGCGCGACATTCTGAGGACGATGGCCGCGCAGCGCAGGATTCGGATCGAGGTGCATGTAGCCCCGACTCTCACCGGCGTCGTCGCCGATGCCGCGAAGCTCAAACAGGTGCTTTACAACTACCTGTCGAATGCTCTCAAGTTCTCTCCTGAGGGGGGCGTCATCGAGGTGCGGGTCCTGCCGGAAGGGACCGAGGAATTGCGGATCGAAGTCGAAGACCGGGGAATCGGCATCCAACCGAAAGACATCGACCGGCTCTTCGTCGAGTTCCAGCAGCTGGACGCGAGCACCGCCAAGAAGTTCCAGGGCACCGGGTTGGGTCTCGCTCTCACTCGCCGCGTCGTCGAAGCGCAGGGCGGCCGGGTCGGAGTCGAGAGCACGCCCGGCGTGGGCAGCGTTTTCTACGCGGTATTGCCTCGGGTTTCGCCAGGGTCGGCGGATTACCGAGTCGAACCGCCGCCGGTCCAGGACGAAACGAGCTCGCGCCGGTTGTTGGTGATCGAGGACGACGAAAACGACCGCGGCTGGCTGGTCCGCACGCTGGCCGACGCCGGGTACTCGGTGGACTCCGCGAGCGACGGTGCCGAAGCACTCCTTCGGTGTTGCGAGAGGGCCTACGACGCGATCACTCTCGACCTCATGCTCCCCGACATTCCGGGACGAAACGTGCTCCGTGCCGTCCGCGGCGGCGGGCTCAACCGAGGAACCCCTGTCATCGTCGTCAGCGTGGTCGCTGAGCAGGGGATCGGACTCAGCTTTCCCGTCCACGACGTGTTCGAAAAGCCCGTACAGGCCGAGGAATTGTTGGCCTCGTTGAGCCGCGCAGCCGTCAAGCCTGAGGTGCGCCGGCCGGTGCTGGTCGTGGACGACGACGAAACGACTTTGAAGCTTGTCCAAGCGAAGCTCCTCCAGGAAGGGTACCGTCCGGTCTGCTGCTCGACCGGGCCCGCGGCGCTGAAGGCGGCCGCGGCCGAAATGCCGGCCGCTGTCGTGCTGGACATCGTGCTACCCGGTATGAGCGGATTCGAGTTCCTGCGGATCTTTCGCTCGACTCCCGAAGGGCGCCATACCCCCGTGATCGTCTGGACGGTCAAGGACCTGGTTCCTGCCGAACGCGAAGCGCTTCGCGCCTCGACTCGCGTCGTGCTCTCGAAAGGCGACGGTCTGGCGAGCTTGATCCAGGAGATCGAGAGTCTTTTCACGGAACCCAAGGTGACATCGTAGGGAGGACCCATGGCCGGTGAATCGATCCTGATCGTCGACGACAACCTGGTGAACCTCAAGCTGGCGCGCGTTCTCCTCTCCTCGCACGGTTACGAAGTCCATACCGCGACGAACGCCGAGGACACCTTGGCGTTACTGCGGGCGAGCCGTCCGAAGATGATCGTCATGGACGTTCAACTGCCTGGGATGGATGGTCTGGAATTGACCCGCCGCCTAAAAGCCGATCCCTCTCTGAAGAGCGTGATCATCCTCGCCGTGACGGCCTACGCGATGAAAGGCGACGAGGAAAAGGCCCGCGCCGCGGGCTGCGACGGATACGTCTCGAAGCCGCTCGACACCCGCCGCTTTCCAGTTGAGGTCGCGAGACTTCTTGGAACCACGGCGGAATGAAGATCCTCGTCGTCGACGACCTCCCGGTCAATCGCAAGCTCCTGCGGATCACGCTCCGGGCCGGAGGGCACGAGCCGGTCGAAGCGGTCGATGGTCTCGAGGCGCTCGAACGCCTTCGCCGTGAGGGTTTCGACGCGGTCATTACCGACGTTCTGATGCCGAGGATGGACGGGCATAGTCTTTGCCGAGAAATCCGGCGTGATCCGGGCTTGATGCATCTTCCCGTGATCGTGACCAGCGCCACCTATCTCGCGGATTCCGATCAAGCTGTAGCCCTCGATTCCGGCGCGGATGACTTCCTGCGTTTTCCCGCCGGTCCCGACCAGATTCTGGACGCGTTGCTCCGCGTCGTCCGCAAGCCGCGGTCAAACCCGGTCGGCCCACCGGTCAGCGACGCGATCAAGGAGTATAGCGAAGCCCTCGTTCGCGCGCTGGAGGCGAAGAACATCGAGCTCGAAGCGACCCGCTCGCGGCTGGCGGCCGCGAACGAGGCTCTGCACGAGTCCGAAGAGAGTTTTCGCCGGATTTTCCGGGTAAGCCCCGTCGCGGCGAGCCTTTCAGATGTCGAGACGGATCAGTTCGTGGACGTCAACGAGCGGTTGAACGAGATGTTGGGCTATACGAGGGAGGAGCTCGTCGGCCGGACCTCGGTCGAGCTCGGCCTCTGGGTCGATCCCTCGGAGCGTGAAGAGATGCTCTCGGCCGTCGTGGCCTCCGATTCCCTTCGCGACCGCGAGATTCGCCTTCGGACCAAGCTTGGGGAAATTCTTCATGCGTTGAAGTCGGTCGAGCTCGTAACCAGCGGCAGCAAACGGCTCCTGTTGTCGGCCTTTTACGACATCACGGAACGGCGTAAGGCTGAGGCGGCGCTGCGCGAAAGCGAAGCGCGCTACCGGGCTCTTTTCGACCGCGGCCCCTTGCCGATGTGGATCTACGACTCGGATTCCTTGGCCTTTCTGGAAGTCAACGAGACCGCAATTCGAAGCTATGGCTACTCGAAAGAAGAGTTCTTGGCCATGACCCTCAGGGACATCCGTCCGCCGGAGGACATTCCGAAACTCCTCGCCGTCGTCCGCGGCTCTCCGAGGTCGGACCACCCCGGGGTCTGGCGACACTGGAGGAAGGACGGTTCCGAGATCGAAGTCGAGGTCCACACCCACCAGATCGGCCTGACGACGAGCAACTTACGCATCGCGGTCCTCCAAGACGTCACCGAGCAGAGGCGGCTCGAAAAGCAGCTGCGACATGCCCAGAAGATGGAGGCCGTAGGAACCTTGGTGAGTGGGATCGCACACGATTTCAACAACCTCCTTACGCCGGTGCTCAGCTACTGCGACCTCCTAGAGGGCGAAATCGATGTTCAGTACCGAGATCAGATCCGAGAGATTCGGAAAGCGGGCGAGCGGGCTGCGACCATCACCCGGCAGCTCCTCGCATTCAGCAGGCAACAGGTACTGAGACCGGAGGTTCTCGACCTCAACGTCATCGTTCGCGAGATGGAGTCGATGCTCCGTCCCCTCCTGGGTGAAAACCTTGTGCTCCGAACGGTGCTGAGCCCCCGGCTTGGATACGTTGAAGCGGACCGCGGCCAGATCGATCAAGTGCTCATGAACCTGGTGGTGAACGCGCGCGACGCAATGCCGTCCGGCGGGTATTTGACTATCGAGACTCGCGATGCCTCCATTGACGAAGTCTATGCGCAGCGAAGAGTCGGCATGCTGCCGGGTTCCTATGTGATGCTCTCCGTCACCGATACGGGCGTTGGAATGGACGAGGAGGTGAAGTCGCGGCTCTTCGAGCCGTTCTTCACGACCAAGGGTCCGGGGAAGGGGACGGGCCTCGGCCTCGCGACGCTCTACGGCATCGTCAAGCAGTCGAAGGGGCATGTCTGGGTCTACAGCGAGCTGGGCCACGGCTCGTCGTTCAAGGTGTACCTGCCGCGTTCGGGGGAGCCGATTCTCAAGACGGACTCCGTGCCCGTGATTGCGGTGCCCCCGACGTTGATTGGAGAAGAGACTATTCTGGTCGTAGAAGACGACGACGCAGTCCGCCTTGCCACCCAGATTGCGCTCGAGCGCTACGGCTATTCGGTCCTGGTCACCCGAGGCGGTGAGGAAGCCCTTGAGGTGGCAAGTCTTCATCAGGGAACAATCCACGCCATGGTGAGCGATGTGCTGATGTCGGGAATCAACGGGCCGGAGCTCGCGGTCCGCATCGAGAATCTTCTCCCTGGAATCCGAGTAGTCCTGATGTCCGGCTACTCGGAACACACCCTAAGGTTGACGGGCGATTGGAGCATCCTCGAAAAGCCCTTCACGGCCGAGGCGTTGGCTCGAAAACTGCGGCAAGCTCTGGACGCTTAGCGAGGTCTCAACCGGATCAGAGGGTCGCTTCCGACGCTTTCGCCCTCGGCGGGTAAGCTGAAGCGGAAGGCGGCTCCGCGGTTGACTTCGGCGGTCGCCCAGACGTGGCCCCCGTGGCGCAAAACGATTCGGCGCACAAGGGAGAGACCGACACCAGTGCCCTCGAAATCGTCGGCGCGATGAAGGCGCTGGAACACGCCGAAAAGCGCATCTGCCTTCTGCTCATCGAAACCGACGCCATCGTCTCGAACGACGAAGACTAGGCGTTCACCCTCGTCGCAGCCGCTCACTTCGATCACGGCGCGCTCCTTCTTGGCGGTGAACTTCAAGGCGTTCGAGAGGAGATTTGCGAACACGTGTTTGAGCAGGGCTCGATCCGAGAAGGCATTCGGCAGCGGGCCCACGCGGATCTCGACGTACCGGCCAGAATGCGAACCACGGAGTTCGGAGAGAACTTCTTGGACCAGATCCGTGACATCTACGGTCCGTTTGACGAGAGCCTGTTCGGTGGCCTGCGAGAAGCGGAAGAGGTCGTCGATCAGGCGGTTCATGCCTTCGGCCGCTCGGACCACCTCCTCTAGATAATCGCGACCGTCTTCGGGGAGGACCGTCGAGTGTCCTCGGATCAACAGCCGTGTGAAGCCGATGACGGCTCCCAGCGGGCCGCGCAGCTCGTGAGCTACCGCGCGGGTAAAGGAGTCGAGTTCGCGATTCGCTGCTTCGAGTTCGTTCGCCCGCTCGTTCAGGCGGCGATGAAGCTCCTCGTTCTCCCGTCGAAGCTTCCGGATTGACAGGGCTCGCCCGAGCACCGGCAAGAGAGCGCTCAGTCGGAAGGGTTTCAGGATGAAGTCGAGCGCGCCAGCTTTCATCGCTTCGACGGCGTTCGAGATGGTACCCTCGCCGGTCATGATGATTCCGGCCAGGTCCGGGTCGGAGCGCTGAGCCGCCGCCAGGAGGGCGATACCGTCCATCTCCGGCATCGCCAGATCAGTCAGAAGGAGGTCGAATGCACCGGGCGTGAGGGTGTCGAGCGCCTCCTGCCCCGACGCGTAGCTCGCGGTCTCGAAGCCCTCGATCTCGAGCGCGTCGCACAGGGCCTTCCGGTGTGCCGCCTCGTCGTCGACGACGAGGAGCCGGACGATCGGTTTTCGGGAAGGGGAGCCGAAAGGGCCGCCGGCGGACATTTCAGGCCGCACCCGCGCGAAAGCTCTGCAACAAGGTGTCGCGAAGCTCGCGAATCCTCGGGGGCTTGCTGAGAACGTGGTCGACATGCTGTGGCACGTCTCCTTCTTCCACGAGCCGCTGCCCCCAGCCGGTCAGTAGAATGACCGGAGTTGAAGGCGAAGCCAGCTTGACGGCGCTCGCCACCTTGTTTCCGTCGACGTAGGGCATCCCGAGGTCGGTGATGACCACACCGAACGGCTCGCCACGCGCCTTTGCGGCGATGAACTCGTCGATCCCCGCCTGGCCCTGGTTCGCGGCGAACACAAGGTGGCCGTCGACTTCCAGGATGTCGCGCAGGGACCGGAGCAACAACGGATCGTCGTCGACCACGAGGATGCGGAGGCGAGGCGGCACCGACATAGTTGGGGCGGCGGCGGAATCCGCTGACTTCGGGTCGGCCGCGGCGGCCGCGAACGTCAGGCGGACCGTCGTTCCGACGCCGACCGTGCTCTCGATGCCCAAGTCCGCGCTATGCCGCCTCGCCATTCCGTACACCATCGCAAGGCCCAGCCCGGTGCCGCGCTCACCCTTGGTGGTGAAGAACGGCTCCATGCACTTTTGCAGAACCTCTTTTGTCATACCGCAACCGGTATCGCCCACCTCGAGGTAGACCTGCCCTCCTCCGGAGCCGGTTCGGATCAAGAGTTTCCCGCCTTCCGGCATCGCGTCGACCGCGTTGAACACAAGGTTGATCAGGGACTCGCGGATCTCGCTCTCGACCCCCATGACCTCTGGAAGGTTCTGCTCGAGCTGCGTGTCGAGCTCAATAACGACACCCCGCATTTGCGGCATGTCGTGCCAGCGGGCGCGTGAGAGGTCGATCACTTGCCGGACCAGCCGATTGAAATCGAGCGAGGCGAGGACGAGCTGTGGCTCGCGTTGTCGGTAAAACTCCCGCATCCGGCCCACCGTCTGGCCGACGTCTTCGATCGCATGCTGGATCGTCAGTAGGAACTCGCGAGCTCGGACGCTCAAGTTCAGTTCCTGCTCAAGCAACAGCTCAGTGTAGAGGACCACGGGCGAAATGGCGTTGTTGATGTCATGGGCGATGCCGCTCGCCATCTGGCCGAGCGCCCGCAGCCTCTCTTGTTGCATCACGGCTTGCTGCGACTGGCGAAGGTCGTCATACGCCTGTTGCAGCGCCGTGTAGAGTTGGGCTTGATGGGCCGCGAGAGCGACGTGCTCGCCGAGCTGTTTGAGGAACTCGCACTCGCCGCTGTCGAAGGCGTCGGCGGCGGGCCGGGCCGCGACGAAGACGCCAAAAACCATGCTCTCGGCGGCGAGCGGCGCAAAGACGAGAGAGCGAAGCCCGCCGGCGGCGAGCCGCTGCGGAAATGGGAACGGTACCTGAGTGATGTCTGGCTCGTAGACGAGCCTGCCCGCGATGCATCGAGACAGGCCGTTGGCATCGACGGCGACGAGTGCCTGCTCGGGTAGCGCCAGGCTGCGGGCAAGAGAATCGCTCTTGACGCCGACCGCAGAGACGGTGAGGGTCCGGTCGGGAGCATCGTAAAGGCAGAGGCAACAGAAGTCGACCGGCAGGTTGTCCTCGACGGTGCGAATCACCACCTGGAAGATGCTGTGCAGGTCCTGGCGTTCCGAGATGGCGCGCGTGATCTGGTTCAAGAGACTGAGTCGCTCGAGCTGGGCGCCGAGCTTCGACTCGGCTCTTTTCCTTTCGGCGACTTCGCTCTCCAGGCTCTTTGTCGTCTCGACCAGCTCGGCCGTACGCTGTTCGACGCGGATCTCGAGCAGATCGCGCGCCTTCCCTAGAGCTTGGGCCTGACTCTCGATCCTCTCCGCCATTGCGTTGAAACTAGTGCCCAGCCGGCCGAGCTCGTCCGGAGGGCCGGCCGCTACCCGGGCGCCTAGATCGCCGTCGGCGATCCTTTCGGTCGCCGCTGACAGCGAACGGATCGGTCGCAGGATAAGTGCGGCGAAACCTGCTCCCGCGAGGAGGGCGGCCAAGATGATCGGAGCGGCGACGAGCAGGTGCTCCCGCACGTGGCGGTCGATCTCGGCCCGAATCGTGACCTCCGGCAGCATGTAGAAGACCGTCCAGGGCACGGACTTGAAGCGGCGGGCGACGCCGTAGTTCCACTTGCCGTCGACCGGGGCGAAACCGCGAAAGACCCTCGGGTCGGGAGACGGCGAGCGGGAAAGCTCGAACAGCGCGGGAAAGGCCCGCACGTCCGCGAGCAACTCCCGAGTCTTCGGACCGAATCGCGACTCAGACACGAAGGTCTTGGCGACCGCGGGTTCCACCGCGCCGCCCGGATGGAAGACGATCTCGTCGCTGTAGGTATGGGCGATCCGGATTCCGTACTGGTCGAACACGACCGCGAAACTACCCGGACCTGCGAGCGCGTTGGAAGTTTTCATCACGTCCCAAAGCGCCGCGGCCCGAGCCCAGATCGCGACGAGGCCCCGGACGTTCACCCCTTCCCGGATCGGCTCTAGGTAGGCGATGGTGGGAGCGTCCGCCGCATGAGGCTCGAGGTAGACGTCGGAGATTACGGCGGTTCCTTCGAGGGCGTCCCGGACGAAACTATGGAAGGACAGGTCGACGCCGACGAGCTCCTTCTCGGTCGCGGCCACCACGGTTCCGGTCGAGTCGAGCACCGCCAAGCCGCGAACTCTAGAGTCGACCGCAGGCCTCGCGGCAAGCGTCGCTTCTACCTCCAAGCGAACCCTGTCGCCCGGCACGCCTCGGCTGAGCGCCAAGACGCTGGGAAAGCGAGCGAAGCTTTTCGCCGTCCGCTGGATTCCAACGTGGAAAGTGTCCAGCTCGCGGGCCAACTGGTCGCCCCGGGCGGCCAGTTGGTTCTCGGCATTCGCGACGAGCTCGATGCGAGTCTCGCGGATGTCGAGAGATGCCGAGATGATGAGAGGTAAGAGCGACGCAAGCGCCAAGAGTGCCGCGATCTTTGCCCTTAGCGGCCAGCTCGCGACGGGTAGTAAGTACTTCATGCTCCTTCTCTAGATCTCACCCTCAGGGTAACGGCGGGAACGCCGGTAGGGTGACGGATCGTCGTATCTGCCTTTTAGCATAGACCAAATACGTTTTACGCTCAACATCGAATCCGAGCGGGTCGGATACGGACGACCGTGATGTGAGGAGGCGGCCGGGAGATTTCATGCCGTTGAAGGCGATCGATCGCTGCCTCGCCGATAGGCGCGATCCTGTCGGCTTCCGCTTCGAGATCGTCGGCCTTTCGGAAAGAGTCGTCCGGTTCCCGGACCTCGAGGGCCATCGTCTTCTCCGACTCTTCGTGAAATCAACGACTTGACTACGCCCTCCGTTCGGGCATGCCGCGTGCCTTCTACAGGTTTTCGGAAGGCATCCCGCCTCCCCTCGCTAGCTTCGAAAGCTTCTTTTTCAAGGAGGGCGCCATGTCCCTTGAACGACAGTTCTATCTTCACGTCATGAGCGGCCTTCGGGTCCGGTCGAGCCGAATCCACGGGCTCGTCTTCGCCTGGATCCTTTTCTCGTTCAGCTCGGTAGCCGCGTTCGCGCAAGCGGGCACCCCGCCCTTTGCCGCCTTCCCGACGCAGAACCCCACCGATGGACGTTTTCTCGGTTTCGGCTGCTCGGGCCTTTCGACCCTCGAGCAGTCGGTCCACCTGACGATTGGCGCGCCCGCGAGCTCGACGACGTTCACCTTGAACGTCTTCGACGGCGAAACCGGCAGGCCGGATTCGAACAACAAAGCGCATTGGGATCTCGGGTCCCGGCAGCTCAAGTTCGCCCTGTACGCGGATCCGCTCCGGACAGCCAACACGGACCCCGGCAATCTGATCGGCTCCTGGGTGGGCAACGGAACGAATCCGACCTCCGGCCCGCTCTGGACCGCGAGCTCCGCCACCATGGCCGACAACGATTGGTGGTCGGTCGAGTTGACGAACTCGCCGCTCGCGCTCGCGCCGAGCGGAAACTACTCGTACAACCTGACGATCGGAACCGACGGCTCCTGCAATACCGGCGAGCAGCTGGAGAGCAGCCTCAAGATCGCGGTCTCGTCGCCCGCCTCGTTCCGCATCTACCACTTCGCCCTCGTGGCCGGTCTGCGCCAGGTCGCCAATGACGTGCCGATCATCTACCCAGGCTCGACGCCGACCGCCCCCGCGACCGGCAGCTTCCTCACCGCCCCGACGACCTACGACGGAACCTTCGATTTCTTCTTCACCTTGCCGGGTGGCGAATCGGCCTTGCGCCTGTTCGACGGAGACTTCGACTACGGGACGGGCAACCTCACGGGGAATCCTTCCGGCGTACCGCTCGACCCCTGCGTCGATCAGGACGATCCGGACACGCCGGCCGACTACGCGGGCTTTCCGTTCGCGACGCCGGGAGCCAACCCGGAGGGAACACAGGGAGTCGGCGTTCCGCCGGACGACAACTACCGCGACATCTTCCGCCGGGGCGAGCTGGGTGACCCCGCCGCGGTCGGTTGCGTGCGCTACGAAGTGATGGATCCGGAAGGCAACGTCTATTCGAACGACAACCCCTCGGGAAGCTCGGAGTGGGAGCAGTACCTGATCGCGAGCTCCTCCTCGCCCGACGCCTCGATGGCCGACGCCGTCTACTCCGGCGCGACCCTCCCCTCGGGAATGTGGAAGGTGCGAATCATCGGCCTCGACCTGGCGAACCTGAACCTCTGGTCGGGGGACTCCTGCTCGACGCGTCCCGAGCGTGATCCCCTTCCCGAAGAAGATCCGTACCTCGTCCCGCGCGTTGCCGCCTGCCCCGACGAGTCGGCCTTCATCCTGGGTGACACGGTGTGGGAAGACGCCGACGGTGACGGTTCTTTGTCCAGGAAGGAATCGGGAATCCCCAACGTGGCGATGGAGCTCGTGCGGCGGAGCGACGGCGCGGTCGTCGAGACGACGCTCACCGGAGACGTCCGGAATCCCAACTGGTCCTCCTGCCTCGCCCACAACACGGGCAACGACCTCCAGGGTCTCTACTGCTTCGGGGTCGCGAAAACCGGCGCCTACTTCGTCCGGGTCGCCGCGTCGAACTTCGCCCCGGGAGGTGCGCTCGAAGGCAAGCTCTCGACGGACGACTCGGCCGACAGCGTTCCGTCGGGCGGCCGGTCGAACGTGCTTTCCTACCGCTTCGGGTTCCGCGGCGATGGCGTCTCGAGCGTCGAGCTCAAGTAGCGATCCGCGATGTCAGGCTCGCGCGCTTTCGCGACGCGGGCGGGAAGTGACGACGAGGGAATCGGCGGCAGTCGATCCCCTCGCCGCTGTCTTTGGGCGGCAGCGGATCGTACCGGCCGTCCGAAGCGTCTGAAAAATCTTCACGCCGAATCCGCTTGTCTCCGGTAGAGGGCGATTCTCGCCCGTGGAGATCACGCGATGCGGCACAGAGCTCGGAGTTGTTTCCTTCTCCTCTTCTTCTTCCTCGCCGGGGTTCTAGAGAGCCAAGCCCAAGGTGCGGCACCCGCTGCCTCGGGCGGTACCCTGGACGTAAGCTTCGGCGGCGGCACGGGGCTCGTGACGACCGTCTTCCACCCGACGAGCCCGATCAATACCGACTATGCGTTCGATCTGGTCGTCCAGCCGGACGGCAAGCTGGTGGTCGCCGGCTGGGCGAGCGACGTCAGCGATCCGGCCGACTTTGCGCTCGCGCGCTACAACCCGGACGGATCGCTCGATGCCTCGTTCGGCGGCACTGGCAAGGTCCGCGCCGGGTTCGGCCCGTTCTCGATCGAGGAGGGCTTCGCGCTGCTGCGCGAGCCGAACGGCAAATTGGTCGTCGGCGGTTGGGCGGCCTCCTCGCCGCTCGATCCCGGTGTCGATTTCGTCCTGATGCGGTTCCTGCCCACCGGCCAACCCGATCCCGCGTTCGGAAGCGGGGGCAAGGTGAAGGCCAACCTGGGTGCGGACGACTGGGTGCTCGTCCTGGCCCGCCAGGCCGACGGCAAGCTCCTCGCCGGCGGGAGATCGGGGCCCGTCGGGTCGCACGATTTCGCACTCGCTCGCTTCTTGCCGAACGGCTCGCTCGACACGACGTTCGGGACCGCCGGGAAGGTCACGGTCGATTTCTCCGGGCGGGACGATTCGATCGAGGCCCTGGCTCTTCTGGCCGACGGCAGGATCCTGGCCGCCGGGCCGTCCGGCATCGGGCCGAATGGCGGTCCGTTCAAGATGGCGTTCGCGCGCTTCACTCGACAGGGCAAGCCCGATCCGACGTTCGGCGTCTCCGGCAAGACCCTCTTGAGCTTCGGCCAGAGCTCCGCCGCGACGGCGCTCGCCCTCCTCCCCGGTGGAAAATTCTTGGTAGGAGGCGGCATCGCGTCGACCGGAGGCCCGGCCAACATGAACTTCGCCGTGCTGCGCTTCACCGCGAACGGCAAGCTCGATCCGACGTTCGGCACCGCCGGCCGGACGACGACCGACTTCGCGCAGAAGTTCGACGGCGTCGACGACCTGCGGGTACTCGCGAACGGCGTGATCGTGGTGGCCGGTCAGATCGACGAAAGCCGACCCGGCGCCGGCGACGGCGCGTTCGGTTTGGCCCGCTACAGCGCGAGCGGCCGGCTCGATGCATCGTTTGGAGAGGGCGGCAAGGTGCGTACGCGCTTTCCCGGAAGCGTCGGATCGAGCGTCGAAGCGATGGAGATCCAACCCAACGGCCGCATCGTCGTGGCCGGTCCGGTTTTTCCCGCCTTCCCCGCGATCGGCGTTTCGTTCGGCGTCGCGCGCTATCTGAACGGTCCGGCCGGCTCCGCCCATCCGGTCGGCGAGGAAACCTTGGAATCCCTCGGTGAGGAAAGGTGAGGACCCCGACCATGCTCGACGCAACGAGGCATCGATCCGTCCCTCTCCTCCTCGCGGTGCTGTGGGCGGCCGGTCTGATGCCGGCCGCGATTCCGCCCGCTTACGGCTCCAGCCTGGACGGCGCCGGCCGAATCGTCATCGTGCCGTACGTGGTCGCGGGGCTCGACCGCGAATCGACGGTCTACCTCACGAACCCGGGCACGGTCGCGATCCGGATCTTCGGCTCCTACGTCGGGGCGGACGGCACGCCGATGGCGGCCTCCACGGTCGGGATGCGGGTCTGCGCCGACGTGTCGCTCAGGGCCGGCGAGGCGCGGCAATTCCTCCTATCTCAGCTGTGCCCGCTCGGCTCGCCGGACGTCGAGAACTTCGGCTACCTGGAATTGAGCGTCTTCGGTGGATTCGACACGAACCCTTTCTTCGCCTCGAGCGTCGTCGCCACGGCGAGCGGCGATCGATTCACCGTCGAAGGGATGCCGGTGGGCGCGCTGGACCCCGGGGCTCCGAGCCCGTCGCGAAAGGAGACGCTACGCGTCCTCGGCCTCGAGGGGACGATCCCCAGCCCGCCGACCGCCCTGGTCGACAAGGTGCCCCACTGTTATCTCGGCGCGCTCGGCGAGGACAAAGACGTCGCGGTCCAACTGATGAGCTACACGAGCGGCAGCGCGCGGCCGGTGGGGAGTCCGGTGAACGTCCACCTCCGGCGCCGTACGATGGTGAAGCTCACGAACCTCCTCGCCCTCGCGAACCTGCCGCCGCAGGTGTACACCAACTTGACCGCCGAGCTCTACGCCCTTCCCACGGGCGAGGGAGCCGATCTGGTCGCCGGCTGCAGCGTCGAGACGCTCGCGACCCGGACGGAGGACTTCCGGGTCGCGACGACCCCGCAGCCGAAAGATCGCTCGCGTTCGCGGTCGCCGGTGCGCGGCGACACCCGGCTCTTCGTCGGCTCGGCGAAGGTGGCGATCCTGATGAACCCGGGCGCCAAGTCTCGCCTGGCCTTCTACCTGCGGCACGAGGACCGCGCGCGATGCTGGATCGTGCCGTCGCTCGTCGCGCCCCAGGAGAATCCCGCTCCTTGGCAGGAGCTGCGGGTGCTTTCGCCCGACGGTTTGGTGGTCGCCGGGGGACGCGGCATCAGCGACACCGGCGTCTTTTCGACCGGCCTGAAGAACGAGGTGGGCCAAGGTGTGAACGGACGTTGGGTGGTGGAGGTCTCGTGGCGCGGAACTCCCAGCACCGGCTATCCCGCCTCCGGGCTCACGCCCGGCGCGTTCGGCGTGCTCTGCGAAAGCGCCGGCGGTATCTCCGCGATGCTGCCGCTCGACGTGGCGACCGACGACTTTTGACGACGAGAGGACGACGATGAAAATCCGGCTTCCGCAGCTCCTCTGTTTCGGTTTCCTCTCGGCTTTGGCTCTCGATGTCCCGGCGGCGGCCATGAGCGCCGACAGCTCGGGATACGCGATCGTCCTCCCCTTCGTCGTCGACGCGCCGGCTTCGAACACCCGGACCCAGGTGTTCGTCGAGAATCACTTCTCGACCGCCGTCGGTCTGATCGCGTGGTACGTCGGCGAGCGGACGTCGGCCAACCCGGGCCTGTTCACCTGCGCCGAGACCAGCGCGACCCCGGCGCCTCAGACTTTCGCCCTCACCGTGCCGGCCGACGGCGTCCTGCGCTTCGGTCTTCGGGAGCTGCTCGAGCAGAAATGCCGCGGTTCCATGCCGCCGGGGTCGCTCGGCGACCGCGGAACGCTCACCCTGTTCGTGAACCGGGGAGGCGCGTCGGTGCGCATCTCGGCCCTCGCCCGGATCGAAGCCGTCCCGGGCGTCGCCGGCGTTCCGGCGACCGGCTTCAGCGTTCCCGGGTTGCCGCTCGGCGCGCTCGAAGGCTCGACCCAGATCGTCACCGGCATCCAAAACGGGGCGTCCGGTTCGGTGATGCTCCGGACCGATTGCCTGATCGGAAGCTTTTACGACGTGGGCGCCACCGGCAACCTCTATCGCGTCTCGGTCAAGGACTCGAGCGGCGGCGTGTTGGGCAGCACCGTGATCCCGCTGGGACCCTGGTCGGCCGAGCTTCTGATCGACGTGTTTTCGCTCGTCGGGGTCGGCGGGATGGTGATCGACGCCGCACGGGTCGAGGTCGAGCCTACGGCCAACGCTTCGAATCCTTCGCTGGTCGCCACCTGCCGGGTGATCGGCGGCTCGACGACGAATTATCTGATGGGCAAGGTCTACGAGCCGAAGGACCTGCTGCGACAGCGGCGGGTGAGCGCGAACGCGACGGCGGGCTGGGGCGGATTCCTCTTCGTGCCCGGTTTCGGGCCCGAGCTCCACGCGATCTTCCTGCGCCACCCGGACCGGGTCCAGTGTTCGGTCGACAGCCCGCGGCTCGCACTCGAAGTCATCGCTCCGGACGGCACGGTCGTGACCGGCGGCTTTCCCTCGACCCTCGAGTTTTCTACCCGCGAGCGCGAGTCGATCAACCACGGCGTCGCCGACGCCTGGATCCTCCGGGTGACCGAAAACGCCGCCAACCCGCCGCCGATGGGCTCGCCGCCGATCGCCTACCGACTGACCTGCGCGAGCGGCAACGGCATGTCGCCGATCGACAAGATCAAGGGATAGAAGGCCGATCCGAGCTGCTGCCGGGATTCACGGATGCCTGGGTTCGCCGCCCGCCTTCTCGAGGAGGTCGGCCAGGGCGGTCCGGTTGCCGGCGAGGTCGGGGCTTTCGGCGAGCAGGCGCCGCCGGATCGCGAGGGCCTCGGCGAGCGCGGCTCGCGCGGCAGGGCGATCGCCGCTCCGCCCCTCGATCTCCGCGCGGCTCGCGAGGGCGCTCGCCAGGGAGTCGCTCCATCGCGCGTTCTTCGGGTCGCGGGCGGTCAAGCTCCGCAAGCGTTGGATGCCGAGGGCGATCTCGCGCTTCGCCTCCGCGGCGCGGCCGAGCGCCCCGAGCGTCTTGCCGACCTCCAGGCGCGACTCGGCGGCATCCTCGGCAGCGCGGGCGTCGTCCGGCTCTTCGGCGAGCAGTCTCTCGCGCAACCGGCTCGCTTCCTGGTGGAGCGCAAGCCCCTGAGAGATGGAGCCCCAGGAGATCTGGCCCACGGCGAGCCGGCTCAGGTCGGTTCCGAGGTCGCGCTGGATCTCGCGGTCGTCCGGATGCTCGGCGGCGAGCTTTCGATCCACCTCGAGCGAAGCCGAGTGGTGAGCGAGCGCCTCGCGGCCATCCTTCCGCTCGGAGGCCGCGTCGCCCAATCGCTGCTCGACGACGCCGACCTGGCGCGCCGCGGGCATCGAGGACGGATCGGCCGCCGCGGCGGCGCGCGCGGTCGCCAAGGCTTCGCGATAGCGGTTGGCGGCGGAGGGGACGTCGCCCAGCTCCCAGACGTCGTCGCCGACCGCGACCTGCGCCTGCGCCAGGGCGAGGCGGGTTCCGGTGGACGGTGCCAGCGCGGCGCGGCGCGCGAGCAGGGCGAGCGCCGCCCGATGCCGGCCGAGAGCGGCGCCGGTGTCGCCCCGCGCCGCGAGGACCGAACCGATGCGCACCAGCAGCCGCGCTTCGCTCTCGTCGTGGGTTCCTGCCCGCGCTTTTTCGGCCGGACCCTCGGGAGCCGCCGAGCGGCTCTTCCGCACCAGGGTGAGCGCCCTCTCGAAGCTCGCGAGCGCGTCGCCGGTCCGTCCCTCGCTCGGCCAACCCGGCATACCCTGGATCTCGGCGACCCGCTCGTAAGCGACCGAAAGCTCGTCGAGCAGCGCCGGCTCGGCGCCCGCCTCGGCGGCGAGGTCGTCGAGATAGCGCAACGCGGTGTCGACCAGCAGGCGCCGGGCGGGCATCGCGCCGGGCACGTTTTCGAGCGCGCCGTGGAGATCGAACAGGACGACGTTCGCGATCCGCCGCACGTCGGCGAAGCGGCGCTCCGCGCGCCGCCTCTGCATCTCTTCCAGGTACGCCAGGCGCAGGCTTACCGCGGTGCCGACGAGCAGAGCCGCGATCGCGACGGCGGCCCCCAGGAACGCCGCGCGGTGGCGGCGGATCAGCTTGCCCATTCGATAACGGAGCGACGGTGGATGCGCCAGGACCGGCAGGCCTGAAAGATGCCGCTCGAGATCCGCCGCCAGCTCGCCCACCGTGCCGTAGCGACCGTCGATCTCTGGGCAGAGGGCGCGCGCCACGATCCGCTGCAGGTCGCCGCGCAGAGCCCGTGAAAGATCGCGATCGCCGGGTTCGCTCCGACCCCGAAGGGACTCCGGCCGCCGCCCGGTGAGGAGCAGGCGCAGCAGCACGCCGAGCGAATAGACGTCCGAGGCGGTGGTGAGCGGATCGCCGCGCCTCTGTTCCGGGCTCGCCCAATCGGGGGTGAGCGGCCGGGCTCCGCCGAGCGCGGTCCAATCCTCGCCCGCCTCCTCTCCGGGCGACGCCTCGAGCAGCTTGGCGATGCCGAAATCGAGCAGCTTCGGCGTACCGGCGTCGTCGACCAGCACGTTGCCGGGTTTCAGGTCGCGATGCAGGACGAGCTTGCGATGCGCGTAGTCGACCGCGCCGCAGACGGTGAGGAACAGCCGCAGCCGCGCCTCGACCGGGAGAGCTTTTCGTTCGCAATGGCGATCGATCGGCTCTCCCGCCACGTGCTCCAGGACCAGGTAGGGCACTCCGTCGGCCGTGGCGCCGCCGTCGATCAGGTGGGCGATGTGGGGGTGCACGAGCCCGGCGAGGATCCGCCGCTCGGCGAGGAACCGCCGCCGCAGCAGATCGGAGGCGAGCTCGGCGCGCACCAGCTTGATCGCGACCGTCTGCTCGTACGCGCCGTCGTCGCGCCGGCCGAGGTAGACGCTGCCCATGCCGCCCCGTCCGATCTCCTCCAGGAGCCGCCAGGGACCGACGCGCTCCGGCGGCGGTGCGGTAAAGATTTCCTCTTCCGCTTCCAGTCCGAGCACCGCGGGCCGCTCCAGCCAGGCCGCTGCGTCGTCGTCCTCCGCCGCAAGCCATGCCGCGAGATCGGACGCCAGCGCCGCATCCTCGGCGGCGAGGCGCGCAAGCGTCTCTTGCCGTGACGGGGACTCGGGCCCCGCCGCGAGCAGCGCCTGGAACTCCTGCTTGAGGCGGGCGAAGCGGGCAGCGTCCATCGGCCGGTCTATCGGCAGGTTAGGCGGCCGTTTCGTTGCCGGATTCTTGGGAGGTGTCGCCGCCGTTTCGCTCACGGCGGCCCGCCCAGCTCCGTGGCGAGGAAGGCTTTCGCCGCGGTCCATTCGCGCCAGGCCGCCGCGGGGGAGATCGCGAGCGTTTCGGCCACCTCTTCGAGCGTCAGGCCGACGAAGAATCGAAGCTCGACCAGCGTGACCATCCGGGGGTCGATCGCGCCGAGCCGTTCGAGCGCCTCATGGACCGCGATCACCCGGTCCGCGTGCTCGCTTTCCGCTTGGCCCGCCGCCCCGTTCGCCGCCGGGGCTGCTACCGTATCGACGTCGTCGAGCGCCAGATGCCGCGCCCCGGCGCTCCGTTTTTGCGCTCCGCGCTCGCGCGCCCGATCGACCAGGATGAACCGCATCGCCTGCGCGGCGACGGCGAAGAAATGAGAGCGCGATTGGAACGGAACGCGAGAGCCGTCCACCAGCCGCAGGTAGGCCTCGTGGACGAGGGAGGTCGTTTCCAGGGTCTCCGCCGGGCCTTCGCCGCGCAGCCGCCGCGAGGCGATCCGGCGCAGCTCCGCATAGACCAGAGGCACCAGGCGGTCGAAGGCGCGGCGATCTCCCTCGCCAAAGGCCGCCAGGAGCTCGGTCACTCCGTCTTTTCCAACCGGACCCGGCTCTTCCCCGGAAGGCACGCGGAGATTCTAAACTTGCCTCAGGCTTTCCGATCTACGTCAGGCCGCCGCGGACCCTTGGGATTCGATGAGCTTTAAGCAAAGGGAATGCATGGCGGCCAACTCTCGCTGGTATTCCTGATGCGCCTCTTCTGCCGGCAAGGTGTCAAACAGGTCCGGCAGCTGGACTCCGCGGCTCATGACCTCGTCGGCGTCCTCATGTCGCAGGCGCTCCCGGACGAAGAGGCAGTTGTCGGCGTGGAACAGAATGCGGATCGAGTCGCTGGCCCGGATTGCTCCGCTTACGAGCGACTCGATGGCGCCTAGAGAGAGAAGGGCAAACCAGACGACCTTCTGCCGTGGGTCGGCGGTTTGGGAAAGCAGGCTCTCGAGGTCGATCGCTTTCATTTGGCGCTCTCGCGCGGGAAGAATTTCACTCCCGCAACCTGTCAAGACTCGTGCTCGAAATAGTGGATTTCTCCGAGATTGCCCTGCTTGATCACCTTCTGCCAATTTCCGGGCAGTAGCTCACGAAGGTAAAGGCGAACGACCGAGTTGCGCACCGGGTATTTCAGGGCGCGAAGCGTTGCGTTCCAGCCCGAGGGTACCGAACCTGAGGCAAGGACGTTCGGATACAGGTGTAGCGGCATGTCATCTTCGTCCAGCCATCGATCCCTGTTTCAGTTGACCGGCTTGGACCCCTCGATACGTAAAAAAGCTTAGCACGGTGGCAGGATGGAGGCTGTCGGGAGGCCCTCCGCGTCCCGCCGCTCCCTCCAGGCTAGAATGCCCCTTCCATGTTGAGCGGAAAACTCGTCTCCGGCGATCTGAGCAGCGAAGACCTGGGCGTCGAGGCGACGCTCCGGCCGCAGCGGCTGGAGGAGTACGTCGGCCAGGCGAAGATTCTCGACAACCTTCGGGTCTTCATCCGCGCCGCGCGGGGCCGGGGAGAGTCGCTCGACCACGTGCTGCTGTTCGGCCCTCCGGGTCTCGGCAAGACGACGCTCGCGCACATCATCGCGACCGAGATGGGGGCGCCGCTGCGGACGACCTCCGGCCCGGTCCTCGAACGCGCGGGCGACCTCGCGGCGATCCTCACGAACCTCGAAGCGGGGGAGGTCCTGTTCGTCGACGAGATCCACCGCCTGGGGCCCACGGTCGAGGAGATCCTCTATCCGGCGCTCGAGGACTACAACCTCGACCTCGTGATCGGCCAGGGACCGGCCGCCCGGACGGTGAAGATCGACCTGCCGCGCTTCACCCTGGTGGGCGCCACCACGCGCGCCGGGATGATCAGCTCTCCGCTGCGCGCCCGGTTCGGCATCGTCCACCGGCTCGACTTCTACCGGCCGGAGGAGCTGGCGCAGATCATCCACCGCTCCGCCCGCCTGCTCAACATCCCGATCGACGACGACGGGGCCGCCGAGATCGCGCGGCGCAGCCGCGGCACCCCGCGCGTCGCGAACCGTCTGCTCCGCCGCGTGCGCGATTTCGCTGAGGTCCTGGGCGGCGGGTCGATCGATCGCGAGGTGGCGCACAAGGCGCTCACCCTGCTCGAGGTGGACCGCTACGGGTTCGACGACCTCGACCGCAAGATCCTCCACACGCTGATCGAGCACTACGACGGCGGACCGGCCGGCCTGAAAGCGCTCGCCGCCGCGGTCGGCGAGGACTCCGGAACGATCGAGGATTTCTACGAGCCCTACCTGATCCAGGAAGGCTTCCTCCAGCGCACCCCCCGCGGCCGCGTGGCCACCCGCCGCGCCTACGAGCACCTCGGCTACGCGGCGCCCCCGGGCGAACGGCTGCTGTTCTAGGGCGGCTGGCTTCCGCGCCTCGAAGCTCCCTCCGATTCGTAGAATCCAGAGCGAATCGGCGGACCCAAAAACGTGCGCCCCGCGAGCCTGATCTACAACCCCGCCGCCGGCCGGCATCGGCTCAAGGAGCGAGTCCCCGCGCTCCTTGCCGCCCTTCGCGAATCGGGCTTTGCCGCCGAGGCGCTTCCGACCGCCGGGCCGGGCGACGCCACCCGCCTCGCCCACGAGCGCGCGGCGGCGGGGGACGAGGCGGTCTTCGCCTTCGGCGGAGACGGAACGATCCGCGAAGCCGCGGCCGGTTTGATCGGGGGCGAGACGGCGCTGGGCATCCTCCCCGGCGGTACGACGAACGTGCTCGCCCGGGCGCTCCTCCTGCCGCTCGATCCGCTCGCCGTCGCGCGAGCCGCGGGGGGCTACCGAACGCTGCCGCTCGACGTCGGGATCTGCGACTCCGGCCAAGGGAGATTCCCGTTCCTCATGATGGTCTCCTGCGGTCTCGACGGCTGGCTTCTCGAAACGCTCGACCCCTGGATGAAGCGCCGCCTCGGCCGAATCGGAATCGGACTCCAGGCGCTCTCCGCCTGGTGGCGCTACGGCTACCCCGACGTTGAGGTCGAAGCGGTAGGAAAGCGCTACACCGCCTCGCTCGTTGCCGCCTGCAACATCCACCTCTACGGCGGCACCTACCGCCTCGCACCATCCGCCCGCCCCGACGACGGCCGGCTGGAGCTGGTCCTCTTCGAAGGCAAGACCCGCGCGGCGACGCTAGCCTTCGCCCTAGCGCTTGCCCTGGGCAAGCACGTGACCCGCCGCGACGTGAAGATCCTCCCCGTCGAGGGAGAGATTCACATCCGCCTCCCCGAAGGCACTTGCGCCCAAATCGATGGTGACGCCTTTGCGGGTTGTCGGGAGCTGATCCTCTCGGTCGCGGCGGACAAGCTTCGGGTGCTCGGGCCGTAGAGCCTCGGATTTAAGTCCTACTCTTGACGGAGAGGACAATCGTCTATACGTTGGCTCTTGTGAAGATCGAGTGGGACCCGCTCAAAGCCGAAGCAAATCTCAAACGCCACGGGGTCCGATTTTCGGAGGCGGTGGCGGTCCTCGGCGATGAGTTCGCGATTTCTCGGGAAGACCCCGACGCCATCGGTGAGCAACGACTTGTAACCCTGGGGCTGAGCGCGGACGGCATCCTTCTCGTGGTGGTTTCAACAGACCGTGAGCCCGACACCGTCCGAATTATCTCGGCTTGGAGGGCAAACCAGCGACAGAGGCTCGAATATGAAAAAGGTCGATGCTGAACCCTATCGAGATATCGACTTTTCGACCGGCACCCGCGGGCCCGTGATTGCTCTCGATCCGGGGAAGACCAAGATCTCGATCCGCCTGGATAACCGGGTTCTGGAGCATTTCCGTGGGCTCGTCGAACAGGCTGGGGGAGGGAACTACCAGACCCTGATCAACGACGCCCTCGTGGATTACCTACGCCAGAGCTCCATGCTCGATGCGGTGCGCCAAGTTTTCCGCGAGGAGATCTCCGGAGGCAAACCTAGGCAATCTGCGCGGCGCCGCGCGACCAACGCCGCGGGCCGAAAGGCGTCGGCCACCAGGCTCGGATAAACACCTCCTTCTAGCAGACCAGCTGTGCTGGGCGCAGTGTACAATCCAGGTGCGAACACAATCGCGAGCACAAAATGACCCGGGACGAGTACGAAGAGCGTAAACGCCGGATCGAAGCGCACCACCGGTTCAGCCAGGAGCTGATCGATGCCGCGCGGCTCCAGGAGCTTCGCGCGTTGGAGCTGGTCTGGATGACGACGGCCGAAGGGCCGTTCGGTCAAATCCTTCCGGCGATGCCGTCGGAGCAGGGAAGCGAGCTTCCGGCGTCTCTGTCCGTCCCCGTCCAACCGGCGATTCCGTCCCTTCCGCCGAAGCGCTCCCTTGGGGAAATGCTTGAGGAGGTGGAAGTTCTGCTTCCGGACCTTCCGGAACCGTTCGACCGGAACGACGTTTGTCGTGCCCTCGGCTACGAAGCGGATCGCGGGACGTTGTACCGGGTGCTCGAACGCCTCTTGGAGGAGAGGCGCATCAAGATCGTGGTCCACGGCGAAGGACGGTCGCCTTCGCAGTACCAACGATTCGAGCGCGAAGGCGCGCCAGTCGGCGAATCGATCCGGGAACCGTAACCGCGAGCCCGAGAGGCTCTCCGCGGAAAGCAAGAACCGGTGCACCGAGCACAAAACCCGGTGACAAAGCACTGTGCAGTGGTGCGCGGGGACAATGCACCGGTGCACGAGTGCTATGCACGAGTGTTCCGAACAAAAACACCTGTTCTCCGAACGCGAACATCACTCCTCCGAGCACGAACAGCGGTCCCCGAGTACGACTAACGCTTGACCAGCATCGTAACGGTGCTCCTTGAACGAAATGTGCCGGTTCACGGTGCACGCGCTCGGGTGTTTTGTGTTCGGCGAGGAGTTTTTTGTTCGCGGGAAGGGGTGCGTAGTGACTTTGTACTTGTGCTTTGTGTTTGCGCACTGGTGCACAGTGCTCGGGTCGTGGTGTTGTGTTCGCTGGGGCTGCTGCGCCGCTCCTGAATACCGTACCGGTGTGCTCGGGGGAGAGGCGCTGGGGTTCGCGAACCGCTGCTGGCCGAAGATCGGCTGCTATCCTGGGTTCGGACGCCGGTGTTGTTCCGGACGACCGCGCGGCACAAAGCTCGACGAGTTTGGGAGGGACGTGCGTAACCCTGCCGAAGGCGTCCGCTGGCGGGGTTCGGCTGATCTTCAGTCCTCCACTCCTTGGGGCATCTATGGAATCCTTGGGCTGGCCTCGGGTTCGAGTTTGGCCATTACGCGAGTTGGAACTCCCTCTTTCACGAGCAAATGTCGGCTCCATTTGACGAATCCTGGTCCAACAACTTCTAGAAGGTGGTCCCCTGGAGGGACTCCGTAATTCGGGAGAGGTGTGCTGCCCACGAACGAACCATCGAGATGCACTTCCGCCCCGTCAGGCTCAGACTCGACCGACACAGGAACCAGTTCTTCCTTCGTTAGCGGCTCAGTGGGCTCAACACAACTGAACTCGACCTCAGCTCGGGGAAAGTTTCCGAGCAGGTAGGGCGGTTTCGTCTCAGTGGTACGCACCACCGAAAGGCCCTTTCTCTGGCCCGCGCAGTAACGCCTTGCCTCTTCCAGCGCATCTGCCTTGAGCGTGCCCAGGCCTGAAAATCCCGTGGCTGCCTGCCTAGAAACCATGAAGGTATTTGGCGCAACGGGTTGAACTCCGGAGTTCGATGCACATCCCGAAAGGCTGAGGCCTGTGAAAAGGAACAGTGAGAGGTGTCGTTTCATGGCCAATCCGGGTCGTCAGTGAGGCGCAAAAACTCTCGCCTTGATTTTCTCTGCCATTCGATCCGCCAGGCGTACCGTCTGGCGTTCAAAGTTGACTGTCCAGGCGAACCCGACCTTCTCAGACCAGAGCCTTTGGCCCTGTTCGTCGATGAAGTCCACTTCCATCGTGTCGTGATTTAGATCGGGTGTCATATTGACGACAACGAGGTTCAGGCCCGAGAGAGCGCTCGTTTCGGAATAGGTTCCATCAAAGACTTGGAGCGATCCGAGCAGAATCCTAATTCGATCGCAGGCCATCCGGTCCCATCCGTCGTCGGACATCGGAACTAGCAGAGTTGAACCGACGGGATACCTTCTGGTTGGGTAGAGCTTGAGAAGCTCATCGGTGGCGACTCTGAGAATCGTCTCGCGTGCCTCTCCTTCAACCTTTTCTGCCGATTGGATCAGGAGCACGACGCGATCCATTGCGGCGGCCTTGGCGGCTTGCTGTGTTTGGGTTCTCAAGAGGTCGGCCTGTGCGTGCATCGCATCCGCGATGGCTCGATTGCGCTGAATAGAGCTGGCGTCAGCGGCTGTTTCAAGGAGTACCTGGGCAAAGGACTTCTGAGGGTAGAGGGTCTGCTGCCCCGAACAGCTGACCGTGCCGCTGATTGGGTCGGCGCGACATTGGGTTGTGCCCACCGAATAAACCTGACTAGCCGTGGGGCCTGCGATCAGCGCAAGGAATCCAAACGACAGAAGGCGAGAATTCATCGGGGTTCCTCCCTTCTTGCGGCTCAACGATTTCTACCGCCAACGGAACTCGCGTGAACAGTGAATTCAGCGCTATCGAGCGCCCCAGGAGAACTTGTCGGCCGCCCAGGGTCTCGCCCATTTGGTGAAAAGCTCTTGCAACGATATGCCCGCCGCGCCACGTGGCGCAACTTCCTTTGCTCGAACGTAGGACGCCTCCGACATCGTGGGAGGTTCCCCACCCCCTATGACAAACTCCCCATCAACCATGCCCTCAGACATTCGCCCGGACCGGCCTCTCGATCCTCTGTTCTCTCCTCGTTCGATCGCGGTGATCGGCGCTTCGCGCCGGCGCGATTCGATCGGGTATTCGCTGCTCCACAACCTGGTCGTGAACGAGTTCGCGGGCGCGATCTTCCCGGTGAATCCGCTCGCCAAGGCGATCCATTCGCTGCGCTGTTATCCGACGATCGACGCGATCCCCGATCCGGTCGACCTCGCCGTGATCGTGGTGCCGAAGGAGGCCGTGGGCGGCGCGGTCGACGAGTGCCTCAAACACGGCGTGAAGGGGTTGGTGGTGATCACCGCCGGATTTGCCGAGACGGGCGCCGAGGGAGCCGAGCGCGAGCGGGCGTTGCGCGAGAAGGTGCGCGAGGCGGGCGTTCGGATGATCGGTCCGAACTGCATGGGGATCATCAACACCGATCCCAAGGTGAGCCTGAACGCAACGTTCGCCCCGACCCCCGCGCGGAAGGGGTCGATCGGCTTCGTGTCGCAGTCCGGCGCGCTCGGGGTGGCGATCCTGAACGTCGCGGGCGACCTGGGGATCGGCCTCACGCAATTCGCCTCGATGGGCAACAAGGCGGACGTGTCGGGCAACGACCTGATCGAGCACTGGGAGGGCGACCCGGAGACCCGCGTGATCGCGATGTACCTCGAATCGTTCGGCAACCCGCGACGATTCGCGGAGATCGCGAAGCGCGTCTCGCGGAAGAAGCCGATCCTGGTGGTCAAATCGGGCCGCACCGCGGCGGGCGCGCGGGCGGCCAGCTCGCACACCGGGGCGATCGCCGGGGCGGACGTGGCGGTCTCGGCGATCCTCGACCAGTCGGGGGTCCTGCGCGCCGACACGATCGAGCAGCTGTTCGACGTTGCCCGAGCGCTCGACGCCTGCCCGCTGCCGGAAGGGAACCGGGTGGCGATCCTCACCAACGCGGGCGGACCGGGGATCATGGCGACCGACGCCTGCGTGAACCTCGGACTCGAGATCGCCGAGCTCTCCGCCGCGACGAAAGATCACCTCCGCTCGTTCCTGCCGGCCGAAGCGAGCGTCGCGAACCCGGTCGACATGATCGCCTCGGCGAACGCCGAGCAGTACGGCCGCTCGCTCTCGGCGATCCTCGACGATCCGCACGTGGACATGGCGATCGCGATCAACGTGACCCCTCTCCTTTCGAGCCCGATCGACGTGCTCGAGGCGATCGACGGCGCGGCGCGCGAGAGGCACAAGCCGGTGCTCGCGGTGATGATGGCGACCGACGAGTTCTACGAGACGATCAAGCTCCGCCCGGGGCTGCCGCCGGTCTATCGCTTTCCGGAATCGGCCGCCGGGGCGCTGCAGCAGCTCTCCCGCTACGCCGCCTGGCGCCGCCGGCCGGACGAGCCGCTGCCGGCGCCGTTTCCGGTCGACGACGCGGCGATCGCGGCGATCCTCGCCCGCACCGGCTCGGGATACCTGCCGCCGGGCGACGCCTTCCGGGTGCTCGACCTCTACGGCATTCCGGTCGCCCGCTACGAGGTCGCCGCCACGCGGGAAGAGGCGTTGCTCGCCGCGCGGCGGATCGGCTATCCGGTGGTGGCGAAGGCGATCGCGGTCGACCTGATCCACAAGAGTGAAGCGGGCGCGATCCGGCTCGACGTGCGCGATCCCGTGCAGCTTTCGGACGCGCTGACCGCCATGGAGGCGCGAATTCAGGCGAGCGGCGGCAAGATCGAAGGCTTTCTGATCCAAGAGATGGCGAGCGGCGGACGGGAGATCATCTTCGGCCTCTCGTCCGAGCCGAAGGTCGGACCGGTGCTGATGTTCGGCCTGGGGGGCAAGTACGTCGAGGTGTTCCGCGACGTGCGCTTCGGCGTCCCGCCGCTCACCTCTTTCGAGGCGCGCGAGGTGATCCGCGGAATTCGCGGGTTCCCGCTGCTCGCCGGGGTCCGCGGCGATGCGCCGGCCGACCTCGAAACGCTCGAAGAGGTCCTGCTCCGCCTCGCCCAGCTCGCCGAGCGGCACCCGACGATCCGCGAGCTCGACGTGAATCCGTTCCTCGCGGGAACCGACCGCGCGGGATCGAAGGCGTTGGACGTGCGGATTCGGGTGGAGGTGGAGGGGGCGTGATAAGGGCTCGAGGAAGGGCTCGGAACGCGTAGGGCGCCTACCCCGTCCGCAAGAAATGCCACCGCAGATCCCCGGCCATGGGCTGGAAGACCTCCGGTTGGATCTTCGCCTCGAAGCGGCGGAGGAGGGCGGAGAGGTGCTCGCCTCGGGCGGCGCGTTCCAGGACTTCGGCCGCGTCGCTGCCGGCTTTGCTGATGTAGGTCTGCCAGACCGCTTCGCGGACGGAGAGCGAGCCCATCGAGACGTTCGGCATCTTCGCCGCGCCGCGCTTCAAGAGGGAGACCTTCTCGTTCAGGCTCGCGACCGAGTCCATCGGCTCGCGCTGCCACGGCGTGTAGGGCTTCGGCACGAGGACGTTCACGCCGAGGTGGATGTGGCCGATCGTGCCGGTCTTGGCGCTCTCTTCGAGCATCACGCGATGGGCGCGCGCGGTGAGCTCGAGAATCCCTTGAACGTCGTCCATCGTCTCGCCCGGCAGGCCCACCAGGAAGTAGAGCTTCAGCTGGGTGAAGCGGTGGCGGAAGATCAGCCGGATCTTCTCGAGCAGGAAATCGTTCGGGATCGGCTTGCCCATCTTCACCCGCAGCTCGTCCGTGCCGGTCTCGGGAGCGAGCGTGATCGAGCGGTCACCCGAGGCGTGGAGGGCGTCGAGCACCCCCTCGGTCACCGCCGGGATGCGAATCGAGGAGACGGAGGTTCGGAAACCGATCCGCGTCGCTTCGCGCAGGATGCGCTCGATCTCCGGATGGTCGCCCACGGCGGTCGCGACGAAGCCGAGCTGATCGGTGACGGAGCGCGCGCGGTCGATCGCGCCCAGGATCGCCTCGGTCGGATGCCAGCGGAACTTCCCCATGCCGAAGGTCGCCCAGCAGTACTTGCACTTCTCGGGGCAGCCGCGCGACATCTCGATCAGGAACTTGTCCGCGAACTCGGTCCGCGGCGTGACGATCACGGTCGAGGGGAGGTGGCCGGGGAGCTTCATCTGCTCGTCGGTGAGCTCCAGCTTCCGCAGCTTGCCGAGGGCGTCCCCTTCCGCTTCCGGCTGATGGTAGGCGGGGACGTAGAACCCGGGGGTCGCGGCGAGCCGGGCGAGCACCGCCTCGCGGTCGGGCTCCTCTTCGAGGGCGGAGAGCAGGGCGGGCAGCACGTTCTCCGCCGCGCCGAGCGGGAAGAAATCGACGAATTCCGCCATCGGCAGCGGGTTGATCATCGCGCACGAGCCGCCCATCGCGATCAGGGGATCGAACGGCCGGCGGTCGCTCCGGCGCAGCGGAATCCCCGCCCGATCGAGCATCTGGAGCAGGTGGACGTAGTCGTTCTCGAACGAGACGGAGAAGCAGACGCAGGAGTACTCGTCGATCGGCCGGCCGGTCTCGACCGAGCGCGGCATGCCGGCGCCGTCGAGGAAGAAGCGGTCGCAGGTCCAGCCCGGAGCGTCGTGGACCAGGTCGTAGACGCGCTGGAACCCGAGGCTCGACATGCCGATGTGGTAGCTGTTCGCGTAGGCGAGCGCGAGCCGGTGCTCGGCGTGCGGCGAGAACTTCCGGATCGGCCGCTCGTCTGCGCGGAACGGCGCCCAATCGTGGGTTTTCTCCCGCATCCTGCCCGGCGCGGAGCCGTTGCCTCGAAAAGTGCGATCGGTCGTGGGGCGGCGTTTCATACGCAGTCGATCCTACCTTGAGCGTCTCACCGGGGTTTTGCTGCTTCGGCGGTGGGCGGTGGGCACTCGGCGGTGGGCAGTCGGCGGTCCGCGATCGTCCGTGCCAGGGTGCGGCCCAACGGGCCGCTAGAAATCAGCCTACGATTCCGTGGGTCTTGCGCCTCGGCCCTGGGCTGGATCCTCTCGGCCTTCGAGCGCTTCATGGGTTTTCCGCTTCGGGAGTCGACGATCGTCCGAGCCCAGGCGCGGCCCAACGGGCCGCTAGAAATCAGCCTAGGGCTGAGGCCGAAGGCCGATGCCCTAGGTTACAAGAGCGCGGGAAACCTGCGGCCTGAAAGGCCGCTAGAGCGAGGGCTCGTCTCCT
>JBGAGQ010000111.1:0-12705 GCA_044226625.1 Thermoanaerobaculia bacterium
GTCCGCGGGTTCCCGGCGGCTTGAAGCTGCCGGCCTATGGAGAGCCCAGGTTATCTGCGGAAGGGCTCTTATAGAATGCCCGTAAACGTTCCGCGCTTTCAATGCCGAAGGGATGAAGGACGCTTCCGATGCCGCCAATCCTGTTGCTGCACCTGTCGGATCTGCATTTCGGTAAGCACAGCCGGTTTCAAGGGGAGAAGCCCGAGGCACTCGGGAAGAGCTTTTTCCGCTCGCTCGCCGAAGCGAGAAAGAGCCTCCCGATCGACCCTGAGAAGAAGGTGGATCTGGTGTTTGTCACCGGGGAAGTGGCGGAGGCGGGAAAGAAATCCGAGTTCGAGCAGGGGCGGGCTTCGCGCCCGACGGAGGTGGTTGCTAATGGACACAGCTTGGCGTGAGGCAGCTCGTCAATATTCTCAGCAAGGTGAGGCTGATAAGACTCGTTACTGGGCCGGGCTTGGTCCGCGCCAACAGGCCATGCTAAAGAGTTCACTCAAGGAAATCAAAGCGGTTGGCCCGCACCCAACGCCCGAGGCTGGGAACAAGCCAAGACCGAGCGGCTGCGGCCGAGGTTGTGCCAAACTGCTCGGGCGTGGCTGCCTGGTCACATTCGCGGCAATCGCAATGGTCACGCTTTGGAGCAACTTTCCGTGGCTCAGTAAGCCGGCGACCGACCGGTTCGCCTTGTGGCCCGCCAGTACACGAGACGCAATGGCCTCCAAGGGCTTTGTTGAACAATTTCTACAGAAGGTAGAGCTGCGGAAACAGTACGCCGAAGATGGCTATTTCCCAATCCACGTACTTAGAAAGTGGCTGGAGAATGCGCGCATTAAGAAATCAGATGTGACTGCGGTCAGTATCTTAGATACGGTCCAAGACGGCGGAGGCTGGTGGTTTGATGCCAAAAAACTAGAGGGTGACTATAACGAGATTTCGTCGGCGGTAGCGATTGTGGAACTCTCGGCTGCAGCGCCGGAGGTCTCCTCGCGGCTTCCAATGTCGGAAGGCACCTTCGAAATACTCCACGGTACGCGGGCCTTCGGGTTCGACCAACCCGTTCGCGTACAGGCCCGTGACCGCGGACCCGCCGTGGAACGTTGGTATTTAGCTATGCCAAAGGATACAGTGCTCATTATTGGTGGCCGCACAGGGGTGGAGCAAGTTCTAGCGACGGCAGCTGGCGAACGAGACGGAATCAGAACCCGACGCGTGATGAGGCCACTGCTCAAAACTATTGAGGATGGCGACGAAATCTATTTTCATAGTGTTTCAATGACCCAGGAGCGATCAATCCCTGTTGTTTCATGGTTACTTTCTCGGATACCAGGGATTGACCTCCTGTACTCATATCGTGCACAGGCTCGAGTGCTGATTCGGCTTCCCGATGAAAGCTGCATCCGAACCGTCGCTTTCCAGTACAAAACTCGAGCATCTGCACAGTTTCATAGGATCGCCCTCTGGGCGGTCAGCTTGACCGCAGGCCCAGATGACGTGGGCTATGAAGTGAGTGGCGGCCCAGGGCTTGCGGCCTTCACGGAGTCGGCGCCGTGCTCTGGCGCTGCGACATCTTGGGAGAGCCTTCGTTCCTCAAAGTAACCACCCACACTCTCACAGCGCCAAAGGAACTTGTGCCAGGCAAATGGCAATGCGAAGCCTTGAGCCACTCCAGAACCGGTAGTTCGAGGCAGGGTGGCGCGGCGTCCGTATCGCGAAGAGAGGACAGCAGTTGGAGGTCGATTGGGATCCTGAGGAGGAAGATCGCGCCGATGGTCGCGCCGATACCTTCCCCTTCTCGCAGTTCGATGGCCGAACGAAGTTCAACGCTCTAGCTAGGCCGTATCTCTAAGAGATGGAGCCCGACCTGGAAGTGGATCGAGACGCCAAGGACTAAACTGTCGATCCTTGAAACCGTTGTGCGCACAGTAAAGTGAAGCGGCAACGCCAGTTAGCGGCTTTCGGAGGCACAACTTCGCTGCACGGCGTCGATGACCGTTCGGCACGGCGGATAGCCGCTAGGTTCCGCCGAGGGTGGCGATTCTTCCGCGTAAAGCGGCCATCCAGCGCAGATAGTCGTTTTGCGCCGCTGGATAGCCGCTATCCAGCTTGGATATTCATTATTTCGCTCCGTAAAGCCGCTATACGGCGCAGATAGCCGCTATACGCGCCAGACAAACCGCTATCCAGCGCAGATAGCCGCTATCCGAGCCAGATAATCCGCTATCGGTCGGCGATAGCCGCTTTACGCGCCGTATAGCAGCTTTACGGTGCCGGATCCGCGCTGAATCGCCCGCCGCTACGTTTGCAACGTCGACGCGGATCTTGAAGGCTGCCCGGGCTTATTCCTGGGACCGCGTTGTCACTCTGCCTTCCTTAGACCCCTAGCCGCTCCGCCACGCGCCGGTACGCTTCGCGGAACGGGATCCCCTCTTCCATCACCAGCCGATACGCCTCCTCGGCCGCCGAGAGCTCCGGGTCGAGGTGGATCTTTTCCGGGAGGAAGCGGACGCCCGGTAGGGCGTGGGCGAGGATCGCCGCGGTTTCGAGCCCCAGGTCGATGCCGCGGAAGAGGGGGGCTTTGAGCAGCTGGAGATCGCGGTGGTAGCCGGAGGGGAGCTTCGCAGGGATCGCGAGAGCTTCGAGGAGGACCGCGTGCCCGGCGGCGGTGCGGGCGCGGATCAGCTCGAAGACGTCCGGGTTCCGCTTCTGCGGCATGATCGAGGAACCGGTCGTCATCTCCGCCGGGAGGCTCGCGAAGCCGAGCTCTTTCATCGAAAAGAGGACGAGGTCTGCGGCGAGGCGGCCGCAGTCTTGGAGGAGGAGGGCGACCTCGAACAGCACGTGCGCTTCGGCCTTGCCGCGGGAGAGCTGGACCGCCGTCACCGGCTCGTGGACGGTGCGGAAGCCGAGGGCGGCGCGGGTCGATTCACGGTCGATCGGCAGGATCGCCGGAACGCCATAGCCCGCGGCCGAGCCCAGGGGGTTCTTCTCGATCCGGCGGAGCGCGGCTTCGAATCCTTCCGCGTCGTCGGAAAGCTCGCTCGAAAAGCCGCCGGCCCAGAGCGCCACGGAGCTCGGCATCGCCGGTTGGAGATGCGTGTAGCCCGGGAGCGGCAGGTCCGGATGCCGCGCGGAGAGATCGTCGAGCGCGGCGGCCACGGCGCGCGCGCCCGCGGCGAGATCGGTCACCGCGTCGCGCAGGTAGAGCCGGAGGGCGGCGAGCACCTGGTCGTTGCGGGACCGGCCGAGGTGGATGCGGGCGCCCGCTTCGCCGATGCGCTCGGTGAGCCGCCGTTCGAGCGCGGTGTGGCAGTCCTCGTCGGCCAGCTCGATCCTCCAGGCACCCGCGGCGTGCTCCTCGGCGAGCGCGAGCAGACCGGCGCGGATCGCTTCGAGGTCGGTGGCGGAGAGGAGGTTTTGCGCCGCGAGCATCTCCGCATGGGCGATCGAGGCGCGGACGTCGTAGGCGACGAGGCGCTCGTCGAGCGCGTGGTCCTCTCCCGCCGTGTAGCGCAGCACCAGTTCGTCGAGCGGCGTCCCCTTGTCCCAGAGGCGAGTCACAGCTCGGTCTCCTGGCGGATGGCGAGAGCCCCCCTCCTGTCCTCCCCCCGTCGAACGACGGGGGGAGGGACCCTCCGCACGCCTCCGGGGAGGATCGGGTGCTGGATGGGTTCCTCCCCGATGCGTCGCGGGGGACCACACTCCGACGCCCCGGGCCTATTGTTCGCCCACCCGGCCACCATTACCGCGCCGAAGGCTCCCTTCCCGAAGTCGCTCCGAAGGGGACCAAACGTCGACGTCCCAGGCTGGCTGCCTGACGACCCAACCACCAACCCCAAGCTGAAAGCTCCCTCCCCGATGTCGCCACGAAGCGGACCGAATACCGACGCCCCGGGCCGCCCATCCGCCCGCCTAACCACCAACCCCAAGGCGAAGCGTCCCTCCCCCCCTTGCGGGGGGAGGACAGGAGGGGGGGTCTCCTTCCCCCTCACGCCAACGCCTCCACCAACGACAAATAGAACCGCGCCCCCGCGAGGATCTCCTCCTCCTCGACGAACTCGTCGACGCGGTGCGAGCGCTCCGAGCGGCCGGGGCCGCATTTGATCGCCGGAGCGTCGATCAGCGCCCAGTCCGACAACGTGGGTGACCCGTAAAGCCGCGAGACCGGGCGCACCGAGAGGGCGGCGGTGAGGAGGGGCGAATCGACGGGGGTCGAGCGGGGCCGAAGCCGGTCGGAGAGGACGCGCACCTCGGCGCCTACCGCGCAGCCGACCGCGAGGGCTACCTCCTCGGGCTCGACCGCGGGGGTCGTGCGAACGTCGAGCAGCGCGGACGCCTCGGCCGGCAGGACGTTGCGGGCCGTGCCGGCGCGCAGCTGGGTCGGCTCGAGGGTCACCGGACCGAGCATCGAATCGGTGGGGAAATCGAGCGACTCGAGCGCGAGCAGGTCGCGCGCGATCTCGCGCGCGGCGTTCCGGGCGCCGAGCGAGCGGGCGTGCGCGGCGTGACAAGCGTCGCCCCGGGCGACCAGCTCGAGGACCAGGAGCCCTTTCTGCGCCACCGCGACGTCGAGACCCGTGGGCTCTCCGACCACCGCTCCGGCGAGCGTCCGCCCGCGCTCGTGGAGCGCGGCGAGCACCTTCTCGGTGCCGAGCCCTTTGGTCTCCTCCTGCTCGACCAGGGCGAGCGCCAAGGCGAACGGGAACTGCCGGTCGAGGCAGGCGACGAACGCCGCGGACATCGCGGCCACCGAGGCCTTGGCGTCGTTCGAACCGAGGCCGTAGACCCGCCCTTCTTCGACCGTCGCGGCGAACGGATCGTGCGACCAGCCCGGCGCCGGGGGGACCGTGTCGAGGTGGGTGTCGAAGAGGAGCACCGGCGCGTCCGGCACCGCGCCTTCGTGCACCGCGAGGATCGTATGGCCGAGCCGCTCGACCCGGGCGCCGCGCGCGCCGAGCCACTCGGCCATCGCGAGAGAGAGCGCACCCTCTTCGCCCGATACCGACGGGGTCGCGACCGCCAGGCGATGGAGCGCGAGGATCTCCTGCGGGGTGGGGGGCGTCATCTTGAAAACCCTCCCACGCCCCCAACCTCGACCCCGGGTCGAGCCGATCGCGGCGTGCTGGTCATCGGCGGCCTCAACCCGCCGCCGCCAGCTCAGCGGGGGAAAGCGCGTGAACGTCGGCTACCACCAGCGTGCCGCTCCCCTCGTTGGTGAACACCTCGCGAAGCAGCGCGTCCGCCGCGGTCTGCGAGATCACGTGGACCCGCCGCACGCCGTCGCGGAGCGCCTGCTCGATCGCCGCCGCCTTGGGGCGCATGCCGGCGCCGAGGGCGCCTTTCCGGTTCAGCTCGGCGAGCCCCGCGAGGTCGGTGTAGGAGATTCGCGAGCCGGGATCGTCCTCTCGTTCGAGGATGCCCGCCGCCCCGGTGAGAACGATCAGCTTCTCGGCCGAGAGCGCCGCGGCGAGACGCGCGGCCACCGTGTCGGCGTTCACGTTCAGGAGGCCCCCCGCCTCGTCGGCGGAGATCGGGCTCACGACCGGGACGAGCCCCGCGTCGAGCTGGGCGATCACGACCCGCGGATCGACGCGGATCACGTCGCCCACCAGCCCGTAGTCGACCGTCTCGCCATCGACCTCGACGGGCGGCCGGCGCTTCGCGACGATCAGCCCGGCGTCCACTCCCGAGAGGCCCACGGCGGGCACGCCCGCGCGGCGGCAAAGCGCGAGGACGTGGGTGTTCACCTGGCCGTTCAGGACCATCGTCGCCGCTTCGAGCGAAATCGGATCGGTCACCCGCCGGCCGGCTTTGAACTCGACTTTGGCGCCCAGGGTACCGGCCAAGGCAGAGGCCTGCGGACCGCCGCCGTGGACGAGCACCACGCGCACGCCGAGGCGGTTCAGGATCTCCACCTGCTCGAGCAGGGCGAGCGTGGTCTTCTCGTCGGAAAACGCGCCGCCGCCCGCTTTCAAGACGAAGGTCTTCCCCTGGTAGAGGCGGATGTAAGGGATCGCGAGCTTGAGCCCGGCGACCTCCAGGTTCGAATCGTGATGGTCCATGCGCTTCCCCCTTGCCGATCTCAAGCCAACAGGCGGTGCAACACCGCCATCTGCGCCCACATTCGGTTGTGCGCCTGCGGCAGCACGGCGCTGCGCGGCCCGTCGAGCACCTCGTCGGCGACGACGACGTTGCGCCGCACCGGCAGGCAGTGGAAGAACCGCGCGCCGGCCGCCGCGGGGCGGAACCAGGGCTCGGCGATCGTCCAGTCCGCGTAGCGCGCGCGCAGCTCGGTTTCCGCCGCGAGATCACCGTAGTGCGCGGCAGACGCCCACGACTTGCCGTAGACGACGTGCGCGCCCGAGATCGCCGCCTCGCGGTCGGCGGTCTCGGTGACCGATCCGCCCGCGATCGCCGCCGCGGCGCGAGCCCGCGCCATCAGCGGCTCGGGGAGCGCGTACTCGTCGGGGCGGAGGACGACGACCTCCATGCCACGCGCCGCCGCCATCTGGACGACGGTCGCGGGGACGGCGAGCGGCAGCGGCTTCGGATGCCGCGCCCAGGAGAGGACGAGCTTGCCGCCGTGGGCGGGAATCCCGAGGTCGTCGAGCGTCTTCCAGTCGCCGAGCGCTTGGCACGGGTGGTCGATCGCCGATTCGAGGTTGATCAGCGGGACGGGATAGCTCTCTTCGAGCGTCCGCGCCATCGCGGCGAACGTCGCGTCCGAGAGATCCTCGGCCAGATCGCTCCCTCCCGCGAACGAGCGGATGCCGAGCGCGTGGGCGTAGCCCGCGAGCACGGGGATCGCCTCGCGCACGTGCTCGGCCGCCGCGCCGTCCATCACCGCGCCGAGGCGCGTCTCGAGCTGCCAGCTCCCCTGGCCGGGCGAGACGACGAAGCACGAGCCACCGAGCCGCGCCATCCCGGCCTGAAAGCTCGAAAGCGTGCGGAGCGACGGGTTGAAGAACAGCAGCCCGAGGACCTTGCCCGGAAGCGCCCGCGCGAGGGCCGCCGGGTCGGGATGCTTTTCGAACCGCGCGGCGAGCGCGAGCAGCTCGGCGATCTCCTCCGCCGAGTGCTCCGAGAGTGAGACGAAGCGCTTCACCCCGCGCCTCCCGGCAGATCCTGAAGAGCGGAAACGAGCGCGTCCACGTGGGAATCTTCGAGCACCAGCGGCGGCAGCAGGCGCAGAACCGCGGGATCGGCGCTCGTCCCGGCGAGCAGGCCGCGATCGAGCAGCTCCTTCTGCACCGCGCTCGCCGGCCGCGCGCAGCGCAGCCCGAGCAGGAACCCTGCGCCCTGGACGCCGGTGACCACGCCGCCCACGCCCTCCTCGGCGATCCGCTTCGAGAGCCGGCGCACGCGAGCGAGCAGATCCTCCTCCTCGATCGCCGTGATCGTCGCTTCGATCAACGCGCAGGCGAGCGGGCCTCCGCCGAACGTCGTGCCGAGGTCTCCCTTCTTCAAGCCCGCGGCGAGATCGTCCGAGACCATCACCGCGGCGGCCGGAAAGCCCCCGGCGAGCCCTTTGGCGGTCGTCAGCAGGTCGGGGGTGACGCCGTAGAGCTGCGCCGCGAACGGCTGGCCGGTCCGCCCCATGCCGCACTGGACCTCGTCGAAGATCAGCGCCGCGCCGGCTTCGCGCGTCAGCTCGCGCGCCACCGAGAGATACGAGGCACCCAGATCGACCGCGCCGGCCATCCCCTGCACCGGCTCGAGGATCAGCGCCGCGGCGCCCTGGTCGTCGCCGCCCCGCGAGGCGAGCGCGCCGGCGAGCGCCTCGAGATCGCCCGGCGGCACGAACTCGACGTCGAACGGATGGCGCGGAAACGCCGCCCACTTCTCGGCGCCCCAGGTCACCGCCGCCGCCGCCGCGGTGCGGCCGTGGAAGCTCCCTTTCAGGGCGACCACGCGCTTCCGCCCGGTCTTTCGGAACGCCAGCCGGAGCGCATTCTCGTTCGCCTCGGCGCCGCTGTTGACCAGGAACGCCCGGGAGAGCCCGGCCGGCGCGAAGCTCGCCAGCTTTTCCGCGGCGCGGGCCCGCACCTCGAGCGGCACGAGATTGCTCTGGAAGAACATCGCTTTCGCCTGGGCGGAGAGCGCCTCGAGCAACCGCGGATGGCCGTAGCCCAAGAGCGCCACGGCGTGGCCGCCGTAGAAATCGATCAGCTCGCGCCCGTCGCGGGTGAAGAGCTTCACGCCGTCGCCGCGCACCGGCTCGACCGGCAGCTGGGCATAGACGGGAAGCGTCCAACGCGCCTCGTGCGCCGCGGCGTCCGTCGCGGGAGCGATCTCCTTCGGTGCCATCACGACCTGCGGCATGTCTCGCCTCCTGGGTGACCCACTTTCGATGCTTCGCTGCTCCGACCTTCGCCCTCAAGCCCCTTTCCCAAGGAGAGGGGAACCGCCTCCATCAATCTGTCGTTCTCCCCTCTCCCCCCGGGAGAGGGCTTGGGATCAAATCCAGCCCAGCCCCGGCTGTGCGAGCCCCGCCACCTCGGGCAGGTCGAGTAGCCGGTTCATCCATTGCACCGCGCCGCCGGCCGCCCCTTTGACCAGGTTGTCGATCGTCGAGAAGGCGACCAGGTCGCTTCCCCGCACGGCAAACGAGAGCAGCGCGCGGTTCGTGCCGACGACGTCCTGGAGGCGCGGCGGCTTGCCACCCTGCGCGGTGGCGACCTTCACGAACGGCGAGCCGGCGTAGAAGCGCGCAACCCCTTCCGCCACCTCTTCGAGGTCGACCGGCTTCGCGAGCCGGGCGTGGATCGTCGCGTAGATGCCGCGCGCGTACGGCCCCGACTGCGGCACGAACGCGATCTCGACCGGCCCACCCGCGGCGCGCCCGGTGTGCAGGCGCATCTCCGGCTCGTGCCGGTGGGCGAGCGGGTTGTAGGCGAACAGGTTGCTCCGCCGCTCCGGGTGGTGCGTCGTCGCGGTGGGCGTCCGACCGGCGCCGGTGCTCCCCGTGACGGCCACCACGGTGAAGCGCGGCTCGATCAGGCCGAGCGAAAGGAGCGGCACCGAGGCGAGCAGCACCGAGGTGGTGAAGCAACCGGGATGAGCGACCCGGCCGTGCGGCGCCGAGGCGAGATGCTCCGGAACGGCCGAGACGAACTCCGGCAGGCGGGCCGGCGCGCCGTGCGGATGGCCGTAGACCGCCTCGTACGCCGCCGCGTCGGGAAAACGGAAGTCCGCCGACAGGTCGACCAGCTTGACCCGCGCCCCGGCGTGCTCGGCGTTCTCGAGCAGCTCATCGATCAACCGCGCCGAGGCGCCGTGCGGGGCGGCCGAAAAGACGGCGACTGTCTCGTTCTCGGAAAACAGCCGCGGCAGTGCGTCCGTGCCGAGGAACTTGAGGCCCGGGTACGCCCCTTCGAGATGGGGAAACGCCTCCTCGACGAGAGAGCCCGGCTTGCTCTCGGAGATCGGCGCGAGATCGCGCAGGAACGGATGAACGGCGAGCAGCCGGAGGAGCTCCCCCGCGATGTAACCCGATCCGCCGATCACCACCGTGCGGGCGGTGCCGTGGCCTCCAACTCCCGAGCCGCTCAACTCGCGAGCTCCCCGCCCGCGACGTGCGCGGGGGACAACGACATCAGGCGCGAGCGGACCAGCTTGGCGAGCCGCTCCCCGTCGGTCCGGGCGTTGATCGCCGGGACACCCACGGTCTCTTCGATGATCCGCGTCCCCACCAGGTTGTCGGTCGCCGGGCCGGTGACGGCGACCGGCTCGACGCCGAAGCGCTCGCGCAGCAGGCGCACGCCGCCCCAGGCGGCGACCGGGTCGTTCGCCGCGAGGACGACCGCCGTGAACGCCTTCTTGACCTCGTCGTCATCGAGGATCGCGTCGACCCCGTAGGCTCCGAGCAGGCCGTCGCCGAGCTCCACCATGATCGCCTCGGGCTTGCCCGCGGCGAGCTGGGTGAGCAGCGTGCGGGTGAGCGCCGCGGCGTTGACCGCCGAGGTCGAGACGATGCCGAGATCGGTGAAGATCGCCGTCGTCCGCGCGCCCGCGTCCTCCATCGCCAGGATGTCGCGGCGGAGCGATACGCCGGTCGCCTTGAACGCGTCGACCGTGTACCCGGCGTGGGAGAGCTGGCGGACCAGCGTACAGGCCGCCGCGGTCTTGCCGCTGTTCATGCACGAGCCGACGAGCGCGATCACCGGCACGCCGGCCGCGTCGAGCGGCGCCGAGAGGTCGAGCGGCCGCTCGCCGATCCGCGCCGGAACGCCGACCCGCTCGCCGAGGAACGGAAACGAAAGCACGGCTCCGATCACCTCCGCCTCGAACGGCGGCCCGAGGTCGGGGTTGATCGAATCGCAGATACCGACCACTCCGCCGATGTTCAACAGGTTCACCTTGTCGCCCGGCACCAGGTGGTCGGGGATGTGGCCCGAATAGCCGAACAGCGCCTGCCGATGGCCGAGCGCTCCGGCGAGGACGTCGCCTTTCTTGACCAGCGCCATCCGCCCGCTCGGCAGCTCGAGCTGGTTATAGGTCGACTTGTCGGTGAGCACCCGCACGGCGACCACGATCCCTTCGCGGCAGGGGATCTCCGCGCTGGTGAGCACCTCCCGCTTCAAGCGGCAGGTCTTGGTCACCGACGCGATCTTGTCGAGCACGACGGCTTTCATACGGATTCCTCCAGACCAGCCCGCTGATGGAGCATGCCGGGAAGCGCGGCCAGCCGCGACATCCCCCGGGCATCCTCCGAAGTCCACTCCCCCGCCGCCTCACCGTAGACGCCGCGCGTCGCGGCGAGCAGCGAATGAGGCGACGTCACCCCTTCGACGAACAGGTTCCCCGGCCGGAAGCGGAGCCGGACCTCGCCGGTCACCCGCTCCTGGCTCCGGAGCAACAGCGCCTCGATGTCGCGGCAGACCGGATCGAGATGCTGCCCCTCGTGGACGAGATCGCCGTAGGTCTGGGCGACGCCCTCCTTCACCCGCTGCTGCCGGCCGGTGAGGGTGAGCTTCTCGAGCTCGCGATGCGCCGTGAGCAACACCTCGGCCGCCGGCGCCTCGAACGCGACGCGTCCCTTGGTACCGAGGATCGTGTCGCCGAGATGAATGCCGCGACCGATCGCGTAGGGCGCCGCCTCGCGCTCGATCCGCTCGATCAGCTCGACGGGCGCGAGCGCCTCGCCGTCCCAGGAGGTCGGAATTCCGCGCGTGAAACCGAGCCGGTGGACCACCGTCGGCCGCGGATCGTCGAACGCGCCGCGGGAGAGCACCCACGCCTCCTCCGGGATCGTCCCCTCGCTGGTGAGCGTCTCCTTGCCGCCGATCGTCGTCCCCCAGAGCCCCCGGTTGATCGAATAGGCGGCGCCGAACGGCGGGACAGGCAGCTCCTTCGCCTGGAGATAGGCCACCTGGGCCGCCCGCGGGCGCGGATAGTCGCGCACCGGGGCGAGGATCTCGAGCCCGGGCGCGAGCGTGCGGAGGGCGACCTCGAAACGCACCTGGTCGTTGCCCGCGGCGGTGCAGCCGTGGGCCACCGTGCGCGAGCCGAGCGACGCCGCGGCGCGCGCGACCTCCTGCGCCTGGATCGACCGCTCGGCCCCGACCGAGAGCGGATAGAGCTGGCCGCGGCGGACGTTGCCGAGGATCAGGAAGCGGAGCACCTGATCGAAGAAGCGCTCGCGCGCCTCGATCCGATGGTGGGCGATCGCCCCGAGCGCCCGCGAGCGCTCGGCGAGCTCCTCGACCGCGGCCGGATCGAGCCCGCCGGTGTCGACCGTCACCGTCACCACCGGCCGGCCGTAGGTCTCGGCGAGCCACGGGATGCAGTACGACGTGTCGAGCCCGCCCGAAAACGCGAGGACGATCGGCTCGCCGGGGTCCGAGGCCGTAACCGGTCCGGTAGAACCGACGTTCGATGCGAGGTCAGCCATCTACGTGCTCCTCCCGCAAGAGATCCAGATGACGCAGGAACCGCTGTTGATCCCGGGCGTTCGCCGTGGCGACGAAGATCGTGTCGTCCCCCGCGAGCGTGCCCACCACCTCCGACCATCCGGCACGGTCGATCGCGATCGCGACCGTCTGCGCCGTACCCACGGCCGTCTCGAGCACGACCAGATTCGCGCCGGCCTTCCGCGCTCCGCGGACGAACCGGCCGATCGGCCCAAAATCGGCACCCGCCGTCGCCTCCGCCGCGGGAGCCACGTAATGCCCCGCGACCTTCGCCACGCCGAGGAAACGGAGATCCCGGCTCACGCTCGACTGCGTCGCTTCGATCCCGTGCTCTCCGAGGAGGTCCACCAGCTCCAGCTGGTTCGCCACCCGGCGCGCCCGGAGCAGATCCAAGATCACTCGTCGTCGGTCTCGATGCAGATCGTCTTCCGGCGTCATGTCTTCGGCTCTCCCTCGCGCGCCCGCATCCACCGCTCGACGCCGCGGCGCGCAAAAGAATGCGGCGGATACTGCATGATGATGCATGAATAGTCAAGCGGAGAAGGCGCGGATTTGGGATGTCCGCAGAGTCGGGCTCTAGCGGCCTTTCAGGCCGCGCTCCATTCCCCCTGCCTACCCAGGGCATCGGCCTTCGGCCTCAGCCCTGGGCTGGAATCTACCGGCCCGTTGGGCCGGCAGGAAAGGCAGCTCCCAACCGCGTCCCGAAAGGCCGGCAGTCAAAGATTGTCTCCAACCCACGGCCGAAGCGGCACGCATGCCCGCGGCCTGAAAGGCCGCCAGAACCCAGCCCAGGGCTGAG
>JBGAGQ010000112.1:0-12690 GCA_044226625.1 Thermoanaerobaculia bacterium
GCTCCTGGGGTGCGAGGACCGGCCACCATGGGAGGAGAGGCGCTCAGGTCGCCCACTCGATAGACGCCGTTGTGGCCGTTCGCGATCTCCGGGAAGATCTCGATCCCCTGCGTCGGATCGTCCGCCCGTCCCGAGATGCGCCGCGGCTGACAGCTCGACGCCTCGGCGGTGGTGCAAGTCCATGCCTCTCCTCCCCGATAGGAGACGTCGAGGGCGGTCACCCGCAATCCGGGCCGCAGCGACAGGAGGACGGAGCCCGCGGTCTCGTAGCTGGGATCCCAGGGAACGCCCGGCCGGATCCGGGTATGGACGTTGCCCATGAGCGCGATCACGACCCCTTCGGGCGTCTTGTCGAACGCGCCTTCGAGCGATTCGGCGAGCCGCCGGTCGCGCTCCGCCGAGCTCGAAGCCCGTTCCGCGCGATCGAGCAGCTCCGCGCGAACAGGGCTGCCGCTGCTATGGAACCGTCGCAGACGGTCGAGCAGCTCGAACATCGCGCGGCTTCGTCGCCCGTCCTGATAGTCGTCGCGCCAGAAGGGGCCCGCCAGCAGTGCGTCGCGATCCTTCTCGTTCCCGACGGACGACAGAAAGGCGTCGACGCGGGAGGTCTCTTCCCGCGGAATTTCGAGCGCCACCGTAACCGGCAATCCCTTGCGCAAGGCGACGCACACCGCGTTGGCCAGGAAATCCGGGCTCTGCTCCGTGCCGTGCATCTCCCCCAGGAGCAGGCCGGCGCCGGGAGAGAACAGCGAATCGAGGCCGGCGACCTCCCGGCATTCGAGCGAGGAAGTTGCCGACGGCCGGGCTTGGACCACGGCGGGAGCCGGCTTGGGGGTGCATGCCGAAGCGAGCACCAGGCCGATCGAGCCGGCGATCGAGCCGGCGACCCTTGGAAAGTGGGGTGTTGCGATCTTCATGGAAACATCTCCCGCAAAGCTCCTCTCGAAACGCTGACTCCGCGAAAACATCGGGAAGATGCTATCGCTTTGCGAGAGGGAGCGCCTTTACGAAGAGACGCGATGCTTCTAGGGGGAGTGGCCCAGCCACCATCCTACGGGACCTACGGGGCCCATGGGGCCCATCGGATCGAGCGGAGCGAGGGGATCGGTGGTTCGGCCTGACCGATCGTCTCCTTCGGTCGCCTCGTTCACGTGCCAAGGCCCCGGGATTGCGTCGCGCTGCCAATACAGCGAGCCGGCGGGCAGATCGAGGGTCTCCCCGCCCCCGGCACGGAGGCGCAATGCGGTCTTCGCGAACAGACCCCGCGCGGCGAAACCCTCGTCCCAGGGGTCTCCCAATCGTGCCGCGAGCATCGTCCCGCGGCCCGCGGCGACCATCAAATTCAAATCGCGCGTCGGCCCGTCGTGCAGGTGGCAGTCGGGCGCGTCGCCGCCGTCGAACCGCAGCGGCTCGTCGAGCGGGCCGAGACTTCTCTCCTGAGCGCCGAAACGCAGGCGCACACCACGGCCTTCGACCACAGCGAACCAACGGGTCACTCCTGGGAACGAGGAAAACGGACCGTCGGCCTCGATCTCCGCGACGCTGATCCGGAGACTCCAGGGGCCCGGATGATCCCGGTCGGGCCAGACGAGGAGCTCGCGGGTCCGCCCTCCGCCGTTCTTCCAAGGGGTGGGCGCGACGTCGTCGAGTCGCACGATGCGCGGGCGGTCCATGGCGCGGATCCTAACGGCAACTTGCGCAAGGGCGTTCCGTACAGTCAGGATCGGTCGATTCCGCGCCACCCCTTCGCCATCTCCTCGGAAAGGACTCCCCGTGAAGAAACGCCTGCTGCCATTGCTCGCCCTTCTCGCCCTCTCCGTCGCTCCCGCGCGCGGAGCGGAAGACACGGGGTCCCGCATGCTTCATACGCCGGACGTCTCGCGCGACCGGATCGTTTTCGTCTATGCCGGGGACGTGTGGATCGTCCCCCGGGCAGCGGAAGACACGGGGTCCCGCATGCTTCATACGCCGGACGTCTCGCGCGACCGGATCGTTTTCGTCTATGCCGGGGACGTGTGGATCGTCCCCCGGGCCGGCGGCGAAGCACGGCGGCTGACCTCTCACCCGGGCCAGGAGCTCTTCCCCAAGCTCTCGCCGGACGGCCGGCAGGTCGCCTTCTCGGGCGAATACACGGGCACCCGCCAGGTCTACGTCGTCTCGGCCGACGGCGGCGAGCCGAAGCAGCTCACGTTCCGCAACGACATCGGCGAGCTGCCCCCGCGCGGCGGCTACGACAACGTGATCCTCGACTGGACGCCCGACGGCAAGAAGATCGTCTTCCGCGCGAACCGCGTCCCGTACGACGAGCGGATCGGCCGCCCTTACGCGGTGCCCGCCGCGGGCGGCATGGAAGAGCCGCTGCGCATGCCCGAAGGGGGCGCCGGAACCCTTTCGCCCGACGGCAACCGCTTCGTCTATACCCCGATCGGCCGCGAGTTCCGCAACTGGAAGCGCCACCGCGGCGGCCGGACCCCCGACCTCTGGATCTACGACTTCGGCAAGGACAGCGCCGAGCAGATCACCAAGACGCCCGAAAACGAGATGTGGCCGGTCTGGCTGGGCGACCAGATCTTCTACGCCTCGGACCGGGACCACACGCTCAATCTCTTCTCCTACGACGTGCGGACGAAGGCGACGGCCAAGGTCACGAACGGCGACTGGGACGCCATGTGGCTGAGCGGCGGCCCCGATGCGGTGGTCTACGAAGCGGGGGGTTGGATCTGGCTCTACGATCCACAGCGCGGCGAGACGAACAAAGTGCCGATCCACGTCTTGGGCGACTTCCCCGAGGCGGTTCCGTCCTTCGTCGACCTGTCGCGTAGCGTCGAGGCCGCCGTGCCCTCCCCCACGGGGAAGCGCGCCCTGCTCACCGCGAACGGCGAGCTGTTCACGGTCCCGGCCGAGCACGGGGAGATCAAGAATCTCACCACCTCCCCGGGCGTCCGCGAGATGTCGGCCAGCTGGTCGCCCGACGGCAAGTGGATCTCCTACCTTTCCGACCGGAGCGGCGAGTACGAGATCTGGGTGCGCCCGAGCGACGGCTCCGGCCCGGAGCGGCGGGTGACGACCGACGGCGACGTCTGGCGCTTCGCGCCGGTCTGGTCGCCCGATTCGAAGAAGCTCGCCTTCGGCGACAAGAAGGCGCGCGTGCGGATCGCGGACGTCGATTCCGGCAAGGTGCGAGATGCCGATTCCTCGCGCTACGGCACGATCGAGCTCTACCGCTTCTCGCCCGACAGCCGGTTCCTCGCTTACACCAAGAACGGCGCGAACCACCTCTCCTCGATCTGGATCTACTCGCTCGACGAGGGCAAGGCGCGCCAGCTCACCGATAGCGGCGCGAACGACTTCGAGCCGGTGTGGGACCCGAACGGGCGCTACCTCTACTTCCTCTCGAATCGTGACTTCACCCTCACCTTCAGCGGCTTCGAGAGCCAGTATCTCTACACCGACCCGACCCGCGTCTACGTGGGCGAGCTGTCGAAGGACGCCCCGGCGCTCTTCCCGCCGCAGAGCGACGATGAGCCGACGGGTGCCGCCGCCAAGGCGACCGATCCGGCGAAAGTCGCCAAGGTATCGATCGATTTCGACGGCTTTGACGGCCGAGTGCGGGCGATCCCGGGAGACCCCGGCGCCTACCGGTCGCTCTCGGCGTCGGCCGACGCGCTCTTCTACCTGAAGCAGATCAACCCGGCGACCACGCAGTTGTTCCGTTTCGGCCTCGGAGCGCGGGAAGAAAAATCGGTCCTCGACGAGGTCGGCGACTACACGCTCTCCGGCGACGGCAAGAAGATCCTCTACCAGCACGGGCTGGATTTCGGGTTCGTCGACGCGCTGCCCGACCAGAAGCCGACCGGGCGCCTCGACCTTGCGAGCCTCCAGATGCGGAGCGTGCCGCGCGAGGAGTGGGCGCAGATGTACCGCGACGCCGGCCGCCTGGTGCGCGACTGGTTCTACGACCCGAACCTCCACGGCCGGGACTGGACGGCTATCCTCAAGCGCTACGGCGAGCTGATGCCTTACGTCGCGAGCCGCAACGACCTCGACTGGATCCTGAACGAGATCCTGGCGGAGCTGGGCGCCGGCCACACCTACCTCGAGCGCCGTCCGCACTGGTCGCCGGTCGAGCGGAAAGCGGGCGGGCTGCTCGGCGCCGAGATCGTCACCGACCCGTCCGGAACCTTCCGCATCGCCCAAATCTTCCCGGGCGAAAACTGGCACGAGGACTTCCGGTCGCCGCTCACCGAGCAAGGGGTGAACGCCCAGGAAGGCGAGCTGATCCTGGCCGTCGACGGCGTCTCGACCAAGGGAGTCGACAACTTCTACCGCCTGCTGGAAAACAAGGGCGGGCGTACGGTGTCGTTGCTGCTGAACAAGAAGCCGACGACCGACGGCGCCCACGAGGAAAAAGTCTCGACGATCACCAGCGAGCAGAACCTCCGCTACCTCGCCTGGGTCGAGGCGAGCCGGCGCCGGGTGGAGAAAGCCTCGAACGGGCGGATCGGCTACATCCACCTGCCGAACACCGCCTTCGAAGGAAACCGCGAGCTGTTCAAGCACTTCTACCCGCAGGTCGACAAGGACGCGCTGATCCTCGACGACCGCTACAACGGCGGCGGCTTCATTCCAGACTCGATGATCGCCCTGCTCACCCGGCCGCTCCTCTCCTACTGGGTCCGCCGCGGCGAAGAGCCGAACACGACGCCCGATTTCGTCAACCCGGGACCCAAGGCCTGCCTGATCAACTGGAGCGCCGGCTCAGGCGGCGACGCCTTCCCCTACTACTTCCGCGAGCTCGGCCTCGGACCGCTGATCGGCACCCGCACCTGGGGTGGTCTGATCGGCCTCTCCGGCAACCCGCCGCTCATGGACGGCGGAGCGGTTCTCGTACCCCAGTTTCGATTCATGGATCCCAGCGGCCAATGGGCGGTCGAAAACGAAGGGGTGAGCCCCGACATCGAAGTTATCGATCGCCCTGATCTGATCGCCAAAGGTCAGGATCCGACGCTCGAAAAGGCGATCGAAGTCTTGCTTGCCGAGCTGGCGAAGAACCCGCGGAAGAAGGTTGTCGTGCCGCCGATTTTGCCGCCTCGGGAGTAGGGAAAGGTTTCCTCTGGCCCCCGGAAGCGCCACGGCGCTTCCGGGGGCGGCTTGGCCGAGTCCTGATCCCCCGCATCCCGCGTGATAAAATTTGCGCGATCCCTAGATTGATGCGGCGGCGCGTCGGTTTCCTCTGAGCCACTCACGACCCGAGGCGTCGGCCGGTCCCGGAGGGCGGGTCGATGGCCAAGGTTGCGCTGGCGGACATGATCGAGGAGCTTCGCAACGAGCTTCAGATTGCGATGGAGAAGGGCGAAGGGAGGAGCCTGCGCTTCGAGCTGGGGGAGATCACGCTCGAGGCGGAGGTGGCGGTCGAGGCGGAGGCGAGGGCCGGTCTCAAGTTCTGGGTGTTCAGCGGAGTTGAGGCTGCGGCAAACCAGGGGAAAACGCAGAAGATCACTCTGCGGCTCCTGCCACGCGGCGAGGACGGTCAACCCATCACGAATCTTTCGAGGTAGGAGGTGGAGCTGGCGCGTCTGGTCAGGATCACCCGCGATGGCTCAGCAGTGAACGGCGGCACCGGCTATCTGCTCGCCACGCACCTTGTTCTCACCGCGCGACACGTCGTCGAAGGCGCTGAACGGATCGAGGTTCGTTACAACGGAGCCGATGGCAAGGAAGCGACGGCGGAACCGATCGAGCCGCCCTATTTCGGCGAAGGGGATCTCGATCTGGCGGTGCTTCGCGTGGCGACGGGCCTTGACCTTTCTGCGGTGCCTCTCGGTCCCGAGCGATTTATCGGTGATCGCCCTTGGCGTTCGAAGGGGTGGGCGCGCGCGGCCCGAGGGGTCGCGGCGGAGGAGGCGAGCCAGGCTGATCGGATGAGCGCGCTCGCCGGGTCCGCTTATGAATTCTCCGCGACGGCGACGACTTTCGAGCTGGGAGTCGACGACCCGCCGACCGAGCTCGATTGGTGGAAGGGTGCATCCGGCGCTCCTGTGTTCATTGCCGACCGTTCCGGTGAAAGGCTGGTCGGCGTGATCGCACAGGGGGATCAGCCCTTCGACGGTCGGCGGCTGCGCGCCGTGCCGCTCGCGGCGGTCTGGGGCGATCGACGATTCCTTGCCGCGATCGACCACGACAAAGCGCAGGAAGAACGTCGCAAGCGACGGAAAGAGGAGCTGATCTCTGCTCTCGAAAACCGCCTCAGCCTGCACCACGAGGCCGCTTGGACGATCGCCAACGAGCATCCTCTTTGGCGAGAGGCGCTGGATCAGAAAGAGAGCAGCGGATACCTCGCCCTGGCGAAGGCCCTTTGCGAATCGCGCTCCTGGCGCGAAACGATCGAGCTGCTCGACCGTGCGCACCTTCGGATGGTCGAGGAAGAAGAACGTGATGCTTCCAGGACCTCGCATGAACGCTCGCACTCCGAGGAGATCGTCCGGATCTTGGAGCGCGTCCTGCCGGAGGTGTATTACTCGACGGTGAGCCAAGCGGCACCGAAAGGGGAGGGGAGCTTCATCGAGCTTCCGGTCGAGACCGCGACGCTCGCCGAGATCGCGATGGCCGCGATCGACGGGCGGTGTCTAGCTTTGGAAGAGGTCCGCAAGAAGAAGGTCTATCCGAAGAGCACTTTTCAGATCGACCCGAAGCACTCGAAGGAGCGGAAAGGGTTCGACTTCACGGGGGCTGCTGCGCTCGGCGGCTGGCTGGAGGTCATCGCGCGATGGATCGGCCTCGATCCGGACGACATCGAGACACTGCGCCACCCGAATCGCCTGGACGAGTTGGCGCGACGCATTGATAGTGAGATCGAAACCGACGTCCGGCGCGGAGAGCCTCGACGCTATTTCGTCTATCCGAGCGACTTCGCCGAACGAAACCAGCTATTCCTTCGACAGCTCGGAAGCGCGCTTCACTCCCTCCGATTCGTCCAACTGACCGGCAAGAGCCTCACCGACGAGCGCGACGCCTGCGAGCCGCTGCGCGCAATCCTCTTCCGTTCCTATGAGCACCGCAACAAGAAAGGCAGGCGCCGATCGTGAGATTCCTCGACGTCCGACCGGGTGAAGCCCGGACGTTGCCGGCCCATGGGGCGCTTTCGGAGGCCGTCCACGTCTTCGACGAGCGGATGATTGCCGCGATCGACGCGGCGCTCGCCGCCGACCGACCCCTTCTCGTGCGCGGCGAGCCGGGTACGGGAAAGAGCCAGCTCGCGCGCGCCGCGGCGGTCGCGCTTGGGCGCGTGTTCCTCCCGTTCACGGTCGATGCCCGAACCGAATCGCGCGACCTCCTCTACTCGGTCGACACCGTCGCTCGGCTCGCTGAATCGCAGATCGTCGGCTTTTTGAAGAACTCGCAACCCGCGCTCGACGTCCGGGCGCACCTCGCCGAGAAGAATTTCACCTCGCCGGGCCCTCTCTGGTGGGTTTTCGACTGGCAGGGCGCGACCGATCAGGCGACCGTGGCGAGATCCGCGACGCCCTGGTCGCCGCAGGGCTGGACACCCGAGAACGGCGCGGTCCTCCTTCTCGACGAGATCGACAAAGCGGATCCGGCGGTTCCGAACGGCCTGCTCGAAGCGCTCGGCCTCGGCCAGTTCCCGACCCCCTGGGGCGATACGGTTTCGAGCCAGTCCGCGGTGCCTCCTCTCGTCGTAATCACGACGAACGAAGAGCGGTCGTTGCCCGACGCGTTCGTCCGCCGATGCCTCGTCCTCCAACTCGGCTGGCCGATTCGACGCGACGAGCTGATCGCCGCCCTGATCGCGCGAGGCCGAGCCCACTTTCCCGCCGCCGCCGAGAATCTCTTGGCGACCGCCGCCGGAATGGTCGCCGACGATCGGGAGGCGATTCTCGATCGGCACCTGAACCCGCCCGGCGGAGCCGAATATCTCGATCTTCTTCGCGCTGTGATCCGGCGCCACCCCGACGATCCCGAGGCCCAGAAGGCAGGGCTCGATCGCATCCGCTCCTTCGCGCTGCGCAAGCATCCGGAGGAGAGGGAGGGTTGAGCCTCTCGATGGGGCCCCGGCCCGCGGCCTCCGCGGCAAGCCGCGCCGACCTCTATCGGGCGCTCGTCGAAGGAGGCGAGAAGGCGCTCGCCGCCATGGCGGAGCTGCTCGGCTATGAGGAACGCCCCTCGCTCGGAACCGGCACGCCCCGCCAGCAGGAGCCTCGCGAGCCCGAGCCGACCGCCGAAAAGCCGGCACCGGAAAAGCCGGTAGCTCGCCCGCCCACAACCTTCTGGTGTTTGGAGGAGGTCGAGCACCTCACGCCCGCTCCGGCTCCGGCGCGCCCCGCCGTCGCACCGATCGGATTGGAAGGGATCGGCCTCCTCGAAGGCCGCCCGCCGCGGACATCACCGATCGTTTCCGATGCGCGACTTTGGGCGGCACTCCGCCGCCGCCTCGGCTCGACCTCCAAGAGCCGCCAGGTCGACGTCCGGGCGCTCGCGGATTCATGGAGCCGCGGCAGAATCCGGCGCGAGATCCCATATCGAGCGCTGCCTGCCTGGACCTCTCGTGTGCTGGTCCTCGTCGACGGAAGCGCGCACCTCGGCCCTGTGCGCGACGACCAGCGGCGGTTGATCTCCGAGCTGAAGCTGCGGCTCGGAAAATCCGCGGTGCGGTCGGTGCGATTCACCGAGGGAATGGAGCGGCCCTGGAAAGACGGGCGAGAGCGCCGAAGCGAGCCGCCGTTCGAAGCCCGCACTCCAGCGATCGCCTTGAGTGACCTCGGCTTTGTCGGGGGTTTGGACCGACGTGCCTTCTGGGTGAGCGTAGCGCTCTCCGCCGAACGGGCGGACGCGCCGCTCGCTGCGCTGGTGCCGGTCGGGGCCGATCGCTGGGAGAGGAGCGCTGGTCATGCGTGGAACGCGCTTCCTTGGGAGCGGCCCGAACGTGCGCCGGAGCCGGGCCCTGCACGCGCCGAAGACCAGCGACGAGAGCGCGCCGAGCGCCTGCTTAGCCTCCTCGCATTCGCCTCGCGCATTGAGCCCGGGCTCCTTCGCTCGGCGCGCCGCCTGCTTTCGCCGCAGGAAGCGGACCAGGGCACCGAGCTCGACGCGTGGAATCTCGCCGGTGTGGCCGGAGGTTTCGCTTCGGCGGCCGTGGTTTTCTCAGCCGAGCTGCGACACAAGCTGGAAGAGCGTTTTCGGGCGGAAGATCCGGACCGAAAGGGAAAGCTATTGGCCCTGCAACGCTCCTGGCGTCGGGGCCAACCGAAAGAGATCTGGCTCGACGAGGTGCTCGCTCTCGACGCGGCCGGAGACCTTCCGGCCGGGGTCTTGCGGAACGAAGAGGTCGAAGCGGCCCGTGCTCTCTGGGAGCGGATCGGCGAAACCCTGGAGAGCGGGGCCGCATCCCAGGTGGTCGCCGAAGGGCTGAGCCGTTATGTCCGTGAAGCGGTCGGCGAGCACCTTCCGAAAACGGCCTGGGACGACGAAAGTTGGTCCCACCTTCTTTCCCGCGCCTGGAAGCACGCCTGGAAAGGCCCCGGCCCCCCGCCCCTTCCCCCCGGGGTCGGCTCCGGCGTGCTCGACCTGCCCCGCGGCGAGGCGCGCCGTGGCGCCTTGTGGCAGGTGGCTGGCGATCTCGTCTGGAGCCCTTCGGGCGCGTCCCTTCCTGCGGGGAGCCCGCTCGCGGCGATGGAGTCCTCGGACGGACTGGTCACCCTCGCCGGGGAATGCTCTGGCTGGTCAACTCCCCGACCGCTCGGCGAAGGGCAGGCGCTGCCGCGACGCACCGGGGAACTCCTCGTCCTCACCGATCGCACGCGTGCGACGCTCCGCCGGATCGTGCGCCCGGCTTGGGCGCAGTCGGTCGGCAGAGACCGCCACGGCCTCTGGGCCACTCTTGCGGTGGGCGAGGCTCGGCAAAAGATGCGGTGGATTGCGCCTGGGCGGTTCTGGATGGGCTCGCCAGAAGACGAGCCGGGAAGGTATTACTGGGAGCAGCTCCTTCATCTGGTGGAGATCAAGAACGGCTTTTGGCTCGGCGAGACCCCGTGTACTCAGGCACTTTGGCTTGCGGTGATGGGGGGCGGAAACCCGAGCGAATTTCAGACACCTGACCGCCCGGTCGAAAGGGTGAGCTGGGACGACTGTCAGGAGTTCCTCGGAACGCTCCGGCAAGACAAGGCCGGAGGCGAAATCTGGCGGCTTCCGACCGAGCAGGAGTGGGAGTACGCCTGCCGAGCGGGGACGGAGACGGCGACCTATGAGGGGTCGATCGAGATCAAAGGGGAACACAACGCACCGGTCCTCGGCCCCATCGCCTGGTACGGTGGAAACAGCGGCGTGGACGATCTGGAGAACGGTTGGGATTCGAGCGACTGGACTGAGAAGGAGGAGAAACACACCCGAGCCGCGACTCACCCCGTCGCCTTGAAACGCGCGAACCCCTGGGGTCTCTACGACATGCTCGGCAACGTCTGGGAGTGGTGCCACGACTCGGTCGATCCTGAAATGACACCAAATCCAGAGGGCCCGTACCGGGTGTTTCGTGGCGGCTCGTGGTACGAGCTCGCCCGGAACGTTCGCGCGGCCTACCGGTACTGGTACCTCCCGAGCGACCGCGACGACAGCTTCGGCTTCCGCCTTGCCCGAGGTCAGGAATCTGCGCTCCGGCAAGGGGCGGAGCCCAGGGGCGCGGAGCGCCCCACCCGGGGCCTGCCGAAGTGCGGGACGCGCCGGTCAGGCCCAGGGCCGCGGCCGGAGGCCGCGGCCGAATGAAATTGGCATTTTTCGCGGTGCCGGCGGAAGGCGGAATGGAGGTCGCCGCCGACGTGAACCGATTCCTTGGCGCACACCGCGTCGTCGCGATCCTAGGGGTCCCTCAGAAGAAAGGGTCGTGCGAGGTGGCTTTTCCTGGGCTCGCCAGGCTCCAGCCTGGCATCGATCGCTGCATCGAGCTGGCTGTGTGCTCGAAGCCAAAAGCGCCACGCTGGAGCGTGGCGAGCCCAGGAAAGGCCCCCGATCTTTCCGCGGAGCGCCTTTCGTGACCTTCCGCTCCCACCCGCTCGAAGACGGTTGCCCTCCTGCCTGGGCCTCCGGCTGGGGGGAGGACGAATTCGGGATCTTCGCCGAGTTTTCTGTCGGGGAAGCGTCGCAGCGGATGCGTTGGATCGAGGCGGGGGATTTCATGATGGGCTCGCCAAAGGACAAACCGAGGCGGTGGGGTGACGAAGGACCGCAACACCGCGAAGCGATCGAAGAAGGGTTTTGGCTCGCGGACACCCCCTGTACCCAAGCGATCTGGGAGGTGGTGACGGGTTCGAACCCGAGCCGCTTCAAGACGCCCGATCGGCCGGTCGAGCAGGTGAGCTGGGAGGACTGCCAGGAATTCTGCCGCAAGCTCGCCGAGAGGATCGGCGGCCCGGGGTGGCGTCTCCCTTCCGAGGCGGAGTGGGAATACGCCTGCCGGGCGGGGGCCGAAACCGCAACCTACGCGGGGCCGATCGAGCTGAAAGGCGAAGCCAACGCCCCGGTGCTCGGCCCGATCGCCTGGTATGGCGGGAACTCAGGGGATGGCTACGATCTCGAAGAGTTCGAGGACTCCTCCGATTGGCCCGAGAAAGAAATCGCACACATGCGGGCCGGGACGCGGCGGGTGAAGACCAAGGAACCGAACGCCTGGGGCCTCTACGACACGCTCGGCAACGTCTGGGAGTGGTGCGAGGATTTCTGGTCTGCCGGGTATGACGCCGAACGCAAGGGCCCGTCCCGGGTGATCCGTGGCGGCTCATGGAGCACGCTCGCCCGGCTCGTTCGCGCGGCCTACCGGGGCTGGTACCACCCGGGCGTCCGCTTCGACGACCTCGGCTTCCGCCTTGCCCGAGGTCAGGAATCTGCGCTCCGGTAGGGGGCGGAGCCCAAGGGTGCGGAGCGCCCCACCGGGGCCGGCAAGGCGCGGGACGCGCCGGCCTGGCCCCGGATCGCGGCCGGAGGCCGCGATCCGAATTTGAGAATCCGGCCGGCCGGGACCTCGATCGCAACCGCCGGGACCTTGGTCCGAGCCGCCCGGACTGCAGTCGCGACGACCGGGACAGGGTCCGGAAGCCGGCGGCCGGGGAGGAACTCCATGCCCGTTGGGAAGCGCTCCCCAAAACTCCGCAAGCGCACTTTTCTCAGGGCGGAACCTTCGCCTTTTCTCCTTCCCAGAAGGAGAACTTTGGGCTGAGTTCTCCTTCTCAGAAGGAGAAAGGGCGACACTCGCCGACGTCCGGCATGGGCCGGGCCTTCAGCCCTTGCCGCCTCGTCGGCGCCTCGATTCCTGGGGCTTCACCCCAGGCTATTATGGGACGCGCCTTTGGCGCTGGCCGCCTCAGATCCTCTCTTGACGTACTAAGGTTGCGCCCCTTTTTCACCGCTCCGCAGCAGAAGCCCGGTGAGAAGTTCGGGCTAGCGTCGATTGGCGCCAGAGGAACATTTCGGCCGGCTGGGTTCGAGAGCGCCGCGACCTGTGGCGCTCGGGGTCGTAACACGGAAGATAAGCGCCAAAGGCGCGATCGATAATAGATGCTATGGAGGGTCGAGGCCCCCGGGTGAGTGAGGTTGTGGGCCGGCTGGATAATTCTCTGGAACCACCATCGCCAAACGGAGGCAACCAGATGAGCCAGACGACCCACAAAACAGAGTCTAAAGCGGCCG
>JBGAGQ010000113.1:0-12382 GCA_044226625.1 Thermoanaerobaculia bacterium
ATGCCGGACTTCTCGATCTTCCGCTTGAACCGGCGGAGGGCATTCTCGAAGCTCTCTTCCTCACGTACGTGCACGACGGGCATCCGAAATCACCTCTCTTCTGGCGCAACCCGATGGGTCGGTCGGCGAACCACGGCCACACGGCCGCCCATGGCGCGAACGGTGATCATCTCAAGGGAGCCCCGGCGAGGTCAAGCCTCGCCGGGGCAGATTTCATGAGGGGTCCCGCCAGGTCAGGGACGCTACCGCGGGCCGACAGGCGACCGAGATTCGAATCTCGGCCGCCCGCCAGTTTCGAATGGAGCGCGGGCCCCTCAACGCCTTTAGTGGAAGATCCAACCCGGCGTGTTGTACGCGGGATAGAACCAGTTCTCGGCGAGGCCGTTGTGCTCGCTGGTCGGCCATCCGCCCGAAAGAGGCATGAATTGCAGCGAGTCTCCCGCGGCGGGCTGGATTTCCCACGGGGCTGTCGACGCGTAGTCCACGATCTGCATCGGATTACCGCCGAAATCGGTCAGCGCCACACTGTCGTCCTCATTCAGGCCGAAGGTTCCCCAGTCGATGCAGCTCGGGTTCACCCACGGCGGTCCGCCGACGTTCTCCGCGAACTTCGTGGCGTCGCGGCAGAGGATGAGAAAGCCGAACGGTCCGATCGAGGTTCCCCAGGGAATCATGAACGAGTTGCCGTCCGAATCCTCGAAGGTGGCTCCGCTCAAATCGATGGACTGCGCCGTGTTGTTGAACAGCTCCACCCAATCCTCGGTGTCCTCGGCAGGCGAGGAGTTGTGGTGGATCTCCGAGAACAAGATCTGCGTGTACTGGGGCGGAGGCAGGAAGTTGGCGACGATGGTCTCCGCCGAGGCGTTTGTGACCCGGCTGTAGACGCTGTCGTTCGAAAGGAGGTTCGCCGGAGCGACGCTCCCCAAATACCACCCCTCGAACGTGTATCCCGCGGCGGGCGTCGCCGAGAGCTCGAGCGGGGTGTTGGTGAAGAAAGTCCCCACGAACGGGAATCCCGGAACCGGAACTCGCTGAGCCCGGACCTCGCCCACTCCCTCCCGTTCGAAGGTCAAGGCGAACGTGCCGGGCGCCGAGAAGTAGTTGGAACCGAGGAGTCCGCTCAAAGCCACCTGAGGCCGCCCGGTGTAATAGTCCCGCAGGGATTGGAGGGCGCCCTCCCAGGCCGCGAGGCTCTGGATCCCGCCGGCCGACTTCCATCTGCCGATGTGGTACCGGGGATCCGACTCGTCCGCGGGGTTGGCCATTTCAGATGCGATCTCGGCCGCCATGCTGTTGACGACACCCACCGCCACGCCGGGCCTGAACGTGATGCTCGCCCGCGCCGCGACGTGTTGACCGAAATCGTCCAACGCCTCGGGACTGGCCATCACGGACGCGAAGAAGGGATTCGTCGGGTAGGTGAGGTGCAACGTTCCGGAGCCAAAGCAGCTATCGAGGTCCCAAAGAACCCAGCGGTACGATCCGCCTCCCGGCTGCCAGAGGGCCATGTTGTTGCCGGGCCAGTCTCCATTGTCGAGATAGCGCTCCGCCGCGTGATAGGAGATGAATTCGTTGTAATCGACACCCGAAGCGCCCGAGTGCAGGTAATCCCATCGACTCGCCGGCGGTACGGCCGCAACACCCTGCTCGACCGACTGAAACGTGGGGCTGCCGTTGGACGAGCTGTCGTCGTTCGGTTTGTAGAAATTGACTCCGTCGGCGTCGATTCCGTAGTTCGATTCGACGAAATGATGGTTGACCTTCTCTCGCAGCTGATGGATGCCGTAGTAGCCGCAGTTGAGGTACACCACGACCGGCTGGTACCCCTGGTAATCGACCGCGATATCGGCCGGGTCGCCCGACATCAAAAGGTGCGCAGAGGGTTCGCGAACGAGGGTCTTCGACCAGTCATTGCTCGAGGCATCGGCTCCGCCGTTCCGCAGGAGGAGCGATTTGAATTTATCCACTCCCAGTTTGGTAGCGAAGAAGGGATACTCGAACCGATCCGCCCCGTAGCTGTCGCGCGCGATCAGCTCCAGCGGCCTTTGGGGCAACTGCGAGCTCGCGCCGCTCGCGTTGACCTGGATGCCCGCGTCCTGTGATAGGACAGGGGAACCGGCCACCAGGTACTTCACGTTCACCGGCCACTCGGTTTCGTTGGTTGAAGCGTAGAGCGCCGTGATGTCGGCCGGCGCGCCGGTGATCAGAAAGACCGGCAGCTGATGCACGCGCCCATTGTTGAGGTAGGTCTCCGAGACCACGCGACTCCGAATGTAGTCCGGCTTCTTCGCGAGGGCACGAATCTGGATGCATCCGGTGATTCCGAAGACGTATTGCTCGAAGGCGGTCGGCGAGCTGCCCATCGCCGGGGCTGAGCCGTCGAGCGAGTAATGCAACGTCGCCTGCGGCACGGCTTGGACCACGCCGTTCCCGCTTGCCGCCATTCCGGAAGCCGGAGTGATAGTCGGATCGGGCGTATACCCGGCGTAGTTGAAGGGGAAGACGCTGTTGTTCGTTCCCGCGGTCGGTCCGAAAGCGGCGCCGAGCGGCTTGTCGAAATGATCGAAGTAGCGGCGGTTGCCGCAGTTGCCGTCGGGAATCAAGCCGTAGCTATCATCGAGGCGTAGGTCGGCGGGCAGGACGAGCGAATGGATGGGCGCCGTACCCGAGCTGAAGATCGACAGCGTTTCGCCGGCCGAGAGTTTGAAATTGGCGTGCAGCTCGAGCCCTCCTGGCCCGGAAACGACCTGGTTTTTCCCCGAGGCGAAAATCAGCTGCGTCCCGCCGGCCGGAAGTAAGAGGCTGATGAAGCTCGCCGGGCTCCAGAAGCTCGTGCCGTCCGAGAAGCTGTATTGCGAGAGATTGATCGCGGCGTTCGAGATGTTTCGGACCTCGAACCAGTCCGTGGGATCCCCATCGATGTCGAGCACCGTGGGCACGCCCGCTTCGTGCTCGACCATCGCTTCGTTGATCACCAACGGCGCCCCGTTACAGGGGGTTCGCGGCGGTCCTTCTTTCGGGGTCGTATCGAGTTGCGCCGAAGAAACTGTCGCCCAGCCGAAGAATAGAGCTCCCCAAAATGCACACGTCTTTCGAGGTACGGCAGACCGAACCATTGAGCACCCTCCCAAGGAAATGGCTTCGCAGAATCATGAAACCAGAGAATGCCCGGATGCTACCGAATTGATTTGCACTTGGGGAGCCCGTCGACGGGCAGTCTAGCGATTGTCCCGGTCTCTTCCGCCTCCCGACATTCGGTGCGCCAGGAGGATCGGGATCGTCGTCACGGCGATCACGAAAAGCGCGGTCACGTTGGTCACCGGCCGGTCGCGCGGGCGGGTGAGTTGGTCGAGGATCCAGATCGGCAGGGTTCGCTGCTGGCCCGCGGTGAACGTCGTGACGATCACCTCGTCGAACGAAAGAGAAAAGGCCAGCATCCCGCCAGCGAGCAGCGCGGTCGCGAGGCCCGGAAGGACGATGCGGCGGAAGGTCTGGAAGGTGTCGGCCCCGAGGTCCATCGAGGCCTCGATCTGCGAGCGGCCGGTGCGTCGCAGGCGGGCCGCGACGTTGTTGTAGACGGTGACGATGCAGAACGTCCCGTGCCCCGCGACGATCGTCCAGAAGCTGAACGGCAGGCCGGTGAGCGCGAGCCCTGAACGCAACGCGATGCCCGTGACAATGCCGGGAAGCGCGATCGGAAGGATCACCAATAAGGTGACGAGCTCGCGTCCCGCGAAGCGTCCTCGGACCACGGCCAGGGCGGCGAGGGTGCCGAGCACCACGGCCACCGCGGTCGAGACGGCCGCCACCCGCAACGACAGCGAGAAGGCCTGCCAGAGATCGGCGCGCGCCCAGGCTTCACCGAACCAGCGGAGGGTGAGGCCCGGGGGAGGGAAGGTAAGCGTCGCCTCGTCAGTCGTGAAGGCGTAGAGGAAGACCACCAGGAGGGGCAAGTGAAGGAACAGGATCGCGGCGAGCGCCGCGAGCTTCAGACCCCAGGGCGCCGGCTCTCCCTCGGCCTTTCGGGCGCGCCGGTCAGAGGGCATCGAACGCTCCCAGCCGCCGCGCCCAGGCGAGGTAGGCGGCCATGATCAGCATCGGCACGACGGTCATCGCGGCGGCGAGCGGTACGTTGCCCGCCGTTCCTTGATGGCGAAGCACCGCCTGGCCAATGAACAGGCTCGAATCGCCGATCGTGCCCGGGATGATGAAATCGCCGAGGGTGAGCGAAAAAGTGAAGATCGAGCCCGCGATCACGCCGGGAAGGGCGAGCGGCACCGTCACCTTACGGAAGGTACGCCCCGGCGGCGCGCCGAGGTCGGCGGATGCTTCGAGCAATGATCTCGGCACCCGCTCGAGCGCGGCCTGAATCGGCAGGATCATGTAGGGCAGCCAGATGTAAAGGAAAACCAGGAAACGGCCGAGGGTCGAAAACGAAAGTGACGGGCCGCCGATCCCCGGGATCGCCAAGACTCCGTCGAGCACGCGGCTGAGACCGGCCGCCGAAAAGAACCAGGAAACGATCCCCTCTTTGGCGAGGATCAGCTTCCACGAATAGACCCGCACGATGTAGCTCGACCAGAGCGGCAGGATCACGCCCAGATAGAGAAACATTTTCCATCGGCCCCGCGCGTAGCGCGCCATGTAATAGGCGAGCGGGAAGGCGAGAAGCGCGGCGGCGAGCGTGACCGCGGCGGCCATCGCGGTCGTCCGTTTGAAGATGTCCAGGTTGGCCGGCGAGAAGAGCTGACCATACGTGGTGAGGGAAAAGCTCCGCACCACCTGCCCGGTGAATTCGTCGACGTGGAAGAAGCTCTGAACGAGAAGGGCCGCGAGCGATCCGAGGTAGACGACGCCCAGCCAGAGCATCGGCGGGCCGAGCAGCAGGCCAAGCGCCCAACGGGGATGCCGAAACAGGAAATTGGCGGCGCGGCGGAGCATGATCTCTACCGGATCACCCCACCAGCGCGCGGACGGCGGAGAGTTCCCAGGTGAGCCGGACCCGCCGCCCTCGGGCGCTCGCGGCGTCCGCGGCGTCCGCCGCAAAGTTTTGCGCTACCACCGCGAGCTCCCCTCCTTCGTCCAGGTCGACGGTATAGCGGGTGTGCATGCCGAGATAGACCGCTTCGCGAACGACGCCCGCGGCGGTCGGTCCGCTCGCCTGGAGATCGTCCGTCTCGAGTAGGCGAATCCGTTCGGGTCGGATCGCCGCTGGGCCGTCCGCTCCGGTGAGCCTCCTCGCCAAGTCCCCGACCAGGAGGTTCGTCGTGCCGACGAACCCGGCGACGAACACCGTGCGCGGCCGCTCGTACACCTCGGCCGGCGTGCCCACCTGCTCGATCCGCCCTTGGTTGAAGACCGCCAGCCGGTCGGACATCGCGAGCGCCTCCTCTTGGTCGTGGGTGACGAAGAGGAAGGTAATCCCGACCTGACGCTGGATGCTCTTGAGCTCCGTCTGCATCTGTTGCCGCAGCTTCAGGTCGAGCGCGCCGAGCGGCTCGTCGAGCAGTAGCACGCGCGGCCGGTTGATCAGGGCGCGGGCGAGAGCCACGCGCTGGCGTTGGCCACCCGAGAGCTGAATCGGTTTACGCGCGCCATACCCCGGCAGGCGGACGAGGTCGAGCGCCTCCTCAACCCTCCGCTCGATCTCCGGCTTCGGCACCTTCTTGATCGAAAGGCCGTAGCCGACATTTTGAGCGACGGAGAGATGGGGAAAGAGCGCGTAGTCCTGAAAGACCGTGTTGACGTCCCGCTCGTAGGGGGGGAGATCGGTGACGTCTCGCCCGTGCAGCTCGATATGGCCCGCGGTCGGCCGCTCGAATCCGGCGAGCATCCGGAGGCAGGTCGTCTTGCCCGACCCCGAGGGGCCGAGCATGGCGAAGAACTCGCCGTCGGCGATCTCCAGAGACACGCCGTCCACCGCGCGCACCTCGCCGAAATGACGCGAGACGTCGACGAAGCGGACAGCGGGCGCGCTCATCCCTGGCTCGTCATCCCTCGAACGCGGGTGTTGCCTACCGTCCGCCCATCACCGCGATGTAATCGGTCGTCCAACGGTAATAAGGAACGCAGTTCTTCGTGCCGTCGCCGCAGTCGGAGGTCGGCGTCCGCCAGAACGCGATCTTGTCGAAGTTGTCGAAGCCGTTCGTCGCGCAGCCGGTGTCGCCCAGCAAAGCGTTGCCTTTGCACGCCGCCGGAACCGCGGGAACCGAGCCGAACCAGGCGGCGACGTCCCCCTGCACCTTCGGCGACAGCGAGTGCTCCAACCACTTATAGGCACAGTTCGGATGCTGCGAATCGGCGTGGAGCATGGTGGTATCGGCCCAACCGGTGGCCCCTTCCTTCGGGAAGACGCTTGCGACCGGCTGATTGTCCGCCTTGAGTAGGTTCACCTGGAACGGCCAGGAACCCGAGGCGACCACCCCTTCGTTCTTGAAGTCGTCGACCTGAACGTTGGCGTCGTGCCAGTACTTTCCGATCAGCGGCCGCTGCCGGCGCAACAGGGCGAGAACGGCTTTGTACTGATCCTCGGTGAGCGCGTACGGATCCTGGATGCCCAAGGCGGGCTGGGTTGCCTTGAGGTAGAGCGCGGCGTCCGCGATGTAGATCGCGCCGTCGTAGGCCTGGACCCGACCCTTGTTCGATTTCCCGTCGGGCAGGTTCATCTCGTCGAACACGACATTCCAGCTGTCCGGCGCCTTCGCCCCGAACACCTTGGTGTTGTACATCAGCACGTTCGGTCCCCACTGGTAGGGGACGCCGTAGTGCTTGTCGCCCACCGTGTGCCAGGGCGCGTTCTGGAGTCGCGGATCGACCGACGACCAGCTGGGGATGAGAGCCGTGTTGATCGCCTGGATCTTCCCCCCTGCGACCAGGCGGAGCGACGCGTCGCCCGAGGCGGTCACCAGGTCGAAGCCTCCGTCATTCATCAGGGCAACCATCTCGTCGGACGTGGCCGCGGTCTTCACGGTCACCTTGCAGCCCGTCTCCTTTTCGAAACCGGTCACCCAGTCGTAACCCTTGTCCGTCGAGCCGTTCTCGATATACCCGGCCCAGGCGACGATCGAAACCTCCCCCTCGCCGGGGCCCACGGCGGTCATGGCCGCGCCCAAGGCGGCCGGCGTTTCGGCCTCGGGTGCCTTCGGCGCGCAGGCGAGCGTGAGGGAGAGGGTGGCGCCGCACGAAACGGCGAGAATCGGCTGCAACCACGGCGAGCGTCGGCGGATCATGATCGGCTCCTCCTGGGAAACCGGACAGCCGGTTTCGAAAAAACACGGGATGTACGGCCGGAAGAGTATGACCGGGCGGAAGGCTTTCGCAAGGCGCCGGTTTCCTCGGCGGCGCCCACCGTGTCTAAGCGGCTAGGATGAGCCTCCAAGCGATAGCGATCCCGATCCGGATTCCGATGATGACCCCCAGGGAGCAGAGCCCCGCCGCGATCGCGGCGCTCCCGCTCGATTCGTTCGAGGAGGAGCGTCGGCTGCTCGCCCAGTTCTCGCGCGGCGATCGCGCGGCGGCCGAACGGTTGGTCGCGGCGAGCTACCGCCAGGTGTACGCGTTCCTGGCGAAATTGTGCGGCGGAGACGCGGACCTCGCGGCCGATCTGACCCAGGACACCTACCGCAAGGCATGGGACGCGCTGCCGAAATTCGACGGTCGATCGCGCTTCGCGACGTGGGTCTGTCGAATCGCCTACACGACGTTCCTGAACCACATCCGCCGCCCCCGGCGGATCGTCCCGATCGAAGACGAAGTGGCCGATCGGATCGCCGATCCCGAACCGAGCCCGGAGGACACGGCCGGCCTCGCGGTCTCGGGCGAACGGCTCCGCCACGCCGTGATGGCGCTGCCGGAGCCGCTCCGCGAAACGATCACCGCCCATTTCTGGGGAGGGACCGAAATCCCCGAGATCGCTCGGGAGGAAGGGGTCACCGCCGTCGCGATCCGGAAGCGGATCAAGAAAGCGCTCTCCGTTCTAGCTCACGCCCTCGACAACACGCTCGGCTCGAAGATCGAGGAGGACGCGCGATGAACGCCAACGAACGTCACGAAATCCGCGAGCGCGACCTGCGACGACTGCTCGCCGAAGCTCCGCCGACCGGGCCCGCGATCGAACCGCCGGACGACCTGCTCGCGAAACTCCAGCAAGAGATTCCCGATTCGATCGAGCTCCATCCCTCCCTCCGCGGAGGCGAGAACGTCCTGCCGTTCCGGACCCCGATGGATCGGAGGCCGCCTTTCGCCAGTCGACAGGTCTGGCTGATCGCCGCCGGTCTGGTCGCGATGGCCGGAGCGGGCTTTTTCGCGCTGCGGCTTCGCGAGGCGGTTCCCTTGCCGAAACCTGCAGCAGATACCGAGCGGCTCGACCGCCGGGAACCGCGAGGGACGGAGATTCCGGAGGGCGGGCCTTCGCCCTCGGAGATTCCACCGAGTCTCGCACCGGGGGGCGCCCCGCCTCCTCCAGCCGCCGTGCCGCCACCGGCCGATTTCAAGTCTCTCGGCTATCTCGGCGGGCCGCCGAGCGAGCCCGCGCCGCCCGCTCCGAAAATCTGGGTGGGAACCGAAGGGGGCGGATTGAACCTGTCCTCGCCCGATACCGAGAAGGCCATCCGCCGCCGTCTGGATCAGCTCGACCGGAAGGAGAAGCGCGCAGTGGTGGGTGTCGAAGGAGGGGTCGAAGGTGGAGTCCCCGGCGGGTTGGTCGGAGGGGTACCGGGAGGTGTAGCGGGCGGAGTCGTCGGCGGGGTTCCGAGCACATCGCTCGCCGACAGCCGCGAAGCGGCGGCTTCCGCCGCGGCCAAGCCCGCCCCGTCGACGGGCGGCACGGAGGAACCGAACGATCGGCCGTATGGCGACGTCTTCTTCGAGGAAGCGGGCGTGAACCCGTTCGTCGACTCCGAGGAGGATCGCCTGTCGACCTTCGGCCTGGACGTGGACACGGGCTCGTTCACCGTGATCCGCCGCTTTCTCGAAGACGGCCATCGGCCGCCCGAATCGGCGGTGCGCCTCGAAGAGGTGGTCAACTTCTTCGACTATGGCGACCCGGCCCCGGCCCAAGGCGATTTCGCCGTCCGCCTCGAAGGCTCGCCGAACCCGTTCGGGCCGCGGGGAGGCGTCGCCGCGCGCCATCGCCTGCTGCGCGTGGCGATCAAGGCCCGCGAGGTCTCCGCGGACCGGCGCAAGCCTTCGGTGCTCACGTTCGTGGTCGACGTCTCGGGCTCGATGGATCAGGAGAACCGGCTCGGCTTGGTCAAGCGCGCGCTCTCCCTGTTGATCGGCGAGTTGCGCGAAGACGACCGGGTGGGCCTCGTGGTCTACGGCAGCGACGCCCGCACGATCCTCGAGCCGACGACCGACCGAAACGCCATCCGAGAAGCGATCGAGCGCCTGCGCGCCGAAGGAGCGACCAACGCCGAGGCGGGCTTGACCCTGGCCTACGATGTAGCCCGCCGCGCCTATCGCGCCGAGGCGAACAACCGGCTGATCCTCTGCTCGGACGGCGTAGCGAACGTCGGCGCGACGGGCCCGGAATCGATCCTCCGGAGGATCGGCACGGAGACCCGGCATGGGATCGAGCTGTCGACGGTCGGCTTCGGCATGGGCAATTACAACGACGTTTTGATGGAACGGCTCGCCGACCGAGGGGATGGCCGCTATGCCTATGTCGACACGATCGAGGAGGCGCGCCGAATTTTCGTCGAGGGATTGGCCGGCACCCTCCAGACCGTCGCCAAGGACGCCAAGGTGCAGGTGGAATTCGATCCCAAGGTCGTCCAGAGCTGGCGGCTGCTCGGCTACGAAAACCGCGACATCGCGGACGAGAGATTCCGCGATGACACCGTGGATGCGGGAGACATCGGAGCGGGGCATTCGGTGACGGCCCTGTACGAGGTGAAGCTGACCGATCGTCCCGACCGCGGCCGTCCGGTCGCGATGGTCCGTCTACGCTGGTACTCCAAAGCGGGAGAGCGGGTCATCGAATCGGCGCAGGCGTTGCCCGTCGGGCGCCTCGCCGCACGGTGGCAGGACGCGAGCCCGGCGTTTCGATTGGCGACCCTTGCCGGGCAGTTCGCCGAGATCCTGCGCGGCTCGCATTGGGCCAAGGGGGAGAGTCCCGCCGAGGTCGCTCGCCTGGCACGCGAGCTGGCCGATCGGACCGAGGGCAAGCTCCGGTCGCAAGCGATCGACCTCGCGACGCTCGCCGATCTGGCGGCGCGGGCGAAGTAGCCGGCGGTCCGAGCTACCCTTTCCGCACCCTCACGACGGCGCCCGGCTGAGCGTTCGGCCCGGCGCCGTCGATTCGCGCTTCGACGAAGACCATGCGCGACGCGGGATCGATCTCCGGAGCGATCCGCTCGATCGTCCCCGCGAGCTCGCCGAGATCGGCTGCCGACGCGACGACCGGCTCGTTCAACCGGAGGTGTTTCGCGTCGCTCTGAGGCACCGCGAACCGAACCATCACCCCCCCTTCGGTCACCAAGCGCACGATCGGAGTTCCCGCTCCCACGGTCGCCCCGGGATCGAGATACCGCTCGGCGACCGTGCCGGCGAAGGGCGCCCGAATCTCGCTCTCGCCGACGGCGATCTCGGTCACCCGGACCCGGGCGCGTTCGCCGGCGACCCGGGCGCGCGCCGACTCGAGCGCCGCTTCGGCCTGCTGCTTCTGAATTTCCGCTTGCGCCAGATCCTCTTTGGAGAACGACTCGGGGATGGACAGGCGCCTTTTCTGCCGGCTGTCGGCGTCGGCGAGCGCGAGGCTCGCCTGCCGCTCGGCCGCCATCGCCTCGCGGAGCGAGGCGCGCATCTGATCGAGCTCGCGGGCGAGCGCCGCGGAATCGAGGCGCGCGATCGGCTGTCCCTTCTGCAAGCGATCTCCCGGGCGGACGAACACCGCCTCCAGACGACCTCCGGCCGCCGCGGCGACGTTCGTGGCCTGCCGGGGAACCAGCACGCCGAGGTACCCGGTCGCGCGCGGGGAAGAGGCTGAGGCGATGCGCTCGACCGAAGAGGAGGCTGCAGGGGTGGGAGCCGGCGCGTCGGTGCGCGGAGCGGGGGCTTCCGCGCCGCAGGCGGCCAGGAGGAGCAGGGCGGCGGATCCGATCGATCCCAGGGCGCCGATTCTGCCGATCGTGCCGATGGGACTCTTGGATCCAAGCTTGGGCGTTCGTCGATTGTCCATACCGCTCGAATCTTAACTCCGCCGCGAAAACCGCCCCAAAACGCGCGTGCTAGCATCCCGGACGTGCGGAACGTCGAAACTTCCTCCCGGCTCGAGCCTCTGATCGACGACCTCGCGGCGCGCGGCTCGATTCTCGTCGCGTACTCGGGCGGCGTGGACTCCGCGCTGGTGGCCGCACTCGCGGTCCGGGCGGTCGGCGATCGGGCGCTCGCGGTCACCGCGGCGGCCGAGACGATGGCCGGGGCGGAGCTCGATCACGCCCGAGCCCTCGCCCGAGAGATCGGCATCCGCCACGAAACGACCACCTACAGCGAGCTGTCCGATCCGCAGTTCGTCGCCAACCCGAGCCACCGCTGTTATGTCTGCCAGGGCATGCGGATGGACGCGATGCTTCGGATCGCCGCCGAGCGCGGCTTTGCCGTGGTGTGCGACGGTACGAACGCCTCGGATCCCGGCCCCGACCGCCCGGGGCTCGCGGCGATCCGCGAGCGGGCGGTCTACTCCCCGCTTCTCGCCCATGGAATCGACAAGGAGTCGACCCGCGCGATCGCTCGGAGCCTGGGCCTTTCGGTCTGGGACCGTCCGGCCAACGCCTGCCTCTCCTCGCGTATCCCCCACGGCCAGCTCGTGACCTTGGGCAAGCTGCGGCGGATCGAAGCCGCCGAGGAGCTCGTCGCCCGGGAAGGTTTCCGCGTCGTCCGCGTGCGCCACGACGCCGCGGGGGCCCGCGTCGAAGTGGCGGCGGACGAGGTGGAGCGTCTCGCCGAGCTCTGGCCGGCCCTCGAAGAGCCGCTCCGTGGCCTCGGCTTCGCGCGAGTGAGCTTCGACCCGGCGGGATACCGTCGCGGCGGCGCCGATCTCTCCGCCCCTTCCGAGATACCGATCGCGTGAATCGCGACCAGCTTTCCGCGCTGCTCGCCGACGTGGCGGCCGGCACGACCGCTCCCGACGTGGCTCTCGAGCAGTTGGCCGAGCTACCCTACGCGGACCTCGGGTTCGCGCGCCTCGACTTCCATCGCGAGCTGCGCAACGGCCTGCCCGAGGCGGTCTACGCCGAGGGGAAGACGCCGGAGGACCTGCGGAAGATCGCCACTCGTTTCGTCGAGGCGCACGGCCGATTGCTCGTCACCCGCCTCGCTCCCGCGGCGGCCGAGGCGCTTCTGGCGGACCATCCGAACGCCACCTACCACGCGCGAGCCCGGG
>JBGAGQ010000114.1:0-12059 GCA_044226625.1 Thermoanaerobaculia bacterium
CTCGACCTCGAGCGAATTGAGCCCCGCGATGCGCACGATCGCGCCGGTCGACTGCTGGCTGGTGAAGCCGCCGGGAGCGACCATCTCGCCCACCTCGACGTTGCGTTCGATCACCACGCCGGAGAGCGGTGCCCGGATCACCGTGTAATCGAGCTGGGCGACGTCGGCGCGGAGGGTGGCCTTCGCGGTTTCGACCTGGGCTTTGGCGATCGCGAGGGCGGTCGCCGCGGAATCGGCGGCCGCCTGGGTCACCACCCCTTCCGAAACAAGCCGCTGCTGCCGGCCGTTCTCTCGCTCGGCATCGGCCGCCCGGGCCTCCGCCTCGGTCAGGCGCGCTTTGGCCTGGTCGATTTGGGCACGCAGGTCGGCGCTGTCCAGTACAGCGATCACGTCGCCCTTCGAAATCCGGTCTCCCTCGTCGACCTTGAGCTGGACCACTCGGCCGATCACCCTCGAGCCGACCGCCGCACGATCTCGGGCGTAGGTATATCCGGTGGCGGTGAGAACGGTCGAAGCCTCGGTCGGTGTCACCACCTGGACGGTGGTCGTGTCGACCTTGGGCAAGAGAAAGGGAGCCGGCGCGAGCCAGGCCCAGGCGGCCGCCCCGCCGAGCAAGAGCACGACGATCACCCAGCCCAGATGGCGCCGCGGTGGGGCCTCATAGGCCGCGCGATCCATGCGCAGGGCGGACAGGTCGGGACGTGCTTTGGGTGCGGTCGGCTCGGCGCTCACGGTCGAATCTCCTTCGGTTCAAACGAAATGGCGATGGGGGACTGGGAAAATGTGGCGCAAGGAGATACGGGGAAGCGCCCGCCGAGTTCTTTAGGCGGTTGTTCTCCGAGATTTCGGGCTTGGAGTGTAGATCGCACAGGAGGTGTCGGTCTCCCAAACGTCCACCTGAGCCACCCGAACGTCGCGGTCTACCGCGCCTTCCCCCTCGGCCAGACGTCTCGAGACCTCCTCGCAGACGTACTGAGCGATCAGCTCCGCCGTCGTGTTCCGGACGTCGAACGGCGGGATGTCGTTGAGGACGCGATGGTCGAACGGCCCGATCACCTCGGCCATGATCGCTTTGAGATCTGCGAAGTCGAGCACCATCCCCAGCTCGTCCAGGCGCTCGGCGGACAGGTGGACCCGCACCCGGTAATTGTGCCCATGCAGGTTCTGGCACCCTCGGGTGTGACCGCGGATCGCGTGCGCCGCCGAAAACGGGAAGTCCTTGAAGATCGTGAACATGATTGACGAAAGCCCCAGGAAGGTCCCACGAACCCGCCCGCGGGCAGCCCGCAATCGTTTCGCGCCCCGGGGTCGGCGTCAAGGGGAGAGAACGAGCCGGCCGCAGGCACCTCCCGGCTCTCCGTAGAGGAGAGGGGGAACGGGAAGGTCCACTTCCGTCCGCCGGCAGCCCGCTTCGAGGAAACTCTCGGCCTCTCGCTGCGTTACTACCTGGGTAGTCCTCAACCGGGGACGCTCTTGGAGGCCACGCCGATGAAAGACTTCACGACCGACCTGCGCTTCGCCTGGCGGAGCCTCTGGAAGAATCCCGCTTTGACCGCGATCGCGGTGGCCGCCCTGGCGCTCGGCATTGGAGCGAACACGGCGATCTTCTCCGTCGTCTACGGAGTGCTGCTCAAGGCGCTGCCGTTTCCGGAGCCGGAGCGGGTGATCCGGCTGGTCGATTCGAACCCGAGCGCGAGCCTGCCCCGCTTTTCGACCGCGCCGCCGGATTTCGCCGACTGGCGGGCGCAGAACCGAGTCTTTTCGCACCTCTCCGCCAACCATCGCGACAATCTGAACCTGACCGGCGACGGCGAGCCCGAGCGGCTCCTGGCGGCGCGAGTGAGCGGCGACTTCTTCAACGTCTTCGGGGCGAAGCCGCTCTTGGGTCGGCCCCTTCTGCCCGCCGAGGATACTCCGGGCGGGCCGAAGGTGACCGTGCTCTCCTACAAGCTGTGGCAGCGCCGCTTCGGCGGAGACCCGGCCATCGTCGGCAAGCGATTGGTCCTGAACGGCGAGTCCACCTTGGTGGCTGGGGTGATGCCGGCGAGCTTCGAGATTCCGCAACGGACCGAGTTATGGGTGCCGATGCAACTCAAGATCGAAGAGGACCAGAGGGGCGGTCATTTCCTCCAGGTGACCGGACGGTTGAAGCCGGGGATCTCGATCGAACGGGCGCAGAGCGAGTTGACGGGAATCGCAGCGCGGCTCGCAAAAGCCCACCCGGATACGAACGAAGGATGGGGAGTCAACCTGATTCCCGTTCGCGATCTGATGGTCGAGGACATCCGGCCCGCCCTGTTGGTCCTGCTCGTCGCCGTTGGCCTCGTGCTCCTGATCGCCTGCGCGAACGTGGCGAATCTCCTCCTCTCCCGGCTCGCCGCGCGGGAACGGGAGGTGGCCGTACGCACAGCCCTGGGTGCGGGACGTGGGCGCCTGGTCCGCCAGTTCTTGACCGAGAGCACGCTGCTCTCCCTCGTCGGCGGGCTCCTTGGCGCGTTGCTCGCCTGGCGCGGCACGCCCCTTCTCCTCTCCCTGTTCAACAACCGCATCCCGCGCGCCCAGGAAATCGGAGTCGACGGTACGATCCTCGCGTTCACCCTCGGGCTGTCCCTCGCGACCGGCCTCCTGTTCGGTTTCCTGCCGGCCCTACATGCTTCCAAGTCCGATCTCCAGAGCTCTCTGCGCGACGGCGCCAAGGGCTCCGGAGACCGGCGGGGCCGACGGACGCGCTCGGTCCTGGTCTTCGCCGAGGTCGCGCTCGCGATCGTTCTACTGGTCGGCGCCGGTCTCCTGGTGCGAAGCCTCTTTGCGCTCCAGAGCGTCGAGCCGGGTTTCAAGGCGGACCACGCGCTTTCGGTCCAAGTCCAGCTCCCCGAATCGAGCTATCGCGAAGAGCCCAAGCAAGTCGCTTTCTACCGTTCCGTCCTGCCCCGTCTCGCCGCGCTCCCTGGAGTCAAGAACGCTGCGGCTGGATTTCCCCTGCCGTTCTCCGGGAATCGCTTCATGCTCGCCTTCGCGGCTGAAGGGCAGGCGCCCCCGAAGACGCTCGCCGACATGCCCGCCGCAAACATGGTGTTCGCGTCCCCCGGCTATTTCGCGACGCTCGACATCCCGGTCCGCTCCGGGCGGGTGTTCGACGATCGCGACGGAGAAGGGAGCGAAAAAGTGATCGTGGTCAACCGCTCTCTCGCTGAAAAGATCTGGCCGGGGGACAGCCCGGTGGGAAAGCGGATCACCTTTGGAGTTCCGGTCAACGCTCAATCCGAATGGCTGAGAGTCGTGGGGGTGGTCGCGGACGTGCGGCACGCCGAGCTCAACGACGAGCCGGGCCTCCAGGCCTACCTTCCTCTGTTCCAGGCGCCCAGCGGCGAGGCGGCGCTGGTGGTTCGCACGTCCGGCTCGCCGGCGGCGATGACTGCTGCGGTCTCCGCCGCGATCCGTGAGGTCGATCCCGGACTGCCGGTGAGCTCGCCGAAGACGCTGGATCAGTTGGTCTCCGACTCGGTCGCGGCGCCGCGGGCGAACGCGATCCTCCTGGGGCTCCTCGCCGCGCTCGCCTTGGTCCTCGCCGCGGTCGGCGTGTACGGGGTGCTCTCCTATTCCGTCGCCCAGCGGACGCGGGAGATCGGTCTACGCATGGCCCTCGGTGCCGCGGACGGCGACGTCCTGCGCCAGATGTTCCGGGAGGGGCTCGCCACGGTCTCCGCGGGAATCGCGGCCGGTTGGGTCGGTGCCTTCTTCCTTGCCCGGATGCTCGAGAGCCTGCTCTACGGCGTCCAAGTGAGGGATCCCCTGACCTTCATCGGGGTGCCCGTCATCCTGTTGCTGGTCGCGGTCGTGGCGACCTGGCTCCCGGCGCATCGGGCGACCCGGGTCGAGCCGGTGGTGGCGCTGCGTTACGAGTGAGAGGGCCCTTGGGATGAGAGACTTCACGACCGACCTGCGCTTCGCCTGGCGGAGCCTTTGGAAGCATCCGGCCCTGACCGTGATCGCCGCCTCCGCGCTCGCGCTGGGGATCGGAGCGAATACGGCGATCTTTTCGGTCGTTCACGCGGTCCTGCTCGCCCCTCTTCCTTACCCCGAGCCGGACCGCATCGTCCGCCTGATCGACACCAACCCCCAGGCGAACCTGCCGCGATTTCCGAGCGCGCCACCGGATTTCGCCGATTGGCGAGCGCAGAACCGGGTCTTCTCGGAACTCACCGCGATGCGGCGCGGCAACGTCAACCTAACCGGCGAAGGCGATCCCGAACGGCTGGTCGGCGCTCGAGTGTCCGCGGACTTCTTTCCGCTTTTCCGGGTGCCTGCCGAGCTGGGGCGGACTCTTCTCCCGGAGGAGGATCGGGTTGGCGGGCCGAAGGTCGTCGTCCTATCCCATCGCCTTTGGCAAGGCCGGTTCGGCGGCGATCCGAAGATCGTCGGCCGGCGCCTCCTTTTCGATGGCGAGCCGACCACGGTGGTCGGCGTCATGCCCGAGGCTTTTGCTATCCCCCAGCGGGCCGAGCTCTGGCTGCCGCTTCAGCTACAGGTCTCTGACGACTTGCGAGGTGCTCACTTTTTGAGTGTCGCGGGACGCCTGAAGGACGGGGTGACGATCGAGAAGGCACAGTCCGAGATGAGCGGCATCGCCGCCCGTATCGCGCTCGCCCACCCTGACTCGAACAAGGATTGGGGAGTGCGCCTTCACCCCCTGCGCGATCTGATGGTCGAGGACGTCCGGCCCGCCCTCTGGGTCCTGTTGGGGGCGGTAGGTCTCGTTCTCCTGATCGCCTGCGCCAACGTCGCGAACCTGCTGTTGTCGCGCCTGGCGGCGAGGGAGCGCGAGGTCGCCGTACGCTCGGCCCTGGGCGCCGGCCGGGGCCGATTGATCCGCCAGTTCTTTACCGAGAGCCTGCTCCTGTCCTTATTCGGTGGCCTTCTCGGGGTGCTGCTCGCGTGGCAGGGGACCCACGCCTTGGTGGCCCTCTTCGGCGATCGGGTGCCACGCGCGAACGAGATCGGCATGGATTCCGCGGTGCTCGGTTTCAGCTTCGCCCTCTCGGTCGGCTGCGGTCTGCTGTTCGGGCTGCTCCCGGCGCTCCACTCCTCGCGCACCGACCTTCGGTCGTCGTTGTCGGAAGGGGGGCGGGGACAAGCGGGCGATCGTCGCGGTCGGCTGACGCGGCGGGTTTTGGTATTCGCCGAGGTCGCGCTGGCGATCGTCCTGCTCGTCGGCGCGGGACTTCTCGTGCGCTCGCTGCGCGAGCTGCAACGGGTCGAGCCCGGCTTTGCCTCGACGGGTATCCTCACCGCTGAAATCCAACTCCCCGGCGCCACGTACGCCCAACCCGAAAGCGTGGACGCTTTCTACCGGGCGCTGCAGCCGCGGCTCGCGGCCGTTCCGGGCGTCGACGCGGCAGCCGTCACTTCGTCGCTCCCGTTCTCCGGCTCTCGCTCTCTGTTTGCGTTCGAGATCGAAGGCCAGCCGATCCCCGATCTGTCGAACGCGCCGGCTTCGAACGCGGCGTTCGTCTCGAACGGCTACCTCTCGGCGCTGAAGATCCCATTGTTGAAGGGAAGGTTCTTCGACGATCGCGACCGGTTCGGCGGCGCTCCGGTGATCGTGATCAACCGGACCCTGGCCGAAAAGATGTGGCCTAACCAAGACCCAATGGGTAAGCGCCTCACGTTCGACGTACCGAACGTGCCGAACCCGGTCTGGCAGACGGTCGTCGGGGTCGTCGGCAACGTCCACACGGGAGACCTCAGCGAAGACCCGGGCATGCAGTCGTACCAGCCGCTGTCCCAGGTGCCGCCGAGTTCCGCCGGGTTGATCCTGCGCACGGCGGGGGAGCCCGCCGCGCTCGCCTCGGCGCTGGTCCGGGCAGTGCGCTCGGTCGATCCGAGCCTGCCGCTCTCCTCGGTCCAGACCCTGAGCCGCCGGATCGACGACTCCGTCGCCGCGCCGCGCGCGAACGCGGTCCTCCTCGGGCTCCTCGCCAGCCTGGCGCTCGTCCTGTCCGCGGTCGGGGTCTACGGCGTCCTCTCCCATTCGGTCGCCCTACGCACCCGCGAGATCGGCCTTCGAATGGTCCTCGGCGCGGGAGGCGGAGAAGTTCTCCGCCAGATTCTCGTCGAGGGGCTGAGCACGGTGCTCGCGGGGATCGCGGCCGGCCTGATCGGCGCCTACTTCGTCGTTCGCCTACTCGCCAGCCTCCTTTTCGGCGTCCAGGTTCGGGACCCCTTGACGTTCGTGGGCGTGCCGGTCGTGCTCCTCGTCGTCGCGCTGTTCGCGACCTGGCTCCCGGCGCGCCGGGCGACGCGGGTGGAACCGGTCGTGGCGTTGCGCTACGAATAGGTCCGCCGGAGAGGCGGACTCTCGCGGTGATCCTCTGGCAGGACGGTTGCTTGCCACGGGCGGCCATGGCGCGTGGATCCTTAGTCCGATTACCCTACGCCGCAATGGCCGGCCGATTCGACGTCGTGATCCCCGCCCGGAACGAGGCGTCCACCGTCGCAGGCGTGGTGCGGGCGGCTCTTGGCGCCTCGGGCGTGGGCACGGTCTTCGTCGTGGATGACGGGTCGAAGGACCAGACGGCCGCGGTCGCCCGCGCGGCGGGGGCGGAGGTGATCTCCATTCCGCCCTCGGAGGAGCCGGGGCACAAAGGTCGCGCTCTCGGCGCTGGAGTGGCGGCATCCCCTGCCGACGTCCTGGTCTTTTTCGACGCCGATCTTTCCGGTGTGGTGCCCCAGCATTTCGAGGAGTTAGCCGCCCCGGTGCTCGACGGACCGTTCGCCCTCTCCTGCGGCGTCCTCTCGTACGGGTCCCTGCGCGATCCGATCTTCTTGCGTCTCCCTCCGATCACGGGCCTTCGGGCTCTCCGGCGGGAGGTATTTGCCGCGGTCGATCTTTCGAGCAGTCGCGGATTCCAGATCGAGATCCTGATCAACGAGGTCGTCGTCCGCCTGGGGGCGCGGAGCTCCGTCCGCACCCTCACCGGCCTCTCCCATCGGACCAAGGTGGCGAAGCGAGGCTGGCGGCGCGGTCTCCGCGCGAGCGTCGCGATGTGGGGTGACCTCCTGTCCTGTCTGGGGGTGGTTCCGCTCTGGACCTATCCCGTCTACCTCGAGCGTCTCACGATCTTGCCCCCGGCCCCCACGGGCAAACGACTCGGTTTCGAACCAGGACGAAGCGCGACGAGCGAGGCGTCATCCAGTTCCGTCGCAGCGCCGTAGGAGTGGACATGAAACGAAATGCCCTCGCCATTACGCTCCTTGCCCTTCCGGTGCTCGTCGCCCTGCAGCCGACCGCTCTTGCGCGGGCGGAGGAAGGCCCCGTGGACTACTCCGCCTGGAACCAGTTGCTCGCCAAATACTACGACCCCGCGCAGGGGATGAACTACAAGGCGCTCAAGGCGAACGACTCGCCGGCCCTCGCCAAGCTCCGTCAGCAGATGGCGACCGTGGATGTCGCCGCCTTGCCGAAGAACGACCAATTCGCCTATTGGATCAACCTGTACAACATCTCGGCGGTCTCCACCGTGGTCGAGGGGTATCCGGTGAAGTCGATCCGCGACCTCTCGACCGATCCGATCATCCGCTTGAACGTGTTCAAGAAGGAGACGATCGCGATCAAGGGGGGGAAGACCTCGCTCGATGCGATCGAGAACGCCAAGATCCGGGAGGGGTTCAAGGACCCGCGCATCCATTTCGCGATCAACTGCGCCGCCAAGACCTGCCCTCCCATTCGCCCCGAGGCCTACGTCGGAGCGCGGATCGGCGCCCAGCTCGACGATCAGGTGAGGAAGTTCATGGCGGGTCCCTACGGCGCAAAGTTCGAGCGGGACGGCGATTCGCTCACGATCAACGTGACGAAGATCATGGATTGGTTCTCCGCCGACTTCGAGAAGTGGGGGGGAGGCCGGGCCGCGTTCCTGCGCAGGTTCGTCGCGCCCGACAAGCAGAAGATGATCGACGCGGCCAAAGGTAAGATCGACTTCGAGTTCGCCTCGTACGACTGGAAATTGAACGACACCTCCAAGTAAGAGGAGCTCTGCTTGCGCGGAGAAGCCGGTTCTCTCCGACGGGCGCTCGAGTTGCTTCGAGAGCCCGCAACGGCCGAAAAACGCTCGATCCTCGCCGCTCGATGGGCGGAGCTCTCCCCCGAGCTCCGCCTGCCGGGCCAAGGTCTCGGGCGGAAGGCGACCGGCTGCGGCGCCACGATCGGAATCCAGCCCCGGTGCGATTTCGCCTGCACCGGCTGTTACCTGGGCAAGGACGCCAATCACGTCCCGGCGCTGCCGACCGAGGCGATCCTCCGCCAGCTCGACGCGCTCCGCGCCCGGCTCGGTCCGAAGAGCAACATCCAGATCACGGACGGGGAGGTAACCCTCCGGCCGCTCCCCGAGCTGATCGAGATCCTGCGCTACGCCCGCTCGATCGGCGGCGTGCCGATGGTGATGACGCACGGCGACAACTTCCGACGCCAGCCGGGGATGCTCGAGCGTCTCATGGTCGAAGGGGGTCTCACCGAGGTTTCGATCCACGTCGACATCACCCAGCGCGGCCGGGACGGGCATCAAGCGCCCAAATCCGAGCTGGAGCTAATGGAGTTGCGCGACGAGTTCGCGGCGATGGTCCGCTCGGCGCGCAAGACGACGGGGCGCCCCTTGCGAGCGGCGACCACCTTGACGGTGAGCCGGGACAATCTGCCCCAGATCGCGGACGTCGTTCGCTGGACGATCCAGAACCGCGACGCCTTCAGCCTGATCAGCTTCCAGCCGCTCGCCCAGGTCGGCCGCACGCGCAAGAAGATGACCGGCGTCACCCCCGCCGAGCTCTGGGCCGAGGTCGGCAAGGCGACGGCGGAATTCGGTCTTCCCTTGCCGGAGGAGGCTGCGGCCGAGCCGCTTCATTTCGGCCATCCCGCCTGTACTCGCTTCGTGCCGTTGCTCGCGATCGAACGGAAAGGTGAGGCGCCGAGACTGATCCAGCTCGTGCGGCCGGTGCCCGAGGACGTCGAAATCGTCCAACGGTTCTTCTCGAGCAAGATGGGCGGCGCGGCGTTTCGCGACGACACGGGGACCGAAGCGGTCGCCCGGGCGCTTGGATTGTTCGGCAGCGCCCCGGGGTGGTTTGTCGGTCCCGTCCGCCGCTGGCTCGGGGCACGGACACGCCAAGAGCTAGGTACGTCGCTTCTCGGCCTCGGCCTCGATCGCATCCGCGGCGCCGTACGAATCGACGGGCTGACGCTCACCAGTCACCACTTCATGGCACCCGCCGAGTTGCAGACCGATCTCGGCAAGGAGCGCCTCGCCGCGTGCGTCTTCCGCCTGCCCCATAAAGGCGAGATGGTCTCGATGTGTCAGATGAACGCCGCTGGCCAGCGCGACACGTTCTACAAGGAGATCATCGAAGGCGAGGCGTAGAAATCGGGCGGCCCGGTGATTCGTCTCTCGCGCCGCTAGGTCTCACCCCGCAGGAAGGGGATCGTTGCCCCCAATCCCTCGTCCAGTCCTCGCGGGTGCCAATCGAGTTCCCGGCGAGCTTTTTCGTCCGAAAACGCCCAGTGCCGGGCGAGGCTCTCGAGCTGGCCGGAGGTAAACGACGCCTTTCGGCCACGCAATCGGGCGAGGCCCCTCAAGATCGGCAACGTCGCCCGCGCCAGGCCGAGCGGCAGCTCGAAGCGGGGAGGTGGTGCGCCGCCCAGGGCGTGGATCTTTTCGAACAGACCGCGGAGGGTGACGATCTCTCCCGCGAGCAGGTAGCCCCCTCCGACGCTCCCGCGCTCCATCGTCCGGACGATCCCGTCGACCAGGTCGTCGATGAAGACCCAGGAGGTCTTTCGGTCGCCACCGACGATCGCCGGCATCCGGCCGAGCAGGATCTGGCGGAGGATCGAGTTCGCCCCTTCCTTCTTACCCGGCGGGCCGTAGACCAGACTCGGAAAGACCGTCGTCACGCGGAGGCCGCGTTTGGCCCACTCTCGGATCGCTTTTTCGCCCGCGAGCTTCGTCTCGCTGTAGATCGACGGGGGGTCGCGCGGCGCCATCGTCTCGTCTGCCGGCGAGCCGTCGTCGGGACTGCCGCCGAACGCCGCGACCGAGGAGACCGACAGAAAACGACCCACGCCGAGCTTCGAGGCGAGCGAGGCGACGTTCTCGCTCCCCTGGACGTTGGCGCCTCGGAACGTCTCGGCCGCGCCTTCCATTGCGACCTCGGCGGCGGCATGAATCACCCAGTCCGCGCCCGACATCCCTTCCCGCATCGTGATCCGGTCGCGGATGTCCCCGACGAAGAGGGCGGCGCCCGCCGCCTCGAGCGGCCCCCGCTCGCTGGTCGCCCGGACGAGCGCGCGCACCTCGTGACCCTCCGCCGCCAGGCGGCGAACCAAGACCTTGCCGATGTAGCCGGTGCCGCCGGTCAGGAAGATGCGCATGAGACCGACATGCTCACATAAAAAGCCCCGCACCAGGGAGGGAACCGATGCGGGGGGAGGAGAGGGAGCTGATGATGGTGCTTGCGACTCCGGCGAGTACGTCCGCCGAGACCGCGGGGGCGAACCCAACTCCCGAACTGCCCGCCCTTGGTCCTCTTAACAAGGGCGGAGCGATCGAGATTCCTGTTTCAGCTCGCTCGCGGCTCGAAATTACAAACTCCAGAGCCCCATCGATTTGTCGGCGTACGACCGGTCCTCGACGCTGCGTCCCTCGCTCAACAGCCGAAGCGGCGGCCCGAGCGAAAAGGGGGGAAGCGCGAGGTGGATCGGCCGCCATGCGCCGAGCGGGATGTCGACGTTCTCTTCCCGGTCGGGGAAGGTGGTGGCGAGCAGATAGCGCGTGCCGCTCGCCCGGAGGTTGCCGAGCGCCGCGAGGATCTGTGCGTTCGGCAGGTGGACGAGACAGTCGCGACAGAACGCGAGGTCCGCCTGAGGAGGAATCTCCGCCGCGATCTCGAGCGACAGGAACCGGCGGCCCGGTCCGCCGAACTTTCGACGGTTGTCCTCGATCAGCTCGGCTACGACGTCGAGGCCCGTGTACTCGATTGAGCCAAGGTTGAGCGTCCGGAACCAATTGAAGTCGCCGCAACCGACGTCGAGCATCGAACGGATCCCAAGCTCGGCCAGCAGAGCCGGAACCTGTTCGCGCAACGCTTCCGTGCGCGCGAGGGTCGATCCCGGGCCCGAGCGCGACTCCGGGTCCTCCCAGAGGTTGAGCAGGTAGGCCCGCGTGAACGCGCTTCGCACCTGCTCGCTCTCGCTCGAATCCCGGTCCGGCGCCTCCCGGAAGCGGCGCAGGATCCGTTCGGCGGCTTGGCGGAGGCTCAAGGGAGGATCACCCCTTGAGCAGCTGCCGCAGCACGTACTGCAGGATCCCTCCGTGCCGGTAGTAGTGGACCTCCTGCGGCGTGTCGAGCCGGAGCTTCGCCTTGAAACGAATCTCGCTGCCGTCTTCGCGGCGGGCGATCACGGACATCTCGCGTCCGTTCGCGAACTGGCTCTCAACGGCTTCGGCGATCCCGAAGATCGAGAAGACCTCGCGCCCCGTGAGGCCGAGGGCTTCGGCGCTTTCTCCCGGGAGGTACTCGAGGGGCGCGATGCCCATGCCGACGAGATTGCTGCGGTGGATGCGCTCGAAGCTCTCGGCGATGACCGCGCGCACGCCCTGGAGGCGCGGACCCTTGGCCGCCCAGTCGCGGGATGAGCCGGTGCCGTATTCCTTGCCGGCGAGGACGAGCGTCGGTACCCCTTCGGCCAGGTATCGCTCGGCCGCGTCGTAGATCGCGAGCGGCTCACCCGACGGGAGGTGCAGCGTGAACCCTCCCTCGATCTCCGGGGTCATCCGGTTGCGGATGCGGATGTTGGCGAACGTGCCGCGGACCATCACCTCGTGATTGCCGCGGCGCGCGCCATAGGAGTTGAAGTCCGCGGCGCCCACGCCGTGGTCGATCAGATATTTGCCGGCCGGGCTGTTCGCCTTGATCGAACCGGCGGGGGAGATGTGGTCGGTCGTGATGCTGTCGGCGAACGACGCGAGCACCCGAGCCCCCTGGATGTCCTCGACCGGCCGCGGCTCGGCGGG
>JBGAGQ010000115.1:0-11912 GCA_044226625.1 Thermoanaerobaculia bacterium
TCGCCGCCCCGCTCCTTCGCGTAGCGCTCGCGGTCGAGGGTCGACAGGTTGATCGACAGGAATCGGAGCCCGCCCATCTCGACCAACGCGTCGATCCGATCGCGCGTGAGGCCGGATCCGTTCGTGAGCACGGCCGGCGGAAGTCCGGCGGCGCGGATCGTCCGCACCTGCTCGACGAAGCGCTTGTCCACCGTCGGCTCGTTGTAGTTGATCATGAAGATCGCCTCGATCGTGTCGCGAAACCGGGCGAGCTCCCCGACGATCCGCTCGTAGAGCGCCGTCGGCATGAAGTAGTCCTCGCGCGGCGCGATCGAAACCGGGCAGAAGTAGCAGGCCTGATTGCAGATCGTGTGCGCTTCGAGCGAGACGATCCGAAGGCGAAATTCGCGCGAGGGGTCCTCATCGGCGGCGAGCAGCCAACGCTCCCGCACCAGCTTTTCGCGCATGGGAGCGTTGAGCTCGTCGACGGCCAAAAGGCCCGCCGCGAGCCGCGAGACCTCGGCAAATCCAGGCACGCCAGCCACGAGCTCGACACCCGTCAGCGGATGGTAGATCCGCCCGGAATCGACGTGCGCGAACGGATGTACGACGAGGCTCGCCGTTTCCGGGAGAACCGCCGACGCGGACCTGGGGTCGTTCATGCGGGGAGCTCGTCGCTCGTGGCTGGGGCGGAAGGAGGCATCGGACCGCTCCATTCTACGTCCCAAGCGTGCTCGACGTTGATCAGGCCGATCCGGTATCCGGCGCTCTCGACCGCGAACGCGCCGCGAAGCAGCCGCTGGTCGTAGACGTGCAGCGACCGGTGATCGAGCAGGAAGACGTAGATCGAAAATTCTCCTTTGAGGATCGGCAGCGAGGGGATGTCGAGCCATGCCCGGTGCTGGCGCTTCCCGGTAATCGGCGGCAAACCGTCCTGGTGGGTCGAAAACGAGCAAACCTCGACCCCGTCGATGCGGTTGATGCCGACCCCCAGGTGGAACCCGAGCGACGGCTCGTCGCACGTCCACGATACTTCCAGCCGAAACGGCGAACCGGAGGCGAAGCGGCCCGGCTCGACCTCGCCCATCGCGCCCATCGCACCGTGAAGCCGCACGCCCGTGAGGCGCGCCGGGCCCGCCGCGGGCGATTCGCTCGGCGCGACCGCGAGGGGAGAATCGGAGGTCCTTACCGAGACGGATTCGGCCGCCGGAGCCGCTGCGCCGCTTTTCGCCACCAGAAAATTCTCGTAGGCGTGGATCACGTCGAGCACCGGCCCGAGCGCGCGCTGACGGCCGTTCTGCAGCCAGAGCGCCTGCTGGCAGAAGGCCGAGACGTAGTACATCGCGTGCGAGCAGAAGAGCAGCGTGCCACCGGCCGAAACGAACCGCTCGAGCCGGTCCATGCATTTCTTCTGGAAATAGCCGTCGCCCACGGAGAGCGCCTCATCGATGATCAACACGTCCGGCTCGACCTGCGTCGCGATCGCGAATCCAAGGCGCATCGCCATGCCGGTCGAATAGACCTTGACCGGCTGGTCGATGAAGTCTCCGAGCTCGGCGAATTCGAGAATCGCGGGTGTCTTCTCCCGCACTTCGCTCTCCGAGAGGCCCAGCATGGCGGCGTTCAGGACGATGTTCTGGCGGCCGGTGAACTCCGGGTGAAAGCCGGAGCCGAGCTCCAGGATCGAGGCGATCTTTCCCCGCACCTCGGCCCTGCCCGCGCTCGGCAGGGAGATTCCGGCGAGAATCTTGAGGAGGGTCGATTTCCCCGCTCCGTTCTCTCCCACGATCGCGAGCCCTTGGCCGCGCGGAAGGTCGAACGAAACGCCGTCGAGCGCTCGAAATTCTCGATGCCGCGGTCGGACTCCAAGGGGCACGAGCAGACGATGCCACGGCTGGGCATAGACCCGGTACACCTTCTCCAGATTCTCGACCTCGATTGCGGGCACCGACATCGGAAACGATTGTATCCGTTACCTTCCGAAACGACGCTTTACCCAATCGCGGAGGGCGGGGCGCATCCCGATCGCGCTCCGCGCTGCGCGCGCGCGGTGATCGAGGTCGCGTAGGTACGGCAGGAGCGCGCGGAGCAGGTCTTCCGCACCGCCTCCCACGGCCCCCTCCCGATCGATCCGCGCGAGCCAACCCACGAGATGGACCGCGCGGATCACCTCACCGTGCGAAGCGAAGACGTCGCGGATGGCGCCGGGAGGTTCCTGGCCGTGGACGATCCGGCCGTCCGGATCGACGTGAGACGCCAGGAATTCGTGGCTGAAAATCGCGCCCCGCGGGTCGAGACGTTCCCAGGTGGCCTCGAGGACGTCCCGCGTCGAGGCGTAGAGGTCGACGTCCATCCAAAGCAGGGCGATCGGTTCCGTGAGCCCCGGAAGGGAATCGCGAAACCAGCCCTCGACGAAGCGCACGCGCTCCGGTCGTCCGAACATCCGGACGTTCGCTTCGACTTCCGCCCGCGCTCCACGGAAATCGCCGGGGCGGTACCCTTCCTCTCCCCTTCCCGTCGCGTCGGGCAAGCCCGCGAACGAATCGGCCGTCACCAGCTCGCGTCCGAGGAAGCCGCAGGCGTGGCTCAGGCAGGCCGACGAGAAACCCTTGAAACAGCCGCACTCGAGAACGATGCCCGCGACGCCGGCCACATCGAGCAGGTAGAGGTGGTTCGCGATGTGGAGCAGCTCTTCCGGCGAGGTCCCGACGCCCGCGGCGTCCCCGGATTGAGGAAAACATTCCTCGATCGCGTGGAACGCCTCGTATTGTGACTTCAGGTAGTAGAGATAGCGGCGCGCTCGAGGCATCTCCCGCGCGGCAGAGATCAACCAGGCCGCGAGCTCCTCGGCACGCTCCGGGCCCGGACGCAGGCCGGCCGCCTCGGCGCGCGGGACGAGATCGGCCGGCAGCAAACCGAGACCGCCGCGCGTCAGGGCCGTCGGGCCGTGAAGAGGGCTTCGGCGAGCAGGCGGCCGCTCCGAACCTCGACCTCGATCGAGAAGGCCGCCGCGGCGCCGATCGGATGCGCGGCAGGCCGGACGGCGCGGAGCCCCGGAGCGACCTCGAGATCCCGAAGGACTCCGAGGAGCTTGCCGTCGGGAGCGCGATAGGTCAGATCGACCTTCGCCCCGCGGTCGGTCGGGTTGAACAGCATCACGATCGTCTGCTCGCCTCGGGTCGCCCGCAGGCCGGTGAGATTCCACACCTCGCCACTCTGGGCCGCCTCGCGCTCGGCATGGGCCGAAATCGACGATTCGATTCGCGGCAAAGCGCCCGAGGCCTCGCCGCTTTCGATCACCAAGGCGCCTGGCCCGCTCCCCCACCGGTCGGTCGAGAGAGACCTTCGCTCCGCCGGTCCGAGCTCGATCCGTTCCGCACCTCTCGCGAGAATGGCGTCCGGACCTGCGGGGATGAACCGGACGACCAGGGCGAGGGGCCGAGCGGAGGGATTGACCAAGGCGATCGGCTGCTTGCCGAACGCTCCGAGCAGGACGCGCCGTCCGGGGACGTCTCCCGTTTGACTCGGCGCTCCGACGGGTGTCCCCGCGGCGATCCTGGGCGACGAATCCGGGGCGAAGGCACCCACGACCGAGCCGTCTTCGAAGGTCCAGGTCCGGTTGGCCACGCTTCCCGCCGAGGCGTCCGTAAACGTGGCCGGCACTCCGGCATAAATCGGAGAGGGAGCCACGAAATCCGCGTTCGGCGCCGTGAGGGTGGTCCGCTTGTGGATGTCGAGGATCGAGAAAGCCGCGCGGTAGTAGAGGTCGTTGACGAACTTGCCCATCCGGCCGCCTACCTTGTTGAAGCCGGTCGGACTGTCGCGGTAATACCAGGTCCAGTAGGTCGTCGGTACCCCGCCGATCGTCACCATCTGCGGGGGCGTGAGGTCGACCGGCACGGCCGGGTTGGTCACGTCGTAGACGAATTCACGCGCGGCACCGCCCCCGCAGACCTGATCGGACCCGAAGACCAGATAGGACGCGGTCGGGGTGCGCGAAAAGGTCACGTAGTACTGCGGAGTGCCGCCGGGCATCGCCTTGGTCCAGATGGGGCTGCCGAGCCCCGTGCAACCGTTCGCGGTCGCGATGCAGCTCGCGTCGTAGATGCGCGCCTGGGTGTCGTGGCGGGTCGCGAGGTAGTACTTGCCCGAAGAGAGATCACGCCAGAGGGCGATTCCGTAGACCGACTCCGTGGTGAGCGTTGAGAGCTTCAGGCTCGGATTGAGCACGTCGGCGACGTTCCAGATCCAGACGCCGCGCGCCGTGCCCCGGCTCGCGGCGACGTAGGTGTCGGCCCCGTCGACGTAGCCGAACGACGTGTCCGGGCTGATCTGCCGGACCATCACCCCGGGGCAAGCCCCGCCGTTGTCCAGGCACGCGCTGTAGTCGCGCGCCCGCGTCATGTCGTAGGCGAGCAATCCCACCGTCTCCCCCGCCACGGTCGAATGTGCGTCGATGAAGGCATAGGCCCGTCCGGCGATCGTCGCGGCGTAGACCTGGTTGGCGTTCTTGTCGCCGTCCTGGTACGCGAGGCGAGGGTGGATCTTGTCGGTGCTGTCGACGATCGCGATCCCCACGCTCGGCTGTCCGACCATGGCCGCCAAATCGCTTTGCACGGCGATGTCCGACAGCACCTGTTTGCGCTCGCCGGAAGGCCACTGGCGGAAAGTGCTCGGTCCGTCGACGGTCTTGATGAAGAGGGGCTGCTCGGGCGTCGTGCGGAGATCCCAGATCTGCATGCCGTGGGAGATCGCGGCGTACAAATACCCGCCGTCGATGTCCAACGAGAGCCAGACCGGCTCGGCGCTGCCGTAATGGTCGGCCGGATTGCCGGGAATGCTGAATTCGTTGAAATCCGTGTTGTCGCGCAGGAAGTACATCGGGCTCGTGTCGACCGGCTGGAGCGAGCCCCAAAGCGAGCTCGGGACGGGCGATGCAGGCGTCTTGCACTGCATAAAGCCGCAGCTCGCGTCCGACGCGCAGTTCTGGGCCGCGACCGGCTTCGAGGCGTCGAGCGAAAACAGGAGCGATCCACAGACGAAGGCCCAAAGACTTGCTCGCGACTTCATTTCTTCACCTCTCGTGCGGACGCCCCGCGAGGGGCGGGCTCGGTGCGGTTCTGACGGCTCCGGGACTCGACCTTCCGATGGTACCGCGTCCTGGCGGGAACGGGAAATCGGCCGGCAATCGCAACATTTCGAACAGGACGGCGACGAGATCGCCTCGGGCTCCGGCACGGTGCGGATTGTTGAATTCCCAAACGATCCGTCCCTCCGGGGTGACCTCGAGGGCCCGGCCATTCTCCGATTCGGTGATCAGGGTATTGCCGCCGGAGAGCCGCTGGCAGGAGCCGAGGGTCTTGGAGAACAGGTCCTCTCCAGCCCGGCCTCCGTACTGCCAGAGCACCCGATCGGGCGCCGGCCCGAAGGGGTCGAGCTCAAGCACCCGCGACCGGTCTTTTCCCGCCCCCGTGTTGTCGAACACCATCAGGTGGCCGCTGGGTAGAAACGTCGGCTGATGCTGCCTGCGGTAGATGCCCGTGCGAGCCCAGACGATCTCCTCGCGCTCGGGATCGAGGATCGCGAGGGTGTCGAGCTTGAGCACCGAGATCAGCACGTTGCCCTTCCGGAGCACCGGGCTTCTCGATTCGAACCGGCCGTCCAACACCTCCAGGGTGTTGGTATGGAAGATGTCTCCCGCGGGAGGCCTCCTCGCCAGGAGACCGCGAAACCGGGACCGCTCGAACGCCCCGAGAATTGAGATCCGCCGACGCACCGCCCCGTCGGGGGCGAGCACGGTGATCATGTCCTCGAGCACCCCCTGCTTCGGATTGAGATGCGGAATCAGTTTGCCGTCGCGGTCGAGCACCCAGATCTCTCCGTCGGGCAAGATCTCGAGATCGTGGTGGATCCCGCCGCGGTGGGACCAGAGGACCCGCGACCGGGAGTCGAGTTTGACCAGCCCCTGCCCCTCGTAGATCCCGAGCAGATCACCGTTCGGGAAAAGATACGCACGACGCCAGTACTCCAGCCCCGACATCGAAGGGTCCTTCGCGAGATCCGGCCACAGGCGGCGGAGCGGATATCGCCAGGTATGGAGCGCATGTCCGTCCATGTCCATCAACACCGCTTCGGCGGCGTGGCCGGAGAGGTAGAAGTTCACGCCTTTTTCTTCAGCGGCCGGGTCGCGGTGTATGACGACCGGAAGCTCTCGTGCGGCTCGATAACCCTGGAGGTAGGGAAGCGCCCGCAGGTTCGGTAGCGAGCGCTCGCCGGCTTCCTGGTCCGAGCGGGCTCGTCGCCACTTTCCCGCGAGCCGCCCCGCCCGGGGGCCCTTTGCGCCGGAGTCATCCGAGTCGGCGTCGTTTGAGTCCGAGAAGTCCGAATCGACATCGGTCGCGGCCGACCGCGCCTCAGCTTCGGAGCGTCGAGCGCCGTCCGAGTTTCTCGCTCGGCAGCCGCTTCCGAGAACTGCGAAAGAGAGGGCCAGCCCGAACGCTAAGGACTTGGCGAGCAGCGAATGAAAAGAGGCCGCCGGAGTTCCCTCCGACGGCCTCTCGTGGTTCGTCAGCTCGTCGCCGTCCGCGCTACCGCGTCTCACCGCGGATGTAGGCGGGGTCGTTGGTCCGGTTGTTGATCACCTGCGCGGCGGCCAACGCCTTACCCGCCTTGACCAACACCTGCACCGTGAACCCGTCTTCGATCGCCAAGCCGCCCAACGGATGCTCGCTCGGCCGGATCTGCTTCATCTTGCCCGGGGCGAGAGAGAGGTTCGTGAAGCGGCCGAGGATCGTTCCGTCCAGCTTGCGGTAGATCACATCGTACAGGCCCTGGCTGGTCGAGGGGTTCATCACCCAGACCGTCGTACGCCAAGACGAACCCTGACGCAGGCCCACCAGCACCTGGCCCTTGCCGACTCCGGCCGCCTCGTCATCCGACTGCGGAATCATCGACTGGCCGAAACGTCGAGCCGAATTGGCGTTGTCGTAGCTCTCGCCGGTCAGCCGCGGCAGCGGACCGCCGGTCGTCGAGCTCTGGAACGAGAGGAAGCCGACCTGATCCGTGATGTGCCACTTGTCCGCGATCACGTTCGCCAACCGCTGGCTCTCGCCGGGCTGGAGGGTGACGCGAACCGGCGTCTGCGGCAAGCTGGAGGCGCCGACCGAAGTGAAGGTCAAGTCGACTCCGACGGCCTGGGCCAGCGGGTTCGAAAGCACCACGTCCGTCTGGTAGAGGCTGTTGTTGAGACCCGGCTGGCTCAACGAGCCGACCAGGAACAGCTTGTTGCCCGTCGGAGACTCGGAGCTCGCATACGCGGGATCCTGCGTCGCGACCCGAAGGTTCGTGCCGTACGGATAGATCCGGCCGCCCGACTTGGGCTCGATCTCCACCCGGTAATCGGCGATGTTCGAGACGCCGAAGTCCCGGATCTCCTGAGGCTGGAACTGCTTCTGCCCAAAGCGCCCCAGGGTGAGGTCTTCGGACTGGCCGATCTGATGTCCCTGCGCGTCGAAGAACCGCAGCTGATAGACCGCGGGCTCCGAGTTCGGGTTGCTGAGACCGAAGTACGCCACGCGCTCGGGGTTGTCGTTCAGCCCGATCAGGTACATCCGATCCTGAGCGCCCACGGAACCCGCCGCGTTCGTCATCGAGACGCCGGGCACGGTCTGGCCGAACTTCGAACCGTCCGTCTGGAGCGTGTTGTTGAACGACAGGACGACCGGCTCGCCGTTGCCTTCCTTGACCGCGGCGGTGATGAAGCCGACCGTGTTCTCACGGGAGAACAGCTGACCGAGCACGTCGCCGACGAACAGCGTTCCGCCGGCCTGGATGACCCGGGTCTGAAGCGGCGGATTGGCTTCCACCGCGCCACGCTTCAAGAACTTCAGGTCGACCGTTATCGGGCCGTCGCTCGGGTTGAAGACGTAAAGGTCGCTCGACTGCGTGACCACGCCGCGGGTCTGCGCGATCCAGGGGAGGATCACCGACTTGCCGCCGCCGGTGGTCGTGCCCGTGATCTGGAAGACCCTCGTCTTGGTCTTGGTCTGGGAGCCGTTGGTCCCGGTGAGCGAGACCGTGTAGCTGCCCGCCTGGGCGTAGGTGTGCGACGCGGTGTTTCCCGTCGTCGTCGGCGAGCTGTCGCCGAAGTTCCAGGTCAGGTTGGACGCCCCGACGCTGGTCGACGTGAAGCTGATCGCGGTCCCGGTCTCGCCCGAGCACAGCTCGATTCCGAACTGGCTCGTGCAGTTCGCCGAAGTCGAGAAATCGACCTCGAAAGTCGGCGGCGGCGGTCCGGTGACGACCACCGCGGACACCTTCTCCGACACGCAGGTTCCGAACAGGCACCCGGGTCCGGTTCCCGGCTTGGTAACGGTCAGACGAACGTTGTAGACCCCCGCGGTGGCATACGTATGAGAAACCGTCGCCCCCGACCCGGACTGCCCGTCTCCGAAATCCCACGCGTACCCGGTAGGAGAGCCGGTAGAGCCGCTGCCGTTGAAGCTCGTCGCCTGGCCGACCGCCGGGCTCGAGGGATTCACGGTGAACAAGGCCGCGAGCGTTCCGCCCCCGCCGGTGCCCGGATCGGTGACGGTCACCTGCCACCTTCCGGACGCGCCGACGCAGGCGCTGTTGCTCGCCGTCACGGTCTTGCTGCCGGCCGTCGTCCAGACGATCGAAACCGACGAGCCGTTCGAGCCGCCGGAGATCGTGCCGCCGCCGGCCCCCCAAGTCCAACCCGCCGATGCCGGATTGCAGCCCGAGGCGCTCGCCGTGATGGTCGCCGCCTGGTTGATGACCGCGCTGCTCGCCCCGTTGAGGGTGATCGTCGGAGTCTGCGTCGTTCCGCTCACGATGATCGTCGAGTGGGTGAAGACGTTCTCCTCGACCGCGCCGCGGCGAACACGAAGCTTCGGCGCGTAGTTGCCGGCGGCGGTGTAGGTGTGACTGGTCTGAGGGGTCGTCCGCCCCGACTCCTCGTACGAGCCGTTGCCATCCCAGTCGTAATCGTAGAACTGGGCGCCCTGCGAGCTGTCGACGAACGTGATCGGCACGCCGATGTCCGCGATGCAGCCGAAGCCGCAGAAGAGACCCGAGGCCTGGAAGTTCGCGACCAGGGGCGAGGTCTGGAGGATCGTGATCGCCAGCGGGCTGCTCGTGTGCTCGGCCTCCACGCAATTCCGGACCTTGACCTGCACGACCTTCGGGCCGATCGAGGAATAGGTGAACGTCGGATTGGGTCCGTTCACCGGATCGTTGGTATAGGGATGGAACCCTGCGCCGTCACCGAAATCCCAGCTCCACTCCGTGGCGCCCGACGCCACCACGTGGAACTGCACCGTTCCGGCTGCGAACGGATCGTTGGTCGGAGCGAACAGGTTGGGCAGAGGCGAGAGCGCGCCGAGCGTGAAATCGACCGAGCGGCTCGCGTTGCCCGCGGTGTTCGATACCTGCAAGGTGGCGGTGAAGTCGCCCGCCGGGGTTCCGGCGGTGTTCCAGGTGAACGACGGGCTGGTGCTCGAGGTGACCGGCGAGCCGCCCGGCCGCGTGGTCACCTGCCAGTTGTAGCTGAGCGTCGGCTGCCCGGTGACCCCTGAAGCCGAGAAGGTGATCGGCTGGCAGGCGATCGGGCTCGACGGCGAGAGCGACACGCCGGCCACGACCGGCGCCGGATCGAGCACCGTCAGCGTCTTCGAGCGCGAGCCGTTGCCCACCGAGTTGGTCGCGGTGAGGGAGATCGTCTTCGCGCCGGTGCTCGAGAACGTGACCCCGGTGGGGTTGCGAACCGACGATCCGCTGGGGCTACCGTCGGGCTGGAAAGTCCAGCTCCAGCTGGTCGGACTTCCCGACGAAAGGTCGTTGAAGCTCACCGCGGTGCCCGGATAGACCTCGGTCGGGCTCCAATCGAAATCGACGACCGGGGCGACGCCGCCCGTCCTCTTGTGGATGTCGAAGATCGACTGCGCCGCGCGATAGAAGTATTCGCCCTCGAACTTCCCCATTCGGGGCATGATGCGGTTGAAGCCGGTCGGATTGCGCCGGTAGTAGTAGTCCCAGTACCCGATCTGGAGGCCGCTGACGTTGATCTTCTGCGTCGGGGTGATGTCATGGGCCTGCGAAGGGACCGAGACGTCGACCAGGAACTCCCGCTGCGGATCCGGCGGAAGCCCGCCGCAGGCGTTGTCGGATCCGAAATAGAGGAACGGACGACCGCCGCTGCTCGAGTAGGTGACGAACAGCTCCTCCGTACCGCCGGGCATCGGCATCGTCCAGAGCGGGCTGCCGAGAGAGCAGGACGAGCCCGTGATGCACGAAACGTCATAGATGCTGCCCGCGAAATCGGTGCGGACCCCCAGGTAGTAGTGGCTGCCGCTCTTCCACATCGCGACGCCGTAGACTCCTGACAATCCGGTGAGCTTCTGCACCGGCGCCGCGGGGTTCGCGACGTCCCAAATTTCGAAGCTCGCGACCGGTCCGGTCGCCAGAGCGACGTAGTTGTCGACGCCGTCGACGTATCGCACACCGGTTCGGGCCGCCACGCGACCGACGTAGACGCCGGAGCAGCTACCCGCGAAATCGTCGAGGCAGGGCACCACGGGGGCCACGGCCCGGGCGCGAGTCATGTTGTAGACCAGCAGGCCTCCCGCACGGTTCGCGGGGTGGGCACCACCGGCGTCCGCGGCGAAGAAAGCGTACTGCTGTCCGCCGAGCGTGGTCGTATAGACCTGGTTTCCGACGTAACCGGAGTTCTGGTAGAGAAGGCGGGGCGTCGTACGATCCGTGAAGTCCCAGAGCGTGATGCCGATGTCCGACTGGCCCGCGACCGCACCCAGGGTGCCGTCGACGTCGATGTCGCGAAGGGGAACCTTCAGCTCGCCTTGCGGCCAGAACAGGAAGGTCGAGGGGCCCGGAACGGTCTTCACCGAGACCGGATTGGCGGGCGTCGAGCGAATGTCCCAGATCTGAATGCCGTGGGAGATGATCGAGTAGAGGTAGCCCGAGTCGATGTCCAGGGACATCCAGAGGGGATTCGAGACCCCGTAGGAGCTCGTGAACTCGTTGAAGTCGGTGTTGTCTCGAGCCGGTGCGATCGTCCCGACGTCGACCGGTTGGAGCTCGCCCCAAAGGCTCGACGGCGCGGGACGCGCAGGAGTCTTGCAGGACATGAATCCGCAGCCGCCGTCACCGTCGCAATTTTGGGCTTGCGCAGGGCTCAGGTAGAGACCGGTGGCGACGAGCGAGGCGAGCACGAAGCTGAAGGGGGCCGAGCGGTGGGTTCGATTCATAAGCCTTTTGAGCTCCCCATGGGGCAGACGATCTAAACCTGAGAAGCGGGCTCCACGGCGTTCGTGGGGCCGGCTTCCCGCGAAGGGGGGGAGAAGCTGATCGGAGACGGTCCACGGTGGGCGTGGGTCCGATCTTGCGTGCTCGGATATACCGAGCCTGGCGGCTCCTCCGATCTGCCGCGCGCCGAAGGGCGGGAAACAGGTCGCGGAAGCCCGAGCGTACTTGGAAGGAAAAGGGGTGGGCCGAGCTTGCCCGGCCCACCCCGGGGAACAGCTACTTAGTTGCCGATGAGGGTGTGGTTGGCAGCGCAGGCGCTGTCGAGCTGGATGGCGTCGAATCCGACGCTGAACCGGCCCGAAGCATCCATGACAACCGTCACCCAAGCCTGAGCGGCCGCCGGATCCTCCGGCGGATTGCTCCCCGCCGCAGCAACCGTCGTGTTCAGGTTCATGAAGATCCAGCCGAAGTCGAACGACACCGGGAAGTCCTCACCGTCCACGTCCGTGCGCTGAGCCTCGGCCGGGAACGGAATCAGGAAGTCGCCCGGAGGCGGCGGCGAGAACGGCGGAACCTGCTCAACTTCGGGGTTCTCCATCTCGTCGAAGATCACGATCTGCTCCGAGCCGAGCGGATACCAGGCCGGGAGC
>JBGAGQ010000014.1:0-105328 GCA_044226625.1 Thermoanaerobaculia bacterium
CAAGTTCTGCGCGTTTTACCGCCAGCCCGGCGATCCGGAGGGGTATCTGCTGCCGTTCGAGGAGATCGGCAAGAAGATCGAGGAGACGATTGCGCTCAACGGCACCGGCGTTCTGATGCAAGGGGGCGTCCATCCCGACCTGCCGCTCTCCTACTACGAGGAATTGCTGCGGTATCTCAAGGAGCGGTACCCGACCGTCCACCTCCACGCCTTCTCGCCGCCGGAGGTGAAGTTCATCGCCAAGAAGGAGCGGATGAGCTTCTACGACGTGATCGCCCGCTTGAAGGCGGCAGGCCTCCAGTCGATTCCCGGCGGCGGCGCCGAGATTCTCTCCGACGGGATTCGAAAGGACGTCCTCGCCTATCCGAAGTGCTCGTCCGAAGAGTGGATCGACATCATGCGGCAGGCGCATGCGAACGGCCTGCGCACGTCGGCCACCATGATGTACGGCATGGGCGAGACGATGGAAGCGCGGATCGAGCACCTGCAGCGGATCCGCGACCTCCAGGACGAGACCGGCGGTTTCACCGCCTTCATCTCCTGGACCTTCCAACATGAGCACACCGATCTGCCCGACATCCCGGAGACCTTCGCCGAAGAGTACCTTCGGACGCTCGCGGTCACGCGGCTCTTCTTCGACAACGTCGTCCATTTGCAGACCAGCTGGGTCACCCAGGGCAAGAAGATCGGCCAGCTCGCCCTCTCCTTCGGCGCAGACGACATGGGCTCGATCATGATCGAGGAGAACGTGGTCTCTTCGGCCGGTACCGCATTCCGCATGAGCCAGGACGAGATGGAGCATCTGATCGAATCGGCGGGCTACGTTCCGAAGCAGAGGACGAACCTCTACGAGCGGATCGTCAGCCGCGCCGACACGGCCGATCTGGCGAAGAAGTATCGCTACGCGGTCACGCCCGGAAACCGCGACCTGTTGTCGGGAGCTCTCCTGCCTGTCGTGGGCTGAACGCCGAGCCGCCTTAGAGGATGGCTGTGGTTCGCACAGAGGGCCGGCCGGGCTGCTCCGGCTCACTGCTGGCCTAAGCCAGCCCACCACCGGATTGAGCCAGCACACCGCCGGGCTGAACGAACCCGCATCGACAAACGACGGAACCGTGTCATGTCTCTCCCATTTGGCGGTGAATCCGCCGAAGACTCGATTTCTCGGGATCCGGTCTCTAAGGTTTGCGGTGTGGGAACGAACCCACGCCAAGAGCCCGGCGGACGGAACGTGCCGAACCGGATCGACCGCGAAGTTCACCTTGGAGGAGATGGAACCTCCGTTGGCGGACCTGGACGATCCAATGGAGCGTACCGGCGGTCGTTCGGGGGAGCTGGAAAGTTTGTTGGCGAGCACGGACTTTCGTTTGGGAAAGCTGGAACGTCCGCGACCGAGCTTCGCTCGTCGATTGGTGGAGATAGAACGTCCGCGACCAAGTTTCGGTCGTCGTTTGGAGGAGACGGAACGCCCGTTGGAACGCTCCGAACGTCGTTTGGGGGCGCTGGAACGTCCATTGGAGCCCATTCTCCTTCCGTTGGCTCCCCATCGGGTCTCCACGGCCCTCAACGGACGATCTACGGCTCCCAAACGAACGCTGATCTCGCCCAACGGAGTTTCTATCTCGCCCAAACGGCCCGCTACGTCCTCCAATGGACGTTCTATCTCGCCCAACCGGCGACAGATCTCGCCGAACGGACGTTCCAGCTCCCCCAAACGACGATCTACGGCGCCAATGGGAGTTCCACGGCTTCCAAATGAGTCTCTTTCGGCGGAAGCCGGCAAAGCCGGGTTGATTGAAATGGGAGGCCCCGCCGGTACCAGCGGTTCATGTTCAGGTCGCGCGGCTCGGGGTTCCCTCTTTTATCGGTCGTTTCTGCGGTCTCGGGTTGTGTGACACTACCTTTACGGGATTCAACGGGCGAATGACGCGCGATCGAGGGCTCCCCTCTAGTGAGCCCAATCGCCCGGGAGGAGCTCGGATTTGAGGTCGATCAGCCGCGACTTGGGCAACAGTTCCGCGGTGAGCGGGTCGTCGTTCCGCCAGAGCGCCCACGCCTCTTGCCAAAACGTTTCGGCGGCCCTGGCCTCCCCTGCAAAACGGCGGGCGTGGGCCAGGTGGCCGAGGGCGTAGGCCCGCAGGCAGGCCGAGAACAGGGGTGGCACTTCACTCTTTTCAGCGACGTCCAGGGCCAGCCGGGCAAGCTCGACCGCTTCGGTCCGGCGATCCGATCCTTCGCACCTAGGGCCGCCGCCCCGTTCGCTCTCGTCGGCCAGGCGAACGGCAAGGCTCCAGCGATGGAATACCGGGGAGAAGCCGACCAGCATGCGGCGGTCGTCGGCGTCGAGATCGGCGAGCCGCGACCAGAGATCGTCCGCGATCTCGCGATCGGAGGCGGCCAGTTCTCCTTTCGGGCGTGTTTCCGCCGCTCGGCGTCGCCCCAAATCAGGTTTCCGATCTCGACCATTCCCGCTTCGACCCGGATGGCCATCCGGTAGAGCGCATCGGCCGAGACCGCCCCGAGTTCCAGCGGCGGCGGCGCTTTGCGCAGCTCGCGGACGCGCACCACGGCGGTCGCCAGCTGCTCGACGAACGGCAGGGTCCACCCCACCGCTTTCGCCAGCTTCTTCAAGGCCTCCTGAGTCGGGATTCGCTTGCCGCGCTGGTACTGCGAGATCAGGCTCTGGTCGATTCCCGATTCCGCGCGTTTGGCCGTGATCCTGCGCCGAAAGCCCGAGCGAGCCGGGGGCGCTCATCCATCTCCTTCAAATGGTTCGACGCGCCCGGCGGTGCCGCGGCGCCTCGACCGCCCTCTCCCGTTTCCGGAGGCCTTCCCTTGATCGACTTCATGCCGCCGCCTGAGTTGATTCCTCCGTCCGGACCGAGCGAGGCCCACGACGACGACTGGACCTTGAAACTCGGACGGTAACTGGTTCGTCCGGGTGATCGACGACCCTTCGCCCTTGGTACGGATCGAGATCGGGAGCCGGGTGGTCGGCCTGGGGCGCCTGCTCGACTGCCGGGCGCGGTGGGAGATCGAGAAGAGGCGGGTGATTGTGGAGGTGGCTGCGGACCAGCGCGGGAACGCGCTGATCAGCGCCCTACGCGACGAGGCGGGGCAAGGCGACGAGGCCAGAGCGCATTGGCCCCCAGTCGGTGAAGCCCTCGCCGTTCACCCTGCCGGCCGACGAGCTGCACCGCGTCCTCGCTGGATATCCGGGCTGGGAAATCATCGAAAACGGTGCCCGGCTCGAGCGGGTCATCCGGCTCGCCGCTCTGCGCACCGCGGCGACCGGGTCGCGATCTGCGCCCACTTCAGCGCTCGGCAGCCGATCTGGCGCAGCGGATCGTGCGGATGGGGGTCTCGGTATCGTGTGCCTTCGACGGCGAGCGCGTGGAGGTCCGGGTTTCCGGCCACCCGGCTGGGGCTGGGGTTCGTCGAAGAGTGCGACCACGCGGGCGTGACGGGATCGTCCCGAGGAGAGGCGTCGGCATGACCGATGACTGCGGCGGAAAAGCCGCCACCTCTTTGGCCCGTACCTGCTGATCTTGCTGGCCCAAACCGACGGCGACGAAGACACGACCGAAGCGGAGGCCGCGGGCTGTCGCAAAGTGGTTGAGATGGGCGGCGGCTGGTGGGGCCTGTTCCGAAGCTGGGACGAGCCCGCGGAAGGGGACCGCCCGGTCGCGAACTTCACCGAGCGCTCCGCAGCCCTGTTCGCCGCCGCGATCTGGGAGGCTTACGCCCGCGCTCCGCTCGTCTGGCTGGACCCGACCCCGGCCCCCGAAGGGTTCTTCCGTGTCTGGCCCGCGGTCCGGAGTAGCCGAGCCGCTCGGCTGGCTGCCGATCTTCGATCCTCAGCTCGGCCAAGCGCTCGCCATGGCCGCGGCGCTAGTACGCGATTCGGAGGCCCTTGCGACGCTGCTCGAAGCGGCCGGCGCGGAAGCGGTCGACCAGGTGGACCGGATTTTTCGGCGGCGGCTGGGGGAGCGGTTGGCGGCGGAGATTGTGGCCGGGACCGACTTCTCAACGCTAGGACAAGACAAAGTATCTGCCAGGCGAAACGCACAGGTTTGACCAAGTATGGCGATGAATTTAAGATTCGCTTCAGATACACGAAAGGAAGGATAAACAAATGTCCAAAGTGCCTTTGAGATTACTTGCAGCGCTAGTTTGTCTGATGATCTGGCCCACCGTGGCCCAAGCGAGTTGCGAGATCTGCGAGCTCGGTTCTGGTCTTGGCTCTAGCTCCCGCTGCTTTCCGGCAATCAACGATGTTGGTGTGACGTTGTGTCAGACGTTTTCTGATCCACTTGCCTGGCCTCCTTCGACCTGGTGCACCGAAGCAGGCACCTTTTGCTCCACGATCATCGTGAACGGTGGCGGCGGAGGTGCAGGTGGTACAGGGGGAGGCGGTGGCTGCCAGGGCGGCTCGGGAGGATGCCCCGCGGAGTGTTTCAGCTGCGGTGCCGGCGGCCGTCCCCGCATCTGACGGTCGGAAACCGCGATGGCTTTCTTCCCCATCCTTCTCGCCACTTTCCTTTCCGTCGGCGACACGGCCTGTATCGATTTCAGGTCGGAAGCGCGGCCGGGTTTCGAGATCGAGTCTCTCGGCAAGTTGGCGGGCGAGCTTCGGCTTCGGATGTTGTCTCCGAAAGGAGATCTGGCGCCCGTGCCAATCACCGGCGGCAAGGCGCGAGTTTGCGGACCGGCGGGCTCCGAGATCGAGGCCTCGGCCTCGGTAGCGGGATACTGGATCCGCCGCGAGACCGTGGCGTTCGGTCCTGCGGATTCACGCGGCGAGGCCAAGCTGACTCTCTGGCCGCTCGGCCGTCTGGTGGGCGAGCTGAAGCGCCCCGATGCGAAGACTCCGGCACCGCGCGAGATCCTCGTCACCACGCTGCCGCCGCGAGGGGTGCCGCGGGACCAAGAGCCCCCCAAGGGGCAGATCTCCTGTCCTGTCGATCCTCGCGGCCGATTCCGTTGCGAGCTGCCCGCGGCGATTTACGATCTGAGCTTTTCGCTTGCGCCCTACGCCCCGGTGTATCGCTGGCAGGCGAAAGTGCCCGCGGGTCGGAATCTCGACCTCGGACCGCTCGCCCTGCGCCGCGGCGCCTCGGTTGCGGGTTGGGTGGCGACCGACGACGGTTCGCCGATCGACCCTCGCCGATGCCAGGTCCGCCTTCGGCCTCTCGAAGCCGCGGGCCGGCTCGATCCTCGCGTCGTCGACCAGCTCGAAGGGTCGCCGATCGAAGCAAACATCGGCGCGGACGGCTTTTTCCAGCTCTTCGGTGTGCGGCCGGGGGTCTACGAGATTGAGGCCGTCCTTCCGCCGTTCGCCCCGGCGCGGCGCTCTCCCGTCGAGGTGATCGAAGGGGCCGAGTCATCGCTTCGCGAGCCGCTACGGTTTCAACCGAAGACGGAGCTTGCGTTGCAGGTCGATCCTCCACGGGATTGGCTGGGCCGGCCCTGGCGGGTGCAGGCGACGCGTTGGGTACAGAAGGGCGTGCGTAGCGATTGGCAGAACGCCTGGGAGGGAGCGACGGATGCCGAAGGCATGGCGAAGCTGCCGGACCAGACCGCAGGCCAGTACCATGTCGTCATCTTCGATTCGCGCGGATCTCGGTTCCTCGATGACGAGTCGGTCGTCTTGGAAGGGCCTCCTGCCGCTACCCGCCTCGAGATCCGCTGGGTCGATCTCGACGGGACGGTCCGACTGGGCCGCGAACCGCTCGAAGCCGACCTGCGCTTCGGTTTCACGATCACCGACTCTCCAAAGTTCCGTTCGGACGTGGAAGGGCATTTTGAGGGGGTCCTGCCGAAAGACGGTCCGTGGATGGTCGAAATCCAGGCCGCCGACGGCGAATTCACATCCCAGGTGTTTGCCGAGGTCGAAGCCGATCGAGACGGCAAGGCGAGCGTATCGATCGAGCTGCCGGATACCCGGCTGTTCGGCCGCGTCACCCTGCCTGACGGGGCGCCCGCCGCCGAAGCCTGGGTGATGCTGCAGGCCGGCGAAGTCGGAATGAGGATTCGAGCCGATGCCGAGGGGCGATTCAACTTTCGCGGCCTCCCTCCGGGCTCGGCCTTCCTTCAGGCGGAGCGAGAGCATGCGCCCGGCGTCACCATGACGGCCCATACCGACGCGCTGCCGCTGGTCGCCGACTCCTCGTTCGGTCCGGTCGAGCTGCGGCTCACGCCGTCCCGCACGCTCCGCGGCCGGGTGGTCTCGGCGCTCGGCGCGTCGTCTCGGCGAGCCTGGAAATCGAAGCGGGAGACGGACTGCCGATCCGTTCCCAAGCCCGAACGGATCTTACCGGCGAGTTTTCGGCCGAGATTCCGGCCGACGCGACCCGTGCCCGCATTGCCGTGCTCGCTCCAGGCCGCGCCTTGCAGGCGTTCGCTGTTCCGGTCGATACCGAGCCGACGCTCAACCTGTCCGCGGAGGCCGGCGACGTCGAGGTCGAAGCGCCCTGGGTGTCTGAGGCCAAAGGGCGCGAGCGGGGGATGTGGATCGCGGTCCAGAACGGCATACTCTTGCCGATGCCGTTTCTTTACCAATGGGTGGACCTGCAGAACGGCGACCGCACTGCCCTGGGTCGGGAGGGCAGAATGAAGATCGGCCAGCTGCCCCCGGCGGCTTACCAGTTCTGCAACGTCACCATGACCGATCTGATCGCGTTCCAGTTGACGGGGGCGTTGCCTCCAGGCGCTGTCTGTGCGGGAGGAGCCCTCGCGGCCGGCGGGACGCTACGCCTCAAGGTACCGAAGCCCCGGCGGTCGAACTGACAGGCCCACCCGGCGGATTCTGGCGGGCTCGGTTCGGCCGAGCCCGCAAGCATTCACGACCGAGGCCAGTTCTCGGCGAATTCGCGCGCGAGCGCTTTCTCGGAACCAGGTGTGCCGAGGCGTTCCTCTAGGGAGGGCGAGCCGGCCGCGTCACGGTGACGCGGGGGACATTGCTTGCTCCTCGCCACCAGAGGGCCGGATTGGAAAAGCCCTGAGGTGTTCGGGAGGGTCAATTTGTCCGCCGTGTGCGGTTTGCGGTGGAACTCACAGGCTACCCGGGCCCGGGACACGAAGGTTGGTCCTCGTCACTCCCAGGGGATGTCCGGCATCCGCAGCCGTTCCACCTCGCGACGCTCGATCGCGCTCTCCCGCACGATCTCCTCGACGTCGTTGAGCGTCACGCCGCGGTACCAGAGATTGAGCGGCCAGATCGCGACCGTGATGCCCTGGCTGCAGTGCTTCAAGCAGCCTGTCCGCACGACCATCACACGGTCGCGGATTCCCAGCTCCTTCACCCGATCCTTGAAGCGGTGGTAGACCTCGAGCGCCCCGCGCGGGGCGCAGCTCGGTTTGGTGGCACCCTCGGGGCGTTCGTTCAGGCAGACGAGGATCTGGATCTCGGGTCGGGACATGGGCGGAGACTAGACGGCCGTCGGCTCGATGTAAACCCGAGATTCCGCAGTAAGATCCGGCCACTTTCGCCATGGTCCGATTTCTTGTCAATCCCTCGTCGGGACGGGGTGAGGGCGCCCGTCATCTCGACCGCCTGCGGATTCTCGCGACTCACTACGGCGCGGGGATGGCCGTCTCTCGCTCAGTCGGTGATCTGCCGTCCCAGGCCTTCCGGGCCGCCCAGGAGGGCGTCGAGCGGCTGATCGTGGTGGGCGGGGACGGCACGATGCACTTCGCCCTGCAGGGTCTGGCGGGTTCGGATTGCGCGCTCGGGGTCGTTCCCCTCGGCAGCGGCAACGATCTTGCCGGAACGCTCGGGGTTCCGAAGGGGCTGGACGCAGCGGTCGAACGGGCGGTTTCGGGGGCGATCCGGAAGATCGACCTGATCCGGGTGGGGGCGATGTTCAGCGTGAGTTATCTCGGCGTCGGGTTCGATAGCGAGGTTACCCGGACGGCGAACCAGGTCCGCCATCTGCGCGGACCGATGATCTACCCCTGGGCGGTCGTCAAGACGCTCACCACCTTCAAAGCGCCACACCTCCACGTCGAGCACGATGGCGGGTATTTCGAGGGCAAGGCGATGTTCGCGGTCGCGGCGAACCTGCCGCGGTTCGGCGGCGGCATGAAGATCGCTCCGGACGCGCGGATCGACGACGGCCTTCTCGATCTGGTGATCGTCCGCGACATTTCGAAGCTCGGGCTCCTGCGCGTCTTCCCCAGGGTCTACTCGGGGAAGCACTGCGATCACCCGGCGGTGGAGATCATCCGCACGCGGTGTGCGGTCCTATCGATCGACCGACCGATGTACCTCTACGGCGGCGGCGAGCCGGTCCGGCCGATGGCTCCCGGAGACCGGGCGGAGCTCGAAGTTCTCCCCGGAGCGCTCGCCATCGTCGCATGAGCTGGCGGGCGCATGGCGGGCGCCCCAGGGTTCCGACTTGACCGAGGCTGGGAATGAACGGCTGGGGTACTTTGTTCCGCGGGGAGCAGATTCAGCTGGTGTAGCTGATTTCGAGCCAGGGGCACGCGCTTTGCGAAGGCCCCCCTCCCGGTGGGGAGTAGCCACTCGCGCCATCCGAACCCGGAAGGTGCGGGGCCGGCGGTCGTCAACACGGAGCGAGCCGTTTCGGTCGCTCCCGGCCGCCCGCGAGCGCGTCTTCGTGATCGTCCGAAAACGAAGGCCGCTAGGCGAGACCACCACGACACGACAACCTCGTGCCGTGGCGTCTCGTCTCCGAGCAGACCCCACGGCCGATCTTTGGGTAGGAGATCGGCACCATGTTCGACACGCCCCTCTGGCTTTGGGTCACCTTCAACGCCGCGGTCCTCGCGATGCTCGCGCTCGACCTCGGGGTCTTCCATCGTAAATCGCACGCCGTCTCGGTTCGCGAGGCCGCCATCTGGAGCGGCGTCTGGATCGCCCTGTCGCTGCTGTTCAACCTCTGGGTCTGGCAGTCCCGCGGCGGCCAGGCCGGGATCGAGTTCTTCACGGGCTATCTGATCGAAAAGTCGCTTTCGATCGACAACATCTTCGTCATCGCCCTGGTGTTCACCTATTTCAAGGTGCCGGAGAAGTACCAGCACCGGGTGCTGTTCTGGGGCATCTTGGGGGCGCTCGTCCTACGCGCGGCGTTCATCTTCGCGGGCGCTGCGCTGATCGAGAGCTTCCACTGGGTGATTTACGTCTTCGGCGCGTTTCTGATCTTCACGGGCGTGAAGATGGCTTTCTTCGGCGGCGAGGAGGTCCATCCGGAGAAGAACCCGCTCCTTCGCCTGGCGCGCCGGGTCCTTCCCGTCACGACCGACTATCGCGGCAAGAGCTTCTTCGTGCGGGAGGGGGGCAAGCTGTTCGCGACGCCGCTCTTCCTGGTGCTCCTGCTGGTGGAAAGCACCGATCTGATCTTCGCCGTCGACTCGATCCCGGCGATCTTCGCGGTCACCCGCGACCCGTTCCTGGTCTACACCTCGAACGTCTGCGCGATCCTGGGCCTCCGTTCGCTCTATTTCGTGCTCGCCGGGGTGATGGGCAAGTTCGTCTACCTGAAGCTCGGTCTCGCGGCGGTGCTGTCGTTCGTCGGGGTCAAGATGACGTTCTCCGATCTGTTCAAGATCCCCACCCCGATCTCGCTCGGGGTGATCGCCGGAGTGCTCACGATCGCGATCGTCGCCTCCCTGATCAAAGACCGTCGAGCGGGGTCGGCCATGCGAGAATCCGCTTGAAATGGCGCGCATCCATCACTTGTCGGACACTCTGATCTCGCAGATCGCCGCCGGGGAGGTGGTCGAGCGCCCGGCATCCGTGGCCAAAGAGCTGGTTGAAAACTCGCTCGACGCCGGGGCGACGGAGATCCGGGTCGATCTCGAAGCAGGCGGTAAGCAGCGGATCTCGGTCGCCGACGACGGCTGCGGCATGGACCGCGACGACGCCCTACTCGCGTTCGACCGTCATGCGACGAGCAAGATCGCGAGCTTCGAGGAGCTCGAACGGGTAGGGACGCTCGGCTTTCGCGGCGAGGCGCTCGCGACGATCGGCGCCGTCTCGCGGGTGGTGCTCACGACTGCCGAGCGGCCGGGCGAAGGGACACGGGTGGCGATCGAAGGGGGGCGGGTGACCGTCGCCGAGCCGTTTGCCCGCACCCGCGGTACGACGATCGAGGTCCGGTCGCTGTTCTGGAACGTGCCGGCGCGGCGCAAGTTCCTGAAGACCTCCGACACTGAGCTGCGCCGGGCGCTCGAGACCGTCCAGGGATACGCCCTGGCCCGTCCGGACGTCCGGTTCACCGTGGCGCACGAGGGGCGGGTCCTGCTCGACGCCCTCGCCGCCGAGTCCAACGCGGACGGCGGTTCAGGATCGGCGGGCGCCGCGCGGCGGATCGGCCAGATCTTCGGCGAGCCGTTCGCCCGGCAGCTCGCCACGATCCCACCGGCCGACGCGGACGCCCCCTGGGCGCGAGAGGGCGAGGTGATCTCCGGCTTGATCGGCACGCCCGAGACCGCGCGGGGGCGGCGCCACTTCACCTTCGTCAACCGCCGGCTGCTGCGCGACCGGGGAATTCTCGCCACGTTCTATCGCGCGGTGCGCGAGGAGTGGCGAAGCGAGGACTTTCCAGCTGTGTTCCTCTTCCTCGACGTGCCGCCGTCCGAGGTCGACGTCAACGTCCACCCCCAGAAGGCCGAGGTCCGATTTCGCGATCCCGCGTTTCTGGGCAGGGTCGAGCGCGCCCTCCGGCGCGGTCTCGAAAAGGCGCGCGGAGAGGAAGCGGCTCCCCTGCGCGATCTCTCCCGCTCGTTGCCCGTGGGCTCGCTCGGAACCTTCTCCTGGCAGGGGCTCGGCGGGAGCTCGCCCTACCCGACGCCGAGCACCGCGACGAATCCAGCCGAGATCGCTGAACGGCCCCACGCGTCTGAACGGTGGATCACCTCCGAGGCGCAGCCGCCGCTCGCGACGGCCTCGCCCGAGGTGACGCGTTTGGCGACCGCGGCCTATGCCCCGATCGGCGAGCGCGCGGCCGTTCCCCTGTCAGGCCGAAGCGGTGAGCGCCGGCCGTTCCGGCTGCTCGGCCAATACAAAGGGACCTTGATCCTCCTTGAGGGGCCGGACGGTCTCTATCTGATCGATCAACACGTCGCGCACGAGCGGATCCTTTTCGAACGGCTCCGCCGCTCGCTCGCCGCGACCAGCCGGGCCGCCCAGAGGCTCGTCCATCCGATCCTCCTGGAGCTCTCGGCCGCCGAGCGGCTGCGCCTCCTGGAGATCGCTCCGTCGCTTGAAAAAGCCGGGTTCGAGATCGTCGAGATGTCCGGCACGGAGGTCGGTCTCACCTCGCTGCCTGCGGTGCTTTCCGCGGATCAGGGGGAAAAGCTGCTGCGCGCGCTCGCCTCTTCCTCGATCGGCGGCGCCGAGATCGAGGGCGCCCAGGGGGCCGAGATCCTCGCCCGGCAGATCCTCGACGCGCTTGCGGCGACCCTCTCCTGCAAATCGGCGATCAAGATGCACCATCCTCTCGCGCCGCTCGAAATGGAAGCCCTGATCGCCGAGCTGTTCGCCGCGGAGAATCCCTACGCTTGCCCGCACGGCCGGCCGGTCGTACTGCAGATGACTGACGCGGACCTCGAGCGACGCTTCGGGCGACGCTAGAGCGCCGGGTCTTGCCTGGTAACATCTTCGGGCCATGTTCGGCCGCCGTCCACTCCATCCCCTCGAAGAGCGTCTCGACTACCGGTTTCGCCAGCCGGAGCTGCTCAAGCTCGCTCTCACCCACCGGTCGGCCGCCAACGAGCACAAGGTCGAGCGGCACTACGAGCGGCTGGAGTTCCTGGGCGACGCCGTGCTCGGCCTGGTGACGGCGGAATGGCTGTATCAGCGGAACCCGACCTTACCCGAGGGGCAGCTCTCCAAGCTCAAGGCACAGCTGGTGAGCCGATCGACGCTCGCCCCGCATGCTGAGCGCTTGGAGCTCGGCAAGGAGCTAGAGCTGGGCGTCGGCGAGGAGCGGTCGGGCGGGCGGACCAAGGCGTCGTTGCTCGCCAACTCGCTCGAGGCGGTCTTCGGTGCCATGTTCCTCGACGGCGGTCTCGACCCGGCGCGAACCGCGATCGAGGCGATGCTCGAGACCGCGTCGACCAGCGGCGCCTCGCTCCTCTCGGTCGACGCGAAGACGCGACTCCAGGAGGTTTCGCAGGCCAACGGTGGCGAGCTTCCGGAGTACCGGCTGATCGGACAGAGCGGCCCCGATCACGACCGAGTTTACGAGGTCGAATGCTGGATGGCGGGGCAGCTCGCAGGCAACGGGACCGGTTCGAGCAAGAAAGCCGCGGAGCAGCGCGCGGCGGCCGACGCTCTCGCCAAGCTGGGGAAATAGCTACCGCCGCTCCCTACCGTACGACGTAGTTTCGTCGCATCGCCGCCCGGCGCTCGTACTCGGGATCATCGAAGCGAGCGGCCAGCTCTTCCGACGTCGGCAGGATCATGACCATCGGCCGCCAGACGAACGGCTTGCCGGTCTCGGCGTCGACCACCTTTTGATCGGCGACCTGTCGTGTCGTTTCCGCGAGCGGACGCCCGGCAAGCGCGGCTTCGAGACCGGCGATCGTCGCCTCGTCATCGGGCTCGAGGAAGCGGAGGAGGCGACGCCCCTTGGCCGCCAGGTGGTAGTACGAAGGGACGAACGAGATGCCCGCGAGCGACAGGCGATCGCAGGCCGCGACTAGGAGCGCCATCACCTCAGCGAGCAGGCCGAGGCCAGGATGCTGCTGGCCGGGCAGGCCGAGGGAGCCCGGCGGAAAGGTCGCGCGCGGATCCTGGAGCAGCAGCCATTCGAGATGGAGGAGCGGAACGCCGGGCAGCAGGCGGCGATCGATCCGCGCACGGATCTCCATGAGCAGCTCTCGCTGGCTGGGATCGCCGTAGAGGCGCGCCATGTCGCCCGCGGGCTGGCCCAGCTCGAGCTCGATCGACGGCCGATCGTATCCGCGGGCGCGCAGCCGTTCGAGGAGGCCCGCCCTCTCGAGCGCCAGCTCGATGCCCGATCGGGAGTAGAAGCCGAGGAAGCGGCTCGGTCGCCCGAGTCCGGTACCTGGCGCGGGGGCCAGGTCCTCCTCGGTGAGCCCCCAGTCGTCGTCGGCGGGTCCGCCGTCCGCCTCGGGCCGGTCGGCCTCGTCCTCCGCGCTGAGTCGATGCGCCGGAAGCTCGTTCGCCAGAGCGCGGAAGCGCAGCAGCAGCGCCTCCTCCGAACCCGGAGGCTCGATCTCCCGGCCGCTCGCGAGCCAACCGAGGAAGCGCGCCGGATAACGCCAAGCGCCCTTGCCGTACCCTCCGGCGAGGACGATTGCGAGCCGAGGCGGAGCTTTCTGAGCCGCGAGCCGTTCGACCACGAACTGGTCGCGCGCGAGCATCCCCGCGGGCGTGACGCGCCAATCGCCGATCGCGTCGTCGCGCGCCGGGTCGGAACCCGCGACGTAGACCGCGAGGTCGGGCGCCCATCGCTCGACGAGCGGAGGAAAGTGGGCGCGGATCGCCGCGAGGTATGCGTCGTCCCCGACACCCGATCCGAGTTCGATCACCGTCGCGTTGTCCGCTCCGGCCGCGGTCGTGAGGTTGTGAATCGAAAAGGTGTGAGTAAGCTCGTCGCCCGCCAGGATCCTGCGAGTTCCGTCCCCGTCGTGGAGATCGAGGTCGATCACCAGGACCTTGCCCGGGTAGCCGCGGGAGCGTAACGATGCGATCGCCGCGCCAACGTCGTTGACGGCGCAGAACCGCTCGCCCCGATCGGAGAAGGCGTGATGGAAGCCGCCGCCCAGGTTCACCGCCGGTCTGGCACTCCCGGTCAGTGCTCGGGGCACCTCCTCCCGATCGGTGATTCCGAGCGCGAGCTCGAGCGCCAGCCGCGTTCCACCCGCCATCGTCCGCTGCGCTTCAAGGAACGCCTCGGCCAGATTGTCGGGCGGCGCGAATCCGAGGATCGGCACCAGCGCCCCCGGCCGGCCGAGCGTTTCGAGGTAGTCGTCGGTGTGGACGCGTCTCAGATCGTGAAACGACATCGGCTCGGGGCGGCGGACGTCGTCGGCGCCGATCAACCCTTCCGCCGAGAGAAAGCCGAGGATGCGCTCGCCCCGCCGCGCGTCATGGCCGACGCCGGCGAGGTCGAGCGCATAGCGCGGCTCGTAGACCACCTGGAGGGTCGGGCCCGCAAAGCTGCGGGACAGCCGCCGAAGCGCGCGCCGGATCGGACCGGCGGGTGGAGAGGGCATGCGGGAAGGCTAACGCAACTCGACCCAGGTGGCCCCCCAGCCTCCCGACTCGACCGGCGGGTCGCCGAACGAGACGACCCGCGGATCCGCGGCGAGGATCTGGCGGGTAATTTCACGCTGCACGCCGATCCCCTTGCCGTGGACGATGCGCACGCGGCGAAAGCCCGCGCCGTAGGCCGCGTCCAGATACTCGCGGACCAGACCGGGGATCTCTCGCGGCGGAAAGCTGTGGAGGTCGAGCACGTCGGTGAGGGTGAGCACCACCGTGTCGGGGAGCTCCTCCTCTTCGTCGAAGGGGACGGGCGGAGGGGCGGGCGCCGTACCGCGCCGCACCCCCTCGACCAGCCGTCGCCAGAGCCCGCCCATCTCCGACCCTACTTGAACAGCTTCAGGAACACGACGTACGCGACGAAACCGTCGTCGGGGCCGGCGACCGGCACGCCGAGATCGAGATTCACCACGGTCTTCCAGGGGCCGATGAAAGTCCCCGCGATCCCGACTCCGGAGAGCAGCTCCCGGTCGAGGCCGGTGTCCTCGTCGGTCGCCCAGGCCGCGTCGCCCAGGAGGTCGAGCCGGAACAGGTCGCCGATCGCAAACCCGTAGGAGAGGTGCGCCGCCTCGACCTCTGTCGCGCGCACCCGGTTGCTCTGATAACCGTGAACCTGAGTCGAGCCGAAGAAGCCGAACTCGTACTTGGAAAAGCGGTCGAGGTCCTGGCCTCCGAGGTAGTTCACCTGGGCCGACAAGCGGGTGAACTTCGGCAGGTTCCAGGTCTTGGCGAGCGAAGCCTCCCAACGTAGGTAGTCCTTTTTGTCCGGGTCGTAATCTGGGTTTCCAGGCAAGCCCCACGGTTCCCACTTCGAGCGGCTGTGAAAGCTGCCGGCGAGGTCGAGCCGGTACCCGGCGCGGGCGTACCGGCCGGTCAGCTCCAACCGCTGCGCGAGGTTGTTGCTCGGCAGGCGGAAGTTGCGATCGGCGGTGTCGACCCGCGAGTAGGTGGTGGAGACCAGACCGTAACGCAGCCCCCATTTGAAGAAGTTCCCGACCGGGTGGCCGAGGTTCAGGGTGAAGCTCGCGGGACGCGTCTTCACCTCTTCGGCCGGCACCTCGCGGTTGTCGCGGAAGAGCTGGTCCGAGCCGGAGATCGCCAGACCGAAAACGTCGATGCCGAAGTCGAACTTGCTGCCGAACAGTCGCGGCTGGGCGGCGTTTCCGACCAGGAGGAGGCCGCCGAAGAAGACGTTGACCTGCTGGCCGGTTCCCTTGAAGTCGAGCGAGAAGTAGTTGATCCCGGCGAGCGGCAGCGGGTAGTCGAACGAGTCGTCGTAGAACAGCCCGCCCGCGAGGAACAGCTTGTCGCGGTCGAATCCCTCCTTGACCACCCGCTCGCCCTTTTCGTCCTTGACCAGATAGCGCAGACCCTTGGCGGTATCACGGACGATCGTCGCGTCCGAAGCGTTGGCCGCCGTGCGCGCTTCGGCAAAACCGTCGGCGTTGACCTTCACCTCGGTAAGACGCGTTTCGCGCTCGACGATCGTGGCGGTGTTGACGACCGAGAGGATCTGCTGGGCGAGCACCTTGAGCGGAAGGATGAAGCTCCCGCTGGCCCACGGTGCCGGGGCGCCCTCTGCGTCGATCGGGGTGTAGAGGAGGGTCTCCTCGTTCGAGAGGACCTCACCTTCGAGCCCGAGCTGGACCGCTCGCGTCTTCAGACGAGACGAGATCTGCTTGTCGACCCAGACCGTCCCTTTATAGAGCCGGTCCTTTGCTCCTTCGGCAGCGCCCACGGGCTCGAAATCGACCACCCAGGCCGCGCGGCCGTCGATCGTGTCGCTGCCGCGCAAGGTATAGCGGTACTGCTTGCCGAACGTGATCTCGCCCGGCATGGTCGCGGCCTTCTCGGGCTGGATCAGTGGGATCTCCGGGATGGTTTTGCTGCGCCAGCGGACGCCGTTCAAGAACAGGTTGCTCCAGACCCAGTCGGGCGGCACGCCGCGCTCCACGAAGTAGGGGCCTTCGAGCGTCGCCTCGATCGTCTGGGTGCCGGCGGCGGGGAAACGGAGGGAGGTCGAGTTGATCGCCTGGTAGTGGTCGATGCGACGATTCTGCGCGTCCTCGAACGCCTGGAGACGGCGCAGGACCTCCTCGACGGTCATCCCGCGGTCGCCGGAAACGGTGACCTTTTCCTCGATCCCCTCCCGCTCGGCGGCAGTCGGGCGATCGAGTGCCAGGATCTCGACCGGGGCCGCATCGGCGAGGCGAACCTCGAGACCGCCGCCCGCGACCTTGCCGCTCGGTGGGCCGACCTTGCGCGCGAAATAGCTGTAGCGGACCGGCCGGCGCAGCTCCGCATCGGGGAACCGTAGCGCCATCTCCTTCGCGCCCGGTGGCGTGGCGGCGATCACCCGCACGCCGAGATCCTTGCCGCGGACGAATGCCCAGGCGTCGGCGCCGGTGGGGGTCGACGTCGGGTCGTATGACAGGTCGCCCGCGAACTCCCGGGCGAGAAGGACGAGGGGAGCGAGAAACGGAATCGGCGCGCCCGTCTGGTTTCCGGAGATCGGAGTGCCCGACGTCTGAGAGTCTGTTGGGGGAGCTGGCGCCGCCGGCGCCTGGAACAGGGTGAGCGCCACCCCCCGGGTGACGTTTCGTGCTGCTTCGACCAGGACCCCGCCGGCCTCAACCGGCGCTTCCGCCGCGTCGAGCACAACGGGGCGTCCCGGGTCGAGCTCGGAAAGCTTGGCGACCGCCGCGGTAAGGGCTTCCGCAGAGGCCGGGGCGAAGGCGACCACCTCCAGGTAAGCGGCGATCTCTTCGGCGTAGAACGCGGTGAGGAAAGAGGGATCGGCCGGCAGCGGCCCAGCCGCGACTTTGCCTTCGGGAGCCGCGCCGGTGAGCACCACGGCAGCCCTCTTGAGGAGGAAGCCGTATTGGGCGGGATCGGCGGTCGAACTTTCCGTCGCGCCGTCCGGACGCCAGGAGACTTCGAAAAACGCTCCGGCGGGAGCCGCAGCCGCGATCTTCGCCACCTCGCCGAGCTCCTGTTGAAGCTGGTCGAGATGCTGGGTGAGCGGGGCCGGGGTGCGGAAAACCAGAGTGAGCCAGGGGGTGGCGCCCGCGCCGAACAGCTCGGCCGCCGGGGCGGCGTCAGCGCTGCCGTCGAGCGGGAGGTCCCAGGCCACGAAAAGGGGGCCGCCCGGTTCGAGCGTCCCGGCGGCGATCGCGCCGATCGAGCCGGACGTGGCGCTCGGATCGGCTGGAGCGGCAAGGCGTACCCCCCCGCAAGGCTGGCAGGGAAGAGTGGCTGCCCGAAGCGGAACGGGTACGACGAAAGTGACGAGGACGCCGAGGGCGAGGAAGAACGTCGGAACGAGAGAGAGCGCGCGCTTCATGACGACGAGCATATCTAGATTCCCCGCCGGCCTGGGACCGAGTTAGACTGCGTGCAATCCCATGGAATTCTCCGGACGCATCGAGGCATTCCCACCGGGGGACCTCCTCCAGTGGGCCAAGAACGAGAGGAGCACGGGCGCGCTCGTATTTCGGCGTAGCGATCGGGAGAAGCGCGTCTACTTCAACCACGGCGAGATCGTGTCTTGCCTGTCGAACGATCCCGCGGAGTATTTCGGCCAACACCTCCTCTTGAGCGGGGCGATCACCGAGGATCAGCTCTTCTCGGCGCTGACCCACTGCACGAGGAAAGGAGTCCGCCTCGGCTCCGCCCTGTCCGAGCTCGGCATCCTGGCCCCCGAAGGGGTCCAGTCCTCTCTCCACCAGCACATCTTCGACTTGATCTGCGACTTGTTCCTCTGGGAGCACGGCGTCTTCTATTTCGAATCGGAGATGCCGCCGGACGAAGAGATCCTTCCGCACCCGATCGAGTCGATCGGACTGGTGCTCGAAGGTACGCGCTGGCTCGACGAGCGCGGACGGATGCGCAAGGTCTTCGTCCACGACAACGTGGTCTTGCGCCGCGGGCGCAATTGGCCGGGCAAGTCCCTCACCTCGGCGCAGCGGAAGATCGCCGAGGCGGTGGACGGCAAACGGACGCTGCGCGAGCTCTACCAGGCCGTGCGCGGCTCGTACTTCCGCTTTCTCGAGAACGGCTTTCAGCTTTGCGTCGACGAGACGCTCGACATTGAGGACGTGGGCGATCCGATCGAGTCGGGGACGCTCCAGCTTTCGGTGCTCGACCTCCTGTTGGAGCGGGCCGCCGAGGAGCAGTCGCTGATCGCCCGCCGCCACATGGCGATTCCCCTCGATCTCCTGGAGCGGGCGGTGCCGATCTGGGTTCTCGAGCCGGCGGAGGAGGAAAAGAAGCGCATGCCCTCCCGGGCGCGCGACTTCTACGAGAGGATCGACGGCATCACCGCGCTCGCCCAGGCCTTTTCGGGCGATCCGCGTCTTCGTGGCAAAGAGATGGACCTGCTGCTCCACCAGATGCAGAAGGGACGGATCGCCCTCCTGCCGGCTCCGTTGGCCGAGCTCGATCGCGGAGCCGACGAGGCGCAAACGCCGCAGCCGAAACGCTGGTGGCGCAAGGTTTTTCCCTCCTCGAACGGCTAGTGCGAGCCGGCGAGGAGTCGAGGTCCGACATGTTGGTCAAACATCTGATGACAGCGAACGTCTCGGCGCTTTCGCCGCAGGACGATCTTGCGGCCGTGCGCGACCTGATGGTCGAGCGGCACATCCGCCATGTACCCATCGTCGACTCGGAAGGTGTCCTGGTCGGCTTGGTGACCCATCGCGATCTGCTTCGCTTCACGTCCGTTTCCCCCTCGGGGCCGCCGGCCGCCGAAGGGGATCCTCTCGCTCAGATCTCGATCGAAGAGGCGATGGTTCACGACGTACGGACCGTGGCGCCGACGACCGACCTGCGGGAGGCGGCTCAGATCATGTACGAGAACAAGTTCGGCTGCCTGCCGGTTCTCAGCGACCGCCAGCTGGTGGGCATCCTCACCGAAGCCGACTTCGTTCAGTTGATGGCGCGGGGGAACTGAGCCGGCGACGCCCGTTTCGCGGAGTCGAAGCGCCGCGGCGAGCTCAGGGTTTCGCGCCGCGCTTCGGCAGAGTCTTCTGGAGCTTTTCCACTTCCGCGCCGATCGCGCCGAGCAGCTTGTCGGTGCGCCGTTTCCAGTCCGCTGCGCTCATCCGCTCGACCGGTGCGCTCGCCTCGACGGTGCCCGGTTGGTCGGCCGAGCCCGAGACCTTGATCCGTAGCTCGCCCCAGAGGATCGTCCAGCCGCGGCCGCTCTCGAAGATCGGCTCGAGCTTCTCGCCCGCCGCGCGCATCGCCTGCACCACCGCCTGCACCAACCGGCCATCCTCGGAATAGGGAAGGGGAAATGTGCGGCGTGCCGAATAGGCGCCAGGCGGTAGGCGGTAGGAGTCGGTCGCGAGCAGATCGACGAAGGCCGGGTTCTCGTCGAGGGTCGAGAAGTTCGGGTCGTTCCGCGCCTTGAGGCGAGTCCGCTCGTCGAGCTGGATCGCGCGCCGAAGGGTATCGACGGCCAGCGCGGCGTACCCGGCGAGGGCGTAGTTGCTGGCCACCAGATAGTGCGCCTCGGCTGAGGTGGATTCGGCTCCGAGATAGCGCTCGAACCGCGCGCTCGCCCCTTTGAGGTCGCCCTTGAGAAGGAGGACCGCGCCGAGGTTGACGTCGTTGTCGTGCGCCGCGGGGTCGAGCCGTTCTCCCTGCTCGAACGCTTCGAGCGCGCGGTCGTAGCGCTTTTCGGCGAGGTCGAGGGCGCCCCGGTTGAGCCAGGCTTGGCGTTGCTTGGGATCGAGCGTAAGCGAGCGCTCTAGGTCGTTGCGCCCCCCTTCGAGGTCGCCCGCCTGGAAACGCGCGGTGCTGCGCAACAGCAGCGCCTGGGCGTCGGACGGGGCGGCCGCGAGCGCTTGGTCGAGGAGAGGCAATGCCTGAGCGGCCTTGCCGGCGTCGATCAGCTCGCGGGCGCGGGCGACGCTGGGATTGACCGGTTTGACCGCCTGCGGCTTTTGCGCCAAGCAAAGGGAGGCCCCGAAAACGGCCGAGGCGAGGATCAGGCAGTGCGCCAGGGCGCGAAAGGACGGCTGGAGCGTCAACGACCACCTCCTGAGACGGATGCACGGCGTTTCGCTTCGATCGGGGCGGCTGCCGCGGCCGGCGGCTTCGGGGCCGGCGGGGCTCCGCGCGCGAGCGCCGCTTCGACTTCGGGCAGATCGATCAGAAGGGATCCGCCGACGGCCGCCCGTTCGGGCTCGAATTCGTAGTCCCGGATCACACGCCGGAAGACCTCTTTGAGCGCCCTCGCGCCGAGCCGGTTCGCCCGCTCGGCCTCGACCGCGATCCGTCGCGCCGCGGCGGGCGAGAGCGCGAGGTGCAAGCCGCGGCTCTCGAAGTAAGCCGAGCTCTGGCGGTAGGCCGAATCGGGCGCCTCGAGAAAGATTTGAACCAACTCGTCGACCCCAAGGTTTTCGAGCAGGACCACAGCGTCGAATCGCGACAGGAACTGGGGCGAAAGGCCGTAGTCGAATAAGTCCTCGTTACGCAGGAACCGGCGCAGCTCGAAACGCATCTCCTCGCGCACTTGCCCGCCTTCGACGAGGATCGTCGGTTGCAGCGCCCCCTTGTCCCGGCCGATCGTCACCCGGTCGTAGACGTCGTCGTAAAGGCCCTCGAAAGCGCCCGCGCAGACGAACAGCAACCCGGACGAATCGATCACCGCGGTGCCACCCCCGGACCACTCCGGTAGCTCGAACGGCACCGCTTCGTTCTCGATCAAGGTGAGCAGTGCTTCCTGAGCGCGCAGGCCGGGGACGTTCACCCCGCCGCCGATCTGGGAGCGGATCTTGTCGATCTCGTCGACGAAGACCAGGCCGTTCTTCGCCCGCGCGATCATCTGCTGGACCGGGGCTTGCGGCCCCAACTGCTCGCGAGCCCGCTGCATCAGCCGGCCGAGCACGGCTTCCCCGGGGCGTCCGCGTTCCGCCGCTTCGGCCAGCACGTTGGCGTGGATTCGGATAACCGTCGATCGGCCGGCGAGGGCCGGATCGTCCGCGAGGTACGACTCGACCGCTCGCATCAGCGTGGTCTTGCCGCTCCCCGAAGAGCCGATCATCAAGATGTTGCCGGTCGCGAGGCCCGCGAGATGCTTGGCGAGCGCCACCGACATCTCCCGGACGGCGTTCTCCTGTCCTAGAACGCGCCGCCCGATCGCGGCGGCGATCGCTGTCGGATCGGGAGCATCGAACCGGGCACCGGCGGACATGGGGGGCATTCTAGCCGACGCCCGCCGTGATGCCCGCGGGATCAGTGCGCACCGCGGAGCGCCGGCCGGCGCGTGTCGTCCTTGATGCATTGAGCGAAGACGCCCGCTACCGGCGCCAGCTCCGGCGCCTGTTCGCTGGAGCGTATGAAGGGGCAGCGAAACGATCGCTCCTCCTGCCGGAAATAAGGACAATCCTGCGGCTCGGCGCGCTGCGGATGTTCCTCCAACTCAATCCTGGGAATCCGGCAATGTTCTTCCAGAGCGGCGATGCTCCGATCGAGCATCGTCTCCCGGTCGTAGCTGCGCGCCTGCGCCTCCGCAAAGGCGCGGAACGTTTGGAAGCAGCCATCGGCGATCGCGCGGTTGACGCGGTCGGTTTCGAGACCTGTCGAGGCGCAGAACGCGAAGGTCTGGTTGAGATGATCCCCATCGGTGGGGATGATCTTGAGCACCCCGCCCTGGACGATGCCCTCACAGAAATCTTGATTCCTCCCCTGGCCGGCGCGTAGGCGGTTGAGCTGGCGTCCCAGGTGCTCGAAGATGTCCCCGAACCAGAGCATCTTGAGGTTGCTCTTCAGCTGTGCCGAACGGCGATAGATGGACAGGAGGTCGCCGTGACCGTGTTCCAATCCGCGCGGCGGATTCGCCTCCAGAGCCGCGGCGATGAACAGCACGGGTTGCGAAAAGATCTGCTCGGCGTAGGCGGCACGATCCGAGACCTGCCGCGCGTACGAGATTTGAACCTTCTTGAGGACGTCGATCGCGGGATAGAACGGTAGGTTGTCGAACATGCCGCCGTCGGCTAAGAGCACGTCTTCCCGGCCGAAATCGGGGAAGACGGTCGACTCCCGTCGCGGAGCGAAGATGCCAGGGAAAGCGCTGGAGCTAAGGACCGCTTCGATGAAGTCGAAGCTCGTTCCTCCGGCTGGAAAGTCTCTGCCCAGAAGGCGGGGTGTTCGGTCGCCGAGGCTCGAGGCGGTGCAGAAGAAGGAGACAGGATGCTCGCCACGATGGAACGGCTGGCGCTGGTTGAGGTGAATCCCCGCTCCTCCGCCGAGCAATCGATAGGCGGCTTGAGCGAGCAGCGAGCTGCCCATCACTTCGTATTCGATGCCCAGTCGGGGCAACGTCTCCTTTTGAATTTTCTCGAGGAAAGCTTTCGCCGCCTCGGCATAGTGTCCAGCCACGAACTCGGTGGCGATCTTCCTCGCGTCCTGATAGGGCAGAAGGGTCAACTCCGCCATCGCATCGACCAGCCCCGGCGGGGCGCTCGTTGCGGCAAACCCCGCGTCGGAACGGGTACCTCGCTCGATCATGCGTTGGAAATCGCGCGGGGACAGTTTGACCCGCCTCGCCCGAGTCCCCAGCTGGCGCGCGGCGTTCTTGAGCGTTCGGGTAAGGGCGATTCTCTCGTCGACCTCGCGGAATGTGTTCGCGAGCTCGCCGAGGAGGCGAAACGCCGGCCCGTCCTCGAGCACCGAGATCGCCCCCAGGACTCCGCCGATCAAGGCGCCGACCGAGGCCCCAACGATGAGGTCCGGCCGGATGCCCGCGACGCGGAGCGCTCCCAACACTCCGATGTGCGTCGCGCCGCGGAAGACTCCTCCGCTCGCGAGGAAGCAGATTCTTGGTTTCGTTCCGGTCAGATGAGGAAAGCCCTCGTGGATCTCCGCTTCGTCTTGGATCCCGAAACCGGGCACTTCCGGTTCCGTTGGCCGCTCCACGTGCAGATGACGTTGGCACTCGCGGCAGATCTCGGCGAGGCCCGGTGCTTTCGGAAGAATCCTCTCGGCATCTCGCGGTCCGCCGTCTCGAGCGAGATGGCGCAGGAGCTCCTGGCAGGGAAGAGGAGGCATCGGGCGGTTCGGATCCGCGGAACGCGGCTTGCGCTCCGTGAGCTGTCGGATCTCTCGACCGTAGAGCCGTTCCAAGGTCCGGCGACAGCCGGTGGCCGCCGCCCAGAGAATCTCCCCTGGCTCTGGTGCGAAAGGATTTCCGAAGGTCAACTCCTCGCCGGGAACGATCTCGTCGATGAAAAGCTGGAGTAGCCTCGTGTCGCCCCCCTCCGGCTTGGCGGCGTCCGCTGCCGTTGGAGCGCCGAAGAGGACGTTCTCCACCTCGCTCAGGAAATTGACTTCCGTGCATTCCATCTCGATATCTCGGCGCTTCGCCAATTCGAGGCTCAGCCGCACGACTTCGACGATGTTCATTCGCCCCGACGCTTCGGAACCGCCTTCGCCCTGGGACAGCGTCGGAGTGCTGGAGACCAAGTGGAGGCGGCAATCCGTGGATTCTGTTCCTTCGAGTCGCCTAGCCAACTCCCGGTTCTTCGGTTGTCTCAGGAAGGCGACCACCGCGGGGACGGGATTGCCGCGGACGGCGGAGCCGTCCACGAGATCCAGGGCCTGCGGTTTCGGCTGACCCGCGTTCGCCACGATCCAATCGTCGACATCGGCACCCTCGACATGCCGCGGAGAGAAGAGAAAGGGCAAGGCGAGCGCGGCGCGTAACGCCTCGACCAGCCGCGCGCCGCGCCCGGCCCAGACCTGTTGTCCCACCGGGACGACGGCGAGCTCCTTTTCGAGCTGATTGAGCGGGGCTGCCACCAAGACGAGAGGGAACGGGTCGCTCTCGATCCTCGGTTCGCTGTCGGAGCTCTCCTCGCCGAAGAGCTCGTGCAGTCGGCGGTGCAAGTGGTAATCGGACAGGAGGCCCCGTTGGATTTCGAGCCGTGCGAAGAGCCTTGACGGATGGGCTTTGAGAAAAAGGGCGGACGCGACGCAAAGCCCCGCGAGAATTCCGGCGCCGATCAGTCCACCGGTCGGAAAGACCGTCTTGAGGAGCCGCAAGGTCTCGCGCAGGAGAGCGGGCGATGCGTCGAGGGTGAGGGACTGGGCGCCGCGCGAGAGGGCGCCGACGGCGAGATATAGGACGCTTGCGACCGTGAAGAACGAGGTACCCCAGACCCACCATCCGAATAGCGGATGACCCAACCGGTTCACTCCACGGAGCCGTGTAGTGCGATCGAGCCGGAAGGGACTTTCCTTCACCCACTGCGGAGCGAATGCGAGGTGAAGGATCAAACCCCCGAGGACCTTGGCGCGCTTCCACTGGAACGAGAGCCAGCGGAAAACCCGGAAGCCGCCGTACGCTTCCTTCCGGCGCACGTGAGCCACGGCAAGGTCCGCGAGCGACGAGAATCGAACCGGCGACCTGGGTCAAGAGAAAGTAGCGTCTCCGGGATTTCGCTTCGTCATCTCGCAGCGAAGGAGGGCACGAGAGGTCGGTGGACCGGCGCCATGTCGGAGTCGAGATCGATCGGATCCGGAAAGGCGCGCCAGAGAACGTCGAACGGAGAGTCGGTGAGACTCCGGAGGTAGCGGCGAAACCAGGACCAACGCCGAGCCTCGCGCTCTGGAGTGTCCGAGCCTTCCTGGTCTCCCAGCTCTCTGTAGCACCGTTGCATCGCCGCGGCCGAGAGGGCTCCGACCGAGATGCCCGACGCCAAGCCCGGTGCCGGCCGCCCGGCCGCCAGATACGCGTGGATCACGCCGGCGGCGAACGGTGCTCCTTTCCAGCCGGCGGCAAAGCACAGCGCATCGGTCGGAGGTGGATTCGAGGCGTGCTCACGGTTCGCCATGGGGCCCTCCCACGCCGAGGGCTTGAGCGCGGCCCTGCGCACTCGCCGCCCGTTGTTTCGGCATGTTTGGAGTTTCGGTCGAATTGCAGGCGCTACCGCCACCTGGGAGGGTGGGGGTCGATGGCTTCGGAGGGTGGGTTATTTCAGCAAGGCCGGAGGGGTGACCGCGGCAGCCTTGCGTGGTGGGGTGACGGAGCCCAGGTCTCCGGTGGGATTCTCCGGGCTCCGTCGGTCGTCGCTGTGTTTACCCCTCGACGTCGAACTTCACCCCTTGGGCGAGGGGCAGGGCCTCTCCCCAATTGATGGTGCAGGTCTGGCGGCGCATGTAGGCCTTCCAGGAGTCGGACCCCGCCTCGCGGCCCCCGCCGGTTTCCTTCTCTCCGCCGAAGGCTCCGCCGATCTCTGCCCCCGAGGTGCCGATGTTGACGTTCGCGATCCCGCAGTCCGAACCGGTCGCCGCGAGGAACCGCTCGGCGCTCCGCATGTTGAGGGTGAAGATCGCCGAAGAGAGCCCCTGGGGTACGGAGTTGTGGTCCCGGATCGCCTGGTCGAGGTCGTCGAACTCGAACAGGTAAAGGATCGGCGCGAACGTCTCGTCGCAGGTGATCGGCATCTGGACCTTCGCTTCGACGAGGGTCGGCTCGACGAAGAATCCCGGGCGGTCGATGCGGTGGCCGCCGACGAGGACATTGCCTCCCTCGGCTTTCGCGCGGTCGATCGCGGTCATCATGTTGTCGACGGCGGCCTGGTCGATCAGCGGCCCCATCAACGTGCCGGGTTCGGCGGGATCGTTCGGGCGGATCGAAGCGTACGCCTTCGTCAGGCGCCGCTTCATCTCGGCGGCGATCCCCTTCTGCAGGAAGAGCCGGCGGGTCGTCGTGCAGCGCTGGCCGGCCGTTCCGACGGCGGCGAACAGGACGGCGCGGAGCGCCAGGTCGAGGTCCGCGTCGTCCATCACCACGATGCCGTTGTTTCCGCCGAGCTCCAGGATCGCGCGGCCGAAGCGGTCGGCGAGCACCTTGCCGACCTCGCGTCCCATGCGCACGGAGCCGGTGGCGGAGATCAGCGGAACGCGCGGATCGGCGACCAGCTTCTGTCCGACGCCCGTGCGGCCTCCCATCACGAGGGTGAAGATCGCCGGGGCTTGGTTGCGCTCGAGCACGCGGGCGGCGATCTTGGTCACCGCGATCGCGGTGAGCGGCGCCTGGTGCGACGGCTTCCAAATCGTCGAATCGCCGCAGACGGCGGCGACCATTGCGTTCCAGGCCCAGACCGCGACGGGGAAGTTGAACGCGGTGATCACGCCCACGGGACCGAGCGGATGCCACTGCTCGTACATCCGGTGCTGGGGCCGCTCGGAATGCATCGAAAGCCCGTAGAGCTGACGCGACAGGCCGACGCAGAAATCGGCCATGTCGATCATCTCCTGGACCTCGCCCTGGCCCTCGGAGACGATCTTGCCCACCTCGTAGGTGACGAGCAGGCCGAGCTCCTCTTTGTGCTTGCGTAGCTCCTCGCCGATCTGGCGCACGATCTCGCCGCGCCGCGGAGCGGGCCAGGTCCGCCACTCTTCGAACGCCTTCACGCTCGCCGTGGCGACCCTTTCGTAGTCCTCTTCGTTGGCGAGGCGGACGGCCGCGAGCACCTCGCCGGTCCCCGGATTGAGCGATTCGACGCGCTCGCCATGGGTTTCGATCCAGGCGCCGTCGAAGGCCCCGGGATTTTCGGGGGCGATGTCGAGCGCCCGCAAAACGTCTTCAACGCGATGTGCGGTGTTGGCGGTCATGAAAACGTATCTCCTGAGAGAACGGAAAAGCGGGATTTCAGGGGAGGCGGGCCGTTCTCTCGGCCCGAGCTTCCCAAGGATACCGCAGGCGGGGGAGCGCGCCGCGTCTGCCGGGAGTGGGAATTGCGCTTTCGTCCCGCCGAAACCGCCCGACGGCTCCTCCCGCCGCACGATTTCCAGGGGTGGGCAAACTGACCTTTCGAGGCATCGGTCCGGGGCGGAATGGACACGGCGTTTCGCCGGTTCGTTTGGGTAGACTGAAAATATAGACATGTCGACCGGCGCCAAATCGGGAGAAGGGCCCGCTTTCGAGGGGGAAGGGGGAAAGACCGTCTTCCTGGGGCCGGCCGGCGCCTCCCCCGCCGCGAACAAGGGAGAGCCGCTCGCCACGCAGCCGGCCGCCGTAGAGCGCGCCGACCTCCGCCCGGATGAGCTCGGGCGCGGCGACGTCGTCGGCCGATTCGTGATCCTCGACGTCGTGGGCCGCGGCGGGATGGGCGTGGTCTACTCCGCCTACGATCCGGAGCTCGATCGAAAGATCGCCTTGAAGCTGGTGCGGCCGAATCGGCCGGGTGCGGGGGAGGGGCAGCTCGTTCGGGAGGCACAGGCGATCGCCCGCCTGTCGCATCCGAACGTAGTCGCGGTCTACGACGTCGGGACTCACCACGATCAGGTCTTCCTGGCGATGGAGCTGGTGCTCGGCCGCAATCTGGGCCCGTGGCTCGCCGAAAGCCCGCGCTCTGTTCGCGAGATCCTCGACGTGTTCGTCGCCGCTGGCCGCGGCCTCGCCGCGGCGCACGCGGCCGGGGTGGTCCACCGGGATTTCAAGCCGGACAACGTGTTGATCGGCTTGGAGGGCCGCGTGCGGGTCGCCGATTTCGGCGTCGCCCGTCTTTCCGAAGCGGCGGGGGAGGAAGCGCCGGGCCGTCCCGACCTGCCGGAGGAGGCACGTTCGTCGCGGTCGACCCGGTCGACCCTGGCGGCCATGCCTGAGGCGACCCGCTGGGGCGTCGCGATCGGCACCGTCCCCTACATGGCGCCCGAGCAGCTGCGCCGCGGTTCGGCCGACGCGCGGAGCGACCAGTTCGCTTTCTGCATCGCGTTGTTCGAGGCGCTGTATTGCGAGCGTCCTTTTGCCGGCCAGGGGGCCGTCGATCTGGTGCTCGCGATGGAATCCGGCGAGCTGCGCACGCCCAGCGCCGCCCCTCGACGCGTTCCCTCCTGGGTGCGCGCGGTGCTCGCTCGCGGGTTGGCCTTCGATCCCGCCACGCGCTATCCCTCGATGGACGAGCTGCTCACGGCGCTGTCCCACGACCCGCAGGCTGCCCGGCGTCGCTGGGCGCTCGGCGCCGCGGCGGCCGCATTCCTGCTCGTTGCGGGGCTCGGCGTGCGCGAGCTCGCGGTGCGGCGCGCTCGGGTCTGCGCGGGCGGCGCGGAGAAGGTGGATGCGCTTTGGAACGCCGACCGGAAAGAGGCGATCCATGCTGCGTTTCGGGCCTCCGGCCTACCGTTCGCCGAGGGGACGTGGGCGGGCGTCGAGCGGGCGCTCGATCGCTACGCCTCGGCCTGGGCCGGGATGCACCGGGAGGCGTGCGAGGCGACCCGCGTTCGCGGCGAGCAGTCCGAGGCGCTCCTCGATCGGCGGATGTTCTGCCTCGACCAGCGCCTGCGCGACCTCGGAGCCCTCACGGAGGTGCTTTCCAAAGCGGACGGCTCGGTCGTCGAAAAGGCGGTCGCCGCCGCTGCGGATCTACCGTCTCTCACCTCTTGCGCCGACCTCGCGGCGCTCAACGCTCGGGTGCCTCCGCCGTCCGATCCGAAGGTGCGCGGCGCCGTGCAGGCGGTGGGCCGGGAAGTTGCTGCGGCGCGCGCGAGCTTCGCGGCCGGCCGCTATAAGGCTGGGCTCGAGCCCGCGCGCCGGGCGGCGACGGCGGCAGAGAAAGTTCCCTACCCGCCGATTCGCGCGGAGGCGCAGGTCGTCCTCGGCGGGCTCGAGGAGCGGACCGAGGACTACGCCGGTGCGCGCGAGACGCTCCATGCCGCCTGGTGGTCGGCGGAGTCCGGCTCGGACGACGAGGTGAAGACCCGCGCGGCCGTCGCCTTGATGCGGGTCGAGCGCCTGCAGACGCGCTTCGAGGAGGGAACCGACTGGAGCCGATTCGCGTCTTCGACCCTCGACCGGCTGGGGCCCGAGCCAGGCCTGCGGGCGGGCTACCTGCTGGAGCTGGGCCTCCTGCGCTCTGATCAAGGCAAGTACGACGAGGCCCTGTCCGCCCTCGACGAAGCGGTCGCGCTGCGCCGGAAGGCCTCGGATCGAGCGGAGTTGGTCGGCCCGCTCGGCAGCCTCGGTATGGTGCTCCATCGCAAGGGAGAGTACGAGCGCGCTCGAAAATCGTACGAAGAGGCTCTAGCCCTGGGCCGCCGCGAGCTGGGCGGCGAGCATCCGGAGGTTGCCGCGCTGCTTCAGCGGTTGGGAAACCTCCTGTTCGATCAGGGACGTTTCGAGGAATCGGCCCGCTACAGCCGACAGGCGCTCGCGATTCGGGAAAGAGTCCTGGGCCCCGACCATCATCAGGTGGGCTCGTCGCTCACAAGCCTGGGCAACGCCCTGTCTCAGCTCGGTCGCCCGGCAGACGCGCTGGCCTGTTACGAGCGGGCGCTCGCCACCCAGCGGCGAGCCTTCGGCGATCAGTCGCCGGCCGTGGCGGTTACCCTCAACAACATGGCGAACGTTCATTTGAATCAGCGTCGATTCGATCTCGCCGAACGCGAATTTCGACAGGTTTACGAGGTTCGGACGAAGACCCTCGGTCCCGAGCACCCGAGCGTCGCGCTCGCGCTGCACAACATCGGGATCGTGCTCGACCAACGCGGGAGGAGCGCCGCGTCCTTGCCCTGGTTCGAGAGATCTCTCGCCATTTCGGAACGGGCGCTCGGCCCGAATCATCCGACCGTGGTCGAAACCCTGATCGCGATCGCCGACGCCGAGGTTCACGCGGAACGTCCGGAGCGGTCGCTCCCTCTGCTCGAACGCGCGCTCGCGACCGTCGAAAAGGAAGAGCTGGAGGCCGACCTCGGAGGGCGAACCCGCTTCGCGCTCGCCTCGGCGCTCCGCGCCACGAAGCGCGATCCGGCGCGCGCCCGAGCTCTCGCCGAGCGGGCGATGGCGGATTTCGCTTCGCTCGGAAAAGATGGAGACACGGAGCGAAAAAAGGTCGAGGCGTGGCTTTCCGTGAGGAAATGAATTGGTGAGCCTTCAGCCTTTCGCCGAGATCGCGGCGGAAATCGAACTTGCCGTCCTCGAGCAGGGAGCTCTCACCAAGGCCGAAATCTTCGAAGCCTGGGATGTGGACGAAGATGTGTATAGGCAGCTTCAGGAATCATTCGCCCGGAATTCGGAAATCGAACCGGGTCCGCCGGGAAAGGGTGGTTTCAAGGCTCGGCTGAGACGGAGCCGGATTCCCGAAGAGGTCGAAGCGGAACCGATATGGGTGAGGGAAGGCTGGGAGGACCTTGCGGTCGAACGCCTCGTCGCTCTGCTCAATCACGCAACGCTAGAGAAGCTCCTGGAGGACCTTCTCTACACGATTCGGCAGGTGCGGAAGGAGATCGAAGGCGCAGATCGGCGTGGAACGAAACGAGAGTTGGCGACCGCTCTCGTCCTTCGTCATGGCGTCGACCTCCTAGCTTCCTTCGCCGTACGCGAGGCGCTTGGCCGGGCCGTCGGAGTCGACTGCCCCCGCCGATGGCACCCGGGCAAGGCGACCGCTAGCGATTTCGTCCTTCGGTTGGGTTTCCCTCCGGAGCTCGCGGGCATCCCGGCTCCTGAAACGCTCCCCGACCTCGAGTTTCTCGAAGGGCGTTTCAAGCTCGCACCGCTTGCGGACTTTCAAAAAGAAGTCCAGCGCGGCATCCTGGAAACGCTTCAAGAGCCTCTCGGACGTCGATGCCTGGTGACTCTTCCGACCGGCGGAGGAAAGACCCGCGTAGCGGTCGAAAGCATCGCATGTTGGCTCCCGGATCATTACGACCGAGAGAAGGAGCGAGCCCATCAAGGGGCGGTTCTCTGGCTCGCCCACACCGAAGAGCTCTGCGAACAGGCGTGCGCCTGTTTCAAACAGGTATGGGAAGCGTCCGAGCACGTCTGCCCGATGGCTCTCATCCGCTTCTGGGGCGATCACCTCAAAGATCTGCTTGCCCACCAGAGCACCCTTCTGCAAGTGCTCTCCCGGCCGAACGTCGTGGTGACGACGCCTCAACGTCTGGTGAACCTGCTCGACGGTCGGGCGCAAGGAGGGGCGAGGCTACTGCGCGAGCTGGTACCTGCCCTGGGTCTGATCGTGATCGACGAAGCGCACCGTGCGGCGGCGCCCTCGTATCGCCGAATACTGAGCGACTTGGCGTCAGGGCGGAGCGTCTCGGTGGTCGGCCTCACCGCCACGCCGTTTCGCATGGAGTATCTAGGAGACGATCCCGAGGAGGGGACCCGCGAGCTTCGGGCGGTGTTCGACCGCTTGATCGAACCGCGTGACAAACTGGGGGACGACCCGCGCCGGAGGCTTCAGGAGATGGGAGTGCTCGCGCGGCCGGAGTTCGACACGATCCACACCCCGACGACGATTCGGCTCCCCGACCCCTTGGTTTCGGATTTTCTCACCGAGGAGCAGTTGGATCGCTTGGACCGGATGCTCGCCATCCGGACGGACAATACTTCGCGCCGCTTGGCCATTCTGGAGCGACTTTTGCCTCTCGCCCAGGACCCCAATCATTCGGTTCTCTATTTCGGTCCAAGCGTTCGCGACGCCGAATGCATGGCGTTTCTTCTACGCCAGCGGGGGATTGCGGCTGCGGTCATCTCGGGGGACACCCGGGACGTGACGAGGCGGCAGGTCGTGGCTGAGTTCAAAGAAGGCGTGCTCCGCGTCCTGTGCAACTGCGAGGTTCTGACCACGGGGTTCGATGCCCCGCGGGTAACCCATGTGGTGATGGCTCGCCCGACGGTGTCCCGCGTTCTGTATGAGCAGATCGTTGGCCGAGGATTGCGCGGTCCAAAGTTCGGCGGGACGGCGACCTGCGCGATCCTCGACTGTGAGGACAACTTTCGTGGCGCTCGGCCGCAGCTTGGCTACGAGGCGTTCCGAAAGGTCTGGTTCGATCGGCGCCGTGGGCGTCCGCCCAAGGCGACCGATTCCGCCCGAGAAACCTAGCTGATCGCGTCCCGCTCGCGCTGCGCGAGCTTCTTTGCCAGACGGGTCCGTTCCTTCTGATAGGCCGGGTCGTAGGCGAGGTTATTCACTTCGTTCGGATCGTTCTCCAGATCGTACAGCTCGAATTCCTCCGGATAGGAGCCGTTCGCGTCGAAGTAGCGGGCGTATTTCCACCGGGTCTCGCGAATGCAACGGATGCGGTTCGCCGCGCGCACAGCGCTCGGATTGCTCGGGAATCCGGCCCGTACGTCGTCGAAGGTGAAGTAGAGATCGCCTCCTCCCGTCCCGCGGTCGGGGTTCGCGAGCTGGGGCGCGAACGAAGTTCCTTTGGCGCCCGCGGGCGGCGCGACGCCGCAGAGGTCGGAGATCGTGGGGAGAACGTCGATCAACGAGACCATGCGATCCGTGGCCTTCGCCTCAGGGAAGAGGAGGGGGTTCGAGACGACCAGCGGGATCCGGATCGTCTCCTCGTAGACGTTGAACGCCTTTTGACGCAGGCCGCCGTGGGCGAGCCCCATCTCGCCGTGGTCGGCGGTGCGAAGGACCACCGTGTTCTTCCCCAGCTCGGTCGGCTCGCCGTTTTCGTCATAGAGCAGGTCGAGAATCGGATCGAGCTGACCGTCGATCTGCGCGACCAGATTGGCGTAGAAGTTGACGTAGTCGAGCTTGCGCTGCTTGGTTCCCAGCAGGCCGAGGCCGAATGCCGCGGTCGGGACGAGCTGCGACTGGGCGGTCGGTTTCCGGTTCGCGCGTAGGTTCTCGTTCCAGGTCGGGGGTAGCTTGACATCTCCGGCAAGGTCGGCGTCCGAATAACCGAACGTATAGCTCTGAGGATACGAGAGCACGTCGTGCGGATTGACCAGCGAGAGCGTGAGGCAGAACGGCCGGTTCGGATCGGCGCTGCGCAGGAAGTCCACCGTCTGATCGATGTAGCGTTGATCGTGCGCGGCATAGCCACCGCCGAAATTCCGCACGTCGGTGTCCTCACCCGCATCGGGCGGCACCCATCCTTCGAAGCCGTAGATCGAGATCCCTTCCTGGAGCAGGCTGTTCTCGCCGTCCGGCCCTTTGACCAAATGAAATTTTCCGCGGTAGGGCACGCGGTAGCCCGCGGGGCGGAGCGTAGTGGCGAGATTGGGAATCGTCGGATCGAGCTCGTTTTCGGTCGGCGAGAATTTTCCGTTGTAGGTGAGCGTGTCCATCACCTGATGCTGCGCGGGGTAGAGGCTGGTGAAGAGCGTGCTCCGGCTCGGGCTGCACATACAGGCGTTGCAAAAGGCGCGAGTAAACGAGAGCCCATGCTTCTTGAGCCGCGTGAGATTCTTCAATCGCCGCGCCTCCCAGCCGGGTGGGAAATGCTGGGTCGCGCGTTCCTGGTCGGTGATCAGGAGGATGACGTTCGGGCGAGCGGGGAGCGGACTCTTCATCGCGATTCTCCTCGATGGGAAACAGACAGGGTTTGGACGGGTGTCGGGATCGTACAGGATCCACCGATCGGGCTTGAGGAGAGACGAGACACCGGGGACCCGCCGTAGCGGGCCCCCGAGGGCACGGGATGCGTCGCCGCGCTACTCCGCGCCGGTGACCGAGGCGGCGGACGGCGCGTACTCGATGGCCGGCTGCTCGGTCGCGAGGAGACCGGTCTTTCTCCGGAGCAACGAGATCACGTGGTCGGCGGAGAGGAGGGCGCCCTCCATCCAGCCGGGCAGATACGACATCTGATCCCCGGCGACGAAGAATCGCTGGTCGGGGAGTAGGAGACGCGCGTAAGCTTTCTTGTGGGCCTCGTTGCTACGGTTCCAATCGGCCCACCCCCCTTCGAGGAACGGCACCTGCTGCCAGGCGATCGACAGGCCGCCCGATTTCGGAACGAATTCACGGAACCGGGGGTGTAGCCGTTCGCCGCCGCGGAGCGCTTCCTCCAACCGATCGTCGAGCGACAGGTTGCCGAACCACTCGGCGGTCTTCTTGGTCGAGGAATCGTAGTTGTAGGTGCCCGTGAGCACCGCGCGCCCCTTCGAGAAGAATCCCGACGAGGGATACCAGACCTGGGTGACCGGATGGTCGATCCAGCTGATCCCGCCGAAGATTCGATCGCCGTCGAGGTCCTCCCAGAATCGCCGCTCGGCCTGCCAGCCCACCTTGCAGGTATTGGCGAGGGGAACGGTACCCACGGCGTCGAGGAACGCGGGCTCGAACGTCGATTTCTCGAGCGCCTTGGTGAGCAGCCGAAGCGGGATGGTGCTGATGCAATAGTCGGCCCGATGCAGCTTGCCGTCCGCGGTGCGTACCACCACTCCGTTGGCCCCGTTTTGAACGTTGACGACCACGGCTTGCCGAAGGATCGTCGCGTCGCCGCCCACCGCGATGGCCAACGCGTCGACGATCTTCCGCATGCCGCCGACCGGCTCGAAGAGAGTGGTCTGCCACTCGTAATCCTCGGCCTGATAGAAGCGGTGCTCCCAGAATCGGGAGCCAAACAACGCGCCACGGTCGAGCTTCGCTTCGAGCACGCCGGGCGTGACGACGCCGGGCTCCTTCACGTAGCCGCTCCGCGGGGAGCCGTTGTATTGGCGGGTGGCGCTGTCGATCTTGCCGAATGTGACCAGCAGGGAGCGAAGCTCCGCCCGCTGCTTTTCTGGGATCTCGTCGTCGAGGCACTTCTTGTCGATCGCTTTGTCGAGCAACTCGGCGATGTAACCGCGGGTGTCGTTCGCGATCCTCCGGTTTGCGATCGAAGCGCGATCGAAGGAGATGTCGGTCTGGAAGCGGTTTGCCCGCGTCTCCATGATGTAGGGCTCGAGGGCGACCCCCAGCTCTGCGCAGAGCCCGAGCAGCGTAGTGTGATGGTAGGGGATGCGGCCGCATCCCGCTTCGAAATAGAGCCCCCGGTCATAGCGGCAGACCTGATCCGGACGATCCTTCTGCCGGATCACGTCGCGCTTCTCCGTGGGGTCGCTGTTGACCGTGAAATTGCGGCCCCCGATGCGATCCGAGGCCTCGAGAACGCGAACCTGGAAGCCGGCTTTCTTCAAGCGGTAGGCGGCGCCCAAACCGCCCACCCCGGCGCCCAGGATCAGGACCGAGCGGTTCTCTCCTTCATCCCGACCCAGCTCGAGCGGCGCGGTGCGGCCCGGCGTGGGCATCATCCCCATCGCGACCATGGTCTCGTAGACCGCTGAAGCCCCGCCGACCGCTCCTACCATCTCTAGGAATCGCCTGCGGGTGAAAGGTCCTGCCGGTCTGCTCTCGTTGCCGCCTTCGCCGTTCTCGCTCATGCCGTTCTCCTTGGACGGTGACGCATGGAGGAATCCGCTCCGAGCCCGAACAACAGGCGTTGGAGGGAGGGGCTGGCGCTTGGATGATGGTGGCGAGAAAGCTAACGCACTTCGGAAGGGAAGTGGGAGTGCAAACCGAGGTTAGCGGGGGCGCCTTGACCCCGACGCGACCTCGCCGTGACTTCCGATTAGCTCCGCAGGATTTTTTCCATCGCCTTGCCCTTTGCGAGCTCGTCGATCAACTTGTCCAAGTAGCGGATTTTCCGCATCAGCGGGTCCTCGATCTCTTCGACCCGATAGCCGCAGATGACGCCGGTGATCTTCGAGACGTTCGGGTTGAGCCGAGGGGCCTCGGCGAAGAAGGTCTCGAAACTGACCTTCGCTTCGATCTGCCGTTCGAGCGTCGGCTGGTCGTAGCCCGTGAGCCAGCGGATGATCTCGTGGAGCTCCTCTCTCGTGCGCCCCTTCTTTTCCGCCTTCTGAACGTAGTGGGGATAGACGCTCGCGAACGCCATTCGGAAGACTCTCGTGTTGTCCACTGCGATCCTCGCTTTCCGCGTTTCAGGTCGGCTGTCGCTTCCATCGCCGATGTACCCACACCCATTGCTCCGGCACCTTTCGGATCTGGCGCTCGATTTCCACCGTCATCGCGGCGGTTGCCTCGGTCGGATCGTCGGGCAGCGCCATTTCCGGATGGACCGTCGCGCGATGGCTGCCGTCGGCGAGGCGCTCGATGAAGGTGGGGAAGACGGCGGCCTTCTGTTTGATCGCGATCTTCGCCGCACCAACCGGGGTGAACGCCGGGCGGCCGAAGAACGGCACCCACGTTCCTTCGACCTGTGTGTCCTGATCGATCAGCAGCCCGAGCGCGGTGCCTTTGCGGAGCGCTCCAAGCAGTTGGCGCGCGGCGCCGTCGCTGCCTCGTTCGATCGTCGCGGTGCCGAAGCGGGCTCGTAGGCCGGCGAGCATCTTTTGGAGCCCGGGCTCGTCGAGCGAGCGGGCCACGGCGGCGAGGGGCAGACCGTGGACCGAGAGGGCCGCGGCGAGCACCTCCCAGTTGCCGCAGTGTCCGGTAAGGATGACGATCGGCCGGCCGGCCGTGCGGGCTGCTTCGAGAAGCGGCCAGCCTTCGAGCACGACCTGGGATTTCAAGCTCTCCGCGTCGCGGCGAAGCAGGTGGAGGCACTCTCCGAGGGTCACGCCGAGATGGCGGAACGACGCGCGCGCCAGCATTCTCCGCTCCTCGGCCGGCAGGTCGGGAAACGCGATCTGCCAAGCGAAAAGCCCGAACCCGGCGCCGAAACGTTGGGCGACGCGCCACGAGAGGCGCCCCCAGGTGCTGGCGAGCGCGCCGACCGCGAAAGCGAGCGCGCGGTCGTGCCAAAGGTTCTTTGGATCGCGGGGCACGACGGGGGCCTAGCTCGCTATGCCCGAAGATCCTTCCAAAGGAAGGATCGCAGGACGGGGAGTCATTACCTCAACGCCCTGCCTCGACGAATCGCTCGACGATCACGTCCCATTCTCCCCGGGCGCGCAGGATCGCCTCGATCATCTCGCGCACCGCGCCGCGTCCGCCGGTGCGAGAGAGGACCCGATGGGCACGGGCGCGTACTTCCGGAGCGGCGTCCGCGGGCGCGAAGCTCAAGGCGGCTCGAGCGAGGAGCGGGAGGTCGGGGAGGTCGTCGCCGATCACCGCGACCGCATCGGCCGTGGTGCCCTGCGCGGCGAGAAACTCGCCGAACGCCTCGCGTTTGTCGGAGCGGTTCTGGACGAAGGCGTCGAGCCCAAGCTCTCGCGAGCGGGCGACCAGCGCCGCGCTTGCGCGGCCCGAGAGGATACCGACCTTGAGGCCCGCCCCCTGCGCCAGCTTGATGCCGAGCCCGTCGCGCACGTCGAACGTTTTGAGCTGCTCGCCTTTCGGTCCGAAGAGCAGGCTACCGTCGGTGAGCACTCCGTCGACGTCCAGGAGCAGCCAGGCGAGTCGCCGAGCGCGCCGTTCGAGCTCCGCGTCGTCGAGGGGAACCGGCGGAACCATCAGAAAAGCTCCAGACCCCAAAGGTCGTGGAGGTGGACGATGCCGACCGGTCGCCCGTCGGGACCGCAGACGAAGAGCGAGGTGATCCGCCGCTCCTCCATCTCGTGGAGCGCCGCGGCGGCGAGCTCCTCGGGCGCAATCGTCTTCGGATCCGCGTTCATACAGTCGCCGGCCGAACGGCCGAGGGGGGAATCGTCGTTCGCGAGCAGACGGCGCAGGTCTCCGTCCGAGATGCATCCGATGAGCTTGCCCCCGTCGTCGACCACCGCCGTGATGCCCAGGCCCTTCTTCGACATCTCGTAGATCGCGTCGCGCATCGGCGTGTCGATCCGGACCGCCGGCAACGCCGCGCCGGTGTGCATCAACTGCTCGACCTTCATCAGCCGTTTGCCGAGCTGTCCGGCCGGATGGAGCTTGGCGAAATCCTCACGGGTGAATCCCTTCGCCTCGATCAGCGCCATGGCGAGTGCGTCGCCCATGGCGAGCGTGGCCGTAGTGGACGCCGTGGGCGCGAGGTCGAGCGGACAGGCTTCGCGATCGATCGCTACGGACAGGTGCAAATCGGCATGGCGGGCGAGCGGGCTTTCCCTGTTGCCGGTGATCGCGATCAGCCCAACGCCCAGACGCTTGAGCGTTTCGACGAGCCGCAGCAGCTCGTCCGTCGTTCCCGAGGACGAGGCGGCGAGGACGACGTCGCCCGGGACGATCATGCCGAGATCGCCGTGCACCGCCTCGGCCGGATGGAGGAAGAACGAGGGCGTGCCGGTCGAGGCGAGCGTCGCCGCGACCTTCTTCATAATGTGCCCGCTCTTGCCCATTCCGGTGCAGATCACCCGCCCGGCCGAAGTGGCGAGCAGGGCGACCGCCGCGTCGAACGCGGAATCGAGCTGGTCGGACAGGGCTCGGATCGCGGCAGCCTCGGTGGCGAAAACCTCCTCGGCGACCTGGCGCGGGGTGCGCGCCGTCACGCGCTCTCCTCCGTCGAGACCGCCGCGAGGGCGCGCCGGACCGCGAGGAGAGAGGCGAGCAGCTGTTCGGCGCGCTCGGGATCGAGCTGCACGGCGGCGTCGGATAGCGCCCGTTCGGGATCCGGATGGATCTCCAGGAAGACGCCGTCCGCTCCAGCGGCGACTGCGGCGCGCGCGAGCGGCTCGGCGAACCGGCGGAGGCCGCCGCTCTGCTCGCCGCCTCCGGGCATCTGGAGCGAGTGGGTGACGTCGTAGATCACCGCGAGTCCGTCGTCCTGCATCCAGGCGAAGCTCCGCATGTCGACCACCAGGTTGTGATAGCCGAAGGAGGTACCCCGCTCGGTGACGGTGATCCGGTCGTTGCCCGTGCTCCGCGCCTTGTCGACGATCCGTCGGAGATCGTCGGGCGCCATGAACTGCCCCTTTTTGAGATTCACCGACCGGCCGGTCGCCGCGGCCGCCACCACGAGGTCGGTCTGACGACAGAGGAACGCCGGGATTTGCAGAACGTCGCAGACCTCCGCGGCCGGACCGCAGTGATGAACCTCGTGCACGTCCGTCAACAGCGGAAGCCCCGTCTCGCGCTTCACCGCCGAAAGCCAGCGGAGCCCCACCTCGAGCCCCGGCCCCCGCGGGCTCCCCAGCGAGCTGCGGTTTGCCTTGTCGAACGATGACTTGAAGATAAGACCGATCCCGAGCCGGCGGGCCATCTCGGCGAGGCGGTGGCCCATCTCGAGCGCCAGCCCTTCGGATTCGAGCATGCAGGGGCCGGCGATGACCGGAAGTTGAACGGGATCGCCGCCGATCGGCACTCCCGGTGCGAGATCGAACGACATCCGAGCGCTCGACGGATCCGCCGGTTGACCCCCCGGATGGGCCGCCAAACTAGCCCTCCGTCCGCAAGGCGCCGACCGGCTGTTCCGGTTCCGCGCCGAAAGAGGTTCCCGACGGAGTCACCGAGAGATCCTGGGGCGGGTTGATCGGGAAGCTCGCGGTGGGGCCGAGCGGGTCGGGGGTTGCGCTCGCCTCGCGGCGCGCGCCGGCGCGGATCTCACCCGCGCGCCGCGCCTGCTCGGCGAGCGATGCCTCGATGAACGACACGAACAGAGGATGCGGCTCGGTCGGCTTCGACTTGTATTCCGGATGGAACTGGCATCCGACGTACCACGGATGGTCGGCGATCTCGATCATCTCGACGAACTTGCCGTCCGGCGAGAGGCCGGAGATCTTCAACCCGTGCTCTTCGAGCGTCGGCAGGTATTTTTGGTTCACTTCGTACCGGTGGCGATGGCGCTCGCGGATCTCCGTCGTTCCGCCGTAGATCCGACGCGCGTTGGACCCTTCCGCGAGCCGGCAGGGGTAGGCGCCGAGCCGCATCGTGCCGCCCATCTCCTCGACGCCGAGCAGATCGCGCAGCTTGTAGATCACCGGCGTATCGGTATCCGCGTCGAATTCCGTCGAGGTCGCCCCTTTGAGACCGCAGACGTTCCGCGCAAACTCGATCACCATGCACTGGAGGCCGAGGCAGATGCCGAAGAACGGCACTTTGTGCTCTCGCGCGTAGCGGATGGCGCGGATCTTCCCCTCGGCGCCGCGTTGGCCGAAACCGATCGGCACCAGCAGGCCGTCGACCTCGAAGATCTCGCGCGGCCAACCCTCTTCGGTCTCCTCGGCGTTGATGTAGACCAGCTCCACCTTCGCGTCGTTGGCGACGCCTCCGTGCATCAACGCCTCGTTCAAGCTCTTGTAGGCGTCGGGAAATTCGACGTATTTGCCGACGATCCCGATCCGCACGTGGCGGTGGGGGTTCTTTACCCGTGCGACGAGGGCTTCCCACCGGCTCATGTCGCGGTCCCAGCGGGGGAGGTTCAGCATCTCGAGCAGGATCTCGTCCAACCCCTCGCGGCAGAAGACCAGCGGCACCTCATAGATCGTCGCGACGTCGCGGGCCGCGATCACCTGCCGGGTCTCGACGTTGCAGAAGAGGGCGATCTTCTTCTTCATGTCGTCGGGGAGCGGGCGGTCGACGCGACAGAGGATCAGATCCGCCGAGATGCCGATCTCGCGCAGCTCGCGGACGGAATGCTGAGTTGGCTTGGTCTTGAGCTCCTCGGCCGCGGGGATGTAAGGCACGAGCGTCAGGTGGATGTTGATCGCGTTACCGCGCCCGAGCTCCTGGCGGAACTGGCGGATCGCTTCGAGGAACGGCAGCGACTCGATGTCTCCCACCGTGCCGCCGATCTCGACGATCACCACGTCGTTCTCGCCGGCCGCCTTGTGCATCGCCGCCTTGATCTCGTCGGTGATGTGGGGGATGACCTGGATCGTCTTGCCCAGGTAATCGCCGCGCCGCTCCTTGTCGATCACCGACTGGTAGATGCGCCCGGTCGTGTAATTGTTCCGCTTGGTCATCACGGCATGGGTGAAGCGCTCGTAATGCCCGAGGTCGAGGTCGGTCTCCGCGCCGTCGTCCGTGACGAACACCTCACCATGCTGGTAGGGCGACATCGTGCCCGGATCGACGTTGATGTAGGGGTCGAACTTCATCAACGTCACCTTGAGGCCGTGGGCCTCGAGGATCGCGCCCACGGATGCCGCGGCGACCCCCTTGCCGAGCGAGGAGACCACGCCGCCGGTCACGAAGATGTATTTGGTCGCCATGTCTGCTCTCCGGTCGCAGCAGATTCAATCCGAGGTTTGGGCCGAGCGATGGGCCGAGATTTCGCGCAGGGCAAGCCGATGCCCGGGAAGGCGGCTCTCTGCGGAAGCTGTTCGGGTGGGGGCGAAGTAGCGTTGCACATCCAAAGCTAGCCCGCCCGGGTGGAGGCTGTCAACGTACGCGCCGGTCCGGAGCTGGCATCGATGCGGTTTGACCCGCGGGGGCAGCTGGCAGCGCCGCGGGCGCGCACCCGAGGGAGCCAACCGGGCTCAACCGGAGTGAGCGTCGCCAGCCCTAACCGGCCGCGAGGCGCCGCTCGACTTCCGCGAGGTCCTCGGCCGTGTCGACCCCGATCGAGGTCTCGCGGGTTTCGAGCACCCGGATCGGCAGGCCGTTCTCGAGCGCCCGGAGCTGTTCGAGCGATTCGGTTCGCTCGAGGGCGGTGGGGGCGAGGGCGGCGAAGTCGAGCAGCGCCTGCCGCTGGTAGCCGTAGATGCCGAGATGCTTGAGCGGCGTCCATCCCCCCTCGCCGCGCGGAAACGGGATGTGCGAGCGAGAGAAGTAGAGCGCTTGGCCCGTCCGGTCGAGCACCACCTTCACCGCGTTCGGATTGTCGAGCTCGTCCTCGGCGGCCTTCACCGCGAGCGTGACGATCGGGTCGCCCGGATGGCTCGCCAGGTGCTCGGCCACCTGGGTGACCGCGCCGGGATCGATCATCGGCTCGTCTCCCTGGATGTTGATCACCCCGGAAGCGCTCCAATTCCGGGCCGCCCAGGCGATCCGGTCGGTGCCGCTGGTGCAGCTCTCCGGGGTCATCTCCACCTCGCCGCCGAACCCTCGGACCACCAACGCGATCCGCTCGTCGTCGGTGAGGACGACGACCCGGGAAAGCCCGCTGGCTCGCGCGACCCGCTCGTAGACGTGCTGGACCATCGGCCGCCCGAGGATCGGGGCGAGCGCTTTGGCCGGCAGCCGGGTCGAGCCGTACCGGGCGGGGATGGCGCCGACGATTTCAATCGAAGAGGAGGTCTCGGTCATGGCGTTCCGTAAGCCTCGATCGGCCTCTCGGCCACGAAGTCCCCCGGAGTCGGGCCGCCCCGGGTCCAAACCAGGCCGAGGTCGATCTCCACCGCTTCGAACGGCTCGGCGCGGACGGTCGCGGCCCCTTCGAAGGTTTCCGAGAGGAGCCAATGAGCGTTGTGAAGTCGGTAGACCTCCAACGTGGCGAGGACGGGATCGAGAATCCAGGCGTGCGGTATTCCCGCGGCGGCGTAGATCCGGAGCTTCTTGATCCGATCGAAGCGGGCCGTCGACGGCGACAGCAGCTCGCAGATCCAGTCGGGTCGCACGAGGTAGGGACCGTCGGAAGGGGACGAGAAACGCTCGCGCCGCCACCCGGCGAGGTCGGGGATCAGCAGGTTGGCGCCGAAGCGGATCTCGGGCTCCGCGAGGATCACCCAGCCTCCAGGTCCGCCCCGGCCGAACCGGAAGGGAGGGAGCAGCAGCCCGGTGAGGGCGGAGGCCGCCTCCACGTGCGGCGCCGCCGGGCGCGGAAAGGCGAACAGCGAGCCCTCGGCGATCTGCCCCTTCCATCCCGCGGGTAGATCTTCGAGATCGCGCTCCGTCGCCGGCCCGGGCGTGCTCCAGCGGAAAGGCTCGATCATGAAGGGCGAGAATAACGCGATCCTCCCGGAGGAGGGAGCGTTCGGTTTGGATAGACTCCCCGGTCTTTCCGGGGGCTCGCCCCGGCTCAATCCCTCAGACGCGATTTCGAGGTCACGCCATGCGCCGTTCGATCCCGCTCTTAGCGATGCTGTTCGCCGCCGTTCCCGTCCTGGGGATTCAGGGCCTTCCGGCCTATCTCACGTTTCCTCCTGGCGTGGTCCTCTACGACACGGGAAGCCTGACCGTCGAGGACGTCGCGGAGGCGGAATTTCCTGTCGCGGAGGGCAAGACGGTCACGCAGAAAGGGAAGCACTACCGAACGTACCTCAAATTCGGCCCGGAGGACCTCTATCGCCCGGCCGCACGGACCTGGAAGGAGTGGCAGCCCGCGCTCGTCGCCTCGGGCTGGGTCGTCAAAGGCACCGATGGAGGGACGGGCTATACCCTGGTGCGGAAAGCGGGGGCGGTCGAAAGTTGGCTCAAGGTCGCGCTCGGCGACTACGACAGCCCGTTGATCGAGCTGATCGAGAAGGGCGGTGCGGCCGCGATGGTCACCCTCGTCGCGCCCAGACCGCAGCCGGAGAAAATCGGCCCGAAAGACGACTTCCCGTACTTCGGCCGACCGGCGGGTGCGGAGATCTCCGGTACGTCGAACGTCAACGAGCCGTTGAACGTCACGGTCGGCGGGATCGATCGAGAGACGATGTTGGTGGGGTCGGGGTACGTTGTCAAGACGTACACGCCCCCCGCGTCGCTCTCGCGATTCGAGTTCGAATCGACCTATCGCGAGGCGCTCTCCAAGGCGGGCTGGACCGTCAAGCCGATCACCCCGGGGACGAAGATCGGCGACGGCGGGGAGATCGTCGCTCACTACGTGGAGAACGGGCGCAACCTCTGGCTGACCGCGGGGCGCGGTGCGGACAACGGCAATACGGGTCTCGCCGTCAAGGTCGCCGACCTCGGCGCGGAGGATTGGGGCAAGCGCCTCGACACCGGCTGCCGGCTCACGCTTTCAGGGGTCACCTTCGACTTCAACAAGGACACCCTGCGCCCGGACTCGATCGCTCTGCTCGAAAAGGCGAAAGAGGTCCTCGCGGCGCGCCCGGCGCTATCGGTCGAAGTTCAAGGGCACACCGACAACGTCGGCGGCGACGAGGCGAATCAGAAGCTTTCGGCCGCCCGCGCGGAAGCCGTTCGAAAGTGGCTCGTGGCGCACGGGATCGACGCCGCGCGCCTTTCGGCCCGGGGGTACGGCAAGACCGCTCCGATCGCCGACAACGGAACGGACGCCGGCCGGGCGAAGAACCGCCGGGTCGACCTCGTTCGCGCCGGATGCAAGGGGTGAAGCGGGCCTACCGCCCCTCGATCGCGAGCGCCACCGCCTCGGCGACCCGGATTCCGTCGATCGCCGCGGAGAGGATGCCGCCCGCGAAGCCCGCCCCCTCGCCCGCCGGATAGAGGCCCGGTGTGCCGCGGCTCTGATAATCCTCGCCGCGGGGGATCCGGATGGGTGAGGAGGTGCGGGTCTCGACCCCCGTGAGCAGCGCGTCGGGCATCGCGAAACCACGGATCGTCCGGTCGAACGCAGGGAGCGCCTCGCGGATTGCCTCGATCGCGAACCCCGGGAGGCTTGCCGAGAGGTCGCCGAGCCGGACCCCCGGGCGGTACGAGGGAAGGACCGAGCCGAAGCTCGTGGACGTGGCGCCGGACAGGAAATCCCCCAGAAGCTGGCCGGGGGCCTCGTAACCCCGTCCGCCGAGGTCGAAAGCGGTCTCCTCCCACCGGCGCTGGAAATCGACGCCGGCGAGCGGCCCGTCGGGATAGTCCACGGGGTCGATGCCCACCACGATCCCCGCGTTGGCGTTCGGCTCCGCCCGGTTGTACTGGCTCATACCGTTGGTCACGACCCGGCCGGTCTCCGACGCGGCGGCGACCACCGTTCCCCCCGGGCACATGCAGAAGCTGTAGACCGAGCGGCCGTTCTTCGCGTGGTGGACTAGCTTGTAATCGGCCGCCCCGAGGATCGGGTGCCCCGCTTGCGGACCGTAGCGGCAGCGGTCGATCAACGACTGGGGGTGCTCGATCCGGAAGCCCACGGAGAACGGCTTCGCCTCGATCTCGATCCCTCGGTCGTGGAGCATTCGGAACGTGTCGCGAGCGCTGTGGCCGACCGCGAGGACGAGCCGGTCGGTCTCGATCTCCTCGCCTGAGGCGAGCCGCACGCCGCGCACCTTTTTCGGCCGGCCCGCCTCTCCCTCGTCGAGCAGCAGGTCTTCGACGCGGGATCGGAAGCGGATCTCGCCGCCCAGCGATTCGATCTTCGCCCGCAGGCTCTCGACCACCTTGACCAGGCGGAACGTGCCGATGTGCGGTTTCGCGACGTAGAGGATCTCCTCCGGCGCGCCGGCCGCGACGAACTCCTCCACCACCTTCCGCCCGCGGTGCCCCGGGTCCTTCACTTGGCTATATAGCTTGCCGTCCGAGAACGTGCCCGCCCCGCCCTCGCCGAACTGGACGTTCGATTCCGGATCGAGGCGGCCGCGGCGCCAGAACCCGAACGTGTCGACGGTCCGCTCGCGGACCTGTTTTCCCCGTTCGAGCAGGAGAGGCCGAAAGCCCATCTCGGCGAGCAGCAGCCCTGCGAACAGCCCGCACGGCCCGGTGCCTATGACGATGGGGCGCAGATCCGGGGTGCGGGTCGCGCGCACGGGAAATCGATAGGTCGTGTCCGGCCGCGGGCCGATCTTTCCGTCGGGCCGCCGGCCGGCGCGGGCAAGGATTTCCGCCTCGCGCGGGCTTTCGACGTCGAGTTGGTAGATGAGCGCGATCTTCCCGCGCACTCGGGCGTCGAAGCTCCGCTTGGCGACGTGGAGCGCGACGAGGTCGTCGCGGCCGATCCGCAGCTCCCGGAGCGCGGCGGCGCGCAGGTCGGCCTCGGTGTGGTCGAGCGGGAGCTTGATCTCGGAGAGGCGAATCATGGGGGGCGTTCCGTTTCCGGCCGTGTCGCCGGCGGGCGGGAGAGCTTATCGCCGGTCGGTCGTTCTCGAGAGCGCCTAGGAGCCCCGAGGCGAAACCCGAACGACGGAAAGACGTACATGCAAGGGCGCCCGATCTGGCGCTCGCCCTGCCTGGAGATTCTCATGATCCGACGTTTGTTCGCCACCACCACCGTCTTCCTCGTCGCCAGCACGGCGTTCGCTTCGCCGGCCGATCTCGATACCCGCCGCAAGGCGCTCGACGCCCTGCTCGCGGAACAGTGGGAAGAGACCTTGAAGCTCAACCCGGAGTTCGCCTCGATCCTTGGCGACAAGCGCTACAACGACCGGCTGAGCGACCGTTCGCCCGCCGCGATCGACGACGGCTACCGCCGGGCCGAGGCGTGGAAGAAGCGGTTCGAGGCGATCGACACGACTGGCTTCCCGGAGCAGGAGGCGCTCAACAAGACGCTCATGCTGCGCGACCTCGACGAGTTGCTCGCGAACCGCAAGTTCAAGAACTGGGAGATGCCGGTGACCCAGTTCTACGGCATCCACATCCAGGCGCCGTCGTTCGTCCAGTACCTGTCGTTCGAAACGGTGAAGGATTACGAGGACTACATCGCGCGCCTCGATCAGTTTCCGCGCGTGTTCGGCGAGACCACCGCCCTGATGCGTCAGGGGATGGCGGACCGGCTGATGCCGCCGAAAATCTTGCTCGAGAAGGTAGCAGTCCAAGCCCAAGGGATCGCCGGACAGAAGGCGGAGGAGACACCGTTCGCCCATCCCTTCGAGAAATTCCCCGAGGCGATCTCCGCGGTCGACCAGAAGCGACTGAAAGAGAAAGGGCTGGCCGCGATCCGCGGCAAGGTTCTGCCCGCCTACGTCAAGTTCACGGCCTTCGTGCGCGACGAGTACGTGCCCAAGGGGCGCAGGGAGCCGGGAGTTTGGGCTCTGCCGGACGGCGAGGCTCGCTACGCCGCCCTGGTCAAATCGTCGACGACGACCGACATGACCCCGGAGGCGATCCACCAGCTTGGCCTGTCGGAAGTCGCGCGGATCGAAGGGGAGATGCAGAAGATTGCCGTCCGCCTGGGCTACAAGGATTGGAAGGCGCTGAGCGCGGCTATTGAGGCGAACCCGGAGCTGCACGCCCAGTCCGCCCAGCAGATCGTCGACCTCTACTCGAAGTACATCGCCCAGATGAACGAGAAGCTGCCGCAGCTCTTCGGCCTCCTGCCCAAGGCGAAGTGCATCGTCAAGCCGATCGAGCCGTTCCGCGAAAAGGACGCCTCGGGCGCCGAGTACAACCAGGGGACGCCGGACGGCTCACGCCCGGGCATCGTGATGGTGAACACCTACGAGTACGCGAAGCGGAAGACAATCAACATCGAGACGACCGCCTATCACGAAGGGGTTCCCGGCCATCACATGCAGGTCTCGATCGCCCAGGAGCTCCCAGCGCTGCCGCCGTTCCGCCAGCAGGGGGGCAACGTCGCCTACGCCGAAGGCTGGGCGCTCTACTCGGAGGATCTCGGCGCGGAGGTCGGCTTCTTCCAGGATCCCTACAGCCTCTATGGCCACTACATGGACGAGATGCTGCGGGCGATCCGGCTAGTGGTCGACACGGGCTTCCACTACAAGCACTGGACCCGCGATCAGGTGGTCCAGTTCTTCCACGATCATTCCGGCATCGACGAGGTCGAGGTGCAGTCGGAAACCGACCGCTACATCGCCGTGCCCAGCCAGGCACTCGGCTACAAGATCGGCCAGCTGAAGATCCGCGAGCTACGCGAGCGGGCGAAGCAGGCGCTCGGGCCGAAGTTCGACATCCGAGCGTTCCACGATCAGGTCCTCGGCGCGGGCGCCCTGCCGCTCGACGTCCTTTCCAACCGGATCGACTCCTGGGTCGCGAGCGAGAAGGCGAGCGGCGGAAAGTAGAGCTATCGGGGTGCCTGTTGCGGACGTTTCGGACGTTGCGCCGGCTCGGTTCCCCGCGGAAGCTCCAGGCGGAGCGCGAGACCGGCGCTCGACGCGCCTCCCTCGGCTTGCGCGAAGAGCCGGGCGCCGGGCAGCGACGGGTCCGGCGAGACTGATTGAATCGGCCGAACGTCCTGCTCGGGTGCGGCGACCCGGATTTCGACCGTCCGGCTCTCACCCGGCGCAAGCGGCAGGTCGGCGGGCGCTTCGAGGCACCACGACGACCGGCTCGCGCCGCAGCGGGGGAGCGCCGCGTTCGGACCGCCGAGCAACGAGAACGAGACGTTCGCCGGGCTCGACCCGGCGTTGTGTACCGTCACCTCGACGCGGCCTTCGCCACCCGGCGGCAGCGAAAGCTCCGAAGGGTGGATCGCTGCGATTTTGACCTCCGGCCGCAGGTTCACCCGTTCGAGATGCGTGCGGTAGCCGGGGACGATGTCGTACCAGGCGTCCCAGAGGGAGCCTTCGCAGCCGCCGAGGGTGGCTGTCAGAAATTCGACCGCGGCCTCGGTGAACAGCTCGAACTGCACCTGGGGATCGAGATGGGGCAGCTCGCGCGGCGCCCCCGTCGCGGGGTCGAGGTCGAACGAGAGGACCTTCTGGTTCGGCGGTCCGTCGCACAGCGCCTTCGACAGGCCGAGCGCCTGGTTGAATCCGCAGTGGAGCCCCTCGCGGATCACCAGGAACTGGCTCGGGCCGCCGTTCGCTTGAAAGACCTGCTCTGCCCCGTAGGGGGCTTCCCCGCCGTCGCAGTAACCGTACTCCCAGGACGTGCCGTTGCCGTCGGTGTCCCCTTCCTCCTGCTGGAAGCAGCCGGTCGGCAGGGAGGTCTGGATCGGTCGGCGCTTGAATCCACCCTGCGTTCCCTCGTCCTGCGCACCGAACGGCCGGGCGGCGCCGTCGTATTCGGCGGCGAGGACCCGCAACGGCTTGTCGACATGTCGCACGAGGTCGATCGGGTTGGCGAAGACCTGGCCACCGATCTCCGGCGTCCAGATTCGGAAGCCGGTCGGACAGCCCGCGGGTAGGGTGGTCCCGCTCGGGAGCGAGCACGAGCTCTCGGCGCCGGAGAAAAGCCCGCTCAGGTGGCAGCAGCGGTCCATTGCGTCGGTCGGCCGGGCCTGCCGCGCGCGGCCGTCCGGGCCGATCACCGACTCCAGGCAGAGCGGTTGCTGCGGACATTGGCCCTGGTTCGTCGCGGCGGGCGCGGCGACCACCCCGGCCTTGATCCGGGGTTCGAGGCCGAGCAGTCGCACGGATTCGGTCGCCCCGCGCGAATGGCCGACGACGCCGATCCGGTCCAACGCGACGTGCCCCGCGAGCTTCGACGCCACGGGATCGTTCGGTAAGAGCCCGGCGTCGGCGCGCTCCAGCCAGCCGATTGCGGCGCGGGCCCGCTCGATCCAGATCGCCTCGTCCCCCGCCGTGCGGGCGAACGACGGGCAGCGCAGCGCGACGACCAGGAAGCCCTCGTGCGCGAGCCGCCGGAGGAGCCCCTCGTAGAGCAGGACGGGAGCGTTGTTGCCGTGGGAGAACAGGACGACCGGAAAACGTCCCGTAGGCAGATCGGATGAACCACGCTTGGTGGTCGGATAGATCACGACGGTACGGGCCGCACCCGCGGGCGCCGCGCACTCGGCCCCAGGCTCGAACAACCCGCCGAGCTTCGTGCAGCCGGAGGGTTCGGGCTTTATCGCTTCGATCGGTGACGGGACGGCCACCTTCGGCTCGTCGATCGCGACGTCCATCAGCCCTGACGTCGCGTCGTACGGCCGCGTCTCACAAGGCGACCGCGGTATCTCGATCTCGTGACGGCCTCCCCCCGCGCAGCCGAGGACCAAGCTGGTGATACCGAACAGCGCGAGGGGGCGAACGATCGATGGCCTGTTGTGGGTCCTGCATCGGAGCGGAGGCGCCGGTTGCACCGGCTGCCCCCGCTCCTTGGAGAGGGTCTTCGAGGCTTAGAACAGCACCCGCACGCCGATCTGCGCCTGGCGCGGCTCGCCCGCTCCGCTCTGGACCGTGCCGTCGAAGTTGAAGATCAGGCTGGTCACCTCGGGGCGTCGGAAGTTCGCGCTATTGAAGACGTTGAACACGTCGATCGCCGGCTGGATCGTCAGGTTGCCGACCTTGAAGTCGCGCGAGATCCGGAAGTCGAGCGCGTTGAACGCGTTGTCCTTCCGGCCCAGGTTCCGGCGCGTGACCGTGCCGTCCGGGTTGATCCGGTCCTGCGGCGTGTTGGCGTCGCGCCCGTCGCGGGTGATCGACTTCGGTTGCGCCGAGCGGTAGGAGTAACGGAAGTTGACGTCGAAACCGTGAGGGGCCTGCCAGAGCAGCCAGGCGTTCACCCGGTGGCGCTGGTCGCGGTCGGAGTAGGAGTACTCCTTCTCGAGGTTGGTGACCTTCGCGTAACGGAACGAGAACGGATCGCGCTCGTTGTCGTCGTCGGAGAGGTCGCGCGACCAGGTGTAGTAGACCTGGAACTGCGTGCCGTTCGACGGCTTCTTGGTGAGGCCCAAGGTGACCCCGTTGTAGAGGCTCTTCGCGCTCGACTGAACCACCGTGAGCGTGTTGATGCCGTTCGCGCCGCCCGGCGCCAGGCCGGTGCTCCAGGGCGAGCCGAGCAGGGGATCGTTGGCGTTGATGAAGCGCGTGATGTGCTCACCCTTGGCGTAGTTGTACTTGACCAGGACGCCCAGGGTCGCGCCGATCTCGCGCTCGTACGAGACGCTCGCCTGGGTCGTGCGCGGGTTCTTGAAATCCTTGTCGAAGACGAAGACGTCGGGCAGGAACGGCGCGCCGATCTCGGAGGCAGGGATCAGGTTCGGGTAGGCCGGAACCGGCCCGAGCACGCCGGTGAGCGCGCTGTTTCGGAAGATCGTTTGGCCGATGCTGCCGTTGGTCGATCGCGACGAGGCGAGAGAGAGCCCGGGGACCCGGGCGTAGAAGATACCGCCGTTGACCCGTACGACCGACTTGCCGTCGTTGTTCGGATCCCAGGTGAGCCCGAGCCGCGGCTGCCACATCGAGTAGTCGCTCGGAATCTTCCCATCGGACGGGAAGGTCTGCGGTCCCGCCGCGGTCGTGACCGTCTTGCCGATGAACGGCGCGAAGAACACCTCGGACGGGGGCGTGCGCGGATCGGGCTGGATCTGCGCCTCCCAGCGGAGGCCCGCCTGGATCGTCAAGTTCGACCGCGGCTGCCACTTGTCCTGGAGGAAGGCGGCCGGCTCCTTCTGGCGGATCTTCTGCCGCCCCGACTCCTCGACCGTTCGGCCGCCGACGCCCGCCTGCTGGAGGTAGAGGAGGACCGGGCCGGTGATCGAGGTCCCCGGCGGGCAGACGCCGACCTGCGAGGTCGAGCCGTCGGAACACTCGACGTAGTGCGAGTTCCGTACGTAATTGAGGAACCCGTCGGTCGAGCTGAAAATGAATCGGCCGTTGCCGAAGCCGACGAACGTCTGTGCCGAGACGACGTCGTTGTATTCGACGCCCAGCTTGATCGAATGATCTTTCCGGAGCAGCGAGAGGTTGTCGTTGAACTGATACCGCTCGTCGTAGTACTCGACCGGGATGAAGAACGGCTCGCCGAAACGATAGTTCTTGCCGAAGTCGAACGCCGTGTCGGGGAGCGGCCGGTTCTGGCCGGTGACGTTCGGACCCTCGTACGGCCGCGGCCGGTTCTCTCGGGCGAACTGGAACCGTAGCTCATTCAAGAGCGAGGACGATACGGTCGAGATCAAGCTGCCGGTGAGCGAGCGGGAGTCGTCCTTTTCATTGGCGTTCGCGCTGCGCCCCCAGGAGTCGACGTCGAAGGTGCCGTTCTTCTGCTCGGACTTCGTGTAGTTCAGGCGGATCGTCGCGAGGTTCGACTCGGTGGCCTGCCAGTCGAGCTTGGCGAGGGCGACGAGCGCGTCGTTGGAGCGGTCGATCGGACCGTTTTCGTCCGGGCTTCCGAGGCTGGCGAGTACGGCGACCACGCGCGGATCGATTCGGTTCGGATCGGTCTGCTTGGTCGAATCCCCCTTCTGCGAATCGAGGGCGAGGAAGTAGAACAGGTTGTCCTTGCGCAGCGGTCCTCCGAGCGTGAAGCCGCCTTGCGTCTGCGTCGAATCGAATTTCTTCGCGCGCGTGCCGTCGGGATTTTCGGCGCGCGAGGAGAACGCGTCGTCCTTGTAGAACAGGTGAGCCGTTCCGCTTCGGACGTTGGTGCCCGACTTGGTGACGACGTTGACGAACCCGGAGGCCGAGCGGCCGAACTCTGCGTTCGCGCCGTCGGCCACCACCACGACCTCCTGGACCGCGTCGAGGTTGAAGGTGAACGCCGGCCGTTGGCCGCCACGCTGCTCGCCGAAGAACGGATTGTTGAAGTCCGCGCCGTCGACCGAGACGTTGTTGCTGATCCCCTTCTGGCCGTTGATCGAAAGCTCGTCGCCATCCGGCCCCTGGACGATCGTGACGCCCGGGGTGAGCTTCGTGTAATCGAGGAAGTTGCGGCCGTTGTTCGGCAGGTTCTCGATCGAGGCGACGTCGATGCGCGTCGTCCCCTCGGTGCGCGTGGTCTCGACCACCGGCGCGTCGGCGGTGACCAGGATCTGGTCTTCGACCGCGGAAACCTTCATGTCGAAGGTCAGGCTCACGGTCTGGCCGACGGCGAGGTCGATTCCTTCGCGCACCAGGGTCGAAAAACCCTGGAGCGCCGCGGTGATTCGGTAGGGTCCGAGCGGCAGCAGCACGCCGCGGAAACGTCCGTCCTCGTCCGAAGAAGTCACCTTCTCGAAGTTGGTCGCCGTGTTTTGCAGCGTGACCGTAACCCCGGAAAGCGGCGCGCCGCTCTCGTCGGCGATCCGCCCTTCGATGACGCCCGTGGTGGCCTGCGATTGCGCGTAGACGCCGGTCGCGAGCGCGAGCAGCAGCGCAAGGCAGACGAGGGGCGCGCGGTGGATTTTGCGCATCTCGAACCTCCTGGAATTTTAGGATCCGTCCAGACTCTGGCGCGGGATGTTGACAACAGTATGCCGGGGAGTCAACGGCCTTGGGACCTGGGGGGCCGGCGCGGTTAGGCCCTCCGGGCCGCCTCTCTTCCGTATCCGTACCGTGTGCCGGATCCTCTCACCACCGCGGATCGAACGGTACCGGGGTCGCCGGGGGCTAATCGGTCGTCACGTGCTGCCAGCCGCGAACGAGCGTGTCGCTGCGCCGGTACGAACCGCCGCCGCCATAAACCAAGATTCCGAGCGGGTCTCCGGACAGAGCGCGGTAGGCGTCGAGGCCCCGAAGCGCCGATGCGGTCACCGTCTCGGCGGTTTTGATCTCGATCGGAACTCGGCGCGTGCCGTAGTCGATCAGCAGGTCGACTTCGCGGCCGTTGGAGTCGCGCCAGAAATAGAGGGGCGGCCGCTGGCCGTGATGCAGGAAAAGCTTGCGCAGCTCGGAGACGACGAACGACTCGAAGATCGCGCCTCGGAGGGGATACGTCTCCAGGTCCTCCGGTTTGCGCAGTCGCAACAGATGACAGAGCAGGCCGGTGTCCAAGAAGTGGAGCTTGGGTGTTTTGATCATTCGTTTCGAGAAGTTCTCGAAATGGGGCTGCAACAGGTCGATCACGTAGCTCGCGCGGAGGACCGAAATCCATTTCTTCGCGGTCGGCTGGCTGACGCCCGCATCGGCGGCGAGCGAGGAGAGGTTGAGCAGCTGGCCGCTGCGTCCGGCCGCGAGCGCGAGGAACCTCGTGAACGTGTCGAGGTCCCCGACGTTGGCGAGCGTCCGCACGTCCCGTTCGACATAGGTTCGGACGTATCCGTCGAGCCAGGTGGAAGGGCTGAGCTTGCGGTCGTAGAGCGAGGGATAGCAACCCCGATAGAGGATCTCGTCCAGACTCGATACCTGCGGGAGGGGATCTTCCCCGCCCGCTTCTCGATTCACCTCTCGGTCCACACCGAATTCGTCGGGAGTGATCGCCTTTCGAGCGGCGATCTCCGCTACGCTGAGCGGGAGCAACTCCAGGATCGCCACCCGGCCGGCGAGCGACTGCCCAATTCGCTCCGAAAGCAGAAAGTGCTGCGACCCGGTGAGGACCAACGGCCCTCCGCGGCGCTCGTCCAGGTAGCTCTGAAGGTACGAGAACAGCTGGGGGACGTTTTGAACTTCGTCGAGGATCGCGCCAGGGCCTCGGCTGATGCGGTTCAAGAAGCGCCGCGGATCGTCGGTCGCCTCCTCCCGGTTCTGAAGGTCCTCGAGCGAAAGGTAGGCGAAATCCGGGAACGTGGTCCGGGCCAGGGTGGTCTTGCCGGACTGTCGAGGCCCGGTGAGGAAGACCGCCGGATACGAACGGACCGTCGCGGCGAGGTGGGCCTTGAGGGTACGGTCGATCACCCGATCGTTGTAGCCGAAACTGAAATCCATGTCAATTCAAAGTGAAGTTTTGAATCCGCATGGATTTTCCGGTTGGTTTGCAGGACCGCGCCGCCGGGTGGGTGCTCGGACGACTCGTCGGACCTCGCGGCCGGAGAGCTTGACAGCTCGACAATTACACCCGTACTATTACGCCTGTAGTTGGATCTGCGGCCGAACCCGTCGAGCGTCGGCGAGCGGAGGGACACCGTGGCGAACCTGGGGCTGACCGAGCTTCAACTGGAGATCATGCAGGTGCTGTGGCGCCGGGGGGCGGCCACGGCGACGGAGGTCCACGAAGAGATGAACGCGCGCGGGCTCGCGCCGGCCACCATTGCCACCCTCCTTCGGCGGCTGGACAAGAGGGGCGCGGTGATGCACGAGATGAACGGCCGCCAGTTCGTCTACCGGGCGCGGATCACGCCGGAGGAGACCCAGCGGTCGCGGGTTGCCGAAGTCGCCGATCGGCTGTTCCCGGGCCAGATCCCGGATTTGATCAACTATCTGCTCGCGCAGAAGAAAATCGACGCCGAGGAGTTGGCCGAGGTGAAGGCGCTGATCGAGGCGAAAGAACGTGAGGCGAGGCCGAAGTGATCACGCTCGAATCCGCCGTCTTTCTCCTCGTCTACGCCGCCGCGGCGGTGGCCGCTTGGCTCGCGACGTACTGCGTTCACAGCACGGTGCTGATCGGGGGTCTCTGGCTCTTGAACCGCGTCGCGCGGTGGCCGAGACCGACGCGTGAGCTGTCGTGGAAGGTGGCGCTCGTCGGCGGCGTGGCGACGGCGACGATCTCGCTGGCCACGGATATGCGGCCGCTGCTCGGCCGTTTCGAAACCGCGTCCTTCGTCGCTGCGCGTACCTGGGATCGCGTTACCGCTTCGCCTCCGCAAAGCGGAAAGAGCCCCCTTGGATCCGCCGAAGGGCGTGCCGTGCCGTCATCTCTCACCTTCGACCGGTCGGCGAGCCGCCACCGCGCGCTCGACCTCGAGAGGTTTGCGGCCCGCCTGCCCGGGGCTGCGACCGCGCTCCGGTACGTGCCGCTTGCCCTGGTTCTCGCCTGGCTGATTCGGGCCGCCGTGGTGCTGCTTCGAGTCGGTACGGCGACCGCGCGCGCAAGGCGCGCTCTGGGCGCTCGCGAAGGCGCCCCCGGCGAGGCGGCCGAGAGGTTCCAAGCGGTGGCGAGGTCGATGGGGTTGTCTCGGCCGGTCCGTTTCACGATTTCGGAGCGTCTCGCGAGCCCGGTCGCCCTCGGCCGGTCGGAGATCACGGTCCCGCGGCGGCTTCTCACCGACCTCTGCGCGGAGGATCAGTGGAGTGTGGTCGCTCATGAAGTGGCGCATCTCGTGCGCCGGGATCCCTGGTGGCTGTTGGCGGCGGCCACGACGGAATCGTTGTTCTTCTTCCAGCCGCTGAACAGGATGGCTCGCATGAGATGGCAAGAACAGGCGGAATATCTATGCGACGAGCGGGTCGCGCGCGTTCAAGGGTCCGGGTTGCCACTCGCCCGGGCGCTCGCCCGCGTCGCCGAGTGGCTGAGTACCGAGGTGCGCCTGTTGGCGCCGGCTTTCGCGGAGACCTCGGGAACGCTGCTCGGTCGGGTCAGGGCGCTGATCGGAGGGGGCGTCCCCGAGCCGCCGGTCGGACGGCGAGCGCGGACGGCGCTCTGGGTGGCACCGGCTCTCGTGCTGTGCGGCCCGCCGTCGTTCGCTCCGGGTTCGGTCGGCGGCTGGGGGACGGCGGCGTTTCATTGGTCCGGCGCGGTGCCCGCGGGACAGACCTTGGAGGTCCAGGGCGTGCTCGGAAGCATCCGGGTCGAGCCGTCGGAGGGCGACCAGGTCGAGGTGTACGCGACGAGGCACGGTCGCTCGACGAACCCCGACGTTCATTTCGAGGTCCTGCGGCATTCGGGCGGCGTGACGATCTGCGCGATCTACCCGGTCGATCCGACGACGCCTCGGGTCGTCCCCCCGTCCTGTACGCCCGGGGCGCCGGTCCAGTCGAACACCCCCGCCAACGACGTGGAAATCGAGTTCGTGGTGGACCTGCCGCGAGGCGTCGACGTCCGCTTGTCCACCGCCGTGGGAGACGTCACGACGGGACCGCTGCGCGGCTCGGTCGAAGCCCGGTCCGGCAGCGGCGACATCGAGATCACGACGACCGAGCACGCGTCGGCCGAGACCCGGAGCGGCGACGTCCGTGTGTCGATGGGACAGACCCGATGGAACGGATCGTTGAGGTTGTCCACCCTCTCGGGCGACGTCCGGCTCGCGCTGCCGGCCGAATCGAGCGTCGAGCTGTCCGCGACGACGAGAACCGGAACGATCCGATCGGATTTCGACTTGGGTCGCCCGGAGCGGGTGTCGTGGGGGGCGCGCCGCAAGCCGTCCGGAAGCGTGGGGACGAGCGTGCACGGCGTGATCGGCGAAGGGGGCCGCGAGCTGAAGCTCGAGACCCTGTCGGGCAACGTCGTCGTGAAACGAAGATAGCGTCTCGCGCGCCGGCCCCTGCCGGCGAACCTCCTTAGACGATCGACACCTTCTCGAAAGGGTACCCCGATGCGAACGCCGTGCGTCGCCAAGCTCCTGCTGTCTCGAATCCTCGTGGTCGGAACGACCTGGGCCGCGGCCCTCGTCGTCGCCGGTCCCTCTTCCGCCGTCGCGGCGGTACGGCCGCCGGAACCCGTTCTGAACCCGGGCGATCCGGGGCAACTGGCCGCCTGGGCCGACCCGCTCATGGCCCGTCATCTGGCGGAGTATCACGTCCCGGGAGCCGTCCTGGTGGTGGTCGAGGGGGGGCAGGTCGTCCTGGCCAAGGGCTACGGGTTGGCGCGGCGCGAGCCGAGCCGTCCGGTCGATCCCGAGCGAACGATCTTCCGGGTCGCTTCGATCTCGAAGGTGTTCACGGCGACCGCCGCGATGCAGCTCGTCGAGCGCGGACGGCTGTCGCTCGACCGGGACGTCAACGCCTACCTGACGAGCTTCAAGCTTCCCGCCAGCTATCCGAGGCCGGTCACCCTGTTTCACCTGCTCACCCACACCGGCGGTTTCGACGAACGCCTGATCGCGCGCAAGGCCCGGCGCGCGGAGGAGGTGGAGCCGCTCGCCGTCTACCTCGCCCGCCGCATGCCCCCTCGCGTGATGGACCCGGGCGAATTCATCAGCTATTCCAACCACGGCATGGCCCTCGCGGGTCATCTGATCGAGCAGACGACGGGGCGCACCTTCGAACGCTACATGAGGGAGAACGTCTTCCGGCCCTTGGGGATGCGTCGAAGCGGCTTCGAGCCGCCCGGGGACACGCCCGACTTCGCCGTGGGAACCCGGTTCCGCGGCGACGGCTACCGGTCGGTGCCGTTCGACTTCGTCCGTACGGTGCCCGCGTCGATGTTGACGACGACGGGGACCGACATGGCGCGCTTCATGATCGCCCACCTCCAGAACGGCGTCTACGAGGGAACCCGCATCTTGAGCGACCGTTCCGCGCGTGCGATGCACCGGCGGCAGTTCTCCCAGCACCCTCTGCTCCCTGGGATCGCGTTCGGCTTCTGGGAGAGGTTCCAGAACGGCCAACGGGCTCTCTGGCACGACGGCGACCTTCCGGGCTTCGCGAGTTTGCTCTATCTCCTGCCCGAGCGCGGCGTCGGTCTGTTCGTGGCCTACGACGGCGACGGCGGGAACGAGGCTCGCGAGGAGCTCCTGGCGGCGTTTCTCGACCGGTGCTACCCGGTCGAGCCGCGAACCGTCAAGCAGGTCGCCGGCCCCGACGCCTCCCGTTTCTCCGGAACCTACCTGTTCAACCGGCGGGTGCGGCGCGGGCTGGAGAAAATCGCGAGCCAGGGCGAAACCGCGATCGTGCGCTCTCGGCCGGGAGGCGTTCTGGAGCTCGGCGGGAGACGCTTCTTCCCGGCCGGGCCTCTCCTCTTCGAGCGGGAGGACGGAAAGAGCTACCTGGCGTTCAAGCAAGACGCCGAGGGCCGGATCACGCACCTGTTCGCGGGGTCGGCGATCGCGCGGGTTTACGAACGGCGGCTCTGGTACGAAGCGCCGGGGCTTCATCTCCTGGCCTTGACGTTCTGCGCTGTTGCGTTCCTCGCGACGGTCGTCGCCTCGCTTCGCGACCGCTTCCGCTCGCGCCGCGGGGTCCGCGTCGCGCAGCCGCCGGCCTGGACGATCGCCACCGTCGTGAGCGCGCTCAATTTGACTTTTCTCGCGGGCTTCGTCCTTCTGATGGCCGGCTCGGCCGGGGAGCTCGAATACCGGGTCCCGCCGGCCCTCGTCGGGCTGCTCGTCCTCCCCTTGGCGTCCGCCGCTCTCACGCTCCTCCTCCCCTTTCGGTCCGTGGCGGCCTGGCGTTGGCCTGGCTGGCGCCGAGGCCGACGTTGGCACTTTGCCGCGGTTGCGGTCGCCGCCCTCGGATGGATCGTGCTGCTCGGCGCTTGGAATCTGCTGGGCTTCCGCACCTGACGGCTCGTGCCGATCCGGCCGAAATCGGCGGCCACGGCGGGAGGGCGCTGGTACACTTCCGCTCCCATGTCCCTTCGCGTCACCCTCCTCGGCAGCGGGACCTCAACCGGCGTGCCGGTCATCGGCTGCGCCTGCAGGGTTTGCAATTCAGCCGATCCCAGGAACCGGCGCTCGCGGCCGGGCCTAAAGATCGAGGGGGCCGAGGGGGCAGTGCTCATCGACGCCTCGACCGACCTGCGCGAGCAGCTGCTGCGCGAACCGATTTCCCGGCTCGACGCCGTAGTGTTCACCCACGCGCACGCCGATCACATCTTCGGGCTCGACGACGTGCGGATCTTCAATTTCGTCTTCGAGCCGGGGCAGGAAGGGGGCGGTAAGCCGCAGCTCGACCTGATCCCGATCGAGGAGCCGTTTGCGCTGCTCGGCCGCCCCTGGGTGCCGATTCCGGTCTGGCACGGCGTGATGCCGGTCCTCGGCTTCCGGATCGGCGATTTCGCCTACGTGACCGACTGCAACCAGATCCCCGAAGAGAGCTTCGAGCGGCTGGCGGGGGTCGACACGCTGATCCTCGACGCGCTCCGCTACCGGCCGCATTCGACCCATTTCTCGTTGGCCGAGGCGGTCGACGCCGCGCAGCGGATCGGCGCGCGTCGCACCTATTTCACGCACATCGCCCACGACATTGACCACGGTCGACTGGAGCTTGCCCTGCCGGACGGCATGGAGATCGGCTACGACGGCCTCGCCTTCGACGTGGAGGGCTGAGACCATGCGGGATTCGAGCAAAGCCGCGGGAGCGGACTTTGGGACGATCGAGCTGCGGGCCATCCCCTCGGGCCGCCGGGTCGAGGGTGCGGTCCGGGTGCCGCCTTCGAAGAGCGTCACCCACCGCGTGCTCAACCTGGCGCTTCTCGCGGAGCGGCCTCTGATCGTCGAAAGTCCGTTGATCGCCGATGACACCCGGCTGTTCCTCGCGGCGCTCGAAGCATGCGGTTGGGGCGTCGAGGCAGTGGAACAGGGCGAGCGGGGGATGGACGAAGTCCGGCTCGTCCCCGGAGCGCGCGGTTCGAACGATTCCAGCCCGATCGAGATCTTCTGCGGCAACGCCGGGACGATGTATCGCTTCCTCGTGGCGACCCTTGTCGCGATCCCGGGGGAGTACCGGCTCGACGGCATGCCTCGGCTTCGCGAGCGGCCGATCGGCCCGCTGGTCGACGCGGTGCGGCGCCTGGGCGGCGAGATCGACTACCTGGGCAACGAGGGCTACGGACCGCTCGCGATCCGCGGCGGCACGCTGCGCGGCGGAACGACCGGGCTCGACGCGGGATCGTCCAGCCAATATCTCTCCGCCCTGCTGATGGCGGGTCTGCGGGCGAAGGAACCGACCGTCGTCGAGCTCTCCGCACTCACCTCGGAGCCGTACGTCGACATCACGCTCGACTGGGTCCGGCGCTTCGGCGGCCGGGCCGAGCGGCTCGCCCCCGACCGGTTCCGCGTCGAGCCCTCGCCGGAGTTGGGCGTCGGGCTCGATCGGGTGCGCGTGGAGGGCGACTGGTCGGCCGCCGCCTATCCGGCGGCGATGGCCGCGCTCTGTCGCGGCACGGTGCACCTGCTCGGCATCGACCGGGATTCCGCCCAAGGCGACCGCGCCTTCGTCGATCTGCTCGGGACGATGGGCGCCGAGGTCGCCTGGAAGGGAGAGAATCTTCGGGTCTCGGGCACCGGCCGTCTGATCGGTCTCTCGGTCGATCTCGGGGCTATGCCCGATCAGGTGCCCACGCTGGCGGCCCTCGCTCCGTTTTCCGAGGGGACGACGCGGATCACGGGCGTGCCCCACTTGCGGATCAAGGAGAGCGACCGCCTCCACGCGATGGCGGTGGGGCTCGCGGCGCTCGGAGTCCCGGTTCGGGAGCTCCCAGACGGTCTGGAGATCGAAGGGGTCTGGGCGGGCCGTGACGATCTACCCATCGAGACGGTGACGATCGATCCGTTCGACGATCACCGCATCGCGATGAGCTTCGCCCTCCTCGGCCTCCGGCGCCCGGGGGTGACGATCGCCGAGCCCGGAGTGGTCGCGAAGTCCTACCCCGACTTCTGGCGCGATTTCGAGGCGTTGACGAGCTGAACACACCGCCGAATTCGGTCGAGCGGATGCGCTGTTCGGTTTCCTGACCGGCGAATTCGTTTTCGGGGGTCCGAACATCGATTCGCGACCGGCCGAGGCCTTTTCTCAGCGGCGCGACCGCTTTTGCCATCGGTGAGACCGCTTCGCGGATTGCCGAAAACGGTCGACCCAGTGCCGAAACCCCTCGCGGGAGTCGGAATCTCGCTTGTGCGTCCGTAGAGCGAATTCGGCGCTCAGGAAATCGCTCCGCTCGGCCAGCAAACCCCTGCGCGCACCGGTCTCGCGAGGCCCTCCACCCGGCCCGGCGGTCCCGACGGCCGTTCGACTCCTTCGCCAGCCCGCTTTCCGCCGCGGGCTACCCCGCCCGCGGTGCCGGTGGTAGTCTTCGCGCGATTTTTCCGCGCTCAGGAACTCGAACCCGTGCAGCCGATCCATTCGACTCTGCGCCCCGTGCAAGGTGCGCCCCTCGAGGCGGCCGCTCTGTCGGATCGCCATCGGATGGGTTTGGTGCTCCAAGGGGCGGCTCTACTCGCGCATCTGCAGGGGATCGGTTGGCACCTTCCCGACGGTTGGGCGGACGCCAAGGCGAGCGCGGACGGGCGGCTGGGCGGGCTTTCCGCGGCGCCCGGGCGGCTCGGGCCGATCCAGGAGCTGCTGCGCCATCTGCTCGCGCTCTGCTTCGGCTCCGGCGGCCTGAGCGGCCGGGGGACGGCGCGGCGTGCTGCGCGGGTGCTCGAAGAGGCGTGGGCACTCGATCTGGCGCCGCTCTCGGCGGAGACGGCGGTCGAGCAGGTGCTGGAAGCCGCGCCGTTTCTCTGGGAACCGCCTTTCGGCGCGGCGCGTAGGTCGCTCGCGGGACGGCGCGTTGTCGCAGGGGAGTCGGCAGATCGATCGACAGGCGAGCCAGCGCCCGAGGATGGAGGCCGGCTGTGGGTCGTCGGCCCCGGTTCCTTCCGGCGTCGCGTGCTCGCTCGGGCGGCCGGCGGAACGGCCGAGGAGACTCTCGGCGCGCTGCTCGCGAGCGTCGAGGCGCGCGAGCTCTGGTTCGGTCCCGCTTGTCTCGAAGATCCGGGCGCTCTCGCTTCGGCGGGTCGCTTTCGGGCCGCGGTGCTCGAATGGGAGCGGCGGCCGCCCCGCGGGGGCGAGGAGCGCTTGGCGTTTGCGCGGGCGCTCGAAGCGATCGGACGGTTCGAGCGGGCGATCGATGCGGTCGGCTCCGATCGATCGTCTGCCGCGCGGCTCGTTCGGGCTCGATGCCAGCTCCGGCTCGGCCGGCTCGGTGGAGCGCGGGCCGCGCTCCTTCGATTCGAGACGGAGCCGGCCGATGCCGAGCGGACGATCGAGCTCGCGGAGCTCGGCGTGCGCACGTTCGCCAACGCAGGGGAGCCCGAGGCGGCGGCGCGCTGGGTCGCCCGCGCCCGCGACCCGGTCGGGCAGTCCGGCTCGCTCGCCGCTCGATGGGCGCTGCTCGCCGAGGTCGCGGCGCTCGACCGCAAGGACCTCGCCGCCGCCCGTGAGCACCTGCTCGAGGCGGAGGGGGCGGGGATCGAGCCGCGCGAGGTCTGGCGCCTCGACCAGGGGCGAGCTTTGTTGGCGCTCGAGGAGGGGCGGATGGACGCGGCGGCGCTCCACCTCGCCTCGGCGCTCCGCGCGGCGCGGCGGGGCCTGCCGCGTTTTGAGGCCGCCGGCCTCTGGAACGACCTCGGGCTCGCGCGCGCCGGATGCGACGATCTGCCGGGAGCCGAGCGGGCCTTTCTCCATGCCGACCGGCTGCTCGCCGGCTGCGACGGGCCGCGGAGGAAGACGCTGGCCCTTTCGAATTTGGCCGAGATCCGCCTCCGGCGCGGCCGCCTCGCCGGGGTGCGCGAGATCTTGGAGGCTTCGGCGCTCGAGAACCGCCGAGCGGGCAATCTGCGCGGGGAGATTCAGGACGCGGAGCTGTGGGCGCGGCTCGACCTCGCCTGCGGCCGGCCGGAAGGGGCGCTCACGCGGATCGAGGCGGCGCGGTTGCGGTTGCGCGAGCGGCGGATCGACTGGCGCTCCGGAGAACTCTCGGTTCTGGCGGCGCGTGCGCTCGGTTGGCTCGGTCGGGCGGAGGAGGCCGCGGTGGAATGGGACCGGTCGGCCGGCCGTGCCCGAGGGTTCCTCGAACCGGAAGAGATTCCGGCGCTGCTCGCGCTCGCTGGACGGCGCGACGAGGCGATCGCCGCCGCGAACGGCATGCCCTGGCAGCCACTGTTCGCCGCGGCGCTGGGCCTCGCATCGCCGTCCGAGGCTCCGGAAGAGGTGGAGGCCCTCGACCGTTTGGATACCGCGCGGGCGGCGCGCCTGGTGTTCGATCTCGAAACCATCGCGGGGCGGCACGGCGGCGAAAGTTTGCGGGACGGAGGCGTCGTCCCCGCCTCCCGTCGGCGAAGAGCGGCTGAGGCCCTGCGGCGGATCGGTGCGGGGCGCTTCGCCGAGCGCCTCGAGGCACGCGACGGCGGGCCCTGGCGGGCGTTCGAACGGTGGCTGTCGAGAAGAGATCGTCCGGACGACTTTCTTCCGGTCACACTGGAGCCGCTGTTCGAGGCGTTCGGTCTCGCGGACGCTCGTCTGTCGTTCGAGGAGGAGGGTGCGGAGCCGGAGGTCCTCTTCGACGGACCGGGTGGAGTGAAGGAGCATATCGCGGCTTGCGGCCGCGGCCGGTTGATCTTGCGATCCGCCGTGTTCGACGAGGCGGCGGCCGCGTTGTTCGCAGCGATCCGGCGCGAGCTCGCCGGGTCGAAGACGCGGCCTTCGGCGGAAGAGCCCGAAAGGCGAAGCGCCGCACCCGCCATTCCAACCCGTTCGGCTCCTTGGATTGGCGAGCACCCCGCGCTGGTCCGGGCGCTCGAACGAATTGCGAAGCTCGCTCCAGGCGACCTTCCGATGCTCGTCCTCGGCGAGAGCGGCACCGGCAAGGAGCTCGCGGCGCGCGAGATCCATCGGCGGAGCCGTCGGCATCGCGCTCCGTTCGTTTCGGTCAACTGCGCCGCGTTGTCGGAGAACCTCCTTCTTTCCGATCTTTTCGGCCACGCGCGCGGGGCGTTCACGGGCGCCGATCGCGAGCGGCTCGGTGTGTTCGAGACGGCGCAAGGCGGAACGGTTTTTCTCGATGAGATCGGCGATCTGCCGGCCGATGCTCAAGGCAAGTTGCTGCGGGTGCTTCAGGAAGGCGAGGTGCGACGTCTGGGCGAGAGCCTGGCTCGCAAGGTCGACGTACGCGTGGTCGCCGCGACTCATCGCGATCTCTTGCAAGCGGTGCGGGACGGGACGTTTCGCCAGGATCTCTACTACCGCTTGCGCGGCGCGAGCGTGACGCTGCCGCCTCTGCGCGAGCGCGGTGACGACGTCCTGCGCATCGCGGAGCGATTGATCGAAAAGGAGGCGTCACGGCTCGCGATCCATCCGGTGCCGCGGCTCGAACGGCAGGCGGCGGAGCGGCTGCTGCGCCATTCGTGGCCGGGCAATGTGCGCGAGCTCGAGAACGTCGTGCGCGTCGCCTGCCAGCTCGCGGCCGGCGAAGATTGGATCTCGGCCGAACTATTGGAAATCGACACGGCAGGCGACATTGCGATCGAAACCCAAGGGACGGGCTCCTATCGCTCTCAGGTCGACGAGCTTCGAAGCCGTCTCTTGCGCGAGGCGCTCGCCGCGACCGGGGGCAAGCGCGCCGCGGCGGCGCGCGCCTTGGGTTTGAGTCGGCAGGCGCTCACGTATTTGATTCGTGAGCTGCGACTCGACGAGCCGCCGATTCAGCGCGGCTGATTTCCAAAGAACAGACTTGCCGAACGCGGCGCTCGCTACCAAGCGTTCTCGCGATCGAAACGAAATGTCCGACGAAAGGGGCGGAAGTCAAACATCGGTTGACATATAGCCCCAGCCTGATCGATACTCCGGAGCGGTGAAAACCCCTAGAACGACAACGTGTTGCTCGAATTGCAACTTCTGAAACCGGAGGTACGATCGATCATGGCGACGAAACGAATGGCGCGTAACGCGACAAAAACGGCGGCGAAATCCGCGAAGCGCTCGGCAAGGGCGCCGAAAGCCTCACCGCGGGCGGAGAGCGCGAAGCCGGAGTCCGAAACCGCACCTACGGGCGAGCGGTTGCTTACGCTCACGGAGATTTCGAAGCGCGCCAACATTTCGATGCCCACCCTTCAGCGTTATAAAAAACTGTACCAGTCGCGGATCCCCTCGGTGGGCAGGGGGCGCAAGCAGCGCTACTTGGAGAGCTCGCTCTCCGTGTTCGAAGAGCTCAAGAACGAAAACATCGGTCGTCGCGGTCGTCCGCGCAAGGAAACGAAGGACGGCTCGGCGAAGCCTGCCGGCCGGGTCGGGGGACGCGCGGCCAAGAGCGCCGACACGCCGTCTTCGCGCCGCGCGAGCAAAGAAGGCTCGGGCTCGGGTCTTTTGACGCTAACCCAGATCAGCAAGCTCGCTGGCGTTTCGTATCCGACCGCGGTGCGCTACGTCCGCCTGTTCCTGGACCGCCTCCCGCACGAGGGCGAAGGCCGTCGCCGCCGTTTCTATTCGGGCGCGGTCGACGTCTTCAATCAGCTGCGTGAAGAGGGTGGGCGGGGCGGTCAGCGCGTCGCTCGGATCGCAGGACGCGCCGTGCACGCGATCGAAAGCGGCGTCGCCGATCGAATCAAGCAGCTGGAAAAGGCGCAACAGAATTTCGAAAAGAAGTTGCGCACGCTGGCGCAAAGCCTGCAGAAGTTTCTCGAGTAGGCTCCGCGCCACGGAGATTCGGGGGCGGGATGTCCGTTCCGCCCCGACTTCCTTCCTTCCTTCCTTCCTTCCTTCCTTCCTTCCTTCCTTCTACTTTCCTTTAGGTCTTCGGCTCAGCGCAGGTGGTCCCAACCCGACGCCGGCAAACGGGATGTCTTCCCTTCGATCGAAAGGCGAACGTCAGCACCGCTCGTGATCTCGCCGATTTTCGTGCAGCCGAGATTCTCAGGTGGCGCGCTTCGCGGCGGAAGGGAAAACAACAGGACGTAATCTTCGCCTCCCGAAAGCGCGAGCGCGAGCGGCTCTTCACCGACGGCACGACAGAGCGAGGCGAAGTCCGGCGCGAGCGGCAGCGCCTCGGCGGCGATCGTGGCGCCCACCCCCGACTCACGGCAGAGACGGTGTAGATCGCGCGCGAGGCCGTCCGAGACGTCGATCGCCGCGGCGCGGGTGCGACGACCCAAGGCGAGCCCGAGCCGAAGCTGCGGCCGTGGCTCGAGATGTCTTTGGATCGCTCGTCGGGCGGCGCGATCGAGCGCGGCGGATAGCCTGAGATCAGGCAGCCCTTGGGGGCGTCCGCTGCGCCCACGAGCTGTGACCGTGGCTCCGCGCCCGAGGAGGCGATGCCCGAGCGCCGACTCTCCGACGGTACCGCCGAGATAAAGGAAATCTCCCGGGCGTGCGGTGCTTCGTCGCAGCCACCTCCCTCCCTTCGGCCGCCGGCCGAGCAGGGTGAGGTGCGCGGAAAAACCGCTTGGATGGCGAGCGAGGTCGCCGCCGGCGAGCGTGACCCCCGCCTTCTTCGCGGCTTCGACGAACGAAACGAAAAATCGACGGACGTCGTAGCCGGGGGCCAGGCCGAGCGCGAGGAAGGCCCAGGCGGGGTCCGCGCCCGAGGCGGCCAGATCGGAGAGGTTCACCGCGAGCAGGCGCCGCGCGACGAGAGCGGGGTCGAGCCCCGGAAAGAAATGGGTCCCTTCGATCTGGCTGTCGGTGGTGATCGCCCACTCGCCGCCGAGCCGCAAGTAGGCGGCGTCGTCGCCGATCGGAGATTTCTTGGAGTCCCTCTCGAGCCGCCGGCGGAGCCAGGCGATCAACCGGTCCTCGGACCGGTCCACGCTCAAGAGGAAGCCGACGCGGCGTCGCCCACGGCGCCGGCCGCGATCCCCTGGGGCAGGGACATCGGCGACGCGTCCCCCTCCGGAGCGGCGGCCGCTTCCGAGCTCGCGGCATCGGCAGGCGCGGCCGGCGGGGCGCCCGCTTCCGCGCCCGGTCCGGCCGGCGCCGGCAACAGCGCGTAGTCGAGCACCTCGCCCATGTGCTCGACGAAGTGGAAGGTGAGCCCCTCCTGGATCGCCGCGGGAACCTCGGTAAGGTCGCGCCGGTTGAGCTTGGGAATCAGGATGACGTGGATTCCCGCGAGCTTCGCCGCGAGTACTTTCTCTTTCAATCCGCCGATCGGCAGGACGTCGCCGCGCAGCGTGATCTCCCCGGTCATCGCGACCCGTCGATGGATCGGACGACCGGTGAGCACGGAGAGGACGGCGGCCCCGATCGTGATGCCGGCCGACGGTCCATCTTTGGGGATCGACCCGGCGGGTACGTGGACGTGCAGGTCGCGTTTGGCGAACCAGTCCTCGGCGAGGCCGTGCTCCGCCGCGTAAGCTCGGGCGTACGAGAGGGCCGCCTGGGCGGACTCTTTCATCACCTCGCCGAGCTGGCCGGTGAGGAGCAGATGCCCCTTGCCCGGCACGGCGATCACCTCGATGAACAGGAGGTCACCCCCCGCGGCGGTCCAGGCGAGCCCGGTTGCCACCCCGACCCGATCGCGATCGAGGAGCTCTTCGTTGAAATGTTTACGCGGCCCGAGGAAGCTTTCGACCTGCGCGGGGTCGAGCAGGACCGTCGAGTCGTCGCCGCGCGCGACGCGGACGGCGACCTTTCGGCAGACCGCCGCGAGCTCGCGCTCGAGATTTCGCAGGCCGGCTTCCTTCGTGTAATCCGAGATGATCTTGCGCAGCCCTGCCTCGGGCAGGTCGACATGGCGCTCCTCGAGCCCGTTCTCCTTGAGCTGTTTCGGGATCAGGTGGCGGCGCGCGATCTCGAGCTTTTCCTCTTCGGTGTAGCCGGAGAGGCGGATCACCTCCATCCGGTCGAGGAAGGCGGGCTGAATCGGATCGAGCATGTTCGCGGTCGCGATGAACAGCACCCGCGAGAGGTCGTACGGGATCCCGAGGTAGTGATCGACGAAGGCGTTGTTCTGCTCCGGGTCGAGCACCTCCAGCAGCGCCGACGACGGATCGCCGCGGAAATCCGCGCCGATCTTGTCGATCTCGTCGAGCACGAAGACCGGGTTCGAGGTGCCGGCCTGGCGCACCCCCTGGAGGATGCGGCCGGGAAGCGCCCCCACGTAGGTGCGCCGATGGCCGCGCACCTCCGCCTCGTCGCGCACGCCGCCGAGGGAGATTCGGACGAACTGGCGTCCCATGGCGCGGGCGATCGAGCGCCCGAGCGAGGTTTTGCCGACCCCCGGGGGACCGACGAAGCAGAGGATCGGTCCACGGGTGTCGGCTTTGAGCTTGCGCACCGCGAGGAACTCGAGGATGCGCTCTTTGATCTTTTCGAGGTCGAAGTGGTCCTCGTCGAGGACCTGCCGGCCGTGGTCGAGATCGAGGTCGTCGACCGAGGTCGTGGCCCAGGGGAGTGCGGTGAGCCAATCGAGGTAGGTGCGGATGATCTGCGTCTCCGCGCTCTCCGGATGGCTCCGCTCGAGGCGGCGGATCTGCCGCTCCAGCTCTTCCTTGCCCTCGTCGGAGAGCCCCCTCTCCTCGGCGAGCTTGCGGTAGTTGGCGACCTCTTCGGCGAGCTCTTCGCCTTCGCCGAGCTCTTGCTGGATTGCCTTGAGCTGCTGGCGCAGGTAGTACTCGCGCTGGCTCTTGTCCATCTCGCCGCGCGCCTGCGACGAGATCTCCTGCTGCATCGTGAGCACCTGGATCTCGCGCACCAGGAGGTCGGAGACGCGCTTCAGACGCTCGATCGGATCGAACGTCTCGAGCAGCTGTTGCGCCTCGTGCGGCTTCAGGTCGAGGTTGCTCGCCGCGAGGTCGGCCAGCCGGCCGGCCTCTTCCAGGTTGGCGGCGATCACCATCACCTCGGGAGAGATCGATTTGCCGAGCGAGACCGCGCGATCGAGGCTCTCCTTGACCGAGCGGACCAGCGCTTCGGTTTCGAGGGTGCGCTCGAACGGTACGTCGTCGATCCGCTCGATCTTCGCCTGGAGGTAGGGTTCGGTCTGGCCGATGTGGACCACCCGGGCGCGCGCGAGACCTTGGACCAGGATGCGGATGCGGCCATCCGGAAGCTTGAGCATCCGCATGATGATCGCCGCGGTCCCCACCGGATAGAGGTCGGCCTCACCGGGGTTTTCGATCGCGCCGTCGCGCTGGGCGACGAGCAGGATGACCCGGCTCTCGGCGAGGGCCCGATCGACCGCGAAGACGCTTTTGTCCCTCCCCACCGAGAGCGGCAGGATGATGTAGGGAAAGATCACCGTGTCCTTGAGCGGCAGCACCGGCAGGACGTCCGGGATCTTGATCGCCTCTTCGTTCGATTCCGAGGGAGGGCGGGTCGGAACGCCGCTCGTCAGGGCCGTGCTCATTCCCCCTCCTCGATCGGCACCAGGCGAACCGCCAGTCGCTTCTCTTCGACCTTCGGGAACTCGACGGCGAGCAGGCCGTGGACCAGCCGCGCCTTGCCCTGGTGGGTATTGACCGGGACGTACAGCTGCACCTCACGGCGAAAACGACCGTGCGACCGTTCGATGCGCTCGAACCGGATCTTGTCGGAGGGAAGAGGCGTCATCTTGACGCCCGAGATAGCAACTCTCGTGCCGCGTACTTCGATCTTCAAATCCTCGGGCGAGAGGCCGGGCACCTCGACCAGGATCAGGATCGAATCGGCCGTCTCGACGATGTCGAGCTCGGGGCACCATTCCGTGGCCGGATCGGTACCCAGCTCGAGCGCCTCCGCGAACAGGCGATCCATCTCGGCGTGAAAGCGGGAGATCAACTCGATCGAGGCGATCCGTTTCGCCACGCTACTCCCCTTCCTGGCCTTGGATCAGCGTCTGGACGACGTCGGTGAATGCTCCGATGTCCTCGAACCGGCGGTAGACCGAGGCGAACCGGACGTAGGCCACCTGATCGAGCTCCCGCAGGCGTTCCATCACGAACGCGCCGATGTCCCGGGTCGAGATCTCGCGATCCTCGCGCTCGTGGAGGAGCGTCTCGGCGTCGTCGGCGATCCGCTCGAGCTGTTTTCCCGAGACCGGCCGCTTCTCGCACGCCCGGTAGAGGCCCGCGAGCAGCTTCTTGCGGCTGAACTCCTCGCGCCGGCCGTCGTGCTTGACGACCATGTACGGAATGCCTTCGATCTGCTCGTAGGAGGTGTAGCGCCGGCCGCACCCCAGGCATTCCCGCCGCCGGCGGATTACGTCACCGTCGCGGCTCTCGCGCGAATCGACCACGCGATCGCGATTTTCGGAACAGAAGGGGCACCTCATCGGCGCTCGGTCACTCCTTGGCGTGCAGCGCGATGTTCAGGCGCAGCAGCACGCGCTCGAGCGAGGCCGCGTCGCGGATGTCGACCTCCAGGTCGCGCACCGCGTCCATCACCCGGTGATCGTCGTCCTCGACCTGGAAGCTCACCAGGAAGCGGCGAGCACGGGCGAAGTCCGCCTTTTTGAGCGTGAGGTCGATCGAGCGCGACAGCTCGCCGCGGCCGTTCTTGAGCGCCGCTGCCGCCGCGCTTCCGGGAATCGCTCCCGTGCCGGGGATGGACGTGATCCCTGGCATGCTGCCGGACGGGATGCCGGGTGAGGTCCCGCCGGTTCCAGCGATCCCGGCGGAAGCCGCGGGCACCGCGCGGGGGCTCGGCAGGGGAGGCGCGGGCGCGACCCTAGGAGGAGCGGCGGGAGCAGGGCTCGGCGTCGGCCTGGAGGGCGCCGCCGCCTCGCGTCGGATCTTCTCGAGCTCCGACAAGACGTCCACAGTTCTCCGGCTTCCGGTCGTCGTCCCGACCTTGCTCGGCGTCGCCGGATGCGGAGGCGGGGGCGCCGCGGCGGGGCGGGCGGCCGGAGCGGGAGCCGCGGCGGCGGGAGGAGGCACGGGCTTGGGCAGCGGAGGAGGCGTCTGGACGGCGGCCGGAGCCGGGCGGGCGGCGGCAGGCGCGGACGGAACGGCCGGGGCCGCCGCGGGGGGCGGAACGACCGGCTTGGGCAGCGGCGGCGGCGCGGGACGTCCGGCCGCGGGCGCTTGCGTCTCTCCGGGCCGGCCCAGTCGCTTCTTGAGCGACATCAGCGTCAGCTTAGAGATCCCCTTGAGCGTCTCGAATACGCCGTGGCCGAGCGGCGCCGACGACTCGAAGTGGAGCCAGCCGTTGCGGTTGAGATTGCGGTTCATCTCGTCGACCGTGCAGATGTCCGGCAGGTCGCGCTTGTTGTATTGAAGGACCAGGGGCAGGCTGTCGGTCGACAGGCCCATCTCGGCCAGGTTTTCCTCCAGGTTGCGGAAGGACTCCTGGTTCGCTTGGATCATCGCGCGCTGCGAGTCGGCGACGAAGACGACGCCGTCCACCCCCTTGAGCACCAACTTCCGGGTCGTGTTGTAGAAGACTTGCCCTGGCACGGTGTAGAGCTGGATGCGGGTGGAGAAGCCGGCGATGGTGCCGACGTCGATCGGCAGGAGGTCGAAGAACAGCGTACGGTCCGTCTCAGTTTCGAGAGAGACCATCTCACCGCGAGAATCTCCCGCGGTGTGTTTATAGATGTAATGCAGATTGGTCGTCTTGCCGCACAGGCCCGGGCCGTAATACACGACCTTGGCCGCCATCTGCATCGTGCTGTAGTTGAAGAAAACCATATTCCGGCCGACCTCGGGGACGGGTCGGGGAGCATAGCACCAATGGTGTCGGTAAGAAGCCGCCCCCAGGTGGGGGCTCCCGCCCCTCCCCTTGGGGGCGGGTGGCGATCCCGGGCGGTCCGCCGAACGACGGACTCAGCTTTCCAGGAGCATCTGGAGCAGCTGGCGCCGTTCGGCGGTCATCGGCTCGACCCTGCCGCGCTGGCGGAGCGTCTCGGCGGCGAGGCCGCGGACCCACGGGGGCATCTCCGGGGCGATCTTCGCGAGCTCGGCGAGCTGGGCAAGCACGGTCTCCCGATCGCCGCGCGCGGCCGGGCCGGTGATGGCGCGGGCGGGGTCCCGGGCCTCCCGTGCGGCTTCGACCGCGCCGCGGGCGAGCTCCAGGTAGCCGCCGACCGCGCCGGGCGGAAGTCCTAGCCGGCCCGCGAGGTCGGCCGCCGCGGCGAGCAGCGTGGTGACCCCCCCGGCGGCGAGGGTCGCGGCGAAGTGGTAGAGGAGCCGCGCCTCTTCGGGGATGGCGCCGCTCTCTGCGCCCCAGGCCAGCGCGAGGCGCTCGCCGACGGCGATCGCCTCCGGATCGCCGTCGAGGCCGAAGAAGATGCCCCGCGCCTCGCCCGAATCCGAGCGGACGGTCGGAAAAGCCTTGAGCGGATGGAACGAGCCGATCGCCGAGCCGCCCGTCCCGATCGGCGCCAGCGCCCGGAACGTCCGGCTGCCCGAGGTGTGGAGGACGACCCGCGCCTGCGGCCGCTCGGCGAGCCGTTCGGCGACCCGGTCGAGGACGCCGTCCGGAACCGCGATCAGGAGCAGGTCCTGGCCGGCGCTCGACAGGTCCTCGCCCCGGCCCGCGACCGCCACCTGCCGCGCCCCCGCCGAGGTCGCCCAGGCCGCCAGGCTCTGGCCGACCCGCCCCGGTCCGACCAGGGAGAAGGAGAAATTCGCGAGCTGTCGGTCGGGAGAGGGCACTGAGCTACAATATGGGCGCTTTTCGATGCATGGCAAGAGGCGCATGCCCGAACCGAAAGGTCCTCTCTTTCCTTGAAGATCGATGAAGCCTCGACATCCGCGACCAGCCGATTCGCCGAACTGACCATGGCCGACCGACCCCACCCCAAGAAGACCCAGCCCAAGCTCTCGGCGCGCGATCGCGAGATCTTGAAGAAGGTGGTGGCCTCCTACGTGCTGTCGGCCGAGCCGGTTTCGTCTCGGACGGTGGCCAAGCAGGGAGAGCTGGGCCTTTCGGCGGCGACGATCCGCAACGTCATGGCGGACCTCGAGGAGTGGGGCTATCTCGTTCAGCCGCACACTTCCGCCGGCCGGGTTCCCACGCGGAGCGCCTATCGGATGTTCGTCGACTCTCTGATGGAGGCGCGGCCCGTGCCGGTCCGACAGCGGCGATACATCGAGGGGCAACTCGGACCCGGCGACCCGGAACAGATCATGAGCTCGGCGTCGCACCTGCTGTCCGAGCTGTCGCATCAGGTTGGACTCGTCGTGACGCCTTCGATCGCCGAAACCATCCTCGCCTCGGTCGAGTTCGTACCGCTCTCGGGGCGAAAGGTCCTCTGCGTGCTGGTCTCGACCTCCGGATTCACGGAGACCAAGGTGATCGAGGTCGCGGAGGTCGTGCCGCGCGAAGACTTGGTGCGGATCTCCAATTACCTGTCGGAGAACTTCTCCGGTTCGTCGATCCGGGAGGCGCGCGACCGGCTGCTGCGGATGTTGGCCGAAGAGAGAGCGCAGATGGACCGCCAGCTCGCCCTAGCAATCGAGCTCGCCCGACACGCCCTCGACATCCACGCCGGTCCTGGGGTTCTGGTGGACGGCACCTCCGAGGTCCTCGCACAGCCCGAGCTGGCCGACATCGGCCGGGTCCGCCGGATGTTCGACACCTTCGCCGACAAGGCGCGTCTGGTGTCGATCCTCTCGCGTTGCCTCCAGGGGGGCGGCGTGCGAGTCTGGATCGGTGCCGACAGCGACCTGACCTCGGAGCTCGATTTCAGTCTGGTTGCGACCACCTACGGCGTCGGTGAGCGGCCGCTCGGCACGCTCGGCGTCCTCGGACCGTCGCGGATGGAATACGAGAGGGTGATCCCGCTGGTCGACTACCTGGGCGAGGCGCTGTCGCGCGCGCTCGGGGAAACTCTCGGCGGCCGCGCCGAATGACGTACCGCGAGAGCTCCACCTCCAGGCCTGGAATCGCGGGCTCGGAGCTTTGGTTTAGGAACGGTTCGAACAGAGGTTCGAGCCGAGCGTCGGATGGCAGAGTTGGAACGCAGAGCTAGAAAGAAGAGCTGGAGAGCAGATAAGAATGGCGAACGACGAAACGAACGACAGGGGCGCGACCGAGTTGGACCTGGATGCCGACGGCAGTCCGGACCTCGCGGCGGCGATCGAGCAGGCGGTGGCCGCCGTGGAAGGGGTGGAGTCGGCCGCCAAGGCGGGAACGCGCGGCACGGCGGAGCTCGAAGCCGAGAACTCCCGATTGAGCCGCGAGCTTGAAGAGCTGCGTTCCCGTTCGGTCCGAACCCTGGCCGACTTCGACAACTTCCGCAAGCGCAACGAGCGCGAACGCGACGAGATCCGGCGCTACGCCGCGACCGAGGCGATCCGCGAGTTCGTCGGCGTGGTCGACAATCTCGAGCGCGCGGTTCAAGCCGGAGGCTCGGCCGACGATTTGAAGCGGGGCGTGGAGCTGATCGCCCGTCAGATGCAGGAGGCCTTGCGCCGGGTCGGGGTGCAGGAGGTCGTGTCGGAGGGAGCTCCCTTCGATCCTGCGGTCCACGAGGCGGTCTCTCGCGAGGAGAGCGCCGGGGTCACGTCGCCGACCGTGGTGGCGGCGTTGCAGCGTGGCTACATGCTCCACGACAGGCTGCTGCGACCGGCGATGGTTCGCGTGGCGGTGCCGATCGAAAAGGTGGGGGCGAAGGCTTCGGAGGCGGGCGAGGCGTGACGCGACGGCCTGCGACGACCGAGGGCTCGGCCTTGCGCGCCGGGGTGGGGGGTGACGCTTGAGCAAGATCCTGGGCATCGACCTCGGAACGACGAACAGCTGCGTCGCGATCGTCGAGGCGCTCGCGCCGCGCGTGCTCGCAAACCGCGAGGGGAGCCGCACGACTCCCTCGATCGTCGCGTTCGCCGAAGAGGGAGATCGGTTGGTGGGGCAGATCGCGAAACGCCAGGCGATCACCAACCCGCAGAACACGATCTTCGCGGTCAAGCGGCTGATCGGCAGGAAACATGGATCGCCCGAGGTGACCCGTGCCCGTGAGGTCTTGCCCTACAACCTCGTGCCGTCCAACAACGGCGACGTCAAGATCGAGATTCGTGATCGCAACTACAGCCCCGAGGAGATCTCGGCTTTCGTCCTGCGCGAGATCAAGGAGTTCTGCGAGGAGACGCTCGGCGAGCCGATCCGCGAGGCGGTGATCACGGTGCCGGCCTATTTCGACGACTCGCAGCGCCAGGCGACGAAGGACGCCGGCCGCATCGCGGGGCTCGAAGTACTGCGGATCCTGAACGAGCCGACCGCCGCGGCGCTCGCCTACGGTCTCGACAAGACTCAGGTGGGCAAAAAGATCGTCGTCTACGACCTCGGCGGAGGCACGTTCGACGTCTCGGTCCTCGAGCTCGCCCAGGGGGTGTTCGAGGTCCGCTCGACGGCGGGCGACACCTATCTCGGCGGCGAGGACTTCGATCTCAAGATCATGGATTGGCTGATCGAGGAGTTCCTGGCCGAGACCGGCATCGACTTGCGGCACGACCGGATGGCGCTCCAGCGTCTGAAGGAAGGGGCCGAGCGGGCGAAGTGCGAGCTGTCGAACGGCGAGGAAGCCTCGATCAACCTGCCGTTCATCTCGGCCGACGAGAACGGCCCGAGGCATCTCGCGCGGACCCTCACTCGCAGCCATTTCGAGGCGCTCGTCCACGAGTTGGTCGAACGCACCGAAGGTCCCTGTCTGGACGCCCTTCGATCGGCGGCGCTGCGCGCGGACCAGATCGACGAGGTCCTCCTGGTCGGTGGCCAGACACGGACGCCGCTGGTCATTCGCACGGTCGAGCGGATCTTCGGCCGCTCGCCGAACCGCGAGATCAATCCGGACGAGGTGGTGGCGATCGGCGCGGCGATCCAGGGCGGCATCCTGCGCGGCGACATCAAGGACCTCGTGCTGCTCGACGTCACGCCTCTTTCGATCGGTGTCGAGACCCACGGCGGCCTGTTCACCAAACTGATCGAGCGCAACTCGACGATCCCGACCAAGAACACGCAGATCTTCACCACGGTCGCCGACAACCAAGACACGGTGGCGATCCATGCCCTCCAGGGCGAGCGGCAGTTCGCCGCGGAAAACCGTTCGCTCGGCCGGTTCGAGCTGGTGGGCATTCCGGCCGCGCCGCGGGGAACGCCGCAGATCGAGGTGACGTTCGCGATCGATTCGAACGGCATCGTGAGCGTGACCGCGCGGGACCTCGCGACGAACCTCACCCAGACGATTCAGATCAATCCGGCCGGCGGTCTTTCCGAGGGAGAGATCAAGCGTCTGGTCGACGAGGCCGAGACGAACGCCAAGAGCGACCTCGAACGGCGCGAGATTCGGCAGCTGAAGAATCGGCTGGAAGGTCTCATCTACAGCAACGAGCGAGTTTTCGAACAGTTCAGCGACATGCTCCCGGAAGACGACCGCCAGCGCATTCACGACGCCATCCTGCAGGCCCGGGTGGCGATCGCCAACGAGCAGCGGGCGGACATCGAAGGGGCTCTCTACGACCTCACCTCGGTTTCGCGCGTGTTGTCCGACGCGATGTTGAACCGGGCGAGCGGCGCGGCCGGTTGAAACGCGCGAACGTTCGACTTTAGCCACAAAAAGATCGAAGGAAGACGGGGCCAGGGATGGCGAAGCGGGATTATTACGAGGTGCTCGGGGTCGCGCGCGACGCGGGCGAAAAAGAGATCAAATCGGCGTATCGAAAGCTCGCCGTCCAGTTCCACCCGGACAAGAATCCGGGCGACGCGGAAGCCGAAGAGCGCTTCAAGGAAGCGGCCGAGGCCTATTCGATCCTCTCCGATGCGGAGAAACGCCAGCGCTACGACCGGTTCGGCCATCAAGGGGTGGCCGGGGCCGGCGCCGCGGGATTCGATCCCAACACCTTCGGCGATTTCGCCGACATCTTGGGCGACCTGTTCGGCTTCGGCCGGCGGTCCGGCGGCTCGCCGAACGGCCCGCAGCGCGGCGCGGATCTCCGTTACGACCTCGAGCTCACCTTCGAGGAGGCGGCGTTCGGCAGCGAGCAGAAGCTGCGCGTGCCGCGGCTCGAGAAGTGCGACACCTGCAGCGGATCGGGGAGCGCCTCGGGCAAGCCGCCGGTTGCGTGCTCGGCGTGCGGAGGGCGCGGCCAGGTGCGTGTCTCCCAAGGGTTTCTCACCTTCGCCAGCACCTGTCCCCAGTGCCAGGGCGAAGGGCGTGTCGTCTCCGATCCCTGCAAGGCGTGCCGCGGCGGCGGTCGGGTGGAGCGGGAGCGCACGCTCGAGGTGCGCATTCCCGCCGGAGTCGACACCGGAAGCCGGATGCGCCTGGTGGGCGAGGGGGAGCAGGGGCGCAACGAGGGTCCGACGGGCGACCTCTACGTGGTGATCTCGGTCAAGCCGCATTCGCGGTTCGAGCGGGACGGATCGACGGTCTACTCGCGCCACAAGATCTCCTATCCGCAGGCCGTCTTGGGCGCCAAAGTCCAGGTCGAGACGATCCACGGCATGACCTCGCTCGAGATCCCCGCCGGGACCCAGCACGGCAAAGACTTCCATCTGCGTGGGCAGGGGATCGAGCGGCTCCACGGCGGCGGCAAGGGAGAGCACGTGGTGGTGGTCGAGCTCGCCGTGCCTCACCCGCGCGATCTGGGGGACGAAGAGGTGGACCTCCTCCGCCAGCTCGCCGGGCTCGCCGGCGAGGAGGTCAAGGAGCCGGGCGTCCTCCACAAGGTGAAGAACCTGTTCAGCTGAGCGTTCTCGGTTGAGAGACGATCCGTCGAAGCACCCCGCGCGCCTCGACCTCGCCGTGCTCGCCGCGGCCGTCCTGTTGTGGGCATGGGTGTGCGTGCCGACCCTGCTTGGCGAACGGACGTTCTACTTGCGTGACGTCTTCCTCACCCACCTGCCGTTCAAGGCGTTCGGCGCCGCGGAGCTCGCCGCCGGCCGCATCCCCGCGTTCAATCCGACCTGGGGCCTCGGCCAGCCGTTCCGCGGCAACCCGAACGCCCTGGCGTTCTATCCGGACAATCTGTTCTATCGGGTGCTGCCGTTCTGGAGTGCGTTCAACCTCCACTATGCGCTCCATTGGCTGCTCGCGCTGTTCGCGATGCGCGCTCTCGCCCGCGGCCTCGGGCAGGGCCGGACCGCGGCCCTCCTGGCCGGCCTGACCTACGCCGGGTCGGGTTGGTTCCTCTCGGCGCTCACCTATTACAACGTGCTCACCGTCGCCGCCTGGTGGCCGCTCGCGATGCTCGGCGCCGTGCGCGGCGGGCGGCGGGGCGCCGCGCTCGGCGGGATCGCCTGCGGCCTCGCGCTGCTGGGGGGCGAGCCGGTGACCGCGACGCTGGCGCTCGTTCCCCTGCTCTACGCGGCGATCTCCCATCATGGCTGGCGCCGCGGAGTCGCGCACTCCGTGGCGATCGGTGCTCTGGGGCTCGCGATCGCGTTGCCTCAGGTTGTGGCGACGATTCGCATCCTCCCCTTTACCGTGCGCGGCGGCATCGGCATGAGCGCCGCCCAGGCGGCCGACTTCCGCCTCCATCCGCTGCGGCTACTCGAGCTGCTCGTACCGTTTCCGTTCGGCCGGCCCACCTACCTCGGCCCTGACGGCATCTGGGCCGCCTCGGTCCTCCCGGGGGTGCCGCTGTTCCTCTCTCTCTACGTGGGAATCGTGGCCCTATGGTTGGCGCTCGCCGCCGCGCGGCGGCATCGCGGCTGGGCGCTTCTCGCACTCGGCGGGCCGCTGCTCGCGGTCCTCGCCGGCCGCTCCGGGGATTTACTGGTTAAGGTGGGTTTCGGCCTGTTCCGGTTCCCGGAGAAGTTCGTCCTCTGGCTCGCGATCGGCCTGCCGATCCTCGCCGGCTGGGGACTCGAACGGGCGCTTGACCAGGGGCTCGGCGGGTGGCGAAGGCGCGGGGCGATCACCGGCAGCTTGTTGCTGCTCGCGGCCGGCGCCGTGGGACTCGCGGGCCCCTTCCTCCGCGAGGGGGTCAGCCGCACGCTCGAAGCCGGCGGGTCGCTCGCCGCGGGGCTCCCGAAGGAGCAGCAGGGCGCCGCGCTCGCCCTGCTTTCGACGCAGATCGACGCCTGGACATGGGCCCTCCTGATCGCGGGCGGCTCCCTTCTCGTCGCCTTCTACGTCACGCGGACGCGGATCGCTCGCCCTTGGCAGGGGGTAGCGCTCGCGGCCCTGCAGCTTCTCGCGCTCATCCAGCTCTATCCCCTCGTGACGACCGATCGAGCCGAGCCGTATCGGAGTCCATCGCCTTGGGCGCGCCGGGTCGGAGCGGGTGCCGCGGTACACAGCGTGCTGCAAGGGTACCCGCCGTGGGGTTCCTCGCCGCAGTTCGATCTGCCGAGGGGGCCGCACCGGCCGGTCGACCAATTCTGGGCGATGAACCTGGGGGCCGCCCCGGGAGTCGCCCACGGCCTCAGCTATCCGTTAGCGCCCGATCTCGAAGGGATGCACTCGCCGCTGTTCAAGCCGATGCTGGAGGCGCTCCCTTCGCTCGATTGGGAACGGCGCGTCCACTGGTTCCGCGCGGTCGGGGTCCAAGCCATCGCCCGGTTCGAGGATCCGAACCTACCGGAGGTTCCGGGGTTGCGTCGGCTCGACCGCGCGGAAGCGCTGGGGGTCGCCACTCGCCTGGATGCCGTAGAGAAACCCGCGCCGCCGGTTTGGTGGCCGCGGACGCTGCGCGAGGTGGCGAGCCCCGAAGAGGCCCGAATCGAAATCTCGAACGAGCCCGATCCCCTCGGGATCGTGACGATTGCCGTCGTTCCCGGCGATCCGCTTCCGCGCCACGATTCAGCCGGGCGCGTTCGCCTGCTCTCCGCCGCCCCGGACCGGATCGAGATCGAGACCGAAGGGGGCGGGGGCGTGGCCGTGGTTCGCCGCGCCTGGCAGCCCTTGTTCGTGGCGCGCGAGAACGGACGAACGATTCGAACCCGCCCGGTGAACTTGAACCTCCTCGGGGTGGAGGCGCCGGCCGGCAAGCATCGCATCGTGCTCGAGGTCTCCGCTTGGCCGGAGATCGCCGCCGGCTTCCTTGCCCTTGGAGCGCTCGCGGCGGCGCTCGTCGCTCTGCGCCGCTAGGCCCGCCGTTGGGTCAGAATAGAGCCCAGCAAAAAAGGAGCGGATCCATGACTCGATTCGGACTTCGTTCGGTGGTCCTGGCCTTGCTGTCGCTCGCCGCGAGCTCGGGCGCAGGGGCGGCCGACGTCCCCACCTTCGTCCTGCGCCCCGCGCGGGTGTTCACGGCGGAGGATTCGGTGGCGCACTCCGGCTGGGTGGTAGTGGTCACGGGCGAGAAGATCGCCGCCGTCGGGCCGGCCGATCGGGTGAAGGCCCCAGCGGGCGCGGTCTCGATCGACCTCCCCGACGCCACGCTCCTTCCGGGCCTCATGGATCTCCATTCCCATCTTTTCCTCCATCCGTACGACGAGACGCTCTGGAACGATCAAGTCCTCAAAGAGCCGGTCGAATACCGGACCATCGCGGCGGTGCGGTTCGCCGAGGCGACGGTCCGATCCGGTTTCACGACCCTGCGCGACCTGGGGACGGAGGGGGCGGGCTACGCCGACCTGTCGCTCAAGAAGGCGATCGAAGAGGGGCTCATCCCCGGGCCGCGACTGGAAGTGGCGACGCGAGCGATCGTCGCGACCGGCTGCTACGGCCCCGGACCGCGCGGTTTCCGTCCGGACCTCGACCTGCCCAAAGGCGCTCAGGAGGTGAGCGGCACGGGGGAGATCCTGGCCGCGGTGCGCGAGCAGGCGGGGCACGGAGCCGATTGGATCAAGGTCTACGCCGACTACCGTTGCGGACCGGGAGCCTCGCAGGTTCCGACCTTCACGCAGGCCGAGCTGAACGTCCTGGTCGAAGCTGCGCATTCTCTCGGAGCCAAGGTCTCCGCCCACGCCCAGACCGCGGAGGGGATGCGCCGCGCGATCCTCGCCGGGGTGGAGACGATCGAGCACGGATACGGCGGCACCGAGGAAGTTTTCAAGCTGATGGCCGACCGCGGGGTCGCCTTCCTCCCGACGCTCGCCGCGGACACCGCGTACGCCCAGTACTTCGATGGCTACGTGGCCGGAAAGACCCCTCCGACCGACGGGATGAAGCAGGCCGAAACGGCCTTTCGAACCGCGAAGCGGCTCGGCGTGACGATCGGCTGCGGCAGCGACGTGGGGGTCTTCGCCCACGGAACGAGCTGGAAAGAGCTCGACAACATGGTTCGCTACGGCATGACGCCGGTCGAGGCGCTGCTCTCCGCCACCGCCGTCGACGCGAAAATCCTGGGCTGGCAAGACCGCCTCGGCCAGATCCGCCCCGGATTCGTCGCCGACCTCGTGGCGGTCGCGGGCGATCCGACGAAAGACGTCACGACGCTACAGAACGTCCGCTTCGTCATGAAGGGCGGAACGGTGCTGCGGCGGGCACCCTAGGGCTGGCCGACGTTTCGGACGGTTGATTCAAAACCGGGGGCGTCTCCCCGGTCCAGCCGAAGCGGGAAACATCCGCTACCATTATCTGTTCTCCCTTCGCGGCCTTTTTCGCCGAGGGGAGCCGTCCGAGCCGTATGCCCATGCCTTCGAATTCAGCCAGCCCCCGGCTCCGGGGGAACCGTCCGGTCTCGATCGAGGTCGAGAATGCCTGGACGCATAACCTGAAGGGCGTGAGCTGCCGGGTGCCGCACGGAGCGGTGACGGTGGTGACCGGGCCGTCCGGGGCGGGAAAGTCCTCTCTCGCGTTCGACACGATCTACGCGGAGGGGCAGCGGCGGTTCGTCGAGTCGATGTCCACCTACGCGCGACAGTTTCTGGACCAGATGGAACGCCCGCCGGTCGACGACGTGCGGAACGTCCTTCCGGCCGTCGCGCTCGAGGCGAAGAACGCGGTCAAGAACGCGCGCTCGACGGTGGCGACGCTCACCGAGGTCCACGACGTTCTGCGGCTCCTCTTCACCCACCTGGGGGAGGTCACCTGTCCGAACGGCCACGGCGCGGCGAGGAGCTTCACCCCGGAAGAGGCCGCGGCGGATCTCGTCGCCGATTCGGTCGGCGCGCCGTTCCTGCTCGTCGCCCGGGTGGCGCGGCCGAAGAAACAGGCGGACGCGGCTCTCAAAGAGCTGGTGCGCCAGGGGTTCCAGCGCCGGCTCGACGCCGCGGTATCGGGCGAGCCCGGTGAGGTGGCGCGGATCTCGGCCTCCGACAAGTGGCCGGCGAAGCTCGATCCACTCCCGCTCGTGCTCGGCCGGTTTCCCGCTTCGGAGGAAGCGCTGGGCCGCGTGCTCGCAACGCTCGAAGAGGGATATCGGCTGGGCGCGGGCCGAGTGGAGGCGTACGGTCCCGCGGGCGTTCGCTACTACGCCCGGGAGCTCGGCTGTCCCGTCTGCGGCGAGGCGCTCAAGCGCCCCACGCCCCCTCTCTTTTCGTTCAACTCCCCGCTCGGAGCCTGCCCGCGGTGCCAGGGATTCGGAAGGGCGATCGGCATCGACCGCGACCGGGTCGTGCCCGATGGGCGGAAGACGCTCGGCGAGCGCCCGATCGCGCCGTGGAACACGCCCGCCTACGAAGAGCTCTACGACGAGCTGTTCGCCGCCGCGAGGAAACGGGGGGTACCGCTCGACCGCCCCTGGGCCGAGCTCGCTCCGGCCGATCGGGATTGGGTTTGGAGCGGAGGGCGGCATTCCGGTAGGCGCGGCGGCGACGCGTTCGTCGACCTCGAGGGCTTCTTCTCCTGGCTCGAGGGGAAGACATACAAGGTGCACGTCCGCGTGCTGCTCGCTCGCTATCGCTCCTACACCCCTTGCCCCGAGTGCGGCGGCACGCGATTGAAGCCCGAGGCTCGGGCGGTACGGCTGGCGGGCCGGACGCTTCCCGACCTGCTCGCACGATCGGTCGAGGAGTTTCGCTCCTGGTACGCCTCGGTGCCCTGGAGCGCGCGCCAGCACGAGGTGGCGGGGCATTTGCTCGAAGACCTGGGCGAACGAATCGAAACGCTCCACCGCGTCGGACTCGACTATCTGACGCTCGACCGCCAGGCGCGGACCCTCTCGGGAGGTGAAACCCAACGCATTCACCTGGCGACCGCGTTGGGCTCCGGCCTCACCAGCACGCTGTACGTGCTCGATGAGCCGACCATCGGCCTCCATCCGCAGGACAGCGAAAAGTTGCTCGGGCTCCTGCGCGATCTGGCGGACAAGGGCAATACCGTCCTGGTGGTCGAGCACGACCGGACGCTGATCTGCGGCGCGGACCACGTCATCGATCTCGGGCCGGCCGCGGGGGAGCGCGGAGGGCGGATCATCGCCGAAGGGACGTTCGACCAGATCCTCGCGGTCGACGGCTCGCTCACCGCCCGCTATCTTCGGGAGAAGCCGTCGACTTCGGCGCGCGACCACCTTGCGCGGTACCGGCGTGAGCAGGGCTACGAGCCGCACGAGCGTGAGCTCTCCGCCCTCCCGCGCATCGCGATCCAAGGGGCTCGCGCCCACAACCTAAAGGGCTTCGATGTCGAAATACCGCTCGGCGCCCTGGTGGCCCTCACCGGGGTGTCCGGCTCGGGCAAGTCGACGTTGGTCGAGAACGTACTCTACGGTACCTACCAACGGTCGAAAGGGGTCGTAGACGTGGATCCCGGCGCCTGTGACGCCCTGGTCGGGCTCGAGGGGATGGCGGACGTCGTGCTCGTCGACCAGCGCCCGATCGGCCGATCGAGCCGCTCGAACCCGGTGACCTATCTCAAGGCGTACGACGAGATCCGGAAGCTCTACGCCGCGAGCCCCGACGCCACGGCGCGAGGGATCACTCCCGCGCATTTTTCGTTCAACGTCGACCGCGGGCGCTGTTCCGCTTGCGAAGGAACCGGGACGACCGAGGTCGACATGCAGTTCATGGCGCCGGTCACGGTGATCTGCGACGCCTGCCAGGGGCGCCGGTTCAAGCCGGAGGTGCTGGCGGTGCGGGTCGACGGTCGGAACATCGCCGAGACGCTCGAGCTGACGGTCGAGGAGGCCATCGAAGCCTTCTCATCGCCCTCGCCGCATTCGTCTCATTCGCCCCATGGGGCGCTTCGAGCGCTCTGCCGGCGACTCTCGTCGCTCGTCGACGTCGGCCTCGGCTACCTTCGGCTCGGCCAGTCGACCTCGACCCTGTCCGGAGGCGAGGCGCAGCGCCTGAAGCTCGCGAGCTTCCTCGATCGCCCAGCCGCCGAAGGCAAGCGGCTGTTTCTGTTCGACGAGCCGACGACCGGTCTCCACCTCTCCGACATCGACTTGCTCGCCCGTACTCTCCGCCGGCTGGTCCAGCGGGGCGACGGGGTGATCGTGGTCGAGCACAGCACGGATCTGATCGCTCGGGCCGACTGGATCGTCGATCTGGGGCCCGGCGGAGGCTCGCGAGGCGGTGAGCTCCTGTTTTCCGGGCCGCTCGAAGCGTTCCTCGACCACGGTCAAAGCCCGACGGCCGACGAGCTCCGTCGCCATCTGCGTTGGACCAAGCCGGCCTGAAACCCGTCCGGGCCGCTTTTCGCCGCTCCCGTCGCCGGAACGCAAAGGAATCGAGCCCGACCCGCCCGGAGCGGCAAAATCCAGCCCCGAAGATCTCGTCGATTCGAACTCCGTTTCGCGGACAACCGGTGGTAACAGGTGTATACTTTCATCATGCTCTCAAGATCTAGGGTTTTGGGATGAACGCTTTGGCCGTCGTACCCCAGGAACAGGTATGGCGGCTCGACCTTCCGGGCCGTTCGGTCGCTTTGGTCGAGGGAGAGACGACCCTCGGGAGGAGCCGCGGCTGCGGCATCGTGCTCGCGGATCCGTGCATCAGCCGCGTCCACGCGCTCGTGGCGGTCCGTTCGGGGCGGGTCTATCTCCAGGATCTCCGCTCGAGCAACGGCACCTTCGTGGGAGGCGAGCGAATCGTGGGCGAGCGGGAGATCATGGAGGGGGATCGAATCGCGATCGGCAACTACGACCTGCTACTCCGCGTCGGCCCCGCGATCGAAATCCCATCGGCGGAGACGTCCGTGGATCCCGGCCCCGAGCCGGGGGCGACGCGCGAGATGGATCCGGCGCCGAAGTTCTGGCAGCGCGTCATCGGCCGGGGAGCTCGCGGCTAAGCGAACCAGTGCTTTCCCCGGAATGGGTGAGCGACGTCCGAACGTCGAGCGCTCGTGGAGTTGCGGCAGGCAAGACCCCTGCATAGGATCCGTCGCGCATGGATACGGCGGCCACTTCGGCACTTTCCACCCCCTCTTCCACCGCTTCGCCGGGGCGCTGGCGCTCTTGGCTGGGCTATTTCGGCGGCGCCGTGCTCGGTCTGGTCCTGCTCGTCGCGGCCGGGGCCAAGGCGCTCGACCCGGAGGGCTTCGCCGAACAGATCCGCGCCGAGAAGCTCGATAGCCTGCTCTCGGCGCCCACCGTCGCCCTGATCGGCCTCGGCATCGAAGTGGCGGTGGGGCTTGCCCTGTTGCTCAACCTGCGGCGCCTTTGGGTGCTGATCCCCAGCATCTTCCTGGTCGGTTTCCTGATCTTTTTGACCGCCCGAACCTACGTCCGCACGCTCCATGGCGAAGCGCCGACCGAGGCTTCCTGCGGTTGTTTCGGCAACCTGGTCCAGCGGACTCCGGCAGAAGCCTTCTGGCAGGATCTGTTGATGCTTCTGCCGCCGCTCGCGCTGGCTTTCGTAGGTCGCCCCCGCGGAGGGACGTTTCCGCGCGGACGCGTGGCGGCGGTGGTGCTTGCGACGAGCTCCGCCGTGGCGTTCGGCGCCAAGGCGGCCGAGATGCCGCTCGACGACCTCGCGACGCGGCTCAAACCCGGTGTGGCGATGGGTTCGATCTGCGCGGGCGGGGGGAAAGAGCAGGTCTGCCTCGACCATCTCGTTCCCGGTTTGGCCGAGGGCGATCATCTCGTCGTCCTGGCTGATCTCGAAAGCGACCGCTTCACCGCCATGGTGCCCGACCTGAATCGCTATTCGCTCGGCGGCGAGGCTCAAAAGGGCGGAGAGACGGCAAAGCTGGACGTTCTCTCGGCCTCTTCGGCGGAAACGAAGACGGCCTTCTTCTGGAAGTTCGGTCCGGCGTTCGAGATCCACGAGGCGCCGCCGGGGCTGCTTCGCCCGCTCTATCGCCGCCTGCCGCGCGCCTTCTCGGCTCGCGACGGCAAAGTCCTCGAGACCTATTCGACCGTCGAGGAAATTCGCGCTGTCTTGTCGGCTTCCTCCGAGCCCCCGCGAAGCCAGACGTCCAGCCTCGCATCTACAACCCGAAAGGTGACCCCGTTATGACGCATCCTCGTTCGCTTCGCTCCGGCCTCCTCGGCCTGGCCCTCGGCACGACATTGCTTTCCGTCGCCTCCGGTCCCGCCTCCGGTGCGGTTGGCTCCGATGCCGTCCTTCGCGGTTTCGAGCGATCGGCCGACTACCAGGTGGTGGTCGGTGGCAAGCTGCAGGCGGGGACCGAGATCTACACGATTCCGTCCGGTGTGCCGGCGATCTTGATCATCTGTTCGGCGCTGCCCTCGCCGGTCCTGCTCCTGCCGGGCGAAGGGACGGTCCAGACCGTGCAACTGATGAAGATCCTGAAGAAGACGGACGGCACGGTCGATCTGATGGCCGACGCGGCGCTGTCGCCGCAGGGAAAGTATCAGGTCGTCGGTGAGGAGGTTCGGTTCAATACAGAGGGCCGGATCGCCGCGATCCAGCCCCGGCCTTCCCTTCTCGGGGTCAAGAGGGCGGTAGACCTCACGACCTACAACCCCGAGTACGGACGCCGCGCGAAGGCTTATCAGCCGAACCCCAAGGCGGTCTCTCAGCTGCGGCAGGTCGCTCAGCCGGTGCGTGTGCGGGTCTACTTCGGCTCGTGGTGCCCGCACTGCAAAGAGCACGTGCCCCTGCTGCTGAAGGTGGAAGAGCAGATCAAAGGCTCGAAGATCCAGTTCGAGTACTACGGGCTCGAGAAGGGGCTCAACAGCGGCGACGCGAAGAAGTTCGACATCCATTCGGTGCCGACGGGCGTGGTCTACAGCAACGGCAAGGAAATCGGGCGGCTGAGCTCCTCGGACTGGAACGCGCCGGAGACCGCGCTCGCCGCCTTGCTCGTCGCCAAGCCCAAGCCCGGCAAAGCCAAGTAGGCCGGCGCCCCCGGCCCGCCGGCTCGGGAACGCTCGATCGCCGCCGTGATTTCCCGCAACGTGGCGAGGTTCAGCCGGTCCTGCTGGAGCGCGCTTTCAAAGACGATCACCGCGGCCACGAACGCGGGACGCGTGTCGAGCGAGCGGAAGATCGGCAACGTCCGTTCGGCCGCTCGCCGCGCGTTCCCGGCCAGACCTCGGCGTGAATAGATCGTCGCGAGCTCGAGCCCCGCCAGCGCGGCGTCGTAAGGCAAACCCGCCGTTTCGAAACCCGCCTGGACCTCGACCAGCGTCGCCTGGGCTTCCGTGAGGCGGTCGAGGCTCGCGAGGATCTGCGCTTCGAGCCAACGGAGGCGAAGCCGGTCGATCTCTGTGGCACCCGCCGCCCAGACTTCCGGACGATCGTGGAGCAAAGCGAGGGCCTCGACGAGGCGTCCCCCCTTCTGCTTACCGAGGGCCAAGTACTGCTGGGCGCAGAGGAGCAGCCGGGGCTCGCGCTCGGAGATCACCATCGAGGCGCCTCGACGTAGGCAGGCTTCGGACGTCTCGAGCTCATCCAGGAGGTAGAACAAGATCCCGAGGCTGATCCAACAGCGGCCTTGGCCGTGCGGTTCGTTGACGCTCCGATAGATCTCGAGCGCCGCTTCGAGCCGTTCGACACCGGCGGCAAATCGCCCTTGATCGCGATCGAGCGACGCCTGAAACTGAAGGAGCTGCCCCTCGTCGAGCGGGTCGAGCCAGCTCGCGGCGAGCTTGCGCTCCGCCCGGGCGAAGCAGCGCTCCGCTTCACGGTAGTCCGCGAAGATCCGCCGGACGTTGCCCAGGTGGGCCCAGGCTCTCGCCTGAGCCGAAGCGATCGCGGCGGCGGGGAGCTCGCGCGGGTCCAGACGGTCGGCGATCGAGATCGCGAGTTCCGCAGCTTCGAGCGCGGCGGCCGGTTCGGCCGGAGCGAGGCGGAGGCTCCGCTCGAGCAGAAGCTCGCAAAAGGTCCAGGTGGCGTAGCGATCGTCCTGTTCGATTCGGCCGCGCCGGACCTCCGGGGAGAAGCGGGCGAGCGCGCTCCAGAGCGACTCCGCCTCTCGGCGCTGCCCGTCGATCGAGGCCTCGTGGCGGGCGAGCGAATCGCCAAGATCGGCGACCGCTTCGAGATCGTATCCGCCCTCCCAACGTCCTTTCCGAGGGAGCGAGGAATCCGAACGCCTATCTCCGGCCTCCGGGCCGACGAGGGACTTGGCGGCGGGGATCGCGAGCGAAGGGAGCAGGCCGATCAACCTCTCCTCGCAGGAGGGGCAGATCAGCAAATGGCGCTGGATCGCGTGACTCTCGGACTCGGCGAGCAGGTCGTCGAGAAACCGCTCCAGCGACAAAACGTCCGGGTGATCTGTGATCATCGCTCGGCCCCCATCCTATGGAAGCCTTCGGTGCCTATGCAATCACGACGTCGCGGCGGTTTGCAGGCACCGTGACGCTGTGGAGGGGCATTTTGCAGAGGCTGTGGACCTCAGGCGATATTGATGATAAATTCGCTTACAAATACGAGGGCCGAGCTCAAAGGGGATCCTCGTCCTGTTCGAAAGGAGCCGTACGGTGAGCGAGATAGAGAACCGTGGATACGTAAAGCCCGAGGTGCTGGTCTCTACGGAGTGGGTGGCCGAGCACCTGTCCGATCCCAACGTGCGGATCATCGAATCCAACGAGGACCCGCTCCTCTACCCGAGCGGGCATGTCCCCGGCGCCGTGGAAGTCGATTGGACGCGCGATCTCAACGATCCCCTGCGCCGCGACTATTTGGCCCAGGAGGGCTTCTCGGCCCTGATGCGGCGGATCGGCGTGACGCGGGACACCACCTTGGTTCTCTACGGCGACAAGAACAACTGGTGGGCCACGTACGCCTTCTGGGTTTTCCAGCTGTTCGGCCACACCCGGGCCAAGGTCATGGACGGGGGCAGGGCGAAGTGGATCGCCGAAGGGCGCGAGACGACGCGCGAGGTACCCTCCTATCCGGAGACGCATTACCAGGCCCCTCCCCGCAACGATACCGTCCTGCGCGCCTATCGCGACCAGGTGCTCGCCCACGTCGAGAAGAAGGGGAAGCTGATCGACGTCCGGAGCCCGCAGGAATACACCGGCGAGCGGATGCACATGCCCGATTACCCGAACGAAGGGGCGCTTCGCGGCGGCCACATTCCCGGGGCGAAGAGCGTCCCCTGGGCTCGCGCGGTGGCGGAGAACGGTACGTTCAAGGCGGCGTCCGACCTGCGCGAGATCTATGAGGGTGAAGCGGGACTCACCCAGAGCGACGACGTGATCGCCTACTGCAGGATCGGCGAGCGCAGCAGCCACACCTGGTTCGTCCTCTCCTATCTGCTGGGCTATCCCCACGTGCGCAACTACGACGGCAGTTGGACCGAATGGGGAAACCTGGTCGGCGTGCCGATCGAGAAGTAGCGCCGGCGACGTTTCTCCATCCGCCATAAGATCCTCTCGCCTCTCCGGCTCCGGCGATCGATCCGATCGCCGGGCCGGAGCCCCGACGGAGCTCCCGATGACCGACACCGATTCGATGCCCCCGAAGCTTCGGGAGACCCTCGACCTGCTCGCGCTCTTGCCCGATCGCGCCGATCGGATCCAGCTGCTGATCGACCTGGCGGATCGCTTCGAGGACGTCCCCGAGCGGGTGGCCCGCAGGCCCTTTTCTTGTGACGACCGCGTACCGGCCTGCGAATCCGAGGCTTACGTCTGGGGCGAGCGCCGGCCCGACGGTCGGCTCGACTTCCATTTCGCGGTCGAGAACCCGCAGGGCATCTCCGCCAAGTCGTTCGCCGCGATCCTCAAAGAGAGCCTCTCCGGCCAGCCGCTCGACCGGATTGCCGCCCTGTCGACCGATCTGGTCTACGACATCTACGGCCAGGAGCTGTCGATGGGCAAATCGATGGGCCTGATGGCGATGCTTCAAATGGTCAAGGCGCTGGCGAAGAAAGCGGCGACCGCAACGGCCGCCGCACCCTGAGACTTGACCCGGGGTCGGTGCGGGCGCAAGCTTGCGTTGACCACGAAGAGGGGGCGGGAGGGCTGCCAAGTTGGGTACTACAAGGTTTTCGATCACGCCGGGTCGGATCCGAGGGTGGTTGTACGCGATCCTGGCTGTTCTATGTCCCCTCGGCGGAGCTTCCGCCGCGACCTTTACGGTGACGAACCTCGCCGACGCCGGACCGGGAAGCCTTCGTCAGGCGGTTCTCGACGCCAATGGGTCCCCCGGGGCGGACGAGGTGACGTTCGCCGAGGGCGTCTCGGGGACGATCACCCTGACCACCAACGAGATCGCGATCTCGGATTCGCTCTCGATCTCGGGTCCCGGTCTGGCCACCCTTTCGATAAGCGGCGGAGATCTCTTCCGGATCTTCTACGTCGAAAACCCGGCGGCCTCCGCGCCGATCGACGTGGCGTTGTCGGGCTTGACGATCGAGCGGGGTCGGGGTTTGCCGATGCACGACTTGCCGTTTGGTGGGGCGGTGTATTCGAAAGGCGAGAACCTGACGATCGTCGACAGCGAGATTTCCGAGAGCGTGGCGGAGACGCTCTCTATCGCGAGCCCCGGGTGCGGAGGAAACGTGGCCTTGTCCGGTCTCAATGGCGAGACGTTGCATATCGTCAACAGCACGCTCGCGAATGGCAACGTCCTGGGCGGCGGCGGAAACCTCTGTGTCGCCGACGGCCGATTGATCCTCGAGCAGAGCACTTTGTCCGAAGGAACGACGAACGGGGGGCAAGGCGGTGGCCTCTACCTGCGATCGTCCGCGGCCGACAACCAGATCGTGCTCTCGAGCCTCACCGGAAACCTCGGTAGCTCCATCGGTGGGGGGGCCTATGCCGAGCTGGAAGCCTCCGGAGGCTTGACGATCGATCGAAGCACGATCTCCTTGAACAACGCCTCCACCTTGGGTGTCGGCGGGGGGATGTACGTTCTCGGCGGCCTCGTGCGAATCGACGGCAGCACGATCTGGGGAAACGACGCTCGGGTGGGCGGCGGAATCTTCGTGGACGGTGGCGAGGTGCGGCTCGAAAACAGCACGGTCTCGGGCAACAACGCGCACGAGTCGGGCGGGGGAATCTACTTCGACGGCTCCGCCGTCGGCATCCTGCGTTGGACGACGCTCTCCGATAACCGGGCACTGGGCGGAAACGCAAGCCTGGTGGTCGGAAGCCTCGGCGCTTCGGTCGAGCTGGATCATGCCATCGTGGCGAATGGAGCGACCCTGGATCTCTCTGGGTTTTCAATCGTCGCCAACTACAGCCTGATCGAAAACCCCGGGCTCGTGACGGTGTTCGGCTCCCATAATCTGACAGGCGTCGACCCGCTCCTTGGGCCGCTCGCGGACAACGGCGGTCCGACCCTTACCCATCAGCCGCTTCCTGGAAGCCCCGCGCTCGATACCGGCGACCCGGCGATCCCCAGCCCGCCACCGGTCGACCAGCGCGGTTTGCCCCGAATCGTCGGTCCGGCGATCGATCGAGGCTCGGTCGAACGAGGACGGGGCGCGGTCGAGGTGCCGACCGCCTCGGGTTGGGGCCTCTTCGCGCTCGTCAGCCTCCTATCGGGTATCGGAGCGCTCAAGCTGCGTCGTTCCGTCCCATAGTTTCAGCTCTTCCCGAAAAGTCACGGTCCACGTCGGGGCCGTCGGCAAATCGAGCGCTTCGTCCGATCTGGAGCGGAGCGCGCCGATCCGATCGGCGCACTCCAAGACTCGAGCTCATTCGGGGATGGGCAGGCCCAAGGGTACCGATCCCAAGGGGTATCCGGCGGCTGCCACGGTCACATCCGGCGGGTAGTAGAGGGTGATCCACTTGAGCAGGTCGGCGTCGTAGACGCGCTCCTTTCGCATCTTCAAGGTCTGGACGAACGGCAGGTTGGTTCGTCCGACCGGGACGCCGTTCACGCGGACTTCGCCGTCGATCGGCTGATTGTTGAACGCCTCGCGGGCCGTGACCGTGAACGTGGTGGGCATCCCCACGGGCGTCGGGAAGGGTTGGATGCTCAGTACCATTCGTGGGGAATAGAACGGCGGCCAAGAGATCGAGCCGTCGTTGTAGCCGCTCGACTTGACGACTCCGGACGGCGGGTTGCTGCCGAACGCATAGCTGAACGGCGCGTTCGCCGCCGCCACGTCCACACCATCCAGCCAGACGCGCGCCGCCACCGGCGCACCGGAGATCGAGTCCACGGCCCGGACGACGACGCTGCTGGTCCGGTTCTTCGGAATGCCGTTCGGTTCGACCGTCGTCTGGAACGTCGCACGGACCAGCGGAAAGGCGACGGTCTTGACCGGAAAACCAGGCGCCACCGCCCCTCCGCTCGTGCCCATGGCGGTAAAGGTGGTGACGAACGGCGCATTCGTCGAACCGACGTCGATTCCTCCCACGATCACGCGGCCGGCGACGGGCGCCCCGGTGCGCGAATCCGAACAGCGCACGGTGACCGCCGTGGCTTGGAAGAGCCGGATCGTCGTCGGCTCGACGCTCACCGAGAGAGTCGGCTTGTAGAACTGGACGGGAACTCCGGTTTCGGAGTGATCGTCGGCGACGACCGAGAGCTCCGGCATCACTTCGATCGTGGTGCTCGTGTGCGATTCCGGATCCCATTCGGTGACGAAATGGCTGTCGAATCTGCGCTCTATCGCGACGTCCGTCGCCCCGGCGGCCACGTCGTCGACCATCAGCTGCCCGCGGATGGCGCTGCCGTCGAACGAATCCTGGGCGTGGATGGTGACCGTGGTCGAAACGCCAAGGGGGAGGAGAGACGGGGAAGCCGAGGCCGACATCGGCGTTTCGAACCGCATCGCGTCGGGAACGGCGACGCGGCCCAGAATGTCTTCCACCCAGAGCGAGGTGCCGTGGGCCGCCGCCCCGGTCGCGGTGCAGAGGCGGCGCAGGAGGTTTCGCTGTTCGGAGGTCGGCAGGAAGGTGTACCTGTGCTCCGAACCGGCCCGTACGAAATTGCCCGCGAATTCGACGTCGAGCAACGAAACGACGGTCGCATTCCCGCCCGCCACGGGCACTGGGTCGAACGCGGCGAGATGGACGCGCCAGACGTCCCGCGGCTGGGAAAGCACGATCGTGATCGGTGCGGTATCCGCGAGCGGCCAGACGAATCGTACGGTCTCGACGCCGGGCGGAGAGTCGTCCGCGGTGTTCGCGCCGATCGTGACCGAAGCGTTCACGTTCCCGTGGGCGAGGTTCACCGTCAGCGGACCGAACAGGCCGCTTTCGAAGGGCAACAGCTCGTCGTCCCGCTTGTCCCAATGGAAAGCGAGCCAGCGATTTCCGCGTCGGAGGATCTTCAACCGGGTCTCTCGGTTGAAGATCGACGGAGGACGCTTGTGCGGCGCTAGCGGCTCGTCGGAAAGGTTCACTTCGAAGTTGGGGACCCGGAGCGGCGCGCTCCACCAGAACTTCCACGCGCGCAGGGTGAGCTGGTTGTCGACGTCGAGCCACGGGTCGCCTTGGCCGGCGAGGAGCGCCGCTTCGTCCGCGTCGCTCGCGGGCGTCACCTCGTAATACTGAGCTCTGGAGTCCACGTCGGCGTACACGCCGAAATGGCTGAACCGGTCGGCCGCCTGGAACACCTCTTCGGGAAGGAATCTCCACGGATGGGAAAAACCGACGCTCGGGGCTTCTCCCGCGACGAGCTCGGGAATCGCCGGCACGAGGCGGTGGTCGAACGGCAGGTAACGCTGGACATATCGGCCTTGGACGCCGTCTCGATAGCCCTTGAGATGGATCGTCAGGTCCTCCCGCAGGCGAATCGTCTCGGGATAGACGTTACGTGTTGTGGCGGACGCCGGTGGCAGGATCTCGTCGGCGCCCGTTGCGACGCTGGATTCGGCGGCGGTCGCCGGCAGGGCGCGCCAACGCCAGGTCGTGTCCATGGAGGAGAAGCTGAAGTTCGTGCTGTAGATCAGCGGTTGCCCGCTGTTTGGAGGGTTACCGGTCACCAGAACGATCTGTCCCGCGACGGCGAGACGCGAGTTTGCGGCGATGCGTCCGGCATGGAAAGGGCTCCACCACTTGGCCCTGTCCCAATGAGGATAGAGCTTCTCGGAGCGTCCTTCCTCGTCCTTCAGATCTTTGACGAGGGCAAACATCAGTCCTTCCGTGTCGGCGGGATCCGCAAGGCGCCAACGCTGGGAAAAATAGGTTTGCTCGTCGATGAGGAGGAGTGCGTAACGGACCGGTTGCGAAGGCAGCTCGACCAGCAGGTAGAAATTCGACGTTCCGTCGATGAATCCGTCGCCGTCGCGTAGAGGGCCGTTGAAGAGTCGGTATCCCCAAGAGGCGGTGACGAAGTCGAGCGGCCAGCCGAAGCGCGTTCCGGTAGATAAAGGCTGCAACTCCCCGCCGAACCCCCGCTCGTATTGCTGGTGGGCGTGGACGTGGCCGACGGCGATGTCCAGGACTTTGGAAAATTTGATCCCTTTGAGGACCACCGACCCGGCGCCGCCGATGAATTTCGTCTCGTCTCGGAGCTCGATTCCGGCGGGAGGTGCCGAGATCAGGGGAGCCTCCGACTCGAGCTGCTCGCGGGCCCCGTGGACGATCGCGTCGATGGTGTCGGTCACCTCGGTCGCCGTTGGATGCCAGTAGGCAAATCCGGGCGCGTGCTCGATCGCTCGAGCGAGGAGATCGAAGCCCAGCATGGCCGGAGAGAACAGCCCCAAGGGAGTGCGGCAATCCAGCCGGTGCCAAACTCCGCGCTCGACCTTCACCACCATGAAGTCGCCGACGTTCTTCTCCATGACCCAGCGGAAGGTCGGAAAGCGCTCGGCATGCGGATGGTCGAAATAGTTGCCGACCAGGTGTGCGACCTTGTCCTGGACGAGGGAGCCCGGTTGGTTGAATTCCGGATCCAGCTTGAAGTAGTTGCTGGGCACGGCCAGGTCGCCCCCGTCGTCGTCGCCGTGGATGAACGATTCGTCCAGGGTCGCGAAATAGAAGGCGCCCTTTCCCACTTCTTTGGCGAAAACCCGCCCGCCGCTGGCAGCGATCAAGTCGAATGGCGGCGCCGGATATTTGACGCCTTTCCGAAGCACGTCGTACGAAACCGCCTGCGCGAGGGTCTGTCGAATGCCGTTCGGATGGGTCGCCACCACGGTGCCGTTCTGGATCTCGAATTCGTAGCGTTTCCCGGTATCGCGGTAGAGAAAGCGTGCTCCCGACTGGCCCTGGTCCAAGGCGTCGGACGGCGGACCTCCCATGCTCCAGGCTACCGCCCTGTGGCGGGGAACCGAGGGGATGTCCAGTGGATCCGAGGCGGGCTGGACCGGGTCCAGCATGTAGTTGTGACCGAGGACGCTGCGGAAGATCGGAAGCGCCGGAAAATCCACCACTTCGAACCAGCCGTCGAAGACCTGAATCGTGCGGTCTTCCGTAAGGGGCGGCGGCAGCATGCCCGCGACCGCCGCGCCGCGGACGTGCTCGCCCGGGGCGGTGAAAGTGCCGTTTTTCGAGAAGCGCAGAAAGTCGCCGTCCGGTCCTGCCGCCTGCCAGATCCAGAAGCGCGTGGTTCCCGCGACCTGAATCTGTAAATGCTTGTTGGGGAAGTCGGTCGAGTTGGGCCAGGGGACCCACATGTCGACCTCGAGGCTCGTTCCCGGCAGTACGTTCACCCCATGTCCCAACGTGTTTTGATTCTCAAGGTTTAACAGCCGGAGGATCGACGTGCCGCGATTCTCCAGGCGGTTGATTCGGGTAATGCCCATGGCTCGCTCCTCAAGCGACGTTCGAAGAGGGATACGCCGGCTGTGGGGGAGAAGTTGCGCAGCTCTTGTCGGCACCTCGGCGAGGGACCGCGGGGGGTGTTTCGTGGTGGTAGGGTTCGTCCCCGCTCCATGCGTCGCGCCGACCGCCTGTTCCGCCTGCTGCTCCGCCTCCGCCCCGGCCGGGTGGTGACCGCCGCGCGTTTGGCGCGCGAGCTGGAGGTCTCGGAACGGACGGTCTACCGTGACATCGCCGACCTCGCCGCGTCCGGTATGCCGATCGAGGGGGAGGCGGGGGTGGGCTACCGGCTGCAGGGGATCGACCTGCCGCCGCTCATGTTCGAGCGCGACGAGGTCGAGGCGATGGTTCTCGGCGCGCGCGTGGTGGAAGGCTGGGGAGACGAGCGGCTCGCCCAGGCGGCGACCGAGGCGCTCGCGAAGATCCAGGCGGTCCTGCCGCGTGGGCGCTCCCACCTGATCGATGAGACCCGGCTGTTTGCGCCGGTCCACGGCCGACGCCCCGCCGAGCGGCTGCCGCTCTCGGTGTTTCGCTTGGCCGTAAGAGATCGGCGCTTGGTGAAGATCCGCTACCGCGACGAAAGCGGGGCCGAGACCGAACGCACCGTCCGGCCCCTGGCCCTATCGTTCTACCCGCCCGTCTGGCTGCTCGTCTCCTGGTGCGAGGCGCGGTGCGACTTTCGCAGCTTCCGGCTCGATCGGGTGCTCGATCACGAGACCCTGGCGGAGGTGTTCTCCCCCGAGCCGGGCAAAAACCTCGCCGACTTCGTCGCAAGGATCGAAAGGATGGAAGAGGAGCGCCAGGAAGCCGATCTCATCCAGGCCCGGCGGCCCCTCGCGTCTCAATCCTCGCCGTAAGGCATGTCGGGGGTCTTGCCGACCAGCCGGGCGTACACCGACAGCGCGCCACGATGATGGCCGGTGTGGTCGATCAGCGCTTCCAGCGTGTGGTAACGCGGCCGCTGCCCGAGGATCGGATTGTCCGGCATCGCCGCCGCAAGTTCCTCGTTCGATCGCTCTTCGACCGCTTTGCGCATGCGCTCCCAGGCGTCGGCCATCCAGGTGCGGGCGGTCGCGAGCGATTCGATCTTCGCGGTCTCGGCGAGCGCCGCCTCGAAATCCATCTGCCAGTTGTCCGCGAAACCCCCTTCGCGGAACCAATCGATGGTCTGCGCGGCATGGGCGACCTGGCCCGCCACCGTCATCATCTCGGGAGTGGGGCGGAAGGCCGAATCCTCCTCCGCGAAGCAGCGGGTCGTGCGGTCGAAAAATTTAGCGGTCGCGGCGATCGCCTGCAGCGCCTCGGCTTTCAAGTCCATGGCAACGTCTCCTCGATGCGCCGCGGGTCCGTCCGGCGGCGCAAGGAGAGCATCGCGCACTCCTCCTGACAGCGTCTTGTCAGCAGAGTTTCGGTCTCGCGCCGGAAGAGAGCAATGTGGGTCTGGCCCCCCTCCTAACCTTCGTCCGCAAGCGGGGGGAGGAATTCTTCCGCCCCGCCTGGATCCGAGACCTCAGCTTTGGGCTTCGTCGCCCTCTTCGCTCTCACCGCTCGCGTCATTCTCTTGCGTCGAGTCGAGCACCAGCTCGAGGAAGATCGACGACAGCTCGGCCGAGAGCGCCTCCGGGCCGTCGGCCGCGAAGGGCCGCAGCTCGTCGAGGTCCTCGGGCTCGAGCGGGAAGAGGGCCGCCGCGAGATGCCAGCCGTCCTCGAACGGCACGAGCCGCGCGGCGAGCAGGTCGCCGACTTCGACCGCCTCGACGATCTCGTTCTCGGTTTGCGCCCGCCGCTCTTCGGTCGAAGCGTCGAGCGCCTCGCGCAGGAGAAATGCCGACGCGTCCGGCTTGGCGACCACCTCGTAGACGCTGATCGGTCGGCCGGAGAGCGCGGAGAGCCAGGCTCTCTCCTCCGGCTTGAGCGAAGGGCCGCCGGAGGCGAGGATCAGCTCCGCGGCGTGGGTCTCTCGGCCGCCCACCTCGAGCTTCGCCTCGGAGAGCACCCAATCGCCGAGCTGATCGCGAAACGCGTCGTCCGCCTCGTCGTCGAGCTCTTCGAGGAGAGCCGCCTCCTCGTCGTCGAGCCGGCCGAGAAATTGCTCCTCGACCGCCTGCTCGACCGCGTGGCGATGATGCGTCCAGAGCCAGTCGAGGGCGGCGTTCATGCCGCTCGCCACCCGCTCGAGCGCCGAGTATGGACGGCTCTCTTGGCCCAGGTGGCAGTTCTTGAACTTCTTGCCGCTGCCGCACGGGCAGGGATCGTTACGTCCTACGTTCGAAGCGTCGAAAGCTGTATGCGAATGGGAATCGGTCACGGAGAGGGCCTCGCTCGATGCGCGTTGGCCCGCGATCGTACGGGAAAGCGGGACAAGATAGAATCCGCCCGAATCGGAGGGGCCTGGGTCCTATGGGATTGAAAGAAGTCCTGTCGCGAATGAAGCTCGTCGAGCTGCCCGACCCGCCGCCGGCGACGGCCCCGGTGGGGAAGCCTGCGGCGCGGCCCGCGGCCGGGGGATCGACGACGGCGCCCGCCGTGCCGGATCTCGATCAACTGCTCGCGTCGATCCCCGCTTCCGACCTCGATCAAAAGAAGCTCGAGTCGCTCGCGGCGAACGCCCCTCGGGCGGAATCCGCCGCTGCGGAGCCCGGGGCCGACGACGGCGAATCGAACCCGGCGATCCCGGATTTCGAGGCGATCTATCGCGCCGCGGGGATCGAGCCGCCGGCGCACGGATACTCCGCCGTCAAGGTCCTGGAGATCCTGGAGAGTCCCGAGCTCGCGCCGCTCGACGCCAAGGCGAAGGCCGCTGCGCTCGGGGGATTTCTGAAGATGAATCCGACCGGGCCGGTGCCGCTTTCGGACGTCATCCAGGACGCCGTCCGCCGCGACCAGGCGCTCGACCGTTTCGAGGAATTCCTGGAAGCGAAGCTCGACGCGCGCGCGGCCGACGCGGAGCGCCAGAACGCCGCGCTCCAGGCCGAGCTCGACGAGCTGTCGCGGAAGAACCGCGAGCTGATGGAGACCAACCGCCGCGCTCTCGAGGTCGAGCGCTCAGCCCTCGCGGCCTGGCGTGCCACGAAGGTCGCGGAGGAACGCCGCCTGTTCGATGCGGTCGCCCCGTTCGTCGACCAGAATCCGATCACGACCGATTCCGAAAAAGGCGCTCCCGAACCGTCCACCGCCCCGGCCAAGGGCGCTTCGTAACAGAAAACCCGAGCCGCTACGCGGCTCGTTTTCCGCTTCGAGCCATCGAGGAGGCTTCCCCATGTTTCGCCGCCTTGCCCGCGTCTTCAAATCGTGGATCGGCTACTTCATCTCCTTCGCCGAGGATCCGGAGGTCATGCTCCAGGAATCGATCGAGGAGATGCGCAACACGATGCCCCGGTTGAACCAGGTCCTGATCACCACCCGCGCGACCGTGCTCCGGCTCGAGCAGGAGCGCGATGAGCTGGTACGGAAGGAAAAGCAGCTCACCGCATCGATCCAGGCCGCCCTCCAGGACGGCAGCGCCGACGCGAGGAGACTCGCTGAGCAGGACGCGGTGGCGCTCCAGGGCACCCGCCAGGAGCTGGCCGCGACCCAGGAGCAGCTGGCCGCCGCGAGCCACGCGTTCGAGAACGCAAAGCTGTCGGTGGAAGACATCAAGGAGAAGCTCCGGCTCAAGATCGAGCAGAGCCGCAAGGCCATCGCCGAGTCGCAGAAGGCCGAGGTCATGCGCGACGCGGCGAGCGCTTTGACCGAGCTCGACAGCTACGGCACCGCGGCGACCGCGGACAAGTATCTCGACCAGATCAAGCAGAAGGTCGCCGAGTCGAAGGCTGCGGTCGAAGTGGCGACCGGCGGTCTCGACGTCGAGCGGATCAATCTCGAGCGCAAGGCGCGGCAGATCCAGGCGCAGAGCATCCTCTCGGAGTTCGAGGTCGAGATGGGGATCAAGAAGCCCGATGCGGTCAAAGAGGCCGCCCCTTTCCCGACCGGCGGAACCGGTCAGGCCGCCGCGCAGAAGGTTCCGGAGGGGCGCTGATCCCCGGGGACTCTTTTCTCCCCGGTAGGACCTGAATGGGCCTGCTCACCCGCTACCCGGCTCTCAAAGCGGCGATCGCCAACCAGTACCAGGCGATCCTCGCCGCGGGAGCCGTGGGCTTTTCGGCGCTGATGTTGTCGCCCCTGCCGCTCCTCCTCTTCGCCGGCATCGAGCTGATGGTCATGCCGATGATGGTCGACCGCATCCGGAAGCGGATGGAGATCGAGAAGAAGTTCGCCGCCCGGAACGCGGTCGAGATGAGCCAGAAGGAGCAGTGGGACGCCCTGTCTTCGACCCATCGGGCGCGGTTCGAGCGTCTGCGGCAGCTGGTGGGCAAGGTCCAGGCGAACTACAAAGGCCTCTCGGTGGCGAGCCAGGGCATCGTCGCCGAGCAGGAGGCGAAGTTCGACGTCATCCTGGCCGCCTGCTTGAAGCGGCTCTGGCTGCTCCAGAAGTACGACGAGATGCAGGGGGCGTTCGACGAGAGCCAGGTGGAGAAGGAGATCGCCCAGCTCAAGGCGGCGCTCGCCGTTCCGGTCGGGCAGAGCAATCCGCCGGATCCGCTGGAGCCGCGCGTTCGCGAAGCGGTCGAGAAGAACCTGGAGATCAAGGAGCAGCTGGTGGGGGCGGTGAAGCAGAACGCCGCGAACCGCCGCGCGCTCGATGCCGAGATCGATTCGCTGGAGTCGCTGCTCCAGCTCCTGTTCCAGAAGTCGGTCGCTGCGACCGACGCCGCCGCGTTCACCTTGGAGATCGACGACGTGCTGCAGCAGGTGCAGGCAGACGCGGCGAGCGTCGAGGAGATGGAGCGCCTGCTCGGCAGCCTGCCCGATCTCGACAGCCGCCCCCGCCTTTCGCCGCAGATCAAACAGGGGTTCGCGCCTTCGGCGCCCCCGCCGCCGCAGCGCGCCCGCGAGGGGCGGCGGTAGCCGACGCTCTCCGCTGACTTCGTACCCGATCCTGCGACGGAGCCCATGCCCGAACCGAACGCCCTCCCCTCCGCTCCCGGCTTCCTCGATTCGCTGCCCCCGTGGGCCGCGCGCCTCGCGCGCGCCGTGCTCGCCAAACAGGCTTCGACGTTCGTCATCCACGGCGTGCCGTCCGACCTGGTTCCCGTTCGCGGCAGCGGCGGCCTCCGCTTTCTCGGCCTGGACGAGTTCCTGACCACCGAGCTGTTCGCCACCTGGCCCTCGATCATCACGTTCAACCGAGCCGAAGGGCTCGGCTTCGCCACGCCCGCCGCGCGCTCCCACTTCCAGGACCGGATGAAGGCGTACGACGCGGTGCATGGCACCACCTGGGGAGAGGGGCTGCCGCGCGACGCTCCGAACTGCTTCGCTTTGCTCGACTCCTACTTCCGGCACGCGGCCTCGCTCTCCCCGGCCCGTCCCGTCGTCCTGCTGCTGCCGTTCGCCGAGACGCTGGTCCCCGCCGGGGACGTCTCGTATCGCACTCCCGAGGATCGGGCGGTCCTCGTCTACCTCCGCAAGTGGTCGCAGGACCCGGTGCTGCTCGCCAAGAACGTGGTGATCGTGATGGTCGCCGAGAGCCTCGCCGAGCTCGATCCGAAGCTGATCCGCTCCCACGCGACGCGCGAGTTGGAAATCGTCCGGCCCGACGCCGGGGAGCGCCGCGCCTATCTCGAAGCGGTGCGGGCACCGGGTTGGTACGAGCGCCGCTCGGAGGTCGCGGCTCTCCGCCTGGCCGAGCTGACCGCGGGCATGACCCGCTTCCAGATTGCCCAGCTGCTCGACGAGGCGGATGCCGACGGCGCCAAGCTCACGCTCGATCGGGTACGGCAGGTGAAAAAAGAGGTGATCGAGACGGAGGGGCTCGGGCTGCTCGAATACGTCGAGCCGAAGTTCGATCTCGGCATGGTCGCGGGCATGCCGGTGGTCAAGGCGCGCCTGCGCCGGGCCGCCAAGGCGATCGCCCGCGGCAATCCCGCGGCGGTGCCGATGGGCTACCTGGTCTGCGGCCCGGTCGGCAGCGCGAAGACCTTCCTGGTCGAATGCTTTGCCAAGGAGATCGGCTTTCCGGTCGTCAAGCTCAAGAACTTCCGCTCGATGTGGGTCGGTTCGACCGAGGCGAACCTCGAGCGGATCTTGAAGATCCTCGCCTCGCTCACCCCCGTCGGCGTCATGATCGACGAGGCGGACACCGCCCTCGGCAACCGCGAGCAGTCGGGCGATTCGGGCACCCAGAACCGCGTCTTCGGCCAGATCGCGAGCTTCATGGGCGACACGCGAAACCGCGGCAAGATCCTCTGGTTCCTGATCACCGCGCGGCCGGACCTGCTGCCGATCGACTTGAAGCGGCAGGGCCGCGCGGAGGAGCACATCCCGCTCTTCTATCCGGAGACGATGCACGAGTACGACGAGGTCTTCCAGGTGATGAAGACCAAGCTCGGCCTGCGCACGCCGGTGGCGACGCTCGCCGAGGTGACGACGCCGGAGCGCCTGCTCGGTTTCTCGGGCTCGGACCTCGAAGCGGTGCTGGTCCGCTCGGTCCTCGAAGCCGAGGCGGCCGAATCGGCCCAGGTCGCGGCCGAGCATCTGCAGCGCGCGTTCGACGACTTCATCCCCACCACCAACAGCCGCGAGCGATTGATGCAGACGCTGGTCGCCGTTCTCGAATGCACCAGCCGCGAGCTGCTCCCCGAGTCATACCGCGATATGGACCGCGGCGAGATCCAGGCGCAGATCGCAAAGATCAAGCTGGAGCTCAAGCTGCTGTAAAGGGCGCTAGGCTGCGAGGAACTCTCGAATCGACGTCTCTCAATCGCCTCCTCGCTCGAAGGAACCGACCCGGTTCGGTTCGACGCGAGGGCGTTTCTCTGGAGGGTAAGCGATGAACTCCATCATCCTGTTCCTGATCATCGGCGCGGTCGCGGGTTGGTTGGCGGGAGAGCTGTGGAAAGGACACGGCTTCGGTCTGCTCGGCAACATCGTGGTGGGCATCGTCGGCGCGTTTCTGGGCGGCTTCCTGCTCGGCAAGCTCGGCGTCTCCCTGGGAGGCGGCATTCTCGGTTCGATCCTCACGGCGACGATCGGGGCCCTGGTCCTCCTGGTGATCATCGGTTTGATCAAAAGGGCCTGAGCCTCCGCGGGGGCGGCGGCAAAGCACGCCGCCCCTGCACTCCTTCCCCATCGTCTCGGTGTCTGATTTGGCACTCGAATTCCAGATCGCGGCGAACCCGCGGCGCCGATGGAACGTAGAGGCGCTGCAAGACGGCGTACGCATCCGAATTCCCGTCCGGAAGCTATGGCTCCGCCTGATCTTTCACTTCTTTTGGCTGGTGGTTTGGGCGATCAGCGAAGCGGCCGGGATCCAGCGGGTTTTTGGACCCGAAGCGTCACCGTCTGGATTCGACGTTGTTTGGCTCGTGGCCTGGACGATCGGCGGCCTTGCGGTCTTGGGGGGCACGCTCTGGCAACTGATCGGCGAACAGGTCCTTGAAGTGTCCCAAGGCAGGCTTCATCACCGCTACACGCTCGGTCTGATCACGGTCGGACGCACCTTCGACGTTGCCAAGATCCACGACCTTCGAGCGTCGAGGATGACCGAGAACGACCTTGCCTGGTTTCAACGCGGACGCTATGGGAACGATCTGGGGCGGGGCCTGATCAAGCTCGATTATGACGAACGCTCGTACGTCATCCGTCCCGGCTTGGAGCCGAGCGAGACGAACAACGTGGTGAACCATTTGAATCGCTATGTGAGCCCGAGCGCGGCAATCTAGCATCGCCGGCAATACTTGGCGTTCCCTCGCGCGGGAACACTGATCCCGGCCTCGGGATTGCTGTTCCTTCGTGGGGGATCGTTGATCCCTGGCGCGGGATCACTCTTCCTTCGTGCGGGATCGTTGATCCCTGGCGCGGGACCACCGTTCCTTCGCGTGGGATCGTTGATCCCGGGCGCGGGATCACGGTTCCTTCGCGTGGGATCGTTGATCCCTGGCGCGGGATCACCGTTCCTTCGCGTGGGACCGTTGATCCCGGGCGCGGGATCGCTGTTCCTTCGCGTGGGATCGCTGATCCCGGGCGCGGGATCGCTGGTCCTTCGCGCGGGATCGTTGATCCCGGGCCCGGGAGCGCTGATTCGGGTCGCCGTTCGCGTCTCTACTTCTTCGGCAGGACCAGCTCCCATCCGATCTCGATCAGGTTCGGATCGGCGATGCGCCCCTTGTTGGCGTCCCAGATCTCGGGCCAGCGGCCGATCTTGCCGAGCTGGTCGCGGGCGATGGCGGAGAGCGTGTCGCCGGACTTCACGGTGTAGATGCTCTCGCCGGCCGCCGCGACCTGTTCCTTGGCGATCGGCGCGGGGCCTGTGCCCCCGAGGTATTTCCGGATGATCTGCCGGTACTGGTCCGACGCGCGGAGACTCTTGATCGAGGAGTTGACCAGCTTGAGGAGGCTCGATGCGCCGCGGCGGACGGCGACGTTGTAGGCGGATTTCGTCAGGTTGAACTGGACGATCTCGAGCCCCTGGTACTCCTTGAGCTCCTCCTGGGCGTACGGGTAGTCGTAGATGAAGGCGTCGATCTTCCCCTGCTTCAAGAGGTCGAAGTAGCCGTCCTCGTACTTCTCGATCCGCTTGTACCCGCGGACCATCCCCTTGACCGCCTCCTCGGCGGCGGGGTCGTTGAAGATGCCGATCACCTTGCCCGACAGGTCGCCAATGCTGTGGATCGAGCTCCCTTTCTTGACGATCAGGCAAAGGCCGTAGTCGTAGTACGAGTCCGACCAGTCGAGGCCGGCGATCGAATCGTCCGCGGTATAGCCGGAGATGATCACGTCCGCTTTGCCGTTGATCAGGCGGCCGGGCAGCTCGCTGTATTTGCCCGGAACGATCACGACCGTGTCGACGCCGATCCGCTTCGCGATCGCGTTGGCGATCTCCCAGTCGAAGCCGGCGTATTTGGAGCCCTCTTTGAACAGCATCGGCGGCGTGCCGGGCTCGGCGGCGACGCGCAGCACCCCGGCGTCGACGATCTTCTGGAGCGAGTCGTCGGCCAGGGCCGGATGCGAAAGCGCCAGGACGGCGAGCGCGGTAAGGGCGAGAGCGGGAACTTTCATGGCGAGGATCCTCGGTTTCTCTCGATGGGAGGTCATTTCGTTTTGGCGCAGCGGAAGCCGAGCGACGAGCTGCGGTCGGTCGGCGATTTGCCGATCCGGAAGTGGGTACGGCCGTCGTTCAGGTCCCAGGAATCCCAGGAACCGCCGGCCGCGAGGTAGTTGTCCGGCTCGTCGGGGCTGTTCGTCGAAGTCCATTCGGAGACGTTCCCGGCCATCCCGAGCACGCCGTACGGGCTCGCGTCGCGGCCGTACTTCTCGTCGTCGACCGCCCAGGTGGGGATCTTCTTCGCCGCCGTGTCCTTCTTGTCGTGATCGGCGCCGAGGATGTTCACCGCGCTCGGATCGATCGTCGCGCCGGTCGGGAACTCGCGCCCGTCAGTGCCGCGCGCCGCTTTCTCCCACTCTTCGATCGTGGGCAAGCGCCCGCCGGCCCACTTGCAGTACGCCTTGGCGTCACCCCACGAGACGAAGACCACCGGATTGTTGCGGTGGCTGTCGAGATACGCCTCGTCGTCCCAGTAGTTGGGAACCTCTCGCGGGCCGCACGAGGAGCCGGCCGCGCACTGGGCGAGGAACGCCTCGTATTCGGCGTTGGTCACCTCGGTGCGGTTGATCCGGAACGTCGAAACGTCGACCGTCTCCTGGTTCTGTCCGGAGGAGAAGATGCCTCCCGGAATCTCGATCCACGGCTCGTTGCTCCTCGCAACCTGGTTCGTGGTCTGTTCCGGAGAATCGCTTTCGTTCGGCGTCGACGGCGTCGAGGCGCTCTCG
>JBGAGQ010000015.1:0-103214 GCA_044226625.1 Thermoanaerobaculia bacterium
CCAGCAACTTCACGACGGGCGTCTACCTGACCTTCGGCTCCGGTACCTCGAGCCCGATCACGGTTTCGAATCCGGGGACGAAGTGGTGGAACGCCTACACGCAGGGGAGGTTGCTCTACTACCGGATCTACAACTCCGACAAGTCGAAGAGCATCTCCGGATCGGCCACGGTGAGCTGCGCCACCGAGACGCTGGGGACGTTTTCGAGCGTGACCGGCTCGCTCGGCTGCACGCCGAGCTTCGGCTTCGCCTATTCGGGCTATTCGCCACTCTATCGCGTCGACCTGTCGCTGACCTCGAACTTCAGCACCGGGGTCTACCTCAACTTCGGCACCGGGGCGTCGAGCCCGATCTCGGTGACGAACCCGAAGACGAAGTGGAGCTCCTACACCCACGGCCGCGCGCTGTACTGGCGGATCTGGAACTCGGCACGAACGAGGGTCAGCGCCTCCGGCGGCACGACGGTCAACTGCCCGGGCCTCTAAGCCAGGAAACGGCAGGGCGCCTTCCCAGCGGGAGGGCGCCCCGCGCGAGCCGCTTGCGGCGTTGGGTTAGGAGGCTAGCCCATCGCCCGCAGGGCGGTTCGGATCGTTTCGGCGAAATCGGCGTCGGTCGCGATCTCTTCGGCGGTCATCGAGCGGCGGATGGGGAGCGACATCGTCGCACCCTCGACGAGGCGGGCGCTCATCACGGCGAGGATCTCGGTGAGCTGGGCGTGGGCGTAGAGCGAGGTGGGGGAGGCGTTCCAGAGGGCGGTCTTTTTCTCCACCAGCTCGCCGCTGCCGACCAGCCAGTCGAGAGCGTTCTTCATCGCGCCGGGCACGCCGTGGGCGTATTCGGGCGACGAGATGATCACGCCGTCGGCGGCGCGGATCCGTTCGCGTAGATCGACCACCGGGGGCGGGCCGGGGTCGTCGTCGTGATCCGGGTTGAACAGCGGCAGAGTCCCGAGCCCTTCGTAGAGAACGACCTCGAGTCCCTCTGGGGCGATCTGCCGCGCCGCTTCCAGCAGGGCTCCGTTCGAGGACCGGGCGCGGAGGCTGCCGGAGATCGCGAGCAGGCGAATCGACATGGCTGCGGATTATCGCAGACCTCCGCTACGCGTCCTCCCCGAGCGCCGTGAGCCGCGCGGCGAGCGCGTCGCGGGCGGGTACTTTCTTCTTCGGCACCATCATGCCGGCGACGGCGGCGCCCGCTTCGGCCCACCGCCGGCCACGGACGAGCTCGATGGCGGGATCGGTCTGATCGGGCTGGGCGCCGAGTGCGATCACCTCCGCGGCGAGCGCTTCGACGTCGAGCCCCGGCTGGGGAGGCGGGTCGCGGGTCGGATCGGGATCGGGTCCGTTGGGACCGGGCGGAGGAGGATCGACCGGCTCCGCGTCGCTTTCGATCCGCGCCCCGTTCTCGTCGACCACCACGGACCACAGGGACGCGGAAACGGGTAGGGGGAAGCGGGCGGTGAAGCGCTCGTCGGTCGAGCGCGCGACGACCCAGCCGTCTTCGATCGCGCAGCCGATCGAGTCGGGAGAGCCCGGCCCGCGGTTCTTCCGGGTGGGGTCGAACGGGAAGCCGCGCACCTGGCGCTTCGTCACCGCGTCGGCGAAGCTCCAGAGCGCCGACGGGGTGTTCGGATTGAGCTGGCGTGGGCGAATCACGAGCCGACCCTCGGGGTACTCGACGAAGCGGAACGAACCGAAGACCTTGGCGTCGTCGAGCAGCTTCAACGCGAGGTTCGGCATCCGGATCGTCGCGAGGTCGAGCGGCGCGAACAGCGGCTCGATGCGCAGGAGGTCGGCGACCGTGCCGCCCCAGCTCTCGCGGTCGCAGAGGTCGTCGCGACCGAGCGCGAGGCGGCAGAACAGGCCCAGCTGGTCGGGGTTCGAGGTCTTCGGCGACCGTTCGCCCACGGGGGAGAGGGTGGGGCCGCGGTACCAGAATGCGCCTCGGGCGTTGCGGAACTCGTCCCCTTCGTCGGTCCACGGGACGGCGCCGAGCAGGGCGAGCCCGATCTGGCGCCGGAGCACCGTTCGAGCGTCCTCGCGGATCTCGGCCGGGGCCCGGTCGCTCGCGAAGATCAGGCCGCAGGCCCAGCGGAACGGATCGTAATCGGTGCTGCGCGGCTCTTCGCCGTCGAGCAGGCGTGCCACCCCCTCGCCGGGAATCCTCCCGGCCTGCATGGCGAGGAGCTTGCCCGCCTCGCCCCAGTCGCCGAAGACGAGGCCGCGCGCGGCCATCAAGAGCTGCGGATGGTTCCAACTGCGCGCGCCGCCGAGGATCAACCCACCGGCGTCGGCCGAAGTCGTGGCGAGCCAATCCTCGAGCGACTTCGGGCGGGGGGCGAGGCGCGCGAGCGCGAGGTTCTCGCGCGGCGGGCCGATCTCGATGTCGGCCCCGAGCGCTCGAAGGATCGCCGCGGGCGCGGCGACCTCGACGTGGAACTGCTTGTCGGTGTCACCCGGCGGCGGCCAGACGAAACGCTTTCCGGTGGGCATGGGCGTCCTTTCTGTTTTCGACGGACGCTACGGGATCATTTTAGCTCGGGCTTGGGTTGAGGGGATGCTCCCTCCTCGGTCCGCCTCCGCGGGCGGGGGACGAGGAGGTGCTCGGCCTGCCGCGCCCCCTCGGCAAAACGGACCGCACGGCGAAAAGCGGCTCGCCGGACGAGCCGGCGAGCCGTCGATCACTGAGAGGCGAGTAAGAGGAATCCGCGACTCAGATGGGCTCCAGGGCGAAGGCGACGGGCACCGCCGAGGCATGCAAGTTGCCCGGGCCGTACCAGCCGTCGGTCGCGAGGGCCCAGACGGTGAGCGTCTCGCTGAACGCCGCTTTGACGCAGTGGGTTCCACAGGGGCCGCCGTTCAAGAGATCGGACACCTGGATCGGCGCCGGCGGCGGGATGATCGAGCTCGAGAAGACGCTCGCCCCGTCGCGCGTGTACGGGCCCACCGTCGGTCCGGTCACCGAGCCGCTCGCGCTCGCGGCGGCGACCTCGCCGCAGCTGCCTTTCGTGACCGAGAAGTCGAATACGGCGAAGTCGTTCGGATGCCGCGCCTTGAAGCTCAACGACGCGGTCGCCGCGGGTGACGGATAGGCGATGAAACCGCACGGGCCGGCGACGGCGGTGCCGACGCGCGTGGACCGGATCTCCGCTTCGCAGGGGTTGTTGTCGACGTGGAGGACCAGGCGGAAGGCGACGATCTTCCCTTCCGCGTCGCGGATCACGCGGTCTTCCATGTCGCCGGCCTGGGGCGGGAAGTGCGCCACGAGCTCGGTCGGTACGTCCCCTTCGAGCGGGAACGGCGCGGCGAGCGTCGGCACCTTGAGCAGCACCCCCTCGTCGGTGAGGTTCACCGGCGTGCTGGAGCCCTTGAAGAGCTCGAGCTTGAGCTCGTACTTGCCAGCGGCGGTGAGCGGATTACCGAGCAGATTCGACTCGAAATAGCCGCTCGCCGTGTTGGCTCGCGCGTCGCGCTCCGGTGCCCACGAGGAGGTGGTGCCGGGATGCGAGGGAGCTAAGGCCGGCCGGATCGTGAACAGGTTGTGGCCGACGAACGTGGGGTCGGGACCGAGCGGAAGGGCGCGGAACGTCAACGTGCCGTCCGCCTCGATCTCGGCGTAATGGCGGACGACCGGGTGATCGAAGCCGATCCAATCGGAGTCGAGCGTGCTGCCGAGACGGCGGTACGACCAGCGGTAGTGGGTGATGCCTGAAGACGTCAGGCCGTCGCCGAACCAGACTGCGGGCTCGAGGCTGCCGGCGAACGGCCGTCCGTCGATTGTGAGCCCTTCGCGCGAGCCGGCGGCGGAGCGCTCGATCTCGGACATGCTCACCGCGGTGCCGATCGTCACCACGCAGAGCTGTTTGCCGACGAGGTCGGGGCGGTCGTCGCACCAGGGAACCCGCGGATCGGTCACCCGGATCGTCACCGGGCTGCCGCAGCGATAGTCCCAGTAGGTGTGGCAGCAGACCGAAGGACGATAGACCGGGATCCAGGTGCCGCCGACGCAGTACTCGACCCAGAAATAGAGGTCGGGGTGGTCGCCCGCGCAGCGGTAGGAGATCACGCTCTCGAACCGTCCCTGCTCGTCGGTGGTGACCACGGCGCGCTCGGTCGAGAGGCAGAGATGGGGCCAGAGCCAGGGCCAATGGCAGACGTACGGCCGGAGAATGTCGAGGTGATCGACGAGCGCGCGGCGAACCGTCTCGGCGACGTTCGATTGCAGTGCGGCGCGCGCGGCGAGCGGCAGCTCCTGGATCAGGTCGCGCGCCTCGACGAGGGGCGAGGTGGAAATCGCGACGCCGCGCGTCCTCGCGGCGGTTTCGAGCCCGGTCCGTTCCGCAATCCCGAGCGGCACGATGAGATCGATCGGATCGATCGGAGCGATCGGAGCGATCCGTTCGAGCGGTTCGAGCCGGAACGGCGGGTCGGGCTCCGGGATCGGCCGCGGAATGCGGTAGATCTCGTCGCGCCAACGAAGGATCAGATCGTCGGGGAGGCGCGGAATGATCCAGAGGAACGGGTCGACCTCGCAGATGTGCACGCGGGCATGGCAGACCGGCTTTTCGTAGGTGACGCCGCCGATCTCGACCGGCCGGACCACCCGACCGCTCGCGCGACAGAAGCACCAGACCCACCAACGCCAGTAGATCTCGGGGATCGGCAGCACGTCGAGCGCGTGGCGCCCGAGGTCGTAGCGGCGCGCGGGCTCGTAGGCCTGCGCCCGCGCCATCGAGTCGAGCGTCACCTCGCCGTGGTCCTTGGGGAGAGCGGCGAGATAGATCCGCGCACGTTGGGCCTGGGCGGGGGAGAGCGCGAGCTTCGCCTCGCCGTCGCGCGCCGGGGCGCTCGCGAGCAGCTTGCCGCGGCCGTCGAAGGCGTAAGCGGTCACCTCGATCGGTCGGTCGGGCGTGCCTTCGAGCGCCACCTTGATCGACAGCGGTCGAGCCGGGGCGTTCGGTTCTTCTTTCCTGGATGACGGCATGGCGGTGTGCTCCTCATTCCTTTCGATTGTTTCGATTCGCGTCGCGCGGGCGCGGCGGGTTTCGAAGGTCCATCCAGGGCTTTTGCCGAGTGGCAACCTTTTTGGACAGAAGGTTCCGAACCGAAAGGAAAAGCCCCGTCCGGACCTGCCGGGCGAGGCTTTTCGAATCCCGGAGGAAGGAAGGGAGCCGGTTCAGTCGGCGACGAACACCGGCGAGGTGTAGGTGGTGAGGGTCGATCCGGTGCGGATGACCCAATGGATCATCGCCTGGCTGCCCGGGCCGAAGGGGAAGTCGTCGATGGGCAGGAAGACCTGCCGCGAGGGGCGTGTCTCCGCGCTGATGGGATCCGACTCGAACGAGAGGTAGAGCGCACGCGGGGTGTCTCCCGCCGTTCCCGAGACGAGCTCGAAGGTCGCCGAGACGAGCTCCTTTGCGGCGGGCCAGTCGGGCTCGATCTCGATGTGGAGGACGTGACCGTCGATCTCCGCCGAAAGCGCCGCGGGCCGGTGCGGCGGATCGGTGCAGTTCGGGCACGGATCGTTGCCGGGCTGAGGACTGGTCGCGGGGATCGCGGCGGCATCCGGGAGCTCGGTCCATTGGCAGAGCCGGGAGGAGCCGGCGAATTTCACCTCGCTGTAGATCCTGCGCCCGCACCGTTCGGTCGCCGCGAGCGCCGTGCCGCGGGGAAGAAGCAGGGGGGAGAGAAGGTCCGAGACGATCGGCGTGGCTCTACCGATCGGCGGGCACGGGGAGCCGGGACCGCTGAGCGCCGTGCAGATCGTGACGTCTCGAGCGTACGGATCGCCGCGGCGGACGCTTCCCTCGTGACTTGAAAATTCGAAGTCGATCGGGCGGCTGCTGGGGGAGCCTCCGCTCGCCAGGGCGTCGACGACGCCGTCCGCGGAGAGCCCCTCGGGATTTCGATGCCAAAGCACCGCCGCGGCCGAGGAGATCACGGCGGTCGAGACCGAGGTGCCCGAGTAGGTACGGGTGGGCCACGGCCCGAGCCCACCGAGCGCCGCGTGGTCGCCGTAGGCCGCGAGCGTCGGCATGGCGCCGGGGCGCCGCGCCGTCGAGAGCGCCCGGCCGTCGCCCTGGAGCGCGCCGACCGCGTAGACCAAGGGCCGGTCGCGCCGTACGTGGCATTCGCTTTCCTCCCGCGGGCTCTGCCGCTCCCATGCGGCGGGCAGCAACGGGCCTACGAGCGGGTGCGCTCCGCCCCGATCGTTGCCGGCCGCGGCGAAGATCAGGGCGCCGAGCTCGCGGGCTCTATCCAGCGCGTCGTAGACCGCGCGCGGGCCGACGGGCAGCTGACAGTAAGGGACGTTCTCGCCCCTCTCGTCGATGCCGCCGAACCTCTGGCCGTCCCAGCCGATCGAGAGGTTCAAGATCAGCGGCTGCTTGGTGCCGGTTCGCCGATTCTCGTCCTGCCAAGCCGTCACCTCGTCGTCGATCGCCTGGGCGAGGTCCTCGAAGGTGCCGATCGATCCTCCGCAGGCGTCGTCGCGGTCGACGAGCGCCTCGGACCGTGTGTCGAACCCCTGGTAGGCGAGCGCCAGCCGGGTGGTGACCTCGGCCGCGCAGGCGGGGCCGTCGTCGCAGCTTAGCCGCCACGCCAAGAGACGGAGGAAGTCGCCGTGGTTCGAGGGGCAGGGCCTCCCCGTTCGATCGTGGGCGCGGCGCGGCGACGTCCCGTCCGACGCCTCGCTCGCTGGAGGTTGGGTCGGATAGTTGTCGATGACCGCGAGCCGGACCGCCGGTCGATTCACGATCGGCAGGGTGGCCTCCGTCCGTCTCACCTGGCGGAAAAAGATCTCGGCGAAGCGGGGCTGGAGGGTCGAGGCGAGCGTCTCGGCCGAGACGGTGAGCGCCAATGGATCGGGGTCGATCCGTTCGAGGCCGAGAATCGGGCGATTGGGGATCCGCGCGTCCCGCCGCCCGGGCTTTCTGCGATAGGAGCAGTACCGCGCCATCTCGCGCCCGACCTCCACCGCCGACCGCGGCCGCGCTGCGCAGGGGATGCCCGATTCGGATTCCGCGAGCGGTGCCACGGCGGTGTTGTCGAGCGCCATGGTCGCGGCGGTGGCGGCGTCGTGACTCGACGGATACGTTCCGTAGCGCGAAAACAGCGGCCGACCCTCCCAGCCGTCGATCGTGGGGCAGGCGGCCTCGGGATCGCTCTTCAAGGCGACGAACGTGGGGGTTTGGAAGGCCCGTTCCAAGGCCTCGTCCGCGGTGATCGGACGCTGACGGACGCAGCCGGTGGCCGCCAGCAGGAACAGGGACAGAACGAAGAAGCTCGACGAATGGCGTTTCATGGTTCGATCTCCTCGAATAGACCTCTCATCCGACAAGAGGCCTTTGCCGCCGGCCGTCGAGACTTGACAGGCGACTTCCAGAACGTCCGAAGCCGTGGGCTGAGAGAAGGGGCGAACGAGCGGGGGAAAGCGTTAGGGCTCGACGAGCCGGAACGACGACCAGTCGACGCGGGGCAGGTCGTGCCGCCAGGCGAGCTGCGCCCGGCCGAGAGCTGGAGCGAGGTCGCTCCGGCCGTCCCAGGTGGCGTACAGGCGCGCGAACAGGGCCGGTGCCGTGCGGTCCATGACCGGCCGGGCGGAGGCGACCACCCCTTTCGCTCCGGCGAGGACCAGGGCGTTGGCGAGGCCGAACCCTTCGATGCGCACGTCGGATGCGGCGCGCGCGGTCTCGCAACCCGAGAGGACGATCCAATGTGGCGCCGGGCGGAGCAGGAGGAGCTGGCCGACTCTCAGCTCCTCTTTCCCCGCGAGGCGAAGGCCGCTCTCCCAACCGCCGAAGCCGGCGAACGTGCCGTGCCCCGAAAAATGGAACAAGCGGGCGCGACCGAGCGCGCGGAGCGTCGCCTCGCCGGTGGCCTGGGAGGAGGTGAGCCGGACCACCCGGGGGCGCGGCGTCCACCGTTCGACGGCGCGCTCGACGGCGTCCGCCTCCCGGCGCGCCGCCGGGAGGTTGTCGTTCGGGTCGGCGACGAGGAGGACTTCGTCTCGCCCCGCGAGCCCGCCCGCTTCGTCCCGTGGAGGTGTGCCGAGGTCGAGCCCGTAGACGACCGGCTTTGCCGCGAGGAGGACGTCGCCGTCGAAGGGCAGCGCGTGGAAATCGACCGCGCGCAGCGCGCCGTACGGCAGGATGCGGAGCCGTTTCGCGCGGGCGATCGCCTTGCGAAACGGCGCGAGGATCTCGCGCGCGAGAGCCCGCGGGTCATCGAGCGTCGCCGCGGAGAGCGCGAAGGGGTGCGCGTCGACCGTGCGGTCGTCGGCCGCGAACGCGACCCAGCCGCCGGGGAGGGGGTGGAACGCGAGCACCAGTTCTCCGGGCCGAGGCGGCCTGAGCGCGGTGTCGTGGGGCAGGGCGCCGAGCGCCTCGAACGCACGGCCGAGGTCGAGCTCTCCCGCCTCGGCCAGGGCCTGGCGCGCGGCCCGGTCGGGTGCGACCTCCGGGCCGAGCAGGCGCCATTCTTCGCGCGCCGCCTCGTCGACCTGGGTCCGCTTGTCCTGATAGCTGCGGATCGCCTCGTTCCATCGAGCCCGTTCGGGCGGCGAGAGGCTCGCGACCCGCTCGATCGAGGCGAGGCCGAGGAGGAACCGGGTCCGCGCCCGACGGGCCGCGGCGAACGCCTCGCCGACCCGCCCGGCGTCGAGCAGCAGTTGGATCTTGAGGCTCGCCACCCCTTCGCGCTGCGAGACGAAGGTCTCTCGCCCCTCGAAGATCGGAATCCGCAGGCTCTCCCGGTCGAGCAGGTCTTCCGCCTCGGCGAGGAGGCGCAGCGCCCGGGCGCGGTCGCCGAGCGCGGCGGAGGCGCGCGCCCTGCCGAGCGCGGCGCGCAGCAATCCGTCGGGCGAGCGGGCGGACCGCGCCTTGGTGTCGAGACGGTCGTAGATCGCGAGCGCGCGCCCCGCCATGCCGCGCTCGATCTCCAGGCGCCCTTCGAGGTCGAGCTCCCAGAGGAGCTGGAGGAACGTGCTCCCCCGATCGAACGTCCGCGCCTGGGCGAGCGCGGCGGCGGCTTCCTCGGGGCGATGTGCCTGAAGCTCGGCGAGGGCGCGATTGAAATGGACGTCGAAGAAGAGGTCGGGACCGCAGCTCGGTCCGGAGCCGAGCTTCTGGAGCGCGCGATCGAGCAGGGGGATCGGTTCGGCGAGATCCGCCGCCGCAAACCCACCGGCTTCGCGCGCAAGGAGCGTGGTCCACGCCCAGTTGTTGAGCAGCTCGCCCTCCTCGCAGGCGTCGCGCGCACCGGGGAGGGAGGCCAGGCGACCGTAGGCGCGGGAGGCCTCTTCCGCCCTGCCGAGCTCCGACCAACGGAGGGCGATCGCCTCGTCGGCGATCCAGATGCCTCGCGCGCTGCCCGAGTGCGCGGCCAGCCGCGCCGCCCGCCCGAGCTCGGCGAGCGCCGTTCGGAAATCTTCTTCCTTGGCCGCGAGAAGTCCGCGGTTGTACGCGAGCAGATAGCGCGACTCGATCGGCAGCTGGTCCTCCGGGGCGAGCGCGGCCAGCCCGTCGAGGCGTTCCCGCGCTTCGGCGAGCTGGAAGTTCTGGATCAGGCGGTGGATCGCCCTCGTCCCTTCGTCGATCTCCCCCTGGACGTCACGCCTTCGCTCGAGGGCGAGCGCCCAGACGGCGCGCGCTCCACCCGGAGGGACGACCTCCACCTCGACGCGCTCGACATCGGGTGGAATCTCGGCTTCGAAACGCAGACCGCGGCCGCTCGAGACGCCTTTCTCGGCGAGCGGGCGACCGCCGATCCGGACCTCGACTTTCGTTCCCGCTTCGACCGGTACCCAGAGGGTGAGCTTCGAGCCGGTCGGAAGCACGCAGACGGGACCCGGTTCGAGCGTCGCGGCGCACCCCGCGAACTCGACGGCCAACGGCGGCGCACCGGGGGCGCGGCCGCCGCAAGAGACGAGAGAAGAGATCGTCGAGATCGTCGAGATCACCGCGATCGTGGAGATCACCGAGATCACCGCGGCGGAACCGCAGAGCCGAGCGCCGCGTGGGCTCATCCGAGGTGCGGCGCCCGAACCTCGATCGGCTGGGGAATCGCGGTCCAGGCGGGCGCGAGCTTCGGGCCTCCTCCGGAGAGCCGGGCGATCGCGTCGGGTCCGGGCGTCTGGCCGGCATAGGCGACGACGATCCAGAGCGTCGCGGGCCCGCTGGGAAGATCGCGGGGGAGGGTGCCCGAGATCCGGAGCGATCCGTTATCCGACGGCGCGGACGACGTGCAGGCGGCGTCGCGAGGCTTTTCAGACGGGGCGCCGCTGGGTGTGACGAAGCAGCGCGCCACGAGCTTCGATCGGGGGGCGACCCGCTCGTCCGGCTGGGCCGCGAGCGTGAAGCGGGTGCCCGCGAGGAGTGTCGGCGTCCCCTGGGAGGGATCGGTTCCCCGTTCGATCGCCTGGCCGGACTCGATCGCGCTCAGGGTGAACGCGGGCAGCGGCGGAGGGACCGCCGGACGCAGGAACAGGAACAGCGAAGCCGCGGCGGTGAGCGCCGAGCCGAGGAAGCCCAGGCGCCAACCGGTGAACCATGGGCCAAGCCGCCCGGGAGATGTGGGCCGCGCGGCACGCGCCTCCCTGCGGCCTGCCACCGGTTCGGGCGCTTCGACCGGTTCCAAGAGGGAGGAGGTGGGGGCCTCGGCGGCGGCCGGGCCCGGGGACGCGGCCCCGCGCGTCGCCACGGGAGCGCCGACGAGCGGGCCGAGCGTTGCGACCATTCGGGCGCGAAAGTCGGCGCCCAAAGGCCGGAAGGCTTCGAATGCGGCCTCGTCCTCGGCGGAGCCCGCGGCGAGCGCGCGGAGCTCCGCCTCTTCGCCGTCGCCGAGGGTGCCGTCGGTCAGGCGCTCCCAACGGTCCCAGCGACGGTCTTCCTCGCTCTCCTCTCGGCGGGCGATGCGGCCGAGGTCGCGTAAAGGTCCTTGATCGTCCATCAGCGGTCGTCCTTCTCGGTTGTTTGCCGAGAGGTTCAGGAATTCGACATCTCGTCGAGCAGCCGGCGCGCCAACTGGCGCAGGCGGCTCTGCCATTTATAAACGCTCGCTAGGCTCATCGCCTCGCGGCGGGCGGCCTCTTCCGGGCTCATCTCGCGGAGGAAGAGCAGTTCGAACAGGTGCCACCCGAGGGGGGACAGCTCTTCCTTCAGGCGATCGATCAGCTGTCTCAGCCTCTCGCGCGAGGCGGCGGAGGCCTCCGGGCCGAGCTCGTCGACCGCCTGGTCGAGATCTTCGGTCAGTGTGGGATCGTCGCGCCAGGGGCTGCGCTTGCCGTTGCGCAGGATGCACCGCGCCCGACGCTCGGCGACCAGACCGACGAAGTTCAGCAGGGACAGACCACCTTCCGGTCTCCAGGTCCGGAGGACCCGCCCCTGGTCGTTGAACAGGGTGACGAAGACCTCCTGCGAAAAGTCCTCGACCTCTTGACGGACGTCGCGGCCGCTCGCGGCGCCGTGGCGGCGGGACAGGAGAGCGCGTGCGACCCGCTTCTGGATCACCGGGGTGAACCGGTCGACGAGGTCGCAAAGGGCCGCCGGGTCGCCCGCGAGCGCCCGTGCGAGTGTCCCCTGCATCTCCTGGAGGTCCATCGTCGAATGTTAGGAATCGAGCGATAGTCTATATCCGATCCGCGGCGGGGAGCCTGAAGCCTTCAAACCTCGGCCCCGGCGGCGCGACGTGAGGTCAGAGGGGAGTCGGCCGCGCGCGGACGAACGGGCGAAAGACTACCCGGCGGCGCGTTTCGTGGGACCTCCCATTGCCCTAGCGTCGAAGTGCAAATCCGGCCGATGCGAGACGACCGAGCGTCGCGCCCGCTCGGTGCTCGGGGACGCGAAGCACGAGGGAGGCCCGATCCGGGAGCTCGGCATGTCACGAGATTCGGTTTCGTTCTCGGCCCCGCCCGATCGTGGCATGAGTGCGCGAGATGCTGCGGCGGTCGCCGCGGTGTTTCGAACCGATCTCGCCGCCGGCCTCTCCGACGCCGAGGCGGCGAGGCGCCTCGCGGAGACGGGGCCGAATCGACTTCCCGCCACGGCAAGTCGCCCGCCGTGGCGCGTCCTCGTCGCGCAGTTTTCCAACCTGATGGTGATCGTGCTGCTCGCGGCGGCGGCCGTCTCCGGCCTCGTGGGCGAGGGGCAGGACGCCGTGGCGATCGGCGCCATCGTGCTGCTCAACGCGATCCTCGGTTTCGTCCAGGAGTTTCGCGCGGAACGCGCGGTGGCCGCGCTCGCCGCGCTCGCGGCGCCCCGCGCTCGGGTCGTGCGCTCGGGAGCCGAGCGGACGATCCCGGCGGCGGAGCTCGTGCCCGGCGATCTACTGCGGCTCGAGGCGGGCAACGTCGTCCCGGCCGATCTGCGCTGGGTCGAGGCCGCCGGCCTGCGCGTCGAGGAATCTTCGCTCACGGGCGAATCGCAACCGGTCGACAAGAGCGTCGAGCCGTTGCCGCCGGGCGAGCGCGCCCTCGGCGACCGCCGCAACGAAGGGTTTCAAGGCACCCTCGTGGTGGCGGGACGCGGTCTCGGGTTGACCGTCGCCACGGGCGCCGCGACAGAGCTCGGGCGGATCGCCGCATCTTTGGGTAAGTCCCCGACCCGAACGCCGCTCGAGAGGCGCCTTGCCGTCCTCGCCGGCCGGCTCGCGCTCGCCGTCTTCGCGCTCTGCGCCGTGATCTTCGCCGTCGGACTGGCGCGCGGCGAGGAGCCGACGTTGATGTTCCTCACCGCGCTGAGCCTGGCGGTGGCGGCGATTCCCGAGGCCCTGCCCGCCGTGGTCACCGTGTCCCTCGCCGTCGGCGCGCGCCGGATGGCGGCGCGCAACGCGCTGATCCGGAGGCTGCCCGCGGTGGAGACGCTCGGATCGGTCACCTGCATCTGCTCGGACAAAACTGGGACGCTCACCGAGAACCGGATGCGCGTCTGCGCGATCCGCACGGCGGACGCGCCGCCGGAAGCGGCCTCGCTGTTCCCCGACGTGGAGAGGGCCCCGCGCCCCCTGCTTCTCGCGCTGGCCTTGAGCAACGACGCCACGCGCGGCGCGGACGGCGCGCTCGACGGCGATCCGACGGAGATCGCCCTTTCGGCGGCCGCCGCGGATGCCGGTTACCAGCGGGCGCCGCTCGAACGGGCGATGCCGCGGCGGGGCGAGCTGCCGTTCTCGGCGGAACGAGGCATGATGACCACGCTCCACGACGGACCGCGCGGCGGGATCGCTTTCGTCAAGGGCGCTCCGGAGAAGGTGATCCCCCGCTCGACGCGGGCCTGGAGCGAGGCGGGGCCGGTGCCGCTCGATCGCCGCGCGGTGCTCGCGGCCGCGGAACGCCTGGCGCACGACGGGCTCCGGGTCCTCGCGTTCGCCACCCGGGACGTCGCCTTGCCGACGGCCGTCTCCGGTCCCCTCTCCGGCCTCCAAGCCACCGAGATCGAGGACGAGCTCCTGTTCCTCGGGCTCGTCGGGCTGCTCGATCCGCCGCGGTCCGAGGCCGCGGAGGCGCTCGCCGAGTGCCGCGCGGCGGGGATCGACGTGAAGATGGTGACGGGCGACCATCCCGAGACGGCGCGCGCGATCGCCCGGCAGCTCGATTTCTCCGGCGCCTCGCTCGATTCGTCCGTGCTCACCGGTCCGGCGCTCGCCCGGCTGGCGGGACCCGCGCTCGCCGAGGCGGCGGCAAGCGCGCGGATCTTCGCCCGCGTGGCGCCGGACCAGAAGATCGCGATCGTCCAGGCACTGCAGGCGCGGGGCGAGGTGGTCGCCATGACCGGCGACGGCGTCAACGACGCCCCCGCCTTGCGCCGGGCGGACATCGGCGTCGCGATGGCCCGCGGCGGTACCGACGTCGCCCGCGAGGCGGCGGACATGGTCCTCCTCGATTCGAATTTCACCTCCATCGTCGCGGCGATCGAAGAGGGGCGGCGGATCTACGACAACGTGCGGAAGTTCGTGCGTTACTCGCTGAGCAGCAACTCCGGGGAGATCTGGGTCCTCTTCCTCGCTCCGTTCCTCGGTCTGCCGGTGCCGCTGCTGCCGATCCACATCCTGTGGATCAACCTGGTGACCGACGGGCTCCCCGGGCTCGCCCTCGCCGTGGAGCCGGCCGAGCGACAGGCGATGCGCCGCCCGCCGCGGCCGCCGGGCGAGAGCATTCTGGCGCGCGGCCTCTGGCAGCACGCGGTCTGGGTGGGGCTCCTGATGGGCGGCGTCTCGCTGTTCGCCGAAGGGTGGGCCTACCACCGGGGCCTCGACCACTGGCGCAGCTTGACGTTCACGGTCCTGACGCTTTCGCAACTGGGACACCTGCTCGCGATCCGCTCCGAGCGCGACTCGACGTTCCGCCTCGGACTGCGCTCGAACCTGCCGCTGCTCGGCGCGGTGGCGCTCACCGTGCTCCTGCAGATGGCGGCTCTCTATCTGCCGTTCCTGCAGGCGGTGCTCAAGACCGAGCCTCTCTCGTTGGGCGAGCTCGGCCTGTGCGCGGCGCTCTCCTCGGTGGTCTTCTTCGCCGTGGAGATCGAAAAGCTCCTGGTTCGCCGCGGCCTGGTCGGGCGCTCGGCCTGAGCGCGGTCTCGCCGGCCCGGAGAGGGTACACTCGGCTCCTTGAGCGTGAGCCTGCGATTGAGCCGGACACGCGCGGGGACCGACCATGCCGAGCGCAAGATCCCAGAGACGAAGGCCTCCCGTCGCGCCTCGCCGAGAGCGCGCGCCGGTCGCCGAGGCGCCGACCCTCGCGGCGCGGGTGCGCGAGATCGAGCCCGAGCTCTCCTGGCGCGAGGCGCGCGAGCGCATCGCCGCGGGCGGGGTCCAGGTTGACGGCCACGTCATTCGGGAGCCCGCCTATCGTCCCGAGGCCGGATGCAGAGTCGAGGTCGCCCCGGCGCCCAGAGGCGGTATCTCCGGCGTCGTCTCGGTGCGGATCGTCTATGCCGATCGCGACGTGGCGGTGGTGGAGAAGCCCGCCGGCCTGCTCACGGTGCCGTTCGACGAGGACGATCGCGACACGCTGATCGCGCTCGCCCGCGTCGCCTTGCGCCGTCGCGAGTCCGCCGCCGGCCGGAAGCCGAACCTCACGTTGCGGGCCGTGCAGCGGCTCGACAAGGAGACTTCCGGTCTCGTCGTGTTCGCGCGGAGCGTGCCGGCTCAACGGGCGCTCCAGGCGCAGCTCGGCGAGCATTCGGCGCTTCGCCGCTATCTAGCGATCGCGGAGGGGCGCGTCGAGCCGGCGTACCTCGAAAGCTTTCTGTTGGAGGATCGAGGCGACGGCCTGCGCGGATCGTTCCGCGGGCCGGGCGCTCCGCCCCGAGAGGCGAAACGCGCGGCGACCCGAATCCGGCCGCTCGAGAGCTTGGCGGGAGCGACGCTGGTCGAGTGCGAGCTCGAGACCGGACGCACCCACCAGATCCGGATCCACCTCGCCGAGGACGGCCATCCGCTGCTCGGCGAGAAGGTCTATGTTCGCGATGGTCGCGATGGTCGCGATGGGCGCGACGGGCGCCACGAGAGAAGCCGGCGGATCGTGGCACCCCGACCGATGCTGCATGCCGTGGAGCTCGGCTTCGACCACCCGACGAGCGGAGAAACCCTTTCCTTCGAGGCGGACCCTCCCGGGGATTTCTTGGCGGTCTTGGAGGCGTTGCGCCCCGGCGGGACGAGGCGGGCGGAGGGGATCCGCCCGCCCGAAAGCGCTACGTGAACTTGGCGGTGCCCGACAGGTAGTAGTTGAGCGGCGCTGCCGAGATGACCGGGAACGACTTGTCCACCGGGCTCAGGCTGAGCGATCCGCCCGCCCAGAATCCGCCCAGCTCGAAGGTCCCGAGCTCACCCGAGACGAGAGGTTTGACGCGGATCAACGGCAGCGCGAACGCTCCCGCCGCGGTGCCGATCTTCGAGGTGACGGAGGCGAGCTCGACGTGGAACTTGGTGCCGTCGTACAACGTGATCCAGGCGTCCAAGGTCGCGCCGCCCGCGCTGAAGGAAAACGTGCCGGTGATCGCCGCGTCGTTCCAAATTTCGCCTTCGGCCATGATCTCGGGATGGTCCTGGCGCAGGCCGGAAACGATGGCTTTGAGGTCGTTGAGGGGGAAATTCACGCCCTGCTCGAGGTTCATGATCTTTCCTTTCTGAAGGCCTTGGTGAAGGCTTCTAGAGGCCCTTCTGGAGCGGGAATCGGATTCGGTTTAGCTTTCCTTTCGAATCGATTCCAGCTCCAGGCTAGGAGCCGGAAGAGACCGTCGCCACGATCGTTCGGGTAGTTTTTCCCCCTGTCGAGAGGTAGGTCGGGCGCTTACGGTTCGATCTCCACGGGAGCGGCCTCCGAACGCTCTTCCAGTCGCAGCACGCTCGATCCGTAGGTGGCGGCGTAAATCGGCCCGGGGCGCGCGGGGTCGGCGGCCAGGCGGCCGAAAAAGGTGCGAAGCGGAAGCCCGAGGCTCACCGGTTCCCAGCCCGTTCCCGCCCGCAGCCGGAAGACGCCGGCCCGCTCGAGGCCCGCGTAGATCTCGCCCGCGGCATCGCGGACGATCGAGGCGACCGGCGGATTCTTGCCGCCGAGAAGCCGCGGCAGTCCGGCGACGATCCGCCGGAAGGTCTTGCCTCCGTCGGTGCTCTTGAAGACGCCGCGCTCGTAGGTCCCCGCGTAGAGGGTGTGGGTTCTCGAGTCGAACTGGAGCGAGAGGGGGTAGGAGCCCAGGGCCTGCGAGAGGCCGGCCGGCAGCGGCGTCCAGGTCCGGCCGTCGTCGGTCGATTTGTCGATGCCGGCGTAGTTCGCGCGATAGACGACGTCCGGATGCCCGCCGTCGAACGTGATGTCGAGCAGGTAGTCGAAGCCGAGCATCTCGGTCCAAGTGGCGCCGCCGTCTGCGCTCCGATAGGCGAAGCCGTTCGCGGACGAGGCGTGCCCGAGCTCGGTCCCGGCGAACAACACCCCGTCGTGGAACGGATCGACGCGCAGCAGCAGAGCATCGGAGAGCAGCAGGTCGCCGACGGACCGCCAGGTCTTACCCAGATCGTCGCTCACGGCGACGTTGTCCTGCGCGTTCTCGCCGAGGGCGTAGATCCGCCCGGGATGGTGGGGATCGGCCGCGAGGGACGGCACCTCGAAGCCGGGGAGGACCGGCAGACGTTGCCAGGTGCTCTCGCCGCGCTGGGTGCGGAACGGCCCTTCCGCGAAGCCGCCGATCACGGTTCCCTTGGCGTCGGGAACGACGATCAGGTCTCCGACGATCCGCGCGTCGAGGTTGCGGCTCGCCGCGCGCCAGGTGGCACCGCCGTCGGTCGAGCGCCAGGCGCCGCGGTTACCGACCGCGACCACCGCGTCGCCCCCAAGGGGCGCGAGGGCGGCGACCGAGTCGCGAGGCGAAGCCTGGTTGACGGACGTCGTCTCCGAGGGCGACCAGTGCACGCCGTCGGTCGAGCGGTAGACGCCGAGATAGGTCGCGGCGTAGATCGCGCCGGAGGGGGAGAACCGGAAGTCGTTCGCCGGAATCGTCGGCAGGCGCGCGGCGACCTCGAAGGTCGTGGCCCCGTCGATCGAACGATAGAGCGCGCCTTCCCAAACCGCGTAGAGCGCGCCGGAACGGAAGAACAGGCGGTTCGGCAGGGAGAAGCTGCCGGGCGACGGCGAGCCCGCGCTCGCCGTGGGATGCCAGGTTACGCCGCCGTCGTCGCTCCGATAGATCGCGTCGGGCGCGCCGGTGAGCGTGCGTCCGGCGGCATACCAGACCGATGCGGCCGACGGGTCGCGCGTCAACGCGAGGATGGTCAGGTCGGGGAGCGCCCAGGGATCCCAGGTCGCGCCGCCGTCGCGACTGCGGTAGATCCCGGCTCCGGTGGCGGCATAGAGAGTCCGCGGTGCGACGGCGTCGAAGACGATGTCCGTCGCGGCGTAGTAGAACGGTCCCTTCCGAGGGGGCTTCGCGCTCGACGTCCAATGGTTGCCGCCGTCGGCGCTGCGCCAGACCTGAAACGGCGGACTCTGGCTGGCGACGTCCGCGAAGACGTGATCGGGATTGCGCGGATCGACCGTGAGGTGCCGCACCTCCAGCCCTTCGAGGTCGCGGTCGATGCTCTGCCACGAGCGCCCGCCGTCGCGGCTGCGAAAGATCCCGGACGGAGAGCCCGCGGCGTACAGCCGCTCGGGGTTGGACGGCGCCTGGGCGAGCACCGTGATGAAACCGCCCCCGGGTCCGATCGGCACCCAGCGCGGCTCCGCTCCTCGCGTCGGCGACGACGAGGCGATGATCAGGCCGATCAGAGTAAAAAGGCTCGCGAGCGGACGGACCGAGCAAGCTGGGCATTTCATTGCGATTCCTCCTCGAAAGCTTTCGGGTCTTTATTTTAGCTGGGGGTGCCGGGGCATAGCGCCCGAGCTCGGCCCACGAAACGGGGCAACCGACCCGCCCACCGGCAGGCCGTCCCTCGACCGGTTGGCCGGCGTTCTGCCCCGGCGAAAGAGGTTTCTGCGACGGCGGCCGGCTCGCGTCGTCATCGGTCTTGGAGCCGGAAGACCCCCGCGCCGTAGGTCGGGTCGTAGATCAATCCCGGCCGTGCAGGATCGGCGACCAGGGGACCGAACGACCTGTCCAACGGGAGTCCGACGTTGACCGCCGTCCAACCGTGCCCCGGCCGCAGCCGATAGACGCCGGCATACCAGAGGGAAATGTAGAGGTCCCCTTTGGCGTCAAGGACCAAATTCGAGATCGCGGGGTTCGTTCCGCCCGCGAGGAGCGGAAGGCCCGCGGACACTCGGTGGAAGGTTCGCCCGGCGTCGCCGCTGCGATAGACGCCGCTCCGATCGGTGCCGAGCCAAAGCGAACGGGAGCGCGGATCGAAGAGGAGAGCGGTCGGTTCCGCCCCCGAGATCTGATCGTGCGGGTCCGACCGCAAGGTCCAGGTCTCGCCGCCGTCGGTGCTCCGGTCGATCGCGTCGTAGCGGAGCCGGAAGACGACCTTGGGGTGAGCGGGATCGAAGGTGAGGTCGTTCAGATATTCGAAGGATTGAAACTCGATCCAGGTGCGGCCGCCGTCGACGCTTCGGAAGGCGAACCCGTTTTCGGACGACCCGCTGCCCAGGGTGATGCCCGCCCAGATCACGTCCGGCTGGCCAGGATCGACCTTGAACACGGTGATCCCACTATGCGGAAGACGGCTCAAGGTCGTCCAGCTGTTCCCGCGGTCGTCGCTGACGCCGAAATCACCGCCGAACGCGTACACCCGGCCGGGGTGGTGCGGATCCGCCGCCATCACCGGAGCCTCGAATCCGGGCTGGCTCGGCAGCCGCCGCCAGGTGTCGCCCGCGCGATCGATTCGGAAGAGGCCGTCCTCGAACGTCGCGAGCACGGTCCCTCGAGAATCGGGGAGCACGACGAGGTCGCCGACGATCCGTTCGGAGATGCCGCGGCTCGACGGCGCCCATCGGGCTCCGCCGTCGGTTGAGCGCCAGATCCCCCGGCGACCGGAGGCGACCACCGTTTCGAGCGATCGGCCGGGCGCGTGAGGGAGCAGGACCAGGCGGAAGAGCACGTCGTTCGGAATTCCCTGCCCGGGGAGAGGAGCGTTCGGCGAATTCCAATGGACGCCGTCCGACGAGACGAAGACTCCCATCTCGGTCGCGGCGTAGATCGAGCCCGAAGGTCCGAGCGCGTAGTCGTAGGCGAAATAGGTCGGAGGACGCGGGATCGGGCTCCAGGTCGCGGCTCGATCGGCCGTGCGGAAGAGCGCGCCGTCCCACTGCGCATAGAGGGTGCCGGCGTGGAAGAACAGACGCTCCGGTGCGTAGGGGCTCGAGAGTCCGACGCTCGGGGCGTGGCTCCACGTGGCGCCTCCGTCGTCGCTCCGGAAGATGCCGCGCTCGGCGCCCGAGCCATCGACGATCTCGTAGGCCGAGACGAACCAGCTCTGGGGATTCGCGGGATCGCGGACGATCCCCGTGACCGCGAAGTCTTCGAGCGACCAGAGATCCCAGGTCGCGCCGCCGTCGAGGCTGCGGAAGACGCCGCGATCGGTTGCAGCATAGACCCTTCGCTCGGACCCCGGAACGAAGAGCAGAGAGTAGGTCGTGATGCTCGAACCGTCCGGTGATCGTGGCGGTTTCGCGGCCTGCGTCCAGGTCGATCCGCCGTCTCGGCTCCGCCAGATCGCGCCGGAACCGGCGGAGAGCAGGACGAAGTCCGGATCGCGCGGAGCGACCGCGACCGTGACGATGCCCGCGCCACCGAGCCCGTCGCGGATCGACTGCCACGTGAGGCCGCCGTCGCGGCTCCGAAACAAGCCGGTCGCCGCGTCTTGGCTGATCGCGTAGAGCCGCTGTCGATCGGAAGGCGCCTGCGCGAGATTGCGGACGAGGCCGCCGGAAGGTCCCAGGGGAACCCAACGCTCTTCCGCCTGGGACGGCGCCGAAAGCGCGGCGCACAAGGCGAAGGCTGCGGTTGCGCGAAGTCCAAGTCTCTGCGGTCGATTGCGCAGATCGCTCATGGGGCTCTCGCTCCTCAAGGTTTTCGAGCCTGTAGACCGACGAACCGAACGGGCTCGAGATCGGCCGGGCCCACGGCCCGAGGTACCTCTGGAAAGTGAATGCTTGAACGAAGAAATCGTAGCGCCGCCCCGAGAGCGGGCGTGAGACCTTCCGACCCACGCCGTACGCGGGCCATCCCACCCGGCTGCACTTGGGCCTCGGGGAGGGAGAGGATTCTGGGAAGGACGGCCGGGCTTCGGCGCGTCCTGAATTCGACGTGGGCCGGTGAAGCGGCATTCAGCGTCCGTCTAGATAGCTAATTGGACCGGTCCGCGGTTACTTTCCGAGGACTCTCTTTCCGGCAGGAAAAGGAGAGGGTATTGAAACCGTTGCTCAAAGCGCTGAGCAGTTACTTCCCGAATGGTTTACCCATGGACACCGGGGCCGTGGCCTGCCTTGCGCTGATCGCCACGTTCCTCGGGCTTCTGTTTTGGCAGGCCCTGAGTAAAGGGATGGCGACGAGGCTGGAAAATTGGTTCAAGGCTCATTCCCAGATGGCGATCCTCCTGTTCGCGAGCACGCTGCCCCTCCTTGCTTGTTTCGTAACGCGGTCCTGGTACGCCGCAGGAATCGTGTCGGTCGTCGGGTTGGCGGCGCTCCTCCTGGAGGTTGTGGGAAAGCTCAAATGGCGGCTGCGCTTCGTCGTGCTGGCGATGGGCTTCGTGGTCGTCGCGGCGGCGGGGTTCCAGTTTTGGCGGGACTGGCGAATACGAACGATCGAAGACCGGCGCCTCAAGGTCTACGTCATCCTGCCGGTGGCGTTACCGCTGCAGGCTCGGCTGGACGACGACGAAAAACAGAGGGTAATCCTGTCGAAGAGGCTGCGGGAGGAGATCGGAGACATCTTTCTCCCGATCGTCGACATTACGGTCAGGCCGGCGACCTATTCGCTGAACGACCTGGACGATTGGAAAGAGATGCGGGCGGCGGTCGAGAGGGTCCGCCGCGAAGGCCTTCAGGCAGATCTCGTGATGGTGAACGAAGCCAGCATGACCGGTGCCGATGAGATCTTCTTGAGCCTGGTGATGAGGGTCAAGGTGCATTCACCGGACGGAGGCGAAGATGGATTCGAGGATCTGGCGCAGATCAGCCAGCTCGGGCGGCTCAGGAATCTGTCCTACCTGGCGCTGCGCGCCAGCCTGCAGATGATCGAGGGTCTTCGAGGGACGGCGCTCGCGCTCACGATCGAGGACGAGAACCGGATCTCCCGCAGGATTCTCGAGAGATATCAGTCCCTACTCGACCTAGGGAAGGCCGAGGAGCCCGCGCCTCCCATTGTTGCGCAGGCGGTGCAACAGGGCCTGCGGTCCAAGGTGCTCTCCTACGCCCGGGTCAAGGAGCTCGTCAACGCCTATCCGTACGATGAGAGCGAGCGTTTGCGAGAGCTCCGCGAGCCCCGTTCGCGTGTCTGGCTCAGCCGGATCGAGGGTCTGGACCTGCCCGTCATGGCGACTCTCAAACCTGCGGCGACGACGGAGGGACTATGACTGGACGTCACCTTCTCTCTGTCGCGGGCTGGCGGTTGTTCGTCGCCTTTTTCGCGGTCCTCCTGTTCGCGGTGGCGTACAGCCGAGCAGCCCGGCGGGGCACATTGGGCGACGAGTTTCAGTACATCCCGCGCGAAAGCGTGCTGGTCGCGGCTACCGGCGACATCGAGAGCCTGTGGAAGGGGCTCGAGTCGCACCTCCAGAACGCCTTGCGCACCTCCGTCGAAGGCCAAGGTCTTCTCGGCGAGCTCAAGAAGGAGGTCCGTGAGAGCAAGGTCGACCTACCCGGCCTCGCGGACCTCGGAGCCTGGGGAATCGACGTCCATCGCGGAATTCTGGTCAGCGGCTACCGCGTAACCACCGCCTACGATCAATTCCTGGTGGTTCTTCCGATCTCGGATGGTAAGCGGTTGCTGAAGATCGCCAATGAGAAGCTAGGCCTGCGCCCGAACAAGCTTTTCCACTGGCGGTATCCGAGGGGGAGGACGTACGACGTATACGGCTTCGACGACGAGTTCTTCGTCGCCGTTCCGGAACCGGGAATCTGCGTCGTCAGCCGGTCCCTCGACCTGATGAGGCGAAGCCTACTTCTTCGGCGCGAAAACCTCGCGTTCGCAAACTCGAACGACGGGTTGTACCAGGCGGTGAAACGGCGCCTCAGAGGACCGTTGCTCGCCGGTCCCAATGTCTTCGTGTATTGGCAGAGCCGGACCGCACCCTTCAGCGAACGGACCGGTGTCATTCGGGTGGAGCCGAAGGAATTGCGAGTTGAAGCCGACGTCGAGCTTTCCGGCGCGTCGGTCCGAATCTTCGACGCGCTCCGTACGAGCAATCCCGACCCCTTCGACTGGGCCCGCAAGCTGCCGACCGACACCCTGGCGGCCGTCATGGCCGAGGACCGTCAGCTCGACCTGTATAAACATTTCCTGGCCGAGCAAGTTCTTCACGAGGATCTTTCGATTCCGGACGTCACGCGGCTCCTTTTCGCCGTGACGGATTTTGAGGATGGGCTGCCGGACGTTCTGGTCGGTCTTTGGGGGAATCGCGACCAGTTGGAGAAGGTGGCGAGCGACCTCCAGCGGCGCTTACGCGGGGATCGCGACCTGAAGCTGCTCAACGGCGCGCTGAGGGGCTATCGCGATCGTGGCGGGCCCCCTCCATCCATCGCGGACCTCGAGCGACTCCGGTTGCTCGAGCCGGAATCGGATTCGCTCTTCCACCGCTATCCGATCCTGAAGGGCGAAGTGGGAAACCCGGAGTTTCAAGGGTCCGATTTCACCACACGCTCCTACGAACGCAGGTTGAACGGCCAGCCCATCTTCTTCCTGGCGCCTCCCTTTACCGCCAACGATCTACGCTACCGGCAGGACTTGAAAGCGATGGGGCCGCGAGACCTCAAGAGCGACCGCTATCGTGTCGCTTGCCTGTTCCTTCCCGATTCGCTCTGGATCGCCACCGATGTCAAGGACCTGGAGCGGCTCACGCTGCCGGAAGCGAAGGCGGGGCCTGGGCTTGAGTCCAACGCCTCGTACCAGGTCGCGAGCCGCGGCTGGCACAAGGGCGCCAAGGTACAGGCCTTCGCGGACCTCGATCGCCTGGTCTCGCTCGGTCTGCTCAACCCGGGAAGCGATCTGGAGTCCTTGGTTCGAGACCAATTCTTCGGAATCAATAACTATACGACCTTCGGCCTTGAGGCGGCGCCCTCGTCCGACAGCCAGCGGCTGGTCGTCAGAACGAGCTTGCAGAGTCGTTGACGCGGAGGAACCATGTCCCAGCTTTACTCCGTCCTGAGGCGAGAGCTCGACCTCCTCTCGAGGCAGCGCATCGGCCTGATCCTGATCCTGTTGATGCCCGCAGCTCTCCTGGCGATCTTCGGCCGCGAGGGGGCGGTCCGTCCCGTGCGGATCCTGGTGGCGGGCGTTCCCGGAGTCGAAGGAGTGAAACCTGACGTCGATCGGCTTCTCCTGATCCTTAGAGAATCGTCGGCCCTCACCGTCGCCACGGAGGCCCAGGCGGTCTTCGATCCTGTCGAGCGATTGGCGAACGGACCGTACGATCTGGTGCTGAACTACGAGGGAGACGAAGGCAAAGAGCTCTCGATCTACACCGCGGAAACCGACCCGCTCCGCATGGAGCGCCTCGAGCGGGTCGGTGCGGGCATCTTACGCGCCTCGGCGGTCATCGCCTCTCGGCGCGAGGCCGGAAAGCATTGGAAGCCGCTGTTCGGGGAGGTCGCGTGGTCGCAGCCGGCCCTGTATGAGGACCTGTTCATGCTCGGTACGTTTCCGGTGAATCCCCTGTTCGAGTACTTTCCCCAAGCGGCCGATCCACGGCTCAGCGGGTTGCCGAGCTTTCTCTCGGTCGTCTTGATCCTTCTGCCGTTGTTGTTCGTCACGGTTCGAGCCCGGGAATCCGAACCGCCGGCCGTGGTCGAGAGTTGGGGCGATGCGGTGGCGATCGCCCTGGGGCGATCTCTTGCCGCCTGCACGATCACGTTGGCGAGTTTCTTCTTGCTTTTGATCGTCATGGAGTCGAGCTTCGGGGTGCTGGTCAAAGCCGGCTTTCTCGGCATGATCGCCGTCCTGCTGCCCTCGATGCTGGCCTCGGCGTTCCTCGGCTTATGGTTTCCAAAGCTCATTCGCTCACCGTTGGGCGTCGTAGCGAGTTGTTTGGGGTTTTCGTTGCTCATTCTGTTGTCCGGGGGCCTGTGGAATCCTCCGGCCGACGATTCGTGGCCGGCGCAACTCGCCTCATCGTTCCTGCCCACCACCTTTTTGCGGCCCGTGCTCGGGCGCTGGATCTTCGGCGCGTTCCAGTACGACGGGGCGACGCTCGACGCCCTGGGCTGGCTCGGCCTGCAATGCCTGGTCTACGGCGCGATCGCCGTTTTCGCGTTGCGGCGGCCCGAGATCTCGGCGAAGTCGCCCGCCGTGGTGGTCAGTGGGAAGGTCTCCGGAGAGGTTGCGACCCTCGAAGCTTAGGTCGGCGCGAGCGCTTGGAGGACCCTCTCGCGGGCCGCGTTGGAGCCCGAGAGAAGCAGGCCGACACGTCCTCCCCGTAGGTGTGGATACCGCAGCAGCGCCGCGAGGCCCACCGCGGCGGAGGGCTCGACGATCACCCGGAGGTTTGCGATCAATAGCCCCATCGCGGCGAGGATCTCCTCGTCGGAGACGACCACGACACCCGCGACGTCGCGGCGGATGATCTCGAAGTTGAGCGCTCCCGGCTTCGGCGCGGTGAGGCCGTCGGCGATCGTCTGGATCGTCTCGGGCGTCGTGGGCGCACCCGCGGCGAGAGAGCGGACGAGGCCGTCCGCTCCCTCCGGCTGGACGCCCCATACCTCTGTATCTGGGGAGAGCCCTTTCGCCGCGAGCAGGGCGCCCGCGAGCAGGCCGCCGCCCGAGGTGGGGACGATCAAACGATCGAGCGGCGGGGCGTCTTCGAGCAGCTCCCAGGTCGCCGTGCCGGCTCCGGCGATCACCTTCGGGTCGTCGAAGGGATGGATCAGCGTGAAGCCGTGCGCCTCGCGAAGCGCGGCGAGCCGGGCGAACGCCTGGGTGGCGTTGGTGACGCCATTCTTCTCGATCGTCGCCCCCATCCGGGCGACCGCCGCGAGCTTTTCCGGCACCGCGTTTTCCGGCATCACGACGGTCAGGCGCGCTCCCGCTTCCCGCGCCGCCCAGGCGGCGCCGAGAGCGGCGTTGCCGGCCGAGACGGTGATCAGGCCGGCGGCGGTCTCGGAGGGGGAGAGCGAAAGGATCTTGTTCGTCGCGCCGCGCACCTTGTACGAGCCCGAGAGCTGAAGGCCCTCCGCCTTCCAATGCTGCTCGGAGCCGGCGAGCTCGTCGAGGATGGCGGAGCGGAGGACGGGAGTGCGGACCACGCGACCGGCGAGGGCGCGGCGGGCGGCGAAGACCTCGGCGACGGTGAGGAGGCTCATAAGGTCGAGCATACCCGGGGAGCCTCCTCATTTCGCCGTTCGGTCCCGGGTGCACAGCTCTGGTTTCGACGGAATCGTGAGAAAATCAATAGGCAATGTCCGCAGAGCCCGTCGCCCGCCTTTCCGCCTTGGAGTACTTGGAGATCGAACGCGCCTCCGAGCTCAAGAGCGAGTTCCTGGACGGCGAGATGTTCGCCATGACCGGTGCGAGCTTCGCTCACAACCGGATCGGCGCGAACCTCCTTCGGTTGTTGGGCAACGCGCTACGGTCCGGGCCCTGCCAGGTGGCGACCAGCGATCAGCGGGTGAAGATTGCCGCGACCGGCCTTTACACCTATCCGGACGCGGTCGTCGTCTGCGGTAGGCCGGAATTCGAAGAGGGTCGGACGCCGGATACGCTGCTCAATCCGGCGATGCTGGTCGAGGTGCTCTCGCCATCGACCGAGGCGACCGACCGGGGGAAAAAATTCGAGCATTACCGCGCGATACCGTCGCTCCGCGAGGTGATGTTCATCTCGCAGGATCAGCCGCTCGTCGAGCACTTTCGGCGCCTCACGGACGATCGCTGGCTGCTGACTCCGGTCGCGGGCCTCGAGGCCTCGGTCGAGTTGCCGACGTTCGAGGTGCGCCTACCGCTTGCCGAGATCTTCGAGCGGGTTCTGCCGCCGGCCGAGGTCTAAGCGATTCGCCGCGATTTCGTGTCTCTCCCTTTCGGTCGTGCGGAAGTCGAGCCCTTCCTTTTTGAAGTGGTAATTAAGCGGACGGTTACTTAGGAGATCCACATGCGTCTCGTATTTCTAACCGTTTCGATCGCCTTGCTCGCCGCCGTTCCCTGTGCGGCGATAACGCCGTATCTGGTGCGCGACATCTCGCGAATCTCGATGCCTGAAAACTCCAACCCCGATTCCTTCGTCTCCCTGGGGAATCGGGCGCTCTTCTGGGCGGGTCGAGGGGGCGACCTTTGGGCAAGCGATGGCACGTCCTCGGGAACGCTTTTGATCCAACCGCGTTTGGCCGGTCGACCGTTCGCCCTTGCCGGAGATACCGCCTACGTCCTTTCGACGGTGAACGGCAGTCCGTTCTCCCTCTGGTCGAGCCGAGGGACTTCGGAGACGACCGAATTTCTTTCCGATTTCGCGTTGCTCGGGAGCTCCGGCATTCCCGTGGTGTCGGTGCCGGGAACGCGAACCATTTTCTTTCTGGCGGCGGATCCGGCGCACGGTCGCGAGCTGTGGACCAGCGACGGCACCGCCGCCGGTACACACCTGGTGATCGACCTCAAGCCGGGGATCATGAGCGGCGAGGTGACGGAGCTCACCTGGTTTCGCGGCCGCCTGTTCTTCAACGGTGACGACGGACGAGGCTTTGCGCTCTGGTCGACCGACGGCACGGCGGCCGGCATGCGGCGCGTCCGCGTCTTTACGCAGAGCACGCCGGAGGGGGCGTTCTTGCTCCGCGCACTGCCGAACCGTCTGATTTATTTCGGACCGGAGCGCGGCCGGGGTTACGAGATGTGGGCCTCGGACGGCACCACGGCCGGTACCGTGCCGCTTCCCGAGATCGCTTCGGGATCTCGCAGCGCCTTCCCGCGCGATGCCATCGTGGTAGGGAATCGTTACTACGCCGTGGCGAGCGACGGCCGGACCGGCTCCGAGCTTTGGACGACGGATGGGACGGCCGGAGGCACCCGGCAGCTCACCCGCTTCCGTCCGGCCGAGCCGTTCGAGCCGTCCGGGCGGGTCTTTTCTTTCTACCAACTGCCGAACCGCCTCGTCTTCCATGCCGACGACGGCTCGAAAGGGCAAGAGCCGTGGGTGAGCGACGGCACGGTGGCCGGTACGAAGATGCTCGCCGACCTCTGCGTAGGGAGCTGCGGATCGGCTTCAGGAACCTTTCCCAGCCCTCCCAATCGCTTGCTGATCGGGGCGACGCAGCCGGCGACCGGTTCGGAGCTTTGGACGACCGACGGCACTCCCGCCGGGACTCGCCTGCTCAAAGACATTTGCCCGGGCACCTGCTCGTCGAACGAGTACGGCTTCCATCGTCTCGGCAACCGCATCTTGTTCGCGGCCACCGACGGCGCCCACGGCGAGCAGCTCTGGTCGACCGACGGCACGCCGGGCGGTACCGCGCGGATTTCGAACCTCGCCGACCCGATGCCGTTCGGCGGCTATTTTCCCGGTACCGCGGCCGGCGGTTCGCTGGTCTTTCCCGCCCAAGATGCGGTCCACGGGCGCGAGCTCTGGTCGAGCCGCGGCCGGCTCGGAACCACGCGGTTGGTCGCCGACCTCGAACCGGGACAGAACGAGTTTTCCGGCTCCTTCCCCAGCGACCTTGTCTCCGCCGGTACGCGGACCTTCTTCTTCGCGAACGACGGGATCGAGGGCTATGAGTTGTGGGCGAGCGACGGCACCGCCGCCGGAACGGTTCGAGTTTCCGATTTCGCTCCCGGAAGCGACCCTGGATCTCCGCCGTTCGATCTCAAGGCGGCCGGAGGTGACGGGCGCCTGTTGTTCGCGGCTTCCATAGCGACAGGGCAGGGTCTCTGGATCGCGGATGGATCGCCGGACGGAACTCTGCCGATCGGCCTGCCGGGAGGTCAGCGCGTCGAACAGGTTGCGGTCGTCGGCGACCGGCCCTATTTCTCGACCTTCGATTCGCAGACTTTTGAGAGGCGACTCTGGAAGACCGATTGGACGGGCTTACCGCGAACGGAGATCGCATCCTCACCCTCCGTCTCTTGGCTGCATGCCTTCGGTGCCGGCCTGCTCTTCTCCCGCGAAGGTTCGGCTGAAGAACAGGGACTCTGGATCGACGACTCGAGCGGCCTCCGTCGTCTGGCGGCCGTGACGCCGCAAAGCGAACCGACGACGTTCGGCGGAAAGGTCTGGTTTTTCGGACGTGACGCCGACGGACAGGAAGCCGTTTGGGCGACCGACGGTACCGAGGCGGGTACCGTCGAGACGATTTTCCTCCAGCGGGCATTCGGCGGACCGAAATCTCCGCTGGCCGGGGGGACGACGACCCTCTACGTCTTCGGCGATGGAGAGCAGGGCATCGGTCTCTACGCCGCCGAGGGTACGGAAGCGTCCCTTCGCTACCTCGGGGTCCTGTGGCCGAGTCTGGACATTCGCGGCGAGAAGACGCCGGTGGTTCTCGGAGACCGCCTGTTCTTCGAGGCCCCGTTACCTGGTCAGCCCGGCGAGACCGTCCTCTGGTCGAGTGACGGAACGCCAAGCGGAACGGCACCGCTCCAGTCCGATACGAACGCCTCCCTGTTCAACCCGATCCATCTCCAGGTCTTCGCGGGGAAGGTGGTCGGATTCCTGTTTGATTCCTGGTTCGTTTCCGACGGAACGCCCGCGGGGACGACCCTCCACAAAGATCCGAACGTCACGTTGAGCGCCTTCAGCTCGCCAGCCCAAGCCGCCGGTCGGCTGTTCTTCCCGGCCACCTCGCCCGAGGCCGGAACGGAAATCTGGGCTTTGCAGCCCTAGGTCGATGGCGTTGGAGACCCCAGCTCATTCGCCTTTCCGGCCCGCGATCAGCCGCGGCCCGTCGTGCGGTCCGGGCGCGTATGTCCTAGCCGCCGCGTTCGCGGGGGTGCTCGTTGCCGCATGTTTCGGAGCCCCGGCGGCCATTGCCCAAGAGGCCCTCAAGGTTGGGGAGGAACGACCCTACTTCCTCGCGACGCCGGCCGCCTACCCGGCCGGTTCGCCGGATCGACCGGCGACCTGGACGCGGACGATCGTTTCGCCCGGCGCGACGTTCCTCCGCGTTCACCTGAGCGAGCTCGATTTGCCCGCAGGGGACTATCTGACCCTCGCGAGCCCAGACGGTAAGGAGGCCTTCACCTATCGCGGTCGAGGGCCGCACGGCACTGGCGAGCTCTGGAGTTTCCTCATCGGCTCGGACACCGCGATCGTTTCCCTACATTCCGGGCCCTTGCGCGTGGAGGGACACCACGGTGTGACGATCGATCGCATCGCGTATGGAATCGGACCGCTCGAAGGTCTCTCGTCGCCCGCCAAGGCGATCTGCGGTACCGACGGCCGAGAAAACGCGGTCTGCCATCCGGAGGTGAACGTGCGGCCCATCGCGCGGCTGGCGTTTCAGCGCGACGGCTGGACGCTCTTCTGCACCGGCTTTCTGGTCGCCGGATCGAACCCGAATACGATGATCACGAACAGCCACTGTTTCAAGACCCAGGCGGAGGTAGATACGGTCGAGGCCACCTTCAATTACCAGGCGAGACGGTGCGCCCCTTCCGCGCTTGCTCCGTCGCGACGATATGCCGGAGGGACGTTCCTACGGACGAGCCCGGTGACGCGGCTCGACTACACGCTGTTCACCCTCGAAGGAAACCCCGAGGCCACCTGGGGCGAGTACACCGCGACCCGCAAGCGGCCGAGGGTCGGGACGGCGCTCGACTTTCCTCAGCACTCGATGGGGCGGGCGAAGCAGATCGCCTATTGGCAGGATGCCGCCCACACTCGACGCTGCACGGTCGCGACCGTCGACGCCACCTACGAAACGGCCCCCGCGAGCCAGATGGGGTACGGCTGCGACGCCGAAGTCGGCTCGTCCGGCTCCCCGATCCTCGATCCTTCCAACGGCCGCGTGCTCGGAATCAATCATTTCGGCGACGTCGCTGGAGCTTGCCTAAACGCCGCCACCCAGATGAGGAACATCTGCGGGAACGCGGGCGCGCTGTTGCACTGTAATTGAAAAGGATTAGCCCGAACGTCTCACCGGTTTTCCGCTGCGGCGGAAAATCTGCGGGCGCCTGCCGCGTTGCGCGCGTTCCACTTCCTGATTCCCGCCCGGACGCCCCGGCGTCAGCCGAAAGGAGCGAGCCGGCGGCGGTACGTCCCACGTTCGCTGAGCTCGTCCCGTTTTCCGAATGCACGTCCCATTCGCCGAGCGCACGTCTCAATTCAGGGTAGGTCGGTCCCGTTCTCTGGAATTACGTCCCGTTTTCTGGACTTGCGTCCCATCCTCTGGATATTCGTCCCGTTCTCTGTGCAAACGTCCCGTACTCTAGATATACGTCCCGTACTCTGGATATACGTCCCGTATCCTGGCTCTGCGTCCCGTATTCTGCTAATTCGTCCCGTATTCTGAATAAACGTCCCGAATCCTGAATTCACGTCCCGTATTCCGAATATACGTCCCGTACTCCGTAAATACGTCCCGTATTCTGGACTACCTAGGATGCTGTTGCTCTGCGCCGGGGGGGATGCCGAGAGTCCGCGGGAAGTGCCTAGTACTGCTCCTCAAAGCCCCGGGGTGGAATACCATCCGGCGCGTCCGTCCAATTCATTCGACCCGAGGACCGATAGAGATGAAGCCGCTCGGCGGGAGCGGTGCGCCCCGGGAACGAAAGGCCACCTTGCGCCCGAGGCTCGCTCTCTGGGGTCTTGTCGTCGTTCTGCTCGTAACCACGGGTGTCGGCCGGATTCCCTCCGCGGGCCGGAACGACGTGGCCCTTGAACTTCCCGGTTCGACCCTCAATTCTCAACTCGATCTCGCCACGAAGGTCCCAGAGCCGTATCGGGACGCGGCGGTCCGCGCGGTTCAGGCGCGGCGCGAAGGGCGGGTCTCTTCCGCCGTGGAGGGCCTCGCCGACCTTGCGCTCGATCTGCCGGAAAACGGCTCCGTCCAAACCGCTCTTGGCGAAGCGTTCCTTGCGCGTTCGGCGACCTCGAAAGGCAGTCCTCGGGACCTTGCGCTCGGTCTCGACGCCGCGGAGCACGCGGTCGCCCTCGCGCCCCGGTCGGCCGAAGCGCTCTTCGTCCGAGCGGAGATTGCCACCCGGCTCCATCTGACCGCCGCTGGGATCTCCGGCTGGACGAGATTTCTCGCCGTGGATTCGGACTCGCCACGGGCCGGCCATGCGCGCGCCGCGATCGAAACGCTGCGCGTTCCGTCGTCTTACGACCTCTGGGAAAGCGGGGATCGGGCACGCTTCGAGGCTGCGGCGAGGACCGGGGATTCCAAAGCACTCTTTGACCTTGTGAAGCGGTACCCGCTCTTTGCACGCCTCGAAACGGAGGAGATTCTCTTCCCTCGTTGGGGGCGGTCCCAGGCGCCGACCGAGCTTGCGGCGTTGAGGGGAATCGGCAAGGCGTTTGCGGTCGTCCTCCGGGATTCGATGGTGGCCGATACGGTCGCTTCAATCGAGACGGCGGCTCCGGAAGGTCGAAGGAAGCTCGCGCGTGGATTGGCGGCGTTCGGCGAAGGGATGAGGTGCTATCGCCAGATTGGATCCGGAGAGCCCGGTCCATGGCTCTCTGCCGCGGCCCTGGACCTAGCGGGCAGTCCGTTCGCAGGATGGCCACGGTATTACGGAACGGTCCTTCTTCAACGCGGATCGGTGGCCGAGGCCGATGCCGAGCTCCGGACGCTGGGGAGCCTCTTCGACGCTGTACGCTACCCGACCCTGGGGGGGCGGATCCGCTGGCTGCAAGCGACAGGAGGGCTTTTTCTAGAACGACCTGAAGCCGCGCTGAAGCCCTATGGGGATGCCCTGGAGATTCTTTCCCGCAGCGAAGGAGAGCAGATCAGAGGTTTCATGCACCTTCTGGTGGGGGAGGCGTACGCCCGGCTCGGCGATCGAGACCAAGAATGGCGCGACTATGGGGAGGCTCTGAGCCGGCTACAACTTACGGAGTTGCGCGCCCAGGAAGCGACCCTCTACGAGATCGTAGAGTCTTTGCTTGGCGAGAATCGGACCTGGGCGGCGTTGGCCTTCTCTCGTGATTTGAGGACCGTATGTCGCCGTTGGGGGCGGCCCGGAGCGCTCGCCGAGCAGGCGTTGCAGTTCGGACGGCTCAAGACGCAGCTGGGCGACGATCGGGGTTCGCTCCAAACGCTTAAGGCGGCCCAGGGGTTTGCAGAAAAAGTCAATCTTCCGGATCTACGCGAACGTTTCGAGGCGACCATCGAGATGGCTGAAGGTCGTTCCCTCGTCGCGAGAGATCCCCTGGCCGCAATCGAGCATTTGACCTCGGCTCTTACCCGCCATCGGCGAACGGAATTTCGCTATCACGAAGCCGGTCTCCTGGTCGCGCGGGCGGATGCGTTTCGCTCTTTCGGTCGGTACGCCGAGGCCGCGAAGGACCTTCTAGAATCGATCGAGATCTACGAAGGAAAGAGGGGAGCGACCCGAGACCCGCAACTCCGGCAGAGTTCTTTCGAGGAGGCACAGGTCGCATTCGATTCGATGATCTCGCTTCAGGCCGAGTCGCTAGGAGACGCCGGAAAGGCCTTCTCTTTCGCCGAACGGTCTCGCGCGCGCCTCCTGTTCGACCAGATCGCTGGGCATGGCTCCGCGCCGGAGTTAGGGCTTCCTCTGGAAGCCGAATCGATCCAGCGTGCTTGGCCCACCGACTCGGTGTTGGTCGAATATGCGGTTCTGCCGGATCGGCTGTACATCTGGTCGGTCGCGTCGGGTCGGCTTCGACTCCACGTCGACAGGGTCTCGTCCCGCGAGTTGGAGCGGGCGGTCGGCACGCTCGCCCGGGGAGTGGCGAGGGGAGAGTTGGGTCTCGATGAGCGTGCCGCTTCGCAGAAACTCTACCGATCTCTCATCCAGCCGATCCTCGGCGAGGTCCCGCAAGGTGCCGATCTGTCCGTCGTCCCGGATCGATTCCTCGCCCGGCTGCCGTTCGCCGCGCTTCTCGATCCGTCCGACGGTCGTTATCTGATCGAGGACCGAATGATCTTGATCCAGCCGAGCGCGTCGTTCTATCTGGCGGCTCGGAATCGTCGATCGAAACAGCCGAGGGGAAGCGGTCCCGTATTCGTCATAGGAGATCCGGCTTTCAGTCGGGCGGCCTATCCCAGGCTGCGCCAGCTGCCGGAGGCTCGCGCTGAAGCCCGAGAGATCGCGGATCTCGATTCTCGTTCCATCCTATTGATCGGTCATGCCGCGACCCGCTCGGCTTTTCTCCGCGTGGCCCCAGAGGCGCGAGTCATCCACATCGCGGCGCATGCCATTCTCGACGCTCGAAATCCGGGGCTTTCGCGGATCGTTCTTGCGCCCGAAGTCGACGGGACGGGAGGAGCGATCACGGCGCAGGACATCGCGAAACTCGACCTCTCCCATGCCAATCTGGTCGTGCTTTCAATATGCAATGGGGTAGCAGGGGGTGATTCCGGTAGAGAGAACATCTCGGGCTTGGCGGCTTCGTTCCTCGCAGCCGGGGTTGGTACCGTGGTTGCGAGCCAGTGGGAAGTCGATGACGCGTGGAGTCGAACTGCGCTGCGCCGGCTTCTCCAAGGGGCTTCGAGACATCGGGACCTTCGATCATCTTTGGTTGGGGAAAATAGCGAAAGCCAGAAGGAAAATACTATCTCTGCGCGCTCGCTATTTGCGGTCTACGGACAATAATAATAGCTGGACAGCCCGAACAGGGGAGAGGTGACGATATGGCCAACTTTGATTTTGAGTTCATTATTACGGGCATGTGCTTTCTTGAGTTTGATGACCGAATTACGCCGTCAAAATGCACCGTTCGAATCCCCAGGGCAGAAAAGGTCCCATTTACCTTTGCGGATGAGTTCGGCATCAACTCGGAGAAAGTCCCCGTGCCTCATCATCAAATTTTGAGCTTCCCAACACGTTTCCAGGTCTCAAACGCCAGCGGCCGAAGAAGGCCGCCGGATCGTGTCGTGCCAGCGCCTGATGGAGATGAACTTGGAATCTGTATTTTGAATAGAAATGAGACGTTTGACCTCAAGATCTTCGGGGCATCACCACCGTTGACCACTTCCGGACCGCTCTATCCTCCGAATGGGGTGCCTGCCGCCGGAGAAGAAGGAGATTTTCGTTGGACGGCAAGTCTGGACGAATTCCTTAAGGCTGGAGGGTTCTCGTCTGGGGGGATCGATTTGAATTGAATTGGAACCCAAGTCATTATCACGAATGGAGAATTCTCGACCTTGGAGGTTGGAAGACAGGCTGGCGAATTGATTCCGTATCAGATTGCTAAAATCAAGGATAACCCCGTAACGCCTGGACGGCATTCGTTGGCAGATGCCGTGGTGCTTCGAGTCAAGGGCGTTGCAGACCGAGTCGTCTTGATTCCAAATGATGGAGGAGCTGAGTTTACCTTCTCGGCGAGACAATGGGTAAAGCTCTCGGAACCAGTTCGGGTTTGCCTCTCGAATTTCCACGACACTCTTCACGACAGCCCTCGTGGCCTGATCGACTTCCTCTGGTACTACTACTCGCTCAAGAATTTGAAGGACAAAGATAATAAGAGGCCGAAGTGGGAGGATCTCTTCATCCCGTGGATACCCCATAATTTGTCAGGGAAAGTCACAGGAAGCAGTGGTCATTGCCCGCCAATTGCAGTTAATTTTGGAGATGCAACCGCGTGGAATCTAGATGAGAATGATGTCTTTGGTGAGATAAAATTGGTTGGCAACGAGACGAACCCGATCGTGAAGGACTGTGTGTTGATCCGCCGAATGAACACTGTGGTCGGAAGCGGGGTCTTGGTTGCGAAGAACATGGTACTTACCGCCGGGCATGTTCTAGATGAGCACCCCACAGGTATTTCTTACCTTGAGATAAGAGACAAAGAAAGAAAAGAAATAAACGTCACGTTCATGGAGGGTGTCTACGCCGTCGAAGGCGACGCGGACCTCTTGCTCTATCGGCTGCTGGATGATGTAGACGCTGATATATGCGCGAGAGCGGCTTCTGGTGAAATAGGTAGTGAGATTAGGGCTGTCGGATTTGGTTTTTCGGACACCGGCACCGACAGAACTCAACGAGAGGCGTGTTTGGATGTCGTGAGTTTGGATTGCGGGAATCCTGGAGAGCCGAAGCTCTACTCGTGCAACAAGGGGAAGACGTTGGTCGCGAAAGGTAAAAAGGGCGAGAAATTGATGTTGCATGATAGCGGGTCACCGGCTTATGTGACGGTTGACGGGATGAGGAAAGTCGCGGGAATCGGCTTGCGTGTGACTTCGGGAACCTATTCGATCTATGCCTTGCTGCACGCTTCTAAGAAGTGGATTGATGACAATATTAAAGATTTGCAAGCAAGAGAGTCGAGTGTAGTCGGCGAAGGGCCAGTGAGGGCCATTACCGAACGGCCCCAAACGCCCCCAAAAACCGCTCCATCTGTGCCCCGGTCCCGACCGTCACGCGCAGGTGGGTCGGGAGCCCGGGGAAAAACTGCTCGACCTCGACGCCCTGCTCCTTGAGCGCCGCGATGATTGGGCGGACGTCCATCTTCAGATCGACCATGAAGAAGTGCGTGGCCGCGGGGATCGTCCGGTAGCCCTTAGCTTCGAGGGCGGCCATCGTGCTGCGCCGGGCGTCGAGGATCAGCTTCTTGGTTCGATCCACGTGGGCCGAGTCGGCGAGGCTCGCTTTGTCGGCTTCGACGACGGCGATGTTGACCTTGTCCCAGGCTTGCTCCGCTTGGAGGCGTTCGATCGTCGACGCTTGGGCGACGGCGTAGCCGAGGCGCATTCCGGCGAGGCCGTAGATCTTCGAGATGGTTCGCGCGACGACCAGGTTGGGGTCCTAGGCATCAATCACCTCGGAGACGTCGCCTGGGCTTGTCTGAACGCCGCGACCCAGACGAGGAACATCTGCTTCCACGCCGGGGCGCTGTTGCGCTGCATGGAGCCGTAAGGGACGACGTCTCTCGGGGACGGGCGATGCGGCCCGTGAGCGCCGCCGTTGCGACGGCGCCCGCCCCGAGAAACGGAAGGAGACCGAGCTAGGCCTCGAGTTGGCAGATCCCGCAGGTCTGGCCCGAACCGAGCTGGCAAACCCAGTCCGGACCGAACCAGTCCTGACATTGGGCGGTCGTGCTGCACCAGCCCGACTTGCACAGAAAGATCGGCTTCGGTGTGAAGAGATCCGGGCCTTCCGCGGGGACGTCCGGAGACGCGGGAGCCTGGCTGGAAACGGTCGGTACCTCCGAGAGTTGCAGCTCGGCGGCGCGAACCGGCTGGCTTCCGTAGACGACCGTCAACACGAAGAGAGCAAGGATCGGTACGAGGCGAGATGCGAGTTTCACGGACATGACAGATCCTCCGTGAGGGGCTCCGGCGGTTCATCCACCGAGCACGGCTCTATGTAGAACGGTGCCTCCCGGGAGATAAAGCGTGCCTGGAGCGTCGTGAGTTCGAGCTTTCTGTGGAGCGTGTGATGATCGCGGCCGGCCTTGATGACCAGGGAAGGAAACAACCCGCGCGCGAATGCGTAGAGCGAGCCAGTGCCGCGCCGACGACGTCCACCGGCCGAGGAGGAATCTCTGATGCTCTCGATTCGTCATCTTTCGAAGACCTATGGCAACGGCGTCCGCGCGTTGGCCGACGTTTCCCTCGACATCCCCGCGGGGATGTTCGGTCTGCTCGGGCCGAACGGCGCCGGCAAGTCGACTCTCATGCGGACGATCGCGACGCTCCAGGAGCCCGATGCGGGGGAGATCCGATTCGACGGGATCGACGTGCTCAAGGAAAAGGGGGCGCTCCGGCAGGTGCTCGGCTATCTGCCCCAGGACTTCGGGGTCTATCCCAAGGTGAGCGCGGAGACGATGCTCGACCACTTCGCGGTGCTCAAGGGATTGGTGGACTCGCGGGAGCGCCGGGCGGTGGTGCGCGCGCTGCTCGAACGGACGAACCTCTGGGCGGTCAAGGATCGCAAGCTCGGCACCTTTTCGGGCGGCATGCGCCAGCGGTTCGGAATCGCCCAGGCACTGCTCGGCGATCCGAAGCTGGTGATCGTCGACGAGCCCACGGCGGGGCTCGATCCGGAGGAGCGGAACCGCTTCTTGAACCTCCTCGCCGAGATCGGCGAGAACGTCGTGATCATCCTCTCGACGCACATCGTCGAAGACGTGACCGATCTCTGTCCGCGAATGGCGATCCTCGCCGGCGGCGAGCTGCGGGTGACGGGCGAGCCGCGGCAGGCGATCGCCGGGGTCGAGGGGCAGATCTGGGAAAAGACCGTGACGCGCGCGGAGCTCACCCGTCTGGAAACCGAGCTCGAGGTGCTCTCGCGCCGGCTCTCGGCCGGCCGCACGGTGATCCACGTCTGGAGCGAGGGGGACCCGGGCGATGGGTTCGTCTCGGTGGCGCCCGATCTCGAGGACGTCTACTTCCACGCGCTCCGGCGCGCTTCGAGCGGCGACGCGACCGCGCTCGCGGCCTAGGGCGGGGGAGCGGCCATGGCAACGACGGGATCGACGGGATCGAAGGCGTTCCGCGAGATTTTCCGCTTCGAGCTGCATCAGACGCTCCGCTCCCCGCTGTTCTGGGGGACCGGGTTGTTCTTCGCGACGATGACGTTCGGCGCCGTCACCTCCGACTCGGTCACGATCGGAGGCGGTATCGGCAATGTGAACCGCAACGCGCCGTTCGTCATCCTGCAGCTTCTGTCGGTGATGAGCGTGATCGGGGTCTTCGTCACCACCGCGTTCGTCGCCGGCGCGGCGCTTCGTGATTTCGAGCGCGGCACGCACGAGCTGTTTTTTTCGAAGCCGATGCGGACGCTCGACTATCTCGGCGGCCGTTTCGCGGGCTCGCTCGTCGCTTCGACCGGGGTCATGGTTCTATGCGCCGCCGGCATCCTGATCGGGAGCTTCATGCCTTGGCTCGACGCGCAGCGTGTCGGACCGACGCTCGCCGGCCCCTATCTGTTCGCGCTCGGCATCCTCGTGATTCCCAACCTGCTGCTCACCGGTGCGCTGTTCTTCGCGCTCGCCGCGGCGACCCGCAGCTGGCTCGTCACGTACGTCGGCGTGGTGGTGTTCTTTGCCGCGTTCTTCGTTTCGGTCGTGATGCTCGGCGACGTCGAGCACCAGAGGCTGGGCGCGTTTATCGATCCGTTCGGCGCGTCGGCGCTCGATTATGCGACCCGTTACTGGACGGTCGCCGACAAGAACACCAGCCTGCCGGCGCTCACCGGGCCGCTGCTCTGGAACCGCCTGATCTGGTCGGCGGTCGGGCTCGTCATTCTCGCCGTGTCGTTCGCGACCTTCCGTACCTCCGGGCAGGCGCCTACGTACGGCGCCCTCGGGCGCTTCTTTTCGCGGCGCCGAATCGCGCGCGAGGCGAAGGCGGCGGCTGCGGAAGCGGCGCAGGACTCGAAAGCGCCGGTCGCGATCCCCACGGCCGCGCGTGATTTCTCCTCGCGTCGGAACCGCGCTCTCTTCCTCCACGCGCTCCGCCGAGAGACGGCCGGGGTCCTGAAGAGCATCCCGTTCATCGTGATCCTCGCCTTCGGAATGTTCAATCTCGCCGGAGGCTCGGCGGTGCGGTTCGAGCGGTTCGGCACCAAGGTCTATCCGGTGACCGCGCTGATGCTCGACAACATCCAAGGGAGCTTCCTCTTCCTGCTGGTGATCATCGTCACCCTCTACGCGGGCGAGCTGGTCTGGCGCGAGCGGCAGCTCAAGGTGGCGGAGGTCGCGGACGCTCTGCCGGTGCCGAGCTGGGTGCCGCTCCTCTCGAAGCTCGGGGCGCTCTGGGCGGTGATCCTCACCTTCCTCGTCGTGGGAGGCCTGACGGCGATCGGCATTCAGCTCTCGTACGGCTTCACCCACATCGAGCCCACGCTCTATTTGAAAGGGCTCGGGATCGAGGCGGTGCAGTTCCTGCTCGCGGCGGTGCTCGCGGTGTTCTTCCAGGTCCTGTTCAACCAGAAGTTCGTCGGGTACCTCGCGATGATCCTGTTCCTGATCAGCCAGACGGTGCTCGCCTCGCTCCATTTCGACCATCGGCTCTACCGGTACGGCGACACGCCGCCGATGACCTATTCCGACATGAACGGCTACGGTCATCTCCTGCGCGGTTTCACCTGGTTCAGCCTCTACTGGGCGTGCTTCGCACTGCTTCTGCTGATCGCCTCGGTCCTCTTCTGGGTGCGCGGAAGCGAGAGCGTCTGGCGTCTCCGCGTGCGCGAGGCGAGGGCGCGCTTCCGCGGTCCGTGGCGTGCGCTCGCCGCGACCGGTGCGATGGGCTTCCTCGCGATCGGCGCCTTCATCTTCTGGAACACCAACGTCTTGAACGCCTACGTGCCGAGCGACGAGCGGATGCTCCGACAGGCCGACTACGAGAAGAAGTACCGGAAGCTGCGGGATCGGACCTATCCGAAGGTGACCGACGTCGAAACGAACGTCGACATCTTTCCCGACGAGCGCCGGGTGGAGATCGCCGGCCGATACGTCCTCAAGAACAAATCGAACCGGCCCGAGGGGGAGATCTTCTTCCAACTCGACCCACGGGTCCGGGTGCGCAAGCTCTCGCTCGATCCGAGCTGGCGAACCGAGCACGACGATCGGCTCGGGGTCACGATCTACCGGCTTCCTAAGCCGCTTCCGCCCGGCGGCACGATGGAGCTCCGCTTCGAACTGACCGTCGAGGAGAAAGGCTTCGTCACCGATCGGAGCGAGCTGTCGCTCGCCTACAACGGAACGTTCTTCAACAACGGCCAGTACCTGCCGGTGCTCACCTACGACGAGTCGCGCCAGCTCACGGACCGCAACGACCGGAAGAAGCACGGCCTCGGACCGGCCGAGCGGGTGGCGAAGCTCGAAGATCTCCACGCGCGAAGGAACAACTACCTTTCGAGCGACGCCGACTGGATCGGCTTTCGCGCCACCGTGTCGACGGACGCCTCGCAGATCGCGCTCGCGCCGGGTTACCTGAAACGCGAATGGCGTGTGGGGAACCGGCGGTATTTCCGCTACGAGATGGATCGTCCGATCCTCGATTTCTACTCGTTCCTCTCGGCGCGCTGGGCGGTGAAGCGGGACGTCTGGCATCCGGGCAAGGAGAACGTCGCGATCGAGATCTATTACGACCCGGCCCACGCCTACAACGTCGACCGGATGATCGACGCGTCGAAAAAATCGCTCGACTACTGCACCGCGAACTTCTCGCCGTACCAGCATCGGCAGGTGCGGATTCTCGAATTCCCGCGCTACGCGACGTTCGCGCAGTCGTTCCCGAACACGATTCCCTATTCGGAAGGGATCGGCTTCATCGCCGACCTGCGCGATCCGGACGACATCGATTACGTCTTCTACGTCACGGCGCACGAGGTTGCGCATCAGTGGTGGGGACATCAGGTGATCGGCGGCGCCGTCCAGGGAGGGACGATGCTCTCGGAGAGCCTCGCCCAGTACACGGCGCTCATGGTGATGCAGAAGGAGTACGGCAAAGACAGGATGCGCCGGTTCTTGAAGTACGAGCTCGACCAGTATCTCCAGGGGCGAGGCGGCGAGCTGGTCGAGGAGCTGCCGCTGTACCGGGTCGAGAACCAGCCATACGTCCACTATCGGAAGGGGAGCCTGGTCTTCTACGCGCTGCAGGACGCGATCGGCGAAGAGACGGTCGATCGCGCGCTCTCGCGCTACGTGGCGGAGGTCGCCTATCAGGAGCCGCCTTATACCTACACGCCGGATCTCTTGAAGATCCTGCGTGAGGTGACGCCGCCTGACCGGCAGAAGCTCCTTTCCGACTTGTTCGAGACGATCACCCTCTACGACCTGCGCGCGACGAACGCCACTTGGACGAAGCGGGCGGACGGCAAATACCTGGTGAAGCTGTCGGTCGACGGCAAGAAACTGCGCGCCGACGGTAAGGGGGTCGAAACGCCGATCGCCCTCGACGATTCGATCGACGTCGGAGTGTTCGGCGAACGGGAGAGGAATGGCAAGAAAGAGGAGACGGTACTCTATCTCGCCAAGCACCGGCTCTCTCGAGAGCTGACCACGTTCGATCTGGTGGTCGACGCCGAGCCGGTCGAGGCGGGGATCGATCCGCTCAACAAACTCGTGGATCGCACCTCGGACGACAACCGGACGAAGGTGACGGCGGCCGGCGGGTAGCGAAGCTACGCCTCTGGAGTGGGGCAGGAGGAGAGCGGCGGCGTAGAATTCCCCGCCGTGGAGCTACTCTCGACTCACGTCGGTGCCGATTTCGACGCGCTCGCCTCGGTGCTCGTCGCGCGGCGACTCCATCCGGAGGCGAAGGTCTTCTTCCCCGGATCGCGCGAGGCCTCGGTACGGCGGATGCTCGCGACGGGGTTCGTCGAATTCGAGGAGCTGCGCCAGAGGCAGATCGACCCGGCGGCCTTGACGCGCGTGATCCTGTGCGACGTGCGCCAGAGCGACCGCATCGGCAAGCTCGGCGAGTGGCTCGCGGCGCGTCCCGAGATCGAGGTCTGGGCCTACGACCATCACGCCGACGGCGACCTGCCGCTCGCCGGTGGGAAGGTCGACGAAAACGTCGGCTCGACCTCGACGATCCTCGCCGAGTTGCTCCGCGAGAAGGGAGTCGCCCCCACGGCGAGCGAGGCGACGCTTCTCCTGCTCGGTATCTACGAGGACACCGGCGCCCTCACTTTCGCCACCACCCGGCCGCGCGATCTCGAAGCCGCAGCGCGGCTGCTTCAACAGGGGGGCGACCTCGCCCTGGTCCGCCGTTTCGCGAGCGCCGCGCTCGACCCGGAGCGGCTCGACCTGCTCCATCGGATCGCCCGCGCGCTCGAAGTCCATCGGATTCAGGGGCACCGCCTCGGGCTCGCCGAGATCGATCTACCAGGGTACGTCGAAGAGGTGGCGCCGCTCGTCTCGAAGAGCCTCGACCTATTTGGTCTGCCGACGCTCTTCGTGCTGTTCGCGATCGAGGACCGGGTGCTGGTGGTCGGGCGGAGCGACGAGGCTGGCGTCGACTGCGGCCAGATTCTCGGCGCCCTGGGGGGTGGCGGCCACGCGACCGCAGCGTCAGTTCGGATCCGAGGAACGCTCGTGGAAGTGCGGGAGTCGCTGCTCGCCGAGCTCGCCCGGCGGCTGCCTCCGTCGGCCCGGGCGCGCGACCTGATGGTGCCGGCGAGCGTCTCGCTCGATCCGCGCACGTCGATCGAGCAGGCGAAGGAGAGGCTTCGGATCGGGGCGGTGAACGCCGCCCCGGTGCTCGACGCGGAAGGACGGGCGGTGGGCGCCGTCACCCGTCAGCTCCTCGACGCCGCTCTCCAGCACGGCTTGGGTGACCGACCGGTCGAGACCGCGATGACCCGTGAGCTCGCCTGGGTGTCGGCCGATGCCCCGGCCGACGAGGCGGGGCGACAGATGCTCGCCCACCAGCCGCGCTTCGTCTTGGTCGGCGACCGGGAGGACGGCCGTCCGCTCGGGCTGGTCACGCGGATGCAGCTGCTCCATTACCTCGGCGCGCGGCTCGACCTGGAGACAGGCGGCGACTCGGGCGCCCTTCGCGTCGCGGCGGGGAGCGACGGCAGCCCCGATCGCCATCGCGCCGCGAGGCGCGAGGCGGCCGACCTGCTCGCGCGCGCGGAGCCCGCGATCGCCGATCGGATCGAGCGGATCGCCGCGGTCGTCAAGGCGGAGAACGTGCCGGTCTCCCTCGTCGGCGGCTTCGTCCGCGATTTGATCCTGGGCCGGCCCAACCGCGATCTCGACCTGGTGGTCGAGGGGGACGGTCCGGCGTTCGCCCGGGCGCTCGGCCGCGCCCTCGAAGCGCCGGTTCGCGTTCACGAGGCGTTCTTGACCGCGGTGGTTCGAACGGAGACGGGGGAGATCGACGTCGCGACCGCGCGGAGCGAGTTCTACCGGGCTCCGGCGGCGCTTCCGGAAGTGGCGAGCTCGGCGCTGCGGCAGGATCTGTACCGGCGCGACTTCACCGTCAACACGCTCGCGATCCGCCTGCCTCCCGACGGCCTTGCCGAGTTGATCGACCCGTTCGGAGGCCGCCGCGACCTGACGCTCGGCGTCCTTCGGGTCCTCCACAGCCTCTCGTTTCTGGACGATCCGACGCGCGCCCTCCGCGCCGTGCGGCTCGAGCGCCGCCTCGGCCTCCGGATCGCCCCGGAGACCGAGCGGCTGATCGAGATCGCCCTCAAAGAGGGGGCGTTCGACCGCCTCTCCGGATCGCGGCTTTCCGCCGAGCTCGATCTGTTGCTCGGCGAGGAGGGAGCGGCGCTCCCCGGGCTCGAACGCCTCGCCGAGCTCGGTGTCCTCGGCGCGATCGAGCCTCAACTCGTTCACGATCGGTCGCTCGCCCCGGCCCTCGCCGAGCGCCTCCGCGGCGCCCTCGCCGCCTGGGAGTGGCAGCGTCTCGAGGGCCTCGCTCTTTCCTCCGATCTCGCCGAGCTGCTCGGTCTCGCGCTAGCGATCGACCTGCCGTTCACTTCACGCCGCCGGCTTGCGGATCGGCTCGCCCTTTCCGGCTCCCGCCGTGCCCGATGCCTCGCCGTTTCGGAGGTCGTGGCGACCGCTCTCGGTGCTCTGTCTCCCGACGCGCAGCCGAGCGCAGTCTCGGCCTCCCTCTCCGGTCTCGACGGGGAAGAGCTCCTTCTCGCTTTCGCCGCCACCGACGAAGCGGGCCGCGCCTGGATCCGTCGCGATCTCGCCGAGCTGCGCGCGATCGAGCCCTCGATCCGCGGCGCCGACCTGCTCTCGGCTGGGTTCCCGGAAGGCCCCCTCCTCGGGTCCGCGCTGCGCGCGGTTCGGAGCGCGCTCCAAGATGGCGATCTTTCCCCCGGGCAGGAATCGGAGCTTGACTACGCGCTGCGTTCGCTCCGGCTTACACCCGTCGGCGAGGTGGCGTCATGAGCAGCGCACGCCGCCGGGAAGCGGCCTCCGTCGCCTCCTGGTTTTTTCCCTCCCTGACGCTTTTGCTTTTGCTTCTGCTTCTACCGCCGCCTCACGCCGCCGCCCAGTCGACCGAGCCCCAGGTCGCCGCCCCGGCCGAGCCGATCCGCACCGAGCCGGACGAGCCGCCGGCCGAGGCGACCGAGCATGCCCCGCCGCCCAAAGTCGAAGGCGATCCGCGCGAGGTCGAGATCTTCCGCTTCGACTGCGAAAGCGACCTCGAACGGCGGGAGGTCACACTGTTCGCGAGCGGAACGGTCCGCCTTCGCCTCGGACCTCCGGGCCGGGAGCGGATGGGCCTCGCGGAGCTCGGACCGGACGGGCTCGCGAGCGCGATCCGCCGCCTCGACGAGGAGGACCTGTCGGAGATCCGGGAGCTCCCGACCACGGTCTCCGGCGCTTGGATTCCCCGATGCCGGTTCCACCTCGCGATCCCCGGCCGGCCGGAGCGCGAGCTGCGATTCGGCAAGGAAGACGCGCTGCCGCTCGCGCTGTCCCGAGCGCTCGCGGTGACCGAGAGCGTCGCCGCCGAGGTGACGCTTCTCGAGGGGGACGACCGCCTGCCGGAGGGGTATGAACCTGCCCGCTTTGATCGCCTACGCCGCGCCGATGGCGTGCTCTTCGAGATCCAGAGCCTGACCGACGACGGCAAGGGGGTCGAGCTGCGTGCGGTCGATCAACCGATCGCGATGTACATCCTCAAAGAGGATCTCCGGCAGCTGTTCATCCGCCTCGAACCCCGCTTCGGAAGCCACCTTCCATGAGGCCCATCCGCTCACCGGGCGTCCGGCTCTCCGGCGGGGAGTTCCGCGGCCGCGTGCTCACCGTGCCGAAAGGGGCCCGACCCAGTGAAGGACGCGTGCGCGAGGCACTCTTCTCGATTTGGGGCCCGCGCCTCGAAGGCGCCCGTCTGCTCGATCTCTTCGCCGGCAGCGGAGCCGTGGCGCTCGAAAGCGTCGGCCGGGGCGCCCTCCGCGCGGTCGCCGTCGAAGGGAATCCGCAAGCGCTCGAAACGATCGAGGCGAACGCCGCGAAGCTCGGCAAAGGGCTGATCGAGATCCGCAAGCTGACCCTGCCGGCGGGCCTTGCGCGCCTCGCGGAAGCGGGCGAGCGATTCGATCTGGTTTTCGCCGACCCGCCGTACGCCTTCAACGCTTACTCGGGATTGCTCGAAGCCATCGCGCCTCTCTTGGCGGAAGAGGGAGAGGCGGTCGTCGAGCATTCGGCCCGTATTCCGCTCGCGCCGGAAGCCGGAGGCCTCGTCCGCACGGCGGAGCGGCGCTACGGCGAGGTGGCGCTGTCTTTCTATCGGCGGGGGGCGGGGTAGGTTCCTCGGTCTAGAGCGGCTATCCGCTCCCGATCGTTGAACGATCGAGCCCGAAAGGCCGCTCTACGCAGTCGGTTGCGCCTGGGCGAGCTCGTAGGGTGGACGGCGCGGCTAGCGCTTGAGCTGTCCGTTGAGTTTCAGTCGGACGAGCTCGTCCGCGGAGAGCTTTCCGTAGCGGCGAACCGCCTCGCGGACGAAGGGTCCGTCAACCCCTTGGATCTTCAACTGAACCAGCTCGTCGGCGGAAAGATCGAGGCGGCCGTCGTAGCCGAGTCCTTGGACCCATGCGGCGGAAACCCCTTGGATCTTGAGCTGTACCAGCTGGTCGGCGGTCAGATCGCGATAGCCGGCGGCGTTGAGCTCGCGGACCCAGGGCGGCGAGACCCCCTGGATCTTCATTTGGATCAGTTGGTCGACCGAGAGGCCCGGGAGGACGAGGCCGCGCAGGTCTCGGGCATAGTCGACCGTCACCCCCTGAATGCGCAATTGGGTGAGCTGGTCGAACGTCGTGTCCGTAAAACCCAGCGACCGGATTTCGCGTGCGAAAGCGGCCGAGACGTCGTGGATCGCCAACTCCATCTGTCGATCCGGATCGACCGAGTAGCCGAGCGCGGTCATCTCCCGCAGATAGGCGGCGTCGGGCTGGAAGGTGAAGCTTCCGGAGCCCTTCGCTCCGGCGAAGCGCCCCGCGAAAAGGAAGGTCCCCGCCTCGCGCCGCAGCTCGAAGCGGACGTCGGTGCCGGCGGCTAGACCCACGAGATCTTTCGTCTCGTAGGTTTCGCGGACCTGCCATAGGTGGCTTTCGCCGCCCGACTTCCAACGAACCGTGGTTTCGAGGTCGACCCGGTCGCCTCGGCGAGTCGCCGTCCAGTCTCCGTGCCTTGCTTTCGCCGTTCCGTAGCCGGAACCTCCGGCGGTCCCGTACGAGAGACGGGTGCCGCCGTCCCATTCGAGGGTCAAGCCGAGCGGCACGATCGAGAGCGCGAGCAGGCCGGCGAGCCAAGAGCGCCCCGCCGGACGGGTCGGCGCCCCCATCAGGCGGCGGACGCGATCGAGCAGCGACCCGCCATCGGCCGGCAGAGCGAACTGCGGTAGAGGAGCGCGCAGCCCTTCCAGATCCGCGAGCGCCCTGGCGTAGCGCAGCCGGTCGCCGCACACCGAGACCGCGAGGTCGTCGCAGCAATGCTCCCGCTCGGCGCGAACCTGGTTGGAAACCCACCAGACCGCGGGGTGAAAGAAGAGCAGCGTTTCGACCGCCGCCTGGAGCAGGTTCACCAGGGCGTCGTGCCGGCGAACGTGAGCCAGCTCGTGGGCCAGGATCGCCTCGAGCTGCCACGGCGACAGACCAGCGAGCGAGCTTGCGGGAACCAGAATGACCGGCTTGAGCCAGCCGATCACCGCCGGTACCGTGACGGCGCTCGATGCGAGCGGCCGCACCGCGCGGGAGACTCCGAGCCGGCGGGCCACATCGAGAACCCTCGCCGTGAGCTCCGGCGCGAGCGGACGGCCGCTTCCGGCCAGGCGTCGCACCTGGCGCCAGCCGCCGAGGTGAAAGAGCGCGAGCAGCGCGACGCCGGCGAGCCAGAAGCCGAAGATCCAAGGGAGACCGGGGGAGAGCGCGTCGCGCCAGGAGGTAAGGTCGAATCCGGGCGGCATTCCTTCGACGGCGGCCAGTCCGGAGAGCGCCTCGACCTTGGAAAGCTCGGCGCCCAGAGGCTCGGCGGCGGGCGTCCCGGCCGTATCGGCTGCCGAGGCGATCGAGTCGATCGACACGGTCGAGCCCGCAATCCGGACTGCCGTCGCGACCGGCAGCGCCAACATCGCGAGGAGGGCGACCAAGGCGAGTGCGTAGCGCGCGGCGGCCGGTTGGAATCTCATGGAGCGAAGGGCAACGGCGGCGGCGAGCCCGACCAGTGCTCCCTGCCAGAGGAAATGGAGGAGCGCCCAGGCGATCGCCTCGATCGTCGGCGCTGTGGCGAATGCGGGAAAGGTTGCGATACCGCTCATCGTTGCTCTCCTTCGAGCCGATCCAACAGCTCGCGAATTTCCGCTAGCTCCTCGGCAGACGAACGGCGGGAGGAAAGGGCGCGCAGGACCAGCCGGCTGGCCGAGCCGGCGAACGCTCGATCGAGAAGGTCCCCCACCAGCTGACTCTGCGTCTGCTCCTCCGGCAGCCGCGCCGCGAACAGGTGCGCCCGCTGCGATCCGTCGCGGGTCACGAGCCCCTTCTCGGCCATGATCTGAAGCTGTTTGAGCGTCGTGGTGTAGCCCGTCGGCGCAAGGAGCGCGAGCTGGTCGTTGACCTCTTTGACGGTGCTCGCGCCGCGGTGCCAGAGGACGCGTAAAATCGCCAGTTCGGCATCGGTAGGACGAGGGAGGTTGGGCATGGAGAGACGATATACGACGAGTTTCGTACTGTCAACGATGAGTTTCGTACATCGGCCTTCGGGGTGATCGCGCTGTCGCTCGATCGCGCCGGTCGTCCGGTTGATCCGCGCCCGTCCGAACGCGCCCCGCGCGCGGGGAAGTTAGAAGGGAGGCCGGAAGCTAGAGCCTACTCGCGCTCCCGCCAGCAACCCCGCGCGGGCTTGCAGCGGTGTGGGTGGGCGATGCCGTCATCCGGGCCGATCGGTTCCATGGTCTTCAAGCACCAGTAGACGGCGGTCGAGGAACCGCCGGCCTGCCAGGGATGATGGCCGACGAGATGGCCGAAGGCGGTCTTGGTGCGGAGGTTCGAGCAGACCTGCCGGTCGGCTTCTGCCAAGGAGGGCAGGTCAGGCTCGTCCATGAATTCGCGGCTCATGGTCGACGATCGTTCCACAGAGCGCTGGCGACGGCCTGGGGAAGGCCGCCCTTTGAGCGGAGGGCGACCGGGACGAGGCAAGGTCGATCCAAGTCGTTTCCCCTGTGCCTTCAGGCCACTGCCGCGAGCAGAGCCCGACGGACGGCGGTTTCGAGGATCGGCAGCTTGTATGCGTTGTGGGCGAGCGGCTTCGCCCCCTCGATCGCGAGGGCCGCCGCCTTGCGTGCGGTCTCTTCGTTGAGCGGTTTGCCGACCAGCGCGGCTTCGGCGTTCTTCGCCCGCCATGGGACCGGTGCCGCGGCGCCGAGGACGATCCGCGCTTCCTTGACGTTTCCTCCTTCGAGGTCGAGCCGCACGGCGGTCTCGGCGATCGGCCAATCGAAGGATTCCTTTTCGCCGATCTTCAGATACGCGGTTCGCGTCCCCGGGCCGAGAGGAGGAAGAAGGATGCGCACCAGAATTTCCCCTTCGGCGATCGAGTGCTCGCGCCGGATGTCCTCGTCGGGGCGGACGAACAGCTGTTCGATCGAGATCGTCCGCTGGCGCTTCGCTGCCGCAATTTCGAGCCGGGCGCCGATCGCCGCGAGGGCGGTTCCGATCGCCGACGGATGGACGATCGCGCAGACCCGGTTGCCGAACACGGCGTGATAGTCGTTTTCCCCCTCCTGCGCGAAGCAGTGCCCGCCCCCCTTCTTGAGGCAATGGAAGTCGGCGCTGCGGAAATACCAGCAACGAGGGCGTTGCAGGAGGTTGCCGCCCACGGTCGCCGCCTGGCGGACGTTCGGCGTGGCGGCGTGTCCTGCGGCGTCAGCGAGGGCGGGGTAGAGGGAGCGGACCTCTCGATTAGAGTCGAGCTGCGCGAGAGTCGCGAGCGCGCCGACCGCGAGGCCGCCGTCAGGCAAGCGCTCGATCCGGTCGAGACCGGGGACGGTCCGCAGGTTGACCAGACGCGACGGCGCGTCGAGCCCTTCCTTGAGACGGTCGATCACGTCGACCCCGCCGGCCTTGAGCATCGCCTTGCCGGACGAATCGGGATCGAGCGCGGCGAGCGCCTCGTCGAGACTCTTCGGGTCGAGCCACTCGAAAGCAGAGATCGTCATCGAGCACCTCCGGCAGTGGGGACCTTGCCGAGCGCCGCGAGCACGCGCGCCGGGGACATCGGCAGCTCGCGCAGCCGGACGCCGAGTGCGTTGTAGACGGCGTTGGCGACCGCGGCGACGGTCGGAATCGTCGCCGGCTCGCCGATCCCTCCCGCGTCGGTCGAGCTGCGCGCGAGGTAGTTCTCTACTAGATGAACCTCGATCTCCGGCGTCTCCATCGCGCCCAGGATCTTGTACTGCTCGAGGTTCGGATTGACCATCCGGCCGGTCGAGCGGTCGAGACGGCGGTTCTCGTAGAGCGCGTACGAGATCCCCTGGAGGATGCCGCCGTTCACCTGGCTCTCGATCGCGAGCGGATTGAGCGGTCGGCCGCAGTCGTGGACGGCGACCACCCGCTCGACTCGGATCACTCCGGTCTCCGTGTCGACCGCCACCTGCGCGAACTGCACGCCGCCGAGGAAATCCATGCCCCGCTCGCCATACTCGGGGCTGCGCATGGCGGTCGCCGTGATCGCTTCGGTCGGCAGCCGGCCGGCGGCCTGGCGGAAGCTCAGCGTCCGCTCCGGAGAGGAGCGAAGGTGGATCTTCCCCTCGCGCAGGTCGACGCCTGCCGCCGGGACCCCGAGCGACTCGGCGACCGCGGCGACGAACCGGAGCTTCGCTTTGTAGGCCGCGTTGCGTACCGCGGGGGTGAGCGAACCGGTCGTCATGCTGCCGCCGGAGGGAGGGCCGGGAGGAAACCCCGTGTCGCCCACGCGGACCACGACGTCTTTCGCCTCGAGGCCCAGCTCTTCGGCGACCACCTGTGCGATCGCCGTCTTGATCCCGCCTCCGATGTCCTGGACCGCGGAGAGCGCCTCGACGGAGCCGTCCTGCGAGATGCGCACTTCGCAGCCGGAATCCATGCTGTTGAAGCGATACCAGACCGCCTGGGCGACGCCGATGCCGCGCCGGATGGGCCCCTCCGCCGGGTCGCGCCCGGGAGGATGCCGCCGCGCCCAGCCGATCCGCTCCGCGCCGATCCGCCGCTCCTCGCGGCGCGCCGGGTGCTCGTCGTTCGCGTCCATGAGCGCCAGCGTGTCGAGGCCGAGTTTTTCGGCCAGCTCGTCGATCGACTGTTCGAGAGCGAAGCACCCCTGCGGATGCCCCGGGGCGCGGAACGCCGCGCCCGGACCGGCATGGGTGAAGACGTCGCTCTCCTCGGTCCAGACCCGCGGGATGCGATAGAGCGCTTGCGCCGGACCGGCCGTGCCGGCCCCGGTGCCCACCCCCGCGGTGCCGTAACTTTCGAACCGGAGCGCTTGAAGCTTGCCGTCCCGGTTGCCGCCGAGGCGGACGCGCATCTTCGCGTCGGGGCGGTTGCCGGTCGAGAGGTGCTCTTCCTTCCGGTCGTAGAAGAGGCGGACCGGCGCGCCGGTCTTTTTCGACAGCGTCGCCGCCACGAGGCCGAACGTGCCGGCGCCGAACTTCGCGCCGAAACCGCCTCCCATGTACTCGGTGAGGACGCGGACCTTGGCCTTGGGCAGGCCGAAGATCGCGGCGAGCTCGTCGCGGACGGAGAGCGTCCCCTGCGTCGAGGCGTAAACGGTAAGTCCGTCCTCGCGCCAGTCGGCGACCACGCCATGGGTCTCGAGCGCGGAGTGGGTCTGCACCTGCGTGCGGTAAGTCGCGTCGACCACGGCGTCGCAGGCCGCGAGCGCTTCGTCCGTCGCCTTCCCGTCCTCGGGTTTCGCGTCGCGCGAAAGCATCGGGCCGCGGACGTTGCCCACCTGGCGGACGTGGCCGCCCCCTCCGCCGCCCCCTTCCGATTCCTCCTGCGCGGCATCGGCGGGGAAGACGCGCGGCGCGTCCTCGCTCTTCGCTTCGTCGAGGTCGACGACGAATGGCATCGGCTCGTACTCGACCATGATCTTCGCCGCCGCCTCGGCGGCCGCTACCGGGGTGATCGCGGCGACCGCGGCGACCGGCTGGCCAGCGAAGCGAACGATCGGAAACTTCGAGGGGATCTCCTTCGACGGATCGGAAAGCTCGGCGTTGCCGAGCACCCGATCGAGAACGTGGACCGCGCGAACCCCGGGATGCCGCTCGGCCGCGGCCGTGTCGATCGAGAGGACCTTGGCGTGCGGGTGGGGTGAGACGACCATCCGCGCGTAGAGCATTCCGGGGAGCTGCACGTCGCTCGGGTAGCGCGCGGCGCCGCTCACCTTGGCACGGCCGTCGAGACGTGGCGTTGGGTGGCCGACCTGAGAAAGACCGGAGTTCTGAGGCCAAGCCGGCGGCTCGTCGGCGGGGACGTTTCGCTCGACCGAGGAGCTTCCTCCGACTCCTACCGAAAAGCGCTCTTTTCTGGTCGTGGTGGAGGTCGTCGAATCGGCGCTCATGATCGACCTTTCCCCTCGCGCTTCGAACGGGCGGCGTCGAGAGTCGCGGCGAAGACTTTCGGATAGGTGCCGCAGCGGCAGAGGTTGCCGCGCACGGCGTGCTTGACGTCGGCGAGCGTCGGATTCGGGTTCCGTTCGAGCAGGGCGGCGCAGCTCATCACCATCCCCGGGGTGCAGTAGCCGCATTGGAGCGCGTCATGTTCGACGAATGCGGCCTGGACCGGATGGATCGAACCGGAGGGAGCGAGCCCCTCGATCGTCGTCACCTCGCGGCTCCCGATGTCGAGCGCGAAGGTCATGCACGAGTTGACCGGCGTGCCGTCGAGCCAGACCGTGCAGCCCGAGCAGGCGCCGCGGTCGCAGATCACCTTGGTCCCCGTGAGGTGGAGCCCGTCGCGCAGCACCTCGGCGAGCGTCGCGCGCGGCTCGACCTGGACCGAACGGACGGTGCCGTTCACCTTGATCGAGATCGGCACCGCCCCCGGGCCGCGGCTCGAAGCCTCGACGGACGCCGCGCGGGCGCCTTCGATCAGTCCGCTTTCGAGCAGCGCCGAGCCCGCGGCGGTGATCCCCGCGCCGCGCAGGAACGCGCGCCGCGACATGCCGCCGGCAGAGGGAGAATCGGAATCGTGAGCATCGGCCATCGGCGGGCTCCTCGTCGAGTTCGCGGACGAATACGCTGAACTACGCGGAGGATGGCGCGGAGTTGCGGAAAGCGCAAGACGGTTGGCGCTGGCGAGGCCGGACTTTCAGGCGTCGAGAACCCGGTGCCAGAGCTTTGCCGCATGAGGAGGGAGGTGCGCCAATTGGACCTCGACTTCGGCGATCAGGCGGGAGCGGTCGCCTTCCTGATCGAGGAGTTGCTGCACGTCCCAGCCATCCTGGCCTCCACCGGCGTAGAGCTTCAAAAGGATCAAGTCGGCCGCTCGCACCACGGGAAGAAGCCCATCGGGCGAATCGTGGAGGGCGACCCGGTCGAGGATGTCCTTCTGCCATCTGTGCTTTCCGACGACCAAGTCAACTGGAATTTCGCCGGGGCTCACGAAACGTACGATCCCAGCGAGTGGATCGGAGAAGTCCCCTTTCCGGATCTCGAGGGCCGCACCTTGCTCGGCGAGCCTCGTCCATCTGTCGGGCCGTAAGCACGAGGCCTCGACGGTGAACAGGTCGTGGTCGTGAGTGGCGCGATTGACGCCATGGACCGAGAGCGCTCCGGCACCGATCAAGGCGAAAGGTACCTGTCCTTCGGAGAGGACTTGCGCGACCCTCGCAAGCAGCGTCACGAGCCTTACCCGATGATCTCAGACATGCATTTCGAAGGGATGCGGCTCGCTTGGCGTCGGCGTTCGAGAATACGGATCGCCGTCGCTCGATCAAGGCCGTTGGCCATCCGGAAACGCTCGATCCCTTCCTCTCCGAGACGGAGCGACCGGGCGATCCGCTCCCCGAGGGAAAGCTTGAGGGTTTCGGCGCGCTGTTCGGCGCGAAGGTCGTCGGCCACGGATCGCATGGCCCTGGATTCTATTCGCCTTCCCGCGAGGTCTAGAACTCTCCGACGAACGAGATCTCCGGCGTCAGGCGATAGCCGGTCTCGCGCTCGACGATCTCTTGGGCGTGGGCGATCAGGGCGCGCACGTCGGAGGCGGTGGCGCCTCCCGTGTTGACGAAGATGTTGGCGTGGCGCGGCGAAATCAGAGCGCCGCCGATGCGGTAGCCCTTGAGGCCGCATTGGTCGATCAGGCGGCCGGCGCCGATTCCTTCGATCTTCTGGAAGATCGAGCCGGCGGATGGCTCGGTGTCGAGCGGCGGATGCTTCTCGGCCCTCCACGCCAGGTTCTCCTGTGCGACACGGCGCAGGTCCGCGGGATCGGCGGGGGAGAGGGCGAAGGACGCGGAGAGCACGACGTCCCTTCGACGATGGAGGATCGAGGTGTCGTAGCCGAACTCGAAGTAGGAAGCCGGAACGGTCTTCCTCACACCCTCGACGGTGAGGATCTCCGCCTCCTCCGTCACCTCGGCGATGAACATCGTCCGCTCGCGCGCCGGGGCGGGGGAGAGGAAATGGAGGTTCTGCCAGAGCGCGCCGCCCACCGTCGACGGGATGCCGACGTAGTGCTCGAGCCCGGCGAGGCCCGCGGCGATCGCCGCCTCGATCAAGTCGGGAAAGACCAGAGCGCCGCTCTCGGCCCGCAAGCGGCCGGTGCCTGGATCGATCGACAGGTTGCGCGCCTGGTTGCGGATCACCAGACCGCGGAAGCCGCGGTCCCCGACGAGGATGTTCGCGCCGCAGCCGAGCAGGTACCAGGGGACACCCGTTTCGGTTGCCGCGAGGATCGCCGCCGCGAGCTCGTTCGCGCTTTCGGGCTCGTAGAAGAGGTCGGCCGGTCCGCCGATGCGAAACGTGGTGAACGGCGAGAGGGGTACGTCGAACCGAACGCGTGGCCCGAGCGCGCGGGCGAGCCGCTCGATGGCGGTACCGTCACTCATCGAGCATCGCGATCCGCCGGGCGTGCCGACCTCCTTCGAACGGCGTGTCGAGGAAGATCCGGACGATCTCGAGCGCCAATTCGAGCGGGATCATCCGCTCGCCGATCGAGAGCACGTTCGCGTCGTTGTGCTCGCGCCCGAGGCGGGCGGTTTCGAGCGACCAGCAGAGGGCGCAGCGAGCGCCTTTGACGCGATTCGCCGCCATCGCTTCGCCGTTTCCCGAGCCGCCGAGGACGATTCCCCGATCGGCGTCGCCGCGCACGACGGCCTCGGCGACCGGCCGGCAGAAACGTGGGTAGTCGACCGATTCGGTCGAGTCGGTGCCGAAGTCCTCGACCTCGTGGCCGAGCGACGAGAGCAAGGTCTTGATCTCTTCTTTGTAGCGAAACCCGGCGTGGTCCGAGCCGATGGCGATGCGCATGGAAATACCGCTCCTCGAGGTTACGGGCCGATCAGGGCCGAATTGTACAATCGCGCCGCCATGGCCCGCCGACCCGTCGTCTACGCCGTATCGCTCCTGCTGCTCAGCCTCGCCTCGGGTACCGCCTGCGGAAAGCCGGCGCAGAAGCCGAACGTAATCTTCATCCTGCTCGACACGCTGCGCTACGACCGGCTCGGCGCCTACGGTTACGCCAAACCGACGACGCCGCATCTCGACGCGTTCGCGAAAGAGGGCGTGCTGTTCGAGCAGGCGCGGAGCCAGGCGGCCTGCACCTTCCCGTCGGTCAATTCGATCCTCACCTCGCGCTGGCCGCTCCACTTCCTGGGCCAGCCGGACAACCAGATCGGAATTCCGAAGGAGTACCCGGCGCTGCCGGAGATCCTCCAGTCGAACGGCTACCAGACGCTCGCGGTGACCGCGAGCCCGATCGTGCGGAAGAACCCTTCGCACCACAACATGCACGGCGGCTTCGAGCGGGGCTTCAACGTTTTCGACGAGTCCTGTCACATCCGGCGGGCGAGCTGCGTCAACCGCCGCGCGTCGCATCACCTGAATCGAATCGATCCGAAGACCCCGTTCTTCCTCTACCTGCACTACATGGACGTCCATAGCGCCTACATCCCACCGTCGCCGTGGAAAGAGCGCTTCGTCGAGCCCTACCCGGAGGCGCGCCCGTGGATCTTGAAAGGGAACCCGCGGCCGATCCGGCGGAGCCTTACGGGGGAGGGGAGGAAGGTCGAGATGTCGGCGCGCGACGTCGCCTACATGAGCGGCCTGTACGACGGCGAGCTCGCCTACCTCGACGCCCAGCTCGGCGAGCTGTTCGCCCAGCTCGACAAGGATGGCCTGCTCGATTCCTCGATCGTGGTCGTCGCCGCCGATCACGGCGAGGAGTTCATGGAGCACGGGCGGATGATCCATTGCGAGGTGCTCTATGAGACCTCGATCCACGTGCCGCTGATCGTCCGGTTCCCTCCCGCGCTGCGGACGAAAGGCGCCAAAGCGAGGATCGGCGAGCTGGTCGAAAACCTCGACGTCACGCCCACCCTGCTCGACTATCTGGGTATCCAGCCGCCTGGGCCGGTCGACGGCAAGAGCCTGCGGCCGCTGATCGAGGAGGGGACCCCCCTTCACGACGGGTCGTATTCCCTGCAGTACGCGCAGCGAAGCGCCACCGACGGCCGGGGCAAGCTGATCTTCGATCCGGGCACGGGCCGATTCCAGCTGCACATGCTGGCTTCCGACCCCTTGGAGCAGAAGGACGTGCTCGCCGCGGAGCGCCGGACCTACTTCGCGCTCCGCAAGAAGCTCGAGGCCCGGATGACGGCGCTCGAAGGGGGGCTCGCGACCCAGGGGAGCCTGGAGGCCGCCCGCGAAGGGGAGCGGCAGCTGAAGGCGCTCGGATACCTTCAGTGAGCCGCGGGCCGCGCAGCCGGCGTAGGGGGGCGGTCGCCGCGATCCCTGCGATCGCCGCGGTCACCGCCGCCCTGCTCGGCCTTCTCGGCGGCGCCTGCTCGCCCGAGCGCCGCGCCGCCGAGGCGCCGGTGCGGCCCAACGTCATCTTCCTCCTGCTGGACACCCTGCGCGCCGACCGTTTGTCGTCCTACGGCTATCCGAAGCCGACCACGCCTCACCTCGACCGATTCGCTGCCGAGGGGCTGCTGTTCGAGCAGGCGCGCAGCCAGGCCTCGTGCACGTTCCCGTCCGTCAATTCGATCCTCACCTCGCGCTGGCCGGCACGTTTCTACGGCCAGCCGCAGCAGCGGGTGGGCATCCCCGACGGGTTCGTCTCGCTGGCCGAGATCCTGGGGGGCGAGGGATACCGGACGATCGCCGTCTCGGCGAGCCCGATCGTGCGCAAGAGCACTTCGCCGTTCAACCTGCACGGCGGCTTCGACCGAGGATTCGAGATCTTCGACGAGAGCTGCTTCAACCGTCGCGCCGACTGCCTCAACCGCCGCGTGCATCGCCATCTGAATCACCTGACGCCTCCCGGGGCGCCGTTCTTCCTCTATCTGCACTACCAGGACGTCCATAGCCCGTACGCCCCGCCGTCTCCCTGGCGCGAGCGGTTCCAGCCGAAAGCGGCGACCGCAGCCGTTCGGGATTGGGCGCTCGCGGGCAACCCGCAGCCGATCCTCTCGAGCCTGTTGGGCGAAGGGCCGAAGGTCGAGCCGACTCCCCTCGAGGTCGAGACGTTGAGCTCGCTCTACGACGGGGGGCTCGCCGAGCTGGACGAGCAGCTGGGTTTGCTGTTCGACGACCTGCGCGCCCGCGCTCTGCTCGACTCTTCGATCGTGGTGATCGCCTCCGACCATGGCGAGGAGTTTCTGGAGCACGGCCGCATCCTGCACTGCGAGACGCAGTTCGAGACTTCCATCCATGTGCCGCTGATCGTGCGCCTGCCGCGTCTGCAGACAGCGGAGCGTCACGGGCGGTTCACCGCGCTGGTCGAAAATCTCGACCTGGTGCCAACGATCGTCGACTATCTGGGTCTCGCTCCGGGGGTCCCGTTCGAGGGGAAGAGCCTCCGTCCGTTGATCGAGCGCGGAGAGGCGGTCCACGAGACGACCGAATCGCTCCAATACGCGCTGCGCAGCGCGACCGACGGCAGGGCGAAGCTGATCTACGACGCCTCCCGGCCGCCAGGAGCGAGAGGGCGATACGCCCTGTTCGATCTGACCTCCGATCCGACAGAGCTACGCGATCGGCTCGCCGCCGAACCGGATCTCTTTCGGCGCCTGCGCTCCCGTCTCGAAACGCGCTTGAAAGCCGCCGAAGGGGACCTTTCGGGATCGCTCGACGCCGCGCGGGAGAGTGAGAAGGATCTGAAATCGCTCGGCTATCTGCACTGAGCCGTCAGTTGATCCACTCCTTGGGCTCTCGACGGACGTCTAGGACCTCGTCGTCTTCTTCGAGCGGATCCTCGTCGTCGGGCGGCTCGGGAGCGGCTTCGGCACGAAGCGCGGCCAGATCGTCCTCGAGCGCCCAGGCCTCTTTGAGCTTGCGGTCCCGCTCCTTCCTCTTCTTGAACGCGACCAGGGCGAGCGCCGTGATCCCGAACCAGAGGGCGGTCGAGCTGGTGAGCAGGGGAACCCAGCGATTCCAGAGCGTCCGCCGCCGCCAATACGAGGCCTCGACCGAGGCGAGCGGCTCGCCGACCGCTTCGACGAACGCGGTCTCGAAGTCCTCCCCCTGGGAGATTCCGGCGAGGATCCTCGGCGCCACCTCCGGCCCCTGTCGGACGAGGAGGTCGGCGACGAAATCTCCCGCGAGCGCATAGGCCGCCTGGACCTCGGCGCTCGCGCCGACGAACCGCGAATCGAGCTCCGCGAGCGTGGTTCGCCCGTCGATCAGGATCGCCCAGGCGGTCCGGGACCGGTCTTCGAGGCCGCGCCCCCGGCCGGCGGCCATCGCGAGCCCTTCGTGAAACCAGCGCGGTACCGGGCGCCCGGCGGCGGCCCGGTCGATCAGCACGTGGGCCACCTCGTGCTGGACCAGAGCGTCGAAATCGTCGTCCGGGTATTTTCGTGTCCGGGCGGGGAAGAGGACCACTCGGCCCGCCGGACCGGTCGCGTATCCCGAGATCCAAAGCGGAACCTCGCGCGCGAGCACCGAGCTTTCCGGCGCGAGAACCACCCGGATCGGCGCCAGATCCTCCGCGCCGGTCAAGCGCATCGCGGGCTCGAGGAGGGCTGGATCGAACTGTTCCACCCTCTTGGCGAGAGCCGAAAGCTCCCGAGGAGCCTCCACGATCAGGCGAGGCGGTGCCACCGATGCGCCAGCCATCGAAGCGCAGGACAGAGTCAGAACGAGCCCGATCCCAATCGACCGAAGCAGAGTCTTCAAGACCACGAAGTGAAGTCTAGCCGGTCACGCGCTCAACGACCCGCTCCATCTGCCACCGTCGGTCGTCTGGCGGGTCGCGCTCGCCGGGAGGGATGGAGGTGCCCCTAGGACGGGCCGAGTCCTGTTTAAGCGAAGAGTGTTATGAGGCTCGTCCGTTGGGCAGCCTCCATCCTTCCCAGAGCGCGACCCGCGTGCCACACCCGCTCCCGTCGACGAGGAGCTTTGCCCGTAGAACCGGCCCAACGGGCCGGCAGAACCCAGCCCAGGGCTGAGGCCGAAGGCCGATGCCCTGGGTTGAAGGGCATCAGGAGTCCGCGGCCTGAAAGGCCGCTAGATCGATGGCGACGATGGGCCGATCCACGGAGCACGGGTTTGCGCCCCGTCTAGCGGCCTTTCAGGCCGCGGAAATTTGTGGTCTTTCGGTCCCAGGGCATCGGCCTTCGGCCTCAGCCCTGGGCTGGGTTCTACCGGCCCGTTGGGCCGGTCCGTAGGGCACCCTCCTTGCCTCTCAGAGCGCGCCCTGCGTACCACCACTGCTCCCGTCGGCGAGGAGCTTTGCGCACAGAGCCGGCCTAACGGGCCGAAAGAATTCAGCCCAGGGCTGAGGCCGAAGGCCGATGCCCTGGGTTGTAGGGCATCAGGAGTCCGCGGCCTGAAAGGCCGCTAGATCGATGGCGACGATGGGCCAGCCCACGGAGCGCGGGTTTGCGCCCGTCTAGCGGCCTTTCAGGCCGCGGAAATTTGTGGTCTTTTCGTTCCCAGGGCATCGGCCTTCGGCCTCAGCCCTGGGCTGGGTTCTGCCGGCCCGTTGGGCCGGTCCGTAGGGCAGCCTCCTGCCCCCCAGAGCGCGCGCCCCGCGTACCACACCCGCTCCCGTCTGCGGGGAGCTTTGCCCGTAGAGTCGGCCCAACGGGCCGAAAGAATTCAGCCCAGGGCTGAGGCCGAAGGCCGATGCCCTGGGTTGTAGGGCATCAGGAGTCCGCGGCCTGAAAGGCCGCTATATCGATGGCGACGATGGGCCGATCCACGGAGCGCGGGTTTGCGCCCCGTCTAGGGCCCGTTGGGCCGGTCCGTTGGGCAGCCTCCTTGCCCCCCAGAGCGCGCCCCGCGTACCACACCCGCTCCCGTCGGCGAGGAGCTTTGCCCGTAGGACCGGCCCAACGGGCCGGAAGAATTCAGCCCAGGGCTGAGGCCGAAGGCCGATGCCCTGGGTTGTAGGGCATCAGGAGTCCGCGGCCTGAAAGGCCGCTAGATCGATGGCGACGATGGGCCAGCCCACGGAGCGCGGGTTTGCGCCCCGTCTTGCGGCCTTTCAGGCCGCCGAAATTTGTGATTTTTCGGTCCCAGGGCATCGGCCTTCGGCCTCAGCCCTGGGCTGGGTTCTGCCGGCCCGTCGGGCCGGTCCGTAGGCCAGCCTCCATCCCTCCCGGGTGCGACCCGCGTACCGCCACCGCTCCCGTCGGCGAGGGGCTTTGCGCGCAGAACCGGCCCACCGGGCCGGTTCGTGCCGCGCCGGGCCGCCATCGCCAATCCTTGCTACGATAGGAGCGTAAACGCGGCGGCATCGTGCACAACGCTCTCTTCTTTCCCCCCAACCTCGATTTCAAGAAGATCGCCGCCGATCTCGAGGCCGATCCTCGCCTGGGAGCGCGCATCGTCCACTCCGCCGCGCTCCCCCCCGTGCCGGTCCGCTACGGTGAGCTCGATCCGCCGCTGCCCGTTCCGATCGCCGCCGCGCTCGCCCGAGAGGGGGTTACCCGGCTCTGGAGCCATCAGACCGAGGCGATCGCCGCCGCGCGCCGTGGGGAGAACGTCCTGGTGACGACCCCCACGGCCTCGGGCAAGTCGCTGGTGTTCCAGGTCCCCGTGCTCGAAGAGGCGCTCGCGCAGGGGCCCGGGCGGGCTCTGTTTCTCTTCCCGCTCAAGGCGCTGGGGCAGGATCAGCGAGGCAAATTCCGCGACCTCGCCGCCGCGTGCGGCCTGTCGCCGGACGAGGCGGGGTGCGAGATCTACGACGGCGACACGAGCCCGAACCAGCGGGCCGCGATCCGCCGACGCTTCCCGCGGGTCCTGATCACCAACCCCGACATGCTGCATCTCGGGATCCTCGCCCACTGGACCTCGTGGGGGCCGTTCCTCGCCGACCTGCGCTGGATCGTGCTCGACGAGCTGCACACCTACCGCGGAATCTTCGGCAGCCATTTCCATCACACGCTCGCCCGGCTGCTGCGCCTCGCCCGGGCGCTCGGCGCCGAGCCTCGGGTGATCGCCTCGTCGGCCACCGCGGGAAACGCCGCCGAGTTCGCCGAGGCTCTCGCCGGGGCGCCGTTTCATTGGGTGGAGGAGACGGGGGCTCCGCGCGAGGGGCGCCGTTTCCTCCTGCTCCAACCGGAGGTGAGCCCGTATACCTCGGCGCTCAACCTCTTCGTCGAGCTGCTGAAGCGGGGCGCCAAGACCATCGTCTTCACCAAGGCGAGGCGCATCACCGAGCTGCTCTACTCCTGGCTGAGGAAGCGCGAGCCCGACCTCGCGCGGCGGGTGTCGGCCTACCGGTCGGGCTTCCTTCGCGAGGAGCGGCGGCGGATCGAGGGAGATCTCTTCGCCGGCCGGCTCGACGGCGTGATCGCGACCTCGGCGCTCGAAATGGGGATCGACATCGGTGGGCTCGACGCCTGCGTGCTGGTCGGCTATCCCGGAAGCGTCATGTCCACCTGGCAGCGCTCGGGCCGCGCCGGACGCTCGGGTCGCGAATCGCTCACCGCGCTCATCGCCCTGCCGGACGCGCTCGATCAGTATTACCTCGCTCATCCCGACCAGCTCCTGGGCCGGCCCTGCGAGCGCCTGGTGGTCGATCCCGCGAACGCTCCGGTCTCTCGCGCGCACCTGCTCTGCGCCGCCGCCGAGCTGCCGCTCGAAGGAGCGCTCGACGCCGCCTATCTCGCACCGCACGAGGCGACGATCCGTTCCATGCTGGTACGGGGCGAGCTGTTCCAGGGGGAAGGAGGAGAGCTCTTCACCCTCCGCCAGCGCCCGCAGCGTTTGGTCTCGCTCCGCGGCACGGGCGACAGCTACACGATCGAAGACGTCGAGGCCGGACGGACGATCGGCACGATCGACGGCATCCGCGCGCTCCGCGAATGCCACCCGGGGGCGATTTACCTGCACGCCGGCCGCCAGTATCAGGTGAACGAGATGAACGGCGAGGAGCGACGGATTCTCGCCGAGCCGGTCGACGTCGATTGGTTCACCACCGCGCTCATGTCGAAGGAGACGGAGATCCTCGAAGTGCTGGGCGAGCGAACCGACGGCATCGCGGGCCGCCTGGTCGCCTCTCTCGGCCGGCTCAAGGTGACCGAGCGGGTGGTGGGATACGAGCGCCGACGGGTCGGCACCCTCGAACGGCTCGATCGCCACGAGCTCGACTTTCCGCCCATGGTCAGCGAGACCGTGGGGCTCTGGTGGCGCGCGCCGCGGGAGTTCGAAGAGGCGCTCCGGAGGACCGGAGAGGATTTCATGGGCGCGCTCCACGCCTCGGAGCACGCGGCGATCTCGCTCTTCCCGCTGCTCGCGATCTGCGACCGGAACGACCTCGGCGGGATCTCGACCCCGTTCCATCCGCAGGTGGGTTGCGGCGCGGTTTTCCTCTACGACGGCCATTCGGGCGGCGTCGGCATCACCGCGAAGGGTTTCGAGAACCTTCCCGAGCTGCTCGGCCGCGTGCTCGAGCTGCTCGAAGGGTGCCCGTGCGAATCCGGTTGTCCGAGCTGCGTCCAGTCGCCGAAATGCGGCAACGGCAACCGGCCGCTCGACAAGGCGGGGGCCGCCCGCGTCGTGCGTTTCCTGCTCGAGCGGGAAGAGCTCGAGCCCTCGGACTTCGCCGCGGCGGCCGCGCGGGAGGCGGCCGAGGTCGCGCAAGCTGCCCTCGCCGTAGGGGAGCCCGAGGGGTGGTGGTCGGGCGGGGAGACCCGCACGGCGAAGCGGATGAGAGATTTCCTCGCCAAGCCAACCGGGATGCCGAAGGCTGGTGAGGGCGTCGACGAGGCCGAGTCTCCATCGCCGGTCCGGCTTCACCTGCAGGCCCTGTCGAGAAACGGGAGAGAGGGGAGCGCGAAGAACGGAGCGGCTCTGCTCCCTTCACCCGCAAAGAGAGCCGCCAAGGATCTGAGCCGGCCGAGCGACGGCCGCCCCGAGCGGACCATCCTGTTCGACCTCGAAACCCTCCGCTCGGCGGCGGAGGTCGGAGGATGGCACCGCGCCGATCGGATGGGTGTGGCGGTGGGCGTTCTCTACTTCTTGGAGGAGGACCGCTTCGAGACTTACCGCGAGGATCGGGTGGGCGATCTGGTGGCCGCGTTGAAGAGCGCCACGCGGGTGGTCGGCTTCAACAGCCGCCGCTTCGACTACCGCGTGCTCGAAGGGTACGCCGGACGGGGGCTCGGCCGGCAGCTCCCGACTCTCGATCTGCTCGAAGAGGTCCGCCGGGTCGCCGGCTTCCGCATGAAGCTCGATCACCTCGCCCAGGAGACGCTCGGCGCCGCCAAATCGGCCGACGGCCTTCAATCGCTCGCCTGGGTGGCCGAAGGACGGTTCGATCAGGTGGAGGAGTACTGCCGCCACGACGTCGAGATCCTGCGCGATCTGTTCCTGTTTGGGCGGCGCGAGGGGTATCTCATGTTCCGCGACAAGCGCCGCGACGTGCGGCTCCGCCTGCCGGTCTCTTGGTAGAGTCTGCCGCTCGCGGCGATCCGCCGCGGATCCTCGACGGAGATCGAACCTCGATGCGCTTGCAGCCCCTACGCCCGTGGATCGGCGCCTTGGCCCTGAGCTTCGCCCTCGCGGCGGCCTCCGCGACGGCTGTCCCGCCGGTGAGGAAGATCACGCTCCAGGCGAAGAAATACGACTGGATCCCTGCCTCTCTGCAGCTCAAGGTCGGCCAACCGGTCGAGCTGACGCTCATCTCCCTGGACGTCCCGCACGGGATCTCCTCCCGCGAGCTGGGCATTCCGCCGACTAACTTCAAGAAGGATCAGCCGGCGAAGATCGTCTTCACCCCGACCGAGACCGGTACCTTTCGCTTCAAGTGCTCGAAGTATTGCGGCGGCGGGCACCGAAGGATGCTCGGTCAGGTCGTGGTCGTGCCGTAGGGCCGGTTCCGTCGCAAACTTTTCTCGCGGAGCGCGTATGAGGAACATGACCGCCGACCGAACGACCCTCGCCGCCCTCGCCTCCGTCTTCGCCTTGACCCTCTCGCTGCCTGCGGCAGCCGACGAGGCGCCCGCACCGCCAGAGACCCGCTGGATCATCCGGATTCAAGGGCGGGAGGCCGGCGAGCAGACCGTGCGCCGCCTGCCGGACGGTTCGTTCGAGGCCCATTACGCGTTCAACGACCGCGGCCGTGGGCCCGATCAGACGGCGAAATACGCGCTCGGCGAGGACGGCTGCTTGTCCCGCTACGACCTTTCCGGGGTCGATTACCTCAAAGGGCCAATCTCGATCCATTTCGAGCGCTCGGGCAAGAAAGCCTCCTGGACGAGCGCGAGCGAGAACGGCAAAGCGACCGTCGACGGCGCGGCCTGCTTCGTTCCGCTCGAAGGGCCGCCCGAGATCGACGCCGTCCTGGTGCGCGCGCTGCTCAAGGCCCCGAATGGAAAAGTGCGCTTGCTGCCGGTGGGAGAAGCGTCGATCGAAAAGCTCGATCCGCTCGCGATCGACGTCGACGGCAAGTCGGTCGCGCTCCGGCAGGTCGCGATCTCGGGCCTCGGCTTCAACCCGTACCGCCTCTGGATCGACGAGTCCGACGGCTCGCTCTTCGCGACCGAAGACGGCTGGTCGTCGATCGTCCGCGCCGGCTGGGAAGGGGCGCTGCCGAAGATCGCCTCGACGCAGCAGACCGCGATCGAAGCGCGTGAGCGGGAGAGCGCCGCGAAGCTCGCCCGGCGGCCGGACCATGGATTCGCGATCGTCGGTGCCCGCCTGTTCGACGGCGAGTCGGGCAACGTCGTGCCGAAGAGCACCGTGGTCGTCCAAGGCAACCGGATCGTCGCGGTAGGGCCCGACGGCAAGGTCGAGGTCCCCGCGGGCGCCGAGGTGATCGACGCCAAAGGCAAGACCCTCTTGCCGGGGCTCTGGGACATGCATACCCATCTCGGCGCCGACGACGGGATTCCGTTCGTGGCCTCCGGGGTGACCAGCGTGCGCGATCTGGCCAACGACATCGATCAGCTCGCATCGCTCGACCAGCGCTGGCAGAGCGGTGCCGCGATCGGCCCGCGCGTGGTCAAAGCCGGCTTCATGGACGGCCCGGGGCCGTACGCCGGACCGACCAAGATCCTCGTCTCGACCGAGGACGAGGTGAATCGCGCCATCGACCGGTACGCCGAGCTGGGCTACGTGCAGATCAAGGTCTACAGCTCGATCGAACCGAAGCTCGTGCCGGCAATCGTCGCCCGCGCGAAGCTGCACGGGATGCGGGTCTCCGGCCACATCCCCGCGTTCATGACCGCGGAGCAGGCGGTTCAAGGCGGCTTCGACGAGATCCAGCACATCAACTTCATCGCCTTGAACTTCCTGTTCGACAAGGTTCAGGACACGCGGACTCCCGCCCGTTTCACCGCGGTCGCCGAGCACGCCGCGGAGATCGACCCGAAGTCCGAGCGCTTTCAGGCCTTCGTCCGGCTGCTCAAGGAAAAGAACGTCGCGGTCGATCCGACCGTGAACGCGTTCGAGGAGATGTTCCTGACGCGGCAGGGCAAGCCGACCGCGGCCTGGGATCTCGTGATCGACCGCCTTCCGGCGACGGTCCGGCGGTCGATTCTCGCGGGCGGCGGCGGGTTGGAGCCTCCGGCCGGAATGGAAGGCCGCTACCGCGAGTCGTACCAGCGCCTGCTCCAGATGATCAAGGCGCTCTACGACGCCGGCATCGCGATCGAGGCGGGAACCGACGCGATGGCGGGCATCACGCTTCCCCGCGAGCTGGAGCTCTACGTCCAGGCGGGAATTCCCGCCCCCGCCGTGCTTCAGATCGCGACCCGGAACGCCGCTCGCATCTTGGGCAAGGGGGAGGAGCTGGGAACGATCGCCGTCGGCAAGCTCGCCGATCTCGCGCTCGTCGACGGCAATCCGGCGACCAAGATTTCGGACGTCCGGCGGGTCGTGCTGACGGTGAAGGGAGGCGTCCTCTACGAAACCGCCGCGCTGTGGAAGGAGATCGGGACGCTGCCGGTCAAATAGGCTACGACCGGACGAAGCGGACCATCCGCTGCGCCCGCGGATGCCCCCAATCGCCGACGTGCTCCACCCGCCAGGGGAGTGCGTCGGCGAGCGCGTCGAGATCGCGGGCGCGGTAGTGGTACGGGTCGCGGTCGAGATAGCTCACGATCCCGCCCGGCTCGTGGGTGAGCGTAAGGGCGTCGGGGCGATCCGCCGGGCACTCGAAATAGGTGGCGTAGAAGCGCCCTCCCGGCGGCATCGCCTTCGCGAGCTCGATCAGGCAGCGACGGATGAAGTTGCCGGGCAGGTGGGTGAAGACCGACTGGGCGATCGCCATCTCGAACGGGACGCCGAATCGCCACGCTTCGAACGAGCCGTTCGCGAGCAGGTTTTCGCGCGGCAGGCGATCCTGGCAGCCGGCGGCCCGAAGCTCCACGTCGTACCCGGCATCGAGAAGAGGCGCCGAGACGTCGATGCCGTAATAGCGCCCCGGATCGAGGTAGGGGATCAAGTGCACCCCCGCGCGCAGGCAGCCGCAGCCGACGTCGAGCAGATGCATCTCCGGCGTGAGCCCTTCGGAGACCAGATAGTCGAGCTGGAGCTTGCCCATCTCGTCCCACAGACCGCCGATCCAGGTGCGATGCCAACCGGAGGCGATCTGCTCCTCCGTGAGCCCGCCCGCGTAGGCGTTGAACGCGGTGCTTTCGTGCTCCGTCGCGGAGTGGCTGGAATCGCTACCGCTCACGGCGTGGCCCTCCTGGGATGGTCGACTTCGAAAGGCGCCTGCGGCCATCTCGCGTCCAGCGCCCGGCCACCGAAGACCAGGCCGAGGACGAGGAGCGCCGCGGCGAGCGTGCCCATGGCTGCGCGTCGCGACAGGTTGGCCCGTTCCCAGAGTCCAACGAAGCCGAAGGCGGCGAAGAGGTCGAGGGCGGGCATCATCTGAATCCGGTAGCGGGTTTTGACGTGCAGGGCGAGGAAGAGGAGCAGATTGTAGGCGAGAAAGGCGAGCAGCACGGGGCGGAAGGGAGCCGCTTCCTCCCGCCAGGGGGACCGGCCGCGCGCGATGCCGAAAAGCGCACCGAGCAGGACGAGGACGTAGACCGCGACGCCCGTGAAACGCAGCAGGCCGACCGTCCACGGCGGCACCCCGCGATAGCCGTAACCGCTGACGACGATCGCTCCCCCGGGAAGTTGATCGGTGAAGAACGAATCGCGGTCGAACAGGCGAAACGGCTGGCGCTCGAGCTGCCGAGCCGCCAAGGGGAGGAGCCCTTCCCGCTGCCGGAGATGGCGCAGCTTCTCGGCGAGGATCGCCTCTCGCTCGGGATAGCTCGGAGAGCTGGTCCGATAGATCTCGTATTCACGGCCGACGATCTCGCCGACCAGGTTTCGTCTCGAGGTGTCGTTCAGGCCCACCCAGAGGTTGAACCGCGAGCTGTCGGCGAGCCGAAAGCCGATTCCCGAGAGCGCGTTAGCGAGGAGCGTCGGGAGGAGCACGGCGCAGAGCGCTACGCCCGCGACGGCGAGAGGGATCAGCGCGCGGCGCCAGCCGATCCGTCGGACGAGTGGCCAGAACAGGACGGGGAGAAAAGGGAGCAGAAGGCTCTTCGCCAGGAGCGCGAGTCCGAGCGTCGCGCCGATCGCGGCGAAGAAGAGCAGCGTGAGAATCCGAGCTCGAGGTCGAAGCCCGGGCTCGGAGCCCTCGGGCTCGCTCCGCGTCGCGAGCCGAAGGAGGCCCCAGAGCGCGGCGACGAAGAGGAACAGATGGACAGTCTCGGGCCAGAGGTAGTGGGCGAAGGCGGCCACCTGCGCGTCGGCCAGCAGGAGCCCTCCGGCGATCGCTCCCGCAAGCGCGGAGGCGTTGCGGTCTCCGCCATAGCTTCGGCGCGCGACGTCGGCCCACAGGAGCGCCGTCGCGAGCAGGAGGAGCGCCTGCGCGATTTCGACCGCGAGACGAGATCCGCCGAGCGCGGCGAGCAGATGGGGGTAGAGCGGCGGCCAGAGCGGATCGAGATCGCTCGGTAATCCCTGGAGCAGCCGCCGTGCCGCGGCGAGGTAGGAGATCTCGTCGCCCCACAGGGGACGGCCGTTCCCGCCACCCTCCAAAGCGAACAACGCCGCCTGGAGGAGAACGCCGATGCCGCCGAGCCCCGTCGCCGCCCAAACCGCCGCGCGCCCTGGTCTCGCGTGGTGAGGCGAGGTTTCTCTCATCGGCGGCGCAACTCTATCCCCGGCCGCGCTCGTGGCGTAGGGTGCCCGGCGGGGACGCGGGTGCGATACGCTTGGCGGCCAAACGGGGTCGCGTGGCCCGGCCTTCAATTCTGGGAGAGCTTCGAGATGATTGGGACCGCTACGAATCGCAGGACTCGACCGAGCGCCGCCCACCTGGGCGTCGCGTTGCTCGGTGCCTTGCTTGGGTTGGGCCTTGGCGCGTGCAACAAGACCGGCACTCCGTCGGGCTCACCTCTCGCCGATTCGGCGTTCCAGGTCGAATGGCTTTCGGCCGAAGTTCCGGCGCAAATGAAAGCCGGCGAAGTGGTGACCGTGAAGGTGAAGGTCCGCAACAGCAGCGATCAGGTCTGGCCCGACCCGAAGACCGCCGATCCTGCGGCCTCGGGTGCGTACGCGGTTCGCCTCGCCTGGCGGTGGCGCACCTCGGAAGAGATGACGACGGGCGAAGGGACGAGCAACCGAGCCGATCTGGTCGAGCCTCTCGGTCCTGGCCGGGAGACGACGATCTCGATCGACGTGACCGCCCCGAAGCAGCCTGGGGAGTACAAACTGCAGTTCGATCTCGTCCAGGAGCTCGTGTCGTTCTTCGAAGAGCGCGGCGCGAAGCTGGAGGTCGTACCGGTGACCGTCGTTCCGTAGCAGGCCGCTGAAAGCTCCTTCGTCGCGGGAGATTCCCTGCGGACGCCCCTCGTAACTCGCTTCGCTCAGACAGACTCGGGGTCGTCCCCGGAAACTCCGCGACGAAGAGAGAGATTTTCAGCAACCTGCTGGGACGCAACCAGGAGGGCTTGGCGAGCTTGCAGATTTCCGTCCTCGGCATGCATCGCTCGGGCACCTCGGCCCTCGCCCGCACGCTCGGCCTTCTTGGCTGCCGCGCGGGCGACCCCGAAGATTTTCCCGCCGCCGACGAGGCGAACCCCAAGGGCTATTGGGAGCGTCGCGACCTCTGGCGCCTCGATGAAGATCTGCTCGCGGCGCTCGGCGGCGCCTGGGACGAGGTGGCGCACCTCGATCCCGAGTCGTTTGCGTCGCGCCTCGACGAGGCGGGCGCCGAGCCGTTCGAGCGGCGCGCGCGGGAGATCGTCGCAGCCCTCGATTCCGCGGGGCGGCCGTGGGTCGTCAAGGATCCTCGCCTCTGCTTGACCTTCCCGCTCTGGCGTCGAGCCCTGGAGGCTCCGATCGCCGTGGTCATCTGGAGATCGCCTCTTTCCGTCGCGCGCTCCCTCGACACGCGGGACGGCTTCCCTTGGGTGCTCGGCATGGCCCTCTGGGAACGTTACGTGCGCTCCGCCCTGGCCGGTACTCGGGAGACCCCGCGCCTGTTGGTGCGCTACGAGGATCTGATCGACCGGCCGCGCGAAACCGCGCGTCGTCTGCGGGAAGACCTCGAATCCTTGGGCGTCCGTGGGCTCTCCGATCCGGCCGACGGCGAGCTGGAGGCGTTTCTCGATCCGGCGCTCGAACGGCAGGAGCGCGAGCCGGACCTCGAGGCCGTGCTGCTGAACCTCGGTCAGGAACGGCTGGTCCGTTCGCTCGAAAGGGGAGACCCCGACCCGGAAGAACCCCTTTCGGCCGCCGCCCGCGATCTGCTCGAGCACCACGCCGTGGCGAACCGTCGCGAACTGGCGCTCCGATCCGAGGTCGAGCGCCTCCACGCCCTGCTCGCCGAGACGACGAGGAACGGCGAGCGGGAGCGTCTCGAGTTCGAACAGGAGGTTTCCCGCGCTTCCGAGGGAGCACAGCAGGAGCGCCGAGCCCGCGAGGATGTCGAGCGGCAAGCGGCGGAGGCGCTGAGCGCGGAGCGGGAGGCGCGGAAGATCGCCGAAGAGACCGCCCGCGAGTCCATCGCGCAGGCGAGCGCCCTCCAAGAGAAAATCGCCCGGGATTCCGAAGCCTTCGCCCTGGAACATGCCGAGCGCCTCCGTCTCGAGGCGGTGCTCGCGGAGAGATTTTGATTACGAAGCGCCATCTCGGCGGGGCGACCCACCGGCTCGACCGCTGAAGGGGCTCGATGGGTATCGCGGTCGAGAGCGCGGTGCGTCTCGTCACCGGGACAGGCGTTAGGGGCTAGGTACCCAGGCCCGACCTCGACCGAGCCTTACCGCAGCGTCTCCTTGAGCTGGCCCCAACGGCCGCGGAGGCTGTTCAGGATCTTGCGGTAGAAGAACGGGCGACGGTTGAAGATGTCCGGGGTGTGCAGGATGTCCTGCCGCTCGTAGGGGTCGAGCTCGAGGTCGAACAGCTGCTCGTAGGCCGGGGTTTCGCTCGTGAAGCGGACGTACTTCCAGCGCGAGCGGCGGACGCCTTCGCTCATCGGGATGCGCGGCCAGACCAGGTGGTGCTCGTAGAACCAATCGCCGCGCCAGCTGGAGGCGGTGCCGAAGACGGCCGGTTTGAGGCTTCTGCCCTGCATGCGGTTGGGGATCGGCAGACCCGCGGCGTCGAGGATCGTCGGTGCGATGTCGACGTTCAGCGCCATCTTCGGCGTCTTCGTCCCTTGGCGGGCGGCCGGTAGCCCGGGCCAGACGATGAATAGGGGGACGCGGATCGACTCCTCGTACATGAGCCATTTCCCGGTGAGGCCGTGCTCGCCCATCAAGAGTCCGTTGTCCGAGGTGAAGACGATCACCGTCCGGTCGGTGAGGCCGCGGGCCTCCAGCGCCGCGAGCATTTCGCCGACCGCGCGGTCCATGCCGGTGATCAGACGGTAGTAATCCTTCCGCGTCTTTTGGTCCAGGTCTTCCGTTCCGAACTGGTCGAACCAACGGACGCGCCCTTCCGATTCGCGCAGGAACGCTGGGAGCGCGGCGAAGTCGGCGTCGGTCGCCGTACGCGGCTTCGGAATCTGGACGTCGTCGTAGAGGTGGAGATCTTCCGCGTCCGGGGGGAGCGTGCACGAGCAGCCGCCGTCCTGCACATGGGGAGCCTTGAACGCGACCGTGAGCTGGAACGGCTCGCGCGCGGTCCTGACGAAGTCCGCCGCTTCGTGCCCTTGCCGGCGGGTCAAATGCTCTGGGACGCCCGTCTCGTAGTAGCTCCCCTGGCCCGCGAAGCCGCGCCAATCGTCGAACTCGCTCTCGGGCAGCTCGCCGCCGAGCCCCCACTTGCCGATGAACCCCGTGTAATAGCCGGCCCGCCGCAGCAGCGCCGGATAGGTGTCGGCGAACGCCTCGGGGGTGAGGAGCTCCTCGAAGCCGTCGACCTGATGGCGGCGGTTGTATTGGCCGGTGTAGAGGGTGGCGCGGCTCGCGTAGCAGACCGGCGTGGTGCCGAAGCTGTTGGTGAAGAGCACCCCACGGGCCGCGAGCCGGTCGAGGTTCGGGGTGTGAACGAGCGGGTTGCCCGCGGCGCCGAGCGCATCCCAGCGCTGGTCGTCGGTCAGGATGAAGACGATGTTCGGTCGCGACGGGGGATCGGCGGCCACGGTGCTCGCCGAGGACTCTCCAGCGGCGCCGGAGGGGAGGAAGAACAGAGCCATGGCCGAGGCGGCCCCGGGGAGGAGCGACAACCAACGCAATCTGGGCATGATGGGCGGTTACCCTAGCATGGCCCGGGCGTTCGGGGTGGTACGATCCCCATCCTTCGAAAGGACCGCCGAATGACCAAGATGCACCGCTCGTCCCTCGTACTGCTCGCCGCCGTCGCGGCGCTCACCTTGCTCGGTACGCTCGCCGCTCCTCGGCCGGCGCACGCGGGCGGCGACTGGAACGATGCCGGGATCGCCTGGCGTCCCTATTCGGACGGCGTCGCCGAGGCGAAGAAGTCGGGCAAGCCGATCTGCCTCGTCGTCTTCACGGACTGGTGCCCCCACTGCAAGAACTACAGCGCCGTCTACCACGACCCCAAGGTGGTCGAGATGGCGAAGAAGTTCGTGATGATCCGTCTGGATCAGGACCAGAACAAGGATCTGGTCAAGGACTTTGCGCCGGATGGGCAGTACATCCCCCGCACGCTGTTCCTCTCGTCCGAGGGCAAGCTCGACGCCGACCTGCGGGCGCCGCGCGAGCTCTACCGCTATTTTTATGACGAGGCGAAGGCGGACGGTTCGGCCGGCGTCCTCGCCGGGATGCAGCGAGCGCTCGACAAGCTGGCGGCGAAGTAGGGATTTCGGCTCGGGGGGATTCCGCCCGAGCCGGCCCGACGCCCCACGACCCTACCGCGGGGCCTCTTCCTTCGGCTGCTTCGCCTTCGCCTTCTGGACCGGGGTGAACCGCTCGCGGACGCCGGAAAACGAGATGCTCTCGACGTAATACCAGTACTCCTTCGTCGGGTCGATGTCCTTGTCGACGTAGGAGTACTTGTGCGGCTCGTCCGAGGTGCCCGCGCCGGGGATCGGCTTGGCGGTCAGGCGGACGAACGGTCCTTCCTCACCCTCTCCGCGGTAGACGTCGTAGCCGAAGTTTTCGACCTCCGAGGCGGTGGCCCAGCGGATCGTGTTCTTGAGGTCGACCGTCGCCTCCATCGGCTTGGCGTCCTTCGGCAGGTCCGCGGCGGTCGGGCTCCCGGTCAAATTCGGCTCACCCGCCATGGGCGGGCTGCCGGCGGCTCCTTCGGAGGCGGACGGCGAGGGGGCGGAGGCTGCCGGCTCGGAGGCTGGCTTGGGTCCCGTCGAGCAGGCGCCCACGGCGAGCGTCGAAAGGAGGGCGATCGCGGCCAACGTGGGCGAGAGCGGGGGGATCGAGGTCATTTGGAAGGAGTCTCCGCGGCCGCCGCCTGGGGCAGGGCGATGGCGCCCGCCGCGTCGCGGCCCGATTGGGTTTCCTGCAGGTAGACGCGCGCCGAGCGGACGGCGCCCGCTTGCTCGGTCTGCCCCTTGTAGCGCAGGTCGAGCTCGGTTCCCTTGGCCTTGACGCGCTCGGTCGAGACGACCGCGCCGTTCTCGTCGAGCCAGTCGACGGTCGCCTCGCCGGCCAGCCGTTCTCCGTTCGGCCGGCGCGCCGAAACCCCCGGCAGCGGCGAGCCCTCCGCCGGACGGGCGGCGAGGACCAGCGGATCGGGCAGCGCGAGCGGCAGCGCCGGATCGCCGAGCAGGTTGTACTGCTTGACGAACTCGTCGTCGTGCGCCTCGCGCTTGGTCTGGGCGAGCGCCTCGCCGATCGTCCAGCCGGGGGTGAGGAGGTTCTTGATCAGCGTCTCGCTCATCTGCTTGTAGGGCGAGTTCCGCCAGGAGGCGGCGATCACCGCGATCGCCCCCTTCTTCGGCAGGCGCAGGAACTTCTCACCGATCGAGTCGGCGGTCGGATGGTCGAACGGCGCCGAGTAGCAGGTCATCGAAAGGATCAGCGGCAGGCGCCGGCTCTCCGGCAGGAGATCGAGGTCGTCGAGGTTGAAGAGATCGCGGTGCTTGGTCCAATCTGGGGGGCCGGTCCGCCAGATGAAGCGCCCCCCGTGCCCCATGAAGTGGACCATCAGCTCCCCCTGGGCGAGCGCGTCGACCAGGTGCTTTTGATCCGCCGGCACCGGCGCGCCCTCTTCCTGCGGCTGGGGATAGACCTTGCGCGCCGCAAACCCGCGCGGCGAGAGGGCGCGCGCCATCTCGTCGCTCCAGCCCTGCATGACCGGTTCTTCGTTCGTGACCCAGAGGACGTCGCGACGCCAAGGGCCGATCTCCGGCTTCTCGAGATAGGCGACGGTCTTGGCGACGATCGCCGAGACCTCATCCGGCTCGATCACCGGCAGACGGCCGATCGCGAGCTCCGGCTTGAGATCTTCCCCCTCGACGTCGGCGTACCAGTTGTCGCCCGCGGCGTGGCCGTCGAACGTGCCGTAGTTCCAGGTCGGAACGAGGTTCCGATGGTCGAGCGCGCCGCGCTCGGAGTAGGGGGTGGAGACGATCTTGGCGAACTCGGTCCCGTGCCCCGGGTTGTAGGCCGAATCGACGTACTCCTCTCCCTCGGCCTCGGCGCTCGAATGGAGATTCTTGGGATCCCAGCTGGCGTCCCCGACCAGGAGGACGAAACGCGGATGGGGCGCGGGGAAGTCGCGCCACGCGTGGCGGAGGAAATCCTTGATCGCCTTGGGATCGAGGATTCCGCCGTTCCATTCGTCGTAGAGATCCTCGACGTCGACCACCGCGACCTTGAGCCCGCGCCGTCGGTGCGCCTCGGCGAGCGGCTGGACGGCCGCCAGCAGGCGAGGGTGGGCGATGATCAGGTAGTCGACGTGCTCGGCGAACGTCGCCCAGGAGGACGGCTTGTCCCGCTCGATGGCCAAGGGAGAGGCATAGCCGGACGGCGGCACCGCCCAGATCACCTTCTCGGGACGCGGGAAGAGGAAGGTGACGCGGTCCTTGCCCGCTCCTTCGCCGACGCGTGCCACGGCGTTGCCAGGAAGGCGGCTACCCGCTTCGCCGTACAGCGTGAACGGCGCTCCGGACGGGACGAAGAAGGTGGCGACCGGGGCCGCCTCCGGTACCTCGACGCGCACGGGGGATTTGAGGTCCAGATCCAGCCGGCGGGGATAGACGATCTCGATCGAGTTGAGCACCGACACGTCGATCAGCGACTCGCCGGTTTCGGCGTTCGGGCGCACCGGGATGCGCACCTCGATCTGGGTCTTGCCGGGAGCGATCGTCGACGCCGGAACCTCGGCGGTCAAACGCTGCAAGCCTTCCGGGTTGTTCCAGGTCGCGGACGCCACGTTCTTGCCGCCGAACCAGATCTCGGCGGCATGATCGGTGAGCAACGGCGCCTTGCGCGCCGGCTGCGACCAGCCGCGGATCTCGACCGTGATCCGTACCGGTTGCGGATGCTCCGCGTCGAGATCGCGCGTCTCGAGATCCGAGAGATCGACCGGCTGCACGAACGGCTGCGGATCGAGCTGGGTGAGCTTGGCCCAGAACCAGAGCTCCTGCGGCATGTCCGGCGCGGTGGGAAAGCGCAGCAGGATGGCGTCGTGCTCGAAATGCTGGCGAACCGCGAGCGCCACGGGAGCCGAGCGCCGCGGCGCGCCGCCGGCCGGCGCGGCCATCCGGGCCGGCCGCGTCGACGGGTCCTCGTCGTAGCGCAGCCGGTAGACGTTCAAGTTCGAGTGCTCGTTGTAGTAGGTGACGTCGCCCGCGAGCCGGTCGCCGACGAATTCGAAATGATCGCCCGGGCCGAACCGGCCGTCCCCGGCATCTTCGATGTAGATCGGGATCGGTCGATCGCGGTTGGTCAGCTGCATCGCGTCGCTGTCGAGATCTCCCTTGAGGCCGGCTTTCGCCAGATCGGCGTAAGAGATTCGATAGATCCCCGGGTCGGCGAGGAAGATCTTGAACGCGGCCGACTCCGCCGCGGCCGGAGCCGGCGGAGCGGGGGAGGCGGTCACGCCCAGAACGGGCGCGGCGAGCAGGAGGAGCGCGAAGGTCGGGAGGCTCGGTGAAGTGCGTGAGATCATTCTTGGGTAGGCCTCGGCTCTCGGGAGGATCGCGATTCTAACGGTTCCAGGCTGGCCGCGGAGAAGGAAACGCGGAACGAAGGCTGAAGATTTCGCCCGTTTGAACGGTTCCGGCGCGCATCCTCGACCCGAGCCGGTCGGCGAACCGAAAGAGGGCCCGAAGAGCGCCCACGGCGTTCGACGCCTCCCAGAGGCCGCGCGATCCCTATGCTAGAGTCGAAAGGCCAATCTCAGCGATCGGCATTCCAGACAGTCAACCTCGGACGAGCTCGCGACCGCGGGCTTGAGCTCCGTCAAAAGGGAACCGCATGAAGAAAATCGGCATCCTCTTCGGGCAGGAGAATACCTTCCCCTGGGCGTTCATCGACCGGGTGAACTCGAAAAACGTCGACGGCATCGTCGCCGAGCCGGTCAAGATCGACAAGGTCAAGCAGGGCGAGCCGGCCGGTTACGACGTGATCATCGATCGCATCTCGCAAGACATCCCCTTCTACCGCGGCTTCCTGAAGAACGAGGCCCTGCTCGGCGCGGCGGTGCTCAACAACCCGTTCTGGTGGAGCGCCGACGAGAAGTTCTTCAACAACGCCCTCGCGACCCGCATCGGCGTCGCGGTGCCGAAGACGGTCCTGCTCCCCTCGAACGAGCATCCGCCCGACACCAAGGCCGAGTCGATGCGCAACCTCTCCTATCCGCTCGACTGGGAAGGGATCTTCGACTACGTGGGCTTCCCGGCCTTCTTCAAGCCTTTCGCGGGAGGCGGTTGGAAGAACGTCTACCGCGTGAAAACCGCCGAGGAGTTCTTCAAGACCTACGGCGAGACCGGCCAGCTCGTGATGATGCTCCAGGAGGAGATCAAGTTCACCGAGTACTTCCGCTGCTACTCGATCGACCGCCAGGACATCCGGATCATGCGCTACGACCCGGGGGCGTACTTCCACGAGCGCTACGTCCGCACCCCCGAGCCGATCGAGCCGGGGCTCTACGCGAAGCTCTACGACGCGGTGCTCCGCCTGAACGTCGGCCTCGGCTACGACTTCAACACGGTCGAGCTCGCGGTCCGCGACGGCATCCCCTACGCGATCGACTTCTGCAACCCGGCGCCCGACGCGGATCTGAACTCGATCGGCCCCGACAACTTCGAATGGATCGTCGAAGCGGTCGCCAACATGGCGATCCGCCGCGCGCAGGCGCACAAGCCCGGGCAGAACAACTGCACCTGGGGGACCTTCATCCGCTCCTACGCGGGCGGCACCCACGACCTCGCCGAAAGCACCACGAGCGAAGTCGCCGAGCGCACGTAGTTCGGCCAACCTCGTATCGACGCCTAACCGGCGCCTCTCGTTCGCGGGAGGCGCCGGTTTTTGTTAGGCCCCCACCTTAGTCCTCCCCCGCAAGCGGGGGAGGAGGCCCGGCCGGTAGGTCCACTCTTACCACCTGCCTCAAGGCTCTCGGATTCTCCACGACCTCCCGCCGCGGGTCCCTCCCCCCGCGTGCGGGGGGAGGACAGGAGGGGGGCTTCGCAGTGTTACGCTTTCCGCTGTTTCCGGAAACCTGCGAGGAGCGCCGCCATCGAAACCTGGCCACCGCCGGACGACCCGGCGGAATTCGAATCCCTTTGCCTCGATCTCTGGAAGGAGATCTGGGGCCCCGACAGCCGCGCCCAATTGCACGGCCGCTCCGGCCAGGAGCAGGACGGGGTGGACCTCTTCGGCCTCGACCGAGCCGGTCGCCAGGTGGGTGTCCAGTGCAAGGTGAAGAAGGCCCTCCTCGGCTCGAAGCTCACCGTGCCTGAGCTCGAGACGGAGGTCGAGAAGGCGAAGGCGTTCCTCCCCTCGTTGAGTCTTTACATCGTGGCCACCACCGGCCCACGCGACGCGGCGGTCCAAGAGCGGGCACGGCTCTACACGGAAAGCGGCTTCCCGGTCGAGGTCTGGTCGTGGTCGGACCTCTGGGGCGAGATCTACCGTCGAGGCGATTTCCTCACCCGCTTCGGCCGCATCTACTGGCCCAAGCTGTTCGAGGTCTGGGTCGGCGAAAGGAAGGTCGCGCCGACTCGGCTGACGCATGTTGCGGAGGTTCTGATCGGAAGGGAGAAAGAGCGCGCCGCGCTCGACGCCGCCTGGGCCGATCCGACCATCCGCGTCGTGACGATCGTCGCTTGGGGTGGTGTCGGAAAGACTTCGTTGGTCGGGAAATGGGCAGCGGAGAAGGATCTCGGCGGCGCCGACTATTTCGACTGGTCGTTCTACAGCCAAGGGACGAGGGAAGAGGGGTCTGCCTCCGGCGAGCCGTTCGTCAACGCGGCGTTGCGTTTCTTCGGGGGCGAGGAGGGGGAGAAGATCGCGTCGAGCGCCGCGTCCGGGTGGGACAAGGGCGCGAAGCTCGCCGCGTTCGTGGCGCGTAGGAAGGCGTTGGTGATCCTCGACGGATTGGAGCCGCTTCAGTATCCAAGCTCCGGTCCGAAGGCGACCGCCGGACAGTTGAAAGACCCAGGAGTAGCAGCGTTTCTCCGGGGGCTTGCCGCGGAAAACCCCGGGCTGTGCGTGGTGACGACACGAGAGAGCGTGAAGGATCTCGATGCGTTCAAAGAGAAGGCGGCGCCGGAGTGGAAGCTGGAGCGGCTGAGCACGGCGGCCGGGGTGAGCCTTCTCGAAAACCTTGCGGTGAGAGGGACGAGGAAGGAGAAAGAGGAGGTCGTCGAAAAGGTTAAGGGCCACGCGCTGACGCTGATTCTGCTCGGTGCCTACCTGCGCGATGCCTTCGAAGGAGATATCCGTCAGGTGGATCTCGTCGATCTCGGAGAGGCGGATCAGGAGGAGCAAGGGGGGCACGCGTTCCGAGTGATCTCGGCCTATGAGAGGTGGTTTGTCAGCGAGGGAAAAGACGAGGCCTCGCGCCAGCTTGCCGTGCTTCGGTTGCTCGGACTGTTCGACCGGCCGGCGGACAAGGGGTGCATTGAGGCGCTGCGGAAGGAACCTGCGGTCTCGGGGCTCACGGAGCCGCTCGTCGGCTTGGCCGACCAGCAATGGAACCTCGCAGTTTCGCGGCTCGCGGAGCGGGGACTGGTCTCGAAGGAGAAGGGCGCCCTCGACGCCCACCCACTCATCCGCGAGTACTTCGCAGACCAGCTCAAGAAGAAGAACGAGCCGGCCTGGCGCGCCGCGCACGGGCGGCTGTTCGAGCACCTACGGGATTCGACCGATTACGAGCCCGACACGCTCGAAGGTCTCCAGCCGCTCTACCAGGCTGTCGCCCACGGCTGCCACGCGGGGCGGCAGCAGGAGGCGTGTGACACGATCTATTGGGATCGAATCCAGAGGGGCGAAGAAGCTTTCAGCACAAAAAAGCTCGGAGCCTCCGGCGCCGACCTTGGGGCCGTGGCCTGCTTTTTCGAATCTGCGTGGACAGGCGTCTCGTCGGCTCTCTCCGAATTCTGGCAAACCTGGCTACTGAACGAGGCCGCCTGCAGCCTTCGCGGCCTTGGCCGGCTTATCGAAGCCCTGGAGCCGATGAGGGTATCCAAGGAGATTGATGTTGAACGAGAGAATTGGCCTGACGCCGCGGTCAGCGCTTCCAGCCTGAGCGAACTTAAGCTCACGTTGGGAGAGATAGCACAGTCCGCGGCTGACGCCGCACAATCCGTGAAGTTCGCCGACCGTAGTGGTAATGTTTTTCTAAGGAGCATCACTCGCACGGCGTACGCCGATGCGCTGCACCAGTTGGGCTTCCATTCAGAATCGCGATCCTTGTTCGTTCAAGCGGAGAGGATTCAAGCTGAGTCGATGCCACAATGCCCTCGACTTCCAAATCTCCAAGGCTTCCGTTACTGCGATCTTCTGCTTGGCGAAGTCGAGCGTGCAGTGGGCCAGATGAGGGGAACGGAACCGGCGGGGGATGAACTGTTCGAGGCGATCTGCGAGGTCGGGGAACGAGCGGCGATTTCTATTACGAATGCTCGCCGCAATCGATGGATCCTCGACATCGCGCTCGATCAGCTGACATTAGGCCGTGCCACGTTCTATCGATCGATCCTTGAAGGCTCGGACCCCAGCGCCGCGAAAGCCGATCTCTTGGCCACCGTGAGCGGCTTCCGTATCGCCGGAGTCATCGAATTCCTACCCCGAGGCCTCCTCACCCGCTCCTGGCTGCATTTCGAAATGGGCAACCCCGAAGCCGCCCGCGCCGACCTGGACGAAGCGCAGGAAATCGCGGAGCGCGGCCCGATGCCGCTGTTCCTCGCAGACATCGCGCTCTATCGCGGCCGGATGTTCGGCGACCGGGCGGCGCTCGCCGAGGCGCGGCGGTTGATCGAGAAGCACGGCTATGGCCGGCGGTTGGGGGAGTTGGAGGACGCCGAGGCGGCGCTGGCGTCGTGAGCCGCTTCTCCCTGGGACCGCCGAGCACCAGCTCGGCAACGGTTGCCTCGCAGGTCGACCGGTAACGCCAAAAATACCCACTCCCATATCGCAGTGTTACGCTTTGCGCTGTTTCCGGAAATCTGCGATGACCTCCGACCTTCAAACCTGGCCGGCACCCACGGATGACCGTGTCTTCGAGGATCTTTGCCTCGACCTGTGGGAAGACATCTGGGGCCCAGACTGCGGCGCGCGGACCAATGGCCGGTCGGGCCAGAAGCAGAAGGGCGTGGACGTCCACGGTCGCGACCGGCACGGGCGGTGGATCGGCGTCCAATGCAAGGTGCGCAACGCGCAGCTCGGCTCGAAGCTGACGCCGGATGAGGTGAAGGCGGAGGTTCAGGCGGCAATCCAGTTCTCACCGCCCTTGAGCCTCTACATCGTGGCGACCACGGCGCTTCCAGACGCCGCACCGCTGGGTATGGCGCGTGAGCTTACGGATCAAAGCCCGTTCGAGGTCCAGATCTGGTCGTGGCAAGAAATCATGCGCGAGCTCGGTCGGCGCCCGGATCTGCTTCGGCGGATCTCACCGAAGTACTGGCCGACGCTCGTCGGATGGATCGAAGGTCCGAAGATCCTCATCGAAAACCTCCCAAGGGTCACCGGCGTCCTGGTCGGCCGCGAGGAGCGCCTGAAACAGCTCGACGAAGCCTGGGACGATCCAGCGATCCACGTCGTGACCCTTGTCGCTTGGGGCGGTGTCGGGAAGACCGCCCTGCTCGCCGAATGGGAAGGGCGGCTCGCGGCGCGCGCGTTCGACGGCGCTGATGCGTTCGACTGGTCGTTCTACAGCCAGGGGACGAAAGAGGAGGTGTCCGCTTCGGGCGACCGGTTCCTGGAGGCGGCGTTCGGCTTCTTCGGAGGCAAAGAGGGCGAGGAGATCGCAGCGCGTCCGATCGCGGCGGAAGAGAAAGGAAAGGCGCTCGCGGGGTTCGTCGCGCGGAGGAAAGCGCTTGTCGTTCTGGACGGGCTGGAGCCGCTCCAGTACCCGCCGAGCAGTCCTCTTCACGGAGAGATCAGAGACCCGGGCGTCAGGGCGTTGCTCAAGGCCCTGGCGGTGAGGAATCCGGGACTTTGCGTGGTGACGACGCGCGAGCGGGTCGAGGATCTCGGTCGATATCGGAATACGACGGCGCCGGAGTGGGAGCTGGAGCGGTTGAGTACCGAAGCCGGGGTTGCACTACTTGACCGGCTCGGTGTGGTGGGTCGGACGATCGATTTAAAGGGGCTGGTCGAAGACGTCGACGGCCACGCGTTGACGATCAATCTTCTGGGGACGTACCTTGCGAAGGCCCATCATGGCGACGTGCGGAAGCGCCATCGGGTGAAGCTCCAGAAGGCGGACGCCAAGGTCCAAGGGGGGCACGCGTTCCGGGCGATCGAGGCCTACGAGCGTTGGTTTCTCACCGAAGGGGAAGAGGGCGCTCGGCAGCTTGCCATTCTTCGGCTGCTTGGACTGTTCGACCGCCCTGCGGACGGAGGATGTGTAAAGGCGCTGCGCCAGGAGCCGGCAATCCCGGAGCTGACGGATGCGATCGTGGGGCTCGATGAAGAGGACTGGAACTTCGCCGTCGACGCTCTGACCGGTTGTGGCCTCCTCTCGGCTTCGACCGACGGGAAACCCGGCCGTTGCGCAGGCCTCGACGCCCACCCACTCATCCGCGAGTACTTCGCCGAACAGCTAAAGAGGAAGAGCCCTGAAGCCTGGCGCTCCGCGCACGGGCGGCTGTTCGAACACCTGCGGGACACGACCCCTTACCAGCCCGACAAGCTCGAGGGGCTCCGGCCGCTCTACGAGGCCGTCGCCCACGGTTGTCACGCGGGGCGGCAGCAGGAAGCGTGCGATGAGGTTTATTTCAAACGTATTCTGAGAGGCACTGGGCCGGATGGGTTCTACAGTGTAAATATGCTGGGAGCCGTCGGAGCAGACCTGGGAGCCTTGGCCAGTTTTTTCGAACCTCCTTGGCACCATGTCACCGAGGCGATTCTGGAGTCCGATCAGTCGTGGCTCCTAAACGAGGCCGGCCAGCGACTACGTTCATTGGGGCGCCTGGTCGAGGCATTGGATCCTATTCAGGCCGGCTTGGAGATGGAAGTAAGAAGGAGGGATTGGACGGAAGCCGCGCGCCGAGCGACAAATCTTAGCGAGGTGCTTTTAGCGGTGGGTGATATCGAAAGAGCGTTAGAAAGCTCCAGCGCTTGTACAGAATTTTCTGACCGTGGTGAGGACGTTACGTTGCGATCCGCCTTGCGGACAACTCGCGCCGACATTCTCCATCAGGCAGGCAGACTAGACGAGGCCGCGATTCTGTTCGCTGACGCTGAGCGGATTCAAAGGCTGTGGAACCCCGCATTTCCCATCCTCTACTCGCTATGGGGTTTCCGCTTCTGCGAATTTCTTCTTGGCGATGTAGAGAGAAAGGCGTCGCAGAAGGGGATAACGGAGAACAGTACCGGTATCTTGAAGGTTGTTCGCGAGGTAGAGCTGCGAGCTGCGCAGACGCTTGGGTGGGTCGTTCCCCAGAACTGGCTCCTTGACGTCGCCCTCGACCACCTAACACTGGGGCGCGCCGCGCTCTATCAATCGATCTTGTTGGATACGGACCCTGCAACCGCGAAGCCCGAGATCGAGTCGGCTCTGGATGGCCTCCGCCGCGCGGGGATACTCGATTACCTCCCGAAGGCCCTCCTCACCCGATCCTGGCTGCATTTCGAAATGGGCAACCCCGAAGCCGCCCAAGCCGACCTGGCCGAAGCTCAGGAGATCGCGGAGCGTGGCCCGATGCCGCTTATCCTCGCCGACATCGCGCTCTACCGCGGGCGGATGTTCGGCGACCGGGGAGAGCTGGCGAAGGCTCGGCGATTGATCGAGAAGCACGGCTACGGCCGGCGGTTGGGGGAGCTAGAGGACGCCGAGGCCTCGCTGGCGCCGTGATCCGCTTCTCCCTGGGACCGCCGAGCACCAGCTCGGCAACGGGCGTCTCGCCGGTCGAGCTGTACCCAACAAAATTGCAGCGGTGCACCGCGATTTTGCCGCGGTGCATTCCGCCAGCGCACCAGTGCACAGCGTGAATGCACAGGTGCGTTTTGATTTTGCAGCAGTGCAATCCGCCAATGCACCGGTTCGCTGGGATTTTGCAGCGCTGCAATCCGCCGGTGCACCCGTGCGCTGGAACTTTGCAGCGGTTCAATCCGCGGGTGCACCACTGCGCTGGCATTTTGCAGCGGTGCACAGCGGCAGTGCACCGCTACAAAACGCCAGCGCACCGCTGCAATCTCGCGGCGAACCAGGAGCCCGACGCTCGACCGAGCTGTCCAGACGTTAGGTTTCCCTTCCTAAGCCGGAGAAACCGGCCCGCGGGCCTCGGGCACCGAATCGCAAGTCCGGATCACGTCTCCCCAGAACGAGACCGCCCTCGCTGAGACGCGGTGCACAGACGCCCGTAGCGCGGGCAAGCCTTCACCGCTTCCGGGCTCGACGACGAGAGCCTACAGATCGCTCCGCGCCTGCCAGAGCTCCGGGAACAACCGCGTCTCCAGCACCCGCCGCAGGTAGGGCACTCCTTCGGTTCCCCCCGTGCCGTGCTTCGCTCCGATGATCCTCGACACGGTGACCAGATGGCGGAAGCGCCACTGGAGGAACGTGTCTTCGAGGTCGACCAGCTCCTCGGACAGCTCGTAGAGGTCGAAGTATTCGGAGCTGTTGCGGTAGATCGTGAGCCACGCCTGCTCGACGCTCGGGTGGGGCGCGTATTGTTCCGAGACGTCCCGGTCGAGGACGCTCCGGTCGATCGGAAAACCGCGCCGGGCGAGGAGGCGGATCGCTTCGTCGTAAAGGGAAGGGGCGGCGAGCGCTTGGCGGAGGATCTCGACCAGGTCCTCGCGGTGGGCGTGCGGCTCGATCAGAGACGAGCTTTTGTTGCCGAGGTGGAACTCGACCAGGCGGTATTGCCACGACTGGAAGCCGCTCGAATTGCCGAGGTGCGGCCGGATGCGGCCGTATTCGGACGGCGTGAGCGTCGCGAGCACGTTCCACGACTGGACCAGCTGCTCGAAGATCCGCGACACGCGGGCGAGGCATTTGAAGGCGGGCGGCAGGTTGTCGCCGCGGACGAAACCGATCGCCTGCTCCAGCTCGTGGAGCATCAGCTTGATCCACAGCTCGCTCGTCTGGTGCTGGATGATGAACAGAAGCTCGTTCGGATCGTCCGAGAGCGGAGTCTGGGCGGAAAGGATCTTGTCGAGCCCCAGGTAGTCGCCGTAGCTCATCCGGCGCTCGAAATCGGTGAGCGCGCCGCCGAGGCGGGACGCCGGATCGGTGTGGACGTCGTCAGGTTTCAAAAGTCGGAGGCCTTTCTCGAAAGCGGGGGAGCGGTCAGGTGACCGCCGCGCGGCGGTGGAATTCCGGCCGATCCCAGGAGCCGGACGCGAGGATCTCGGCGAGCGTTTCGGCGGCGTCCCAGACGTCGACGTAGCGGACGTAGAGCGGGGCGAAGCCGAAGCGGAGGATGTCGGGAGCGCGGAAGTCGCCGATCACGCCGCGCTCGATCAGCGCCTGCATCACCGCGTAGCCCTGGGGGTGATGGAAGCTCACCTGCGAGCCGCGCTCGTCGCGGTTTCTCGGCGAGGCGAGCGCGAGCCCCGAGGCGGGACCGGCGCGCTCTTCGACCCGCGCGATGAACAGGTCGCCGAGGCGGAGCGATTTTTCCCGCAGCGCGGCCGGTTCGGCCGCGAGCACCGTGTCGATCCCGCATTCGAGCGCGACCATCGAGAGGACCGGGGGGGTGCCGCAGACATAGCGCGCGACGCCCGGCGCCGGGCGGTAGACGGGGTCGAAATCGAACGGCGCCGCGTGACCGAGCCAGCCGGAGAGCGGCTGCGCGAACGCCTCCTGATGGCGCGGTGCCACCCAGAGGAACGCCGGGGCGCCCGGTCCGCCGTTCAGGTACTTGTAACCGCACCCCACGGCGAAATCGGCGCCCGCCTCGTTCAGGTCGATCGGCAGCGCCCCGGCCGTGTGCGCGAGGTCCCAGATCGCGAGGGCGCCCGCCCGGTGTGCCGCGGCGGTCAGGCGCGCCATGTCGTGGAGGCGCCCGGTCCGGTAGTTGACGTGGGTGAGCATCAGCACCGCGACGTCGCCGCGCTCGAGCTCCGCCTCGATCCGCTCCGCGCTCGGGTCGTCGTCGAGCAGGAACAACTCGCGGCTCCCGCCGAGCAGGCCGACCATCCCCTGCGCCATGTAGAGGTCGGTCGGGAAATTGTCGCGCTGCGAGACGATGCGTCGTTTGCCGGGGGCGAGCGCGAGCGCCGCCGCGAGCACCTTCCAGAGGTTGATCGAGGTCGAGTCGGCGACGACGGTCTCGCCCGGGCGCCCGCCGATCAGCCGGCCGATCTTGTCGCCCAGGCGCGTCGGCAGGTCGATCCAGCCCGCGCTGTTCCAACTGCGGATCAGGTCGCGCCCCCATTCCTCCTCGACCGTCCGGCGCACCCGCTCTGCGGTCCCTTTGGGGAGAGCGCCGAGGGAATTTCCGTCGAGATAGAGGATCCCCGGGGGGAGGTCGAAGCGGTCCCGGTGGTCGCGCAGTGGATCCTCCGCATCCCAGCGGACGATCTGTTGGCGGTCGATGGCGCGTTCGTTCGACCCGGAGGCGCCGGAGGCGTCCGGAGGTGCCGCGAATCGGTCGGTCATGGACGAACGATAGTCCACCGGGGCGGGCCGAGAGAAGCGCCGGCCGGTGTCTCGGTTCCCCGATCTGGCCGCACACCGAAGGGTAACCGTTCGATGTCGACGTCCTTTCAAGTGAGCTGATTTGTTCGAGATGCAGTTACCGGGGCTGAAGGAAGTCGAGCGGGCGGATCCCTCGACGAGAGTGCACGCGCCGCTTTCCTACGGGCAGGAGGCGCTTTGGTTCCTATCCCGCTTGGCGCCCACCTCGCGTGCTTACCACCTGTGCGGTGCCGCGCGCGTCGTCGGCCCGTTCGACCGTGAGCGCCTCCAACGTTCGTTCGAGCATCTCGCGGTTCGGCATCCTGCTCTCCACACCACGTTCGGCGAAGGTGAAGGCGGTACCCCCGAGCAGCGAGTAGGGGACGGTCCGGGTCTCGTCTTCTCCCACCGGCATGTCGACAGGGACGGCGACCTAGAGCCCCACCTCGCCGCGGAGCTCGACGCTCCGTTCGACCTCGAACGAGGGCCGCTCGTCCGCGCCGGGTTGATCACCTCCGAGGACACCGGCGAGACGATCCTCTGGCTCGCCGCGCACCATCTCGTGGCCGATTTCTGGTCCCTCGCCGTGATGCTGCGCGACGTCGGCGCGGCCTACGCGAACGGCGGGTCTCTCCCCCCGGATCCGACGGACGAAGCGCAGCTCACCTACGCCCAATGGACCCACTGGCAGCGCGAACGGGCGGCCAGCGAGGAGGGGGAGCGTGAGCTTGCCGAATGGAAAGAGGCGCTCTCGGGCGAGCTGCCGCGGCTCGAGATTCCGACCGATCGTCCTCGCCGAGGCAAATCCACCTGGGACGGCGGGGCCGTCGATCTCGCGGTCGAAGCGGAGGCGGTCCGCGCGCTGGGCAAGGTGGCTCGCGGATCGAAGTCCAATCTCTTCTCCGCCCTCGTCGCGGCGTTTCAGTCGTTCCTGGCGCGGCTCTCGGGGCAAGACGACGTGATTGTCGGCACGCCGACAACCGGCCGTTTCGGCGCCAAAGTCGCGGATCAGGTGGGCTATTTCGTCAACCCAGTCCCGGTGCGCGCGGACCTGTCGGGCGATCCCACGTTCTCCGATCTTCTCTCTCGTCAACGCCCGACGATCCAGAAAGCGCTCGCGCTCCAGTCGTATCCGTTTTCCCGGCTCGCTGAAGAGATCCAGCCGGAGCGCGACGCGGGCCGCTCGCCGCTCTTCGACGCGATGTTCGCCTACGAGAAGGCGCGGGGCGGAGAGGGCTTCTGGGGATTCGCGCTCGGCCTCGCGGGGACGAAAGTCGACCTGGGCGGCCTTTCGATCGAATCGCTGCGCGTCGAGCCCACGGGCTCGCCGTTCGATCTGTCGCTCGCCGTCTCGGAGGTCGAAGGGGGTCTCGCCGGCTCCCTTCGCTACTCGAGCGAATTGTTCGACCGCGCGACGGTCGAGCGCTGGGCCGGCTGGTGGGTCCGCCTCGTCGAAGGGGCAGCGGCGAATCCCGGGCTTCGGCTCTCCGACCTGCCGCTCCTCTCGGAGTCCGAGCGGACGGAGCTGCTGTCGCTCGGAGCCTCGGGGCCTTCGGCGGACAAAAGCCTCAGCGAGGGAAAAAAACTCCTCGACGCGGGCTTCACGGAATGGGAACAACGAAGCCCCGATGCGCTGGCCGTCGCCGACAGCCAAACCCGCTGGACCTACCGCGAGCTGGGGGAGCGCGCGAACGCCGTCGCGCACCGGCTGCGCACGCTCGGGATCGCCGAAGAATCGCGAGTCGCCGTCTGCCTCGACCGCTCCGCCGCCTTCGTGGCGTCCCTTCTCGGCGTCCTCCGTGCGGGCGCCGCCTTCGTGCCGATCGATCCTGCCTATCCGGAAGACCGTCGCGCCGCGATGGTCCGGATCTCGGGAGCCTCCGCGATCCTCACGTCGTCCGAGCTGGCCGTCTCATGGCCAGAAGGCCCAGACGTCCTCTCCTTCGATGAGCTTTTCACAACGCCCCAACCACCTCTTTCGCTTCCATCCCGGCGAGCCGATCCGGACCAACTCGCCTACGTGATCTTCACCTCCGGCTCGACGGGCACGCCGAAGGGAGTCGCGATCTCCCACCGCGCCGCGCACCATATGACGGCCTGGTACGGCAGCCGGTTCGGCTGGACCTCCGCCGATCGCGGTCTTCAAATCGCCGGCCCCGGCTTCGACGCAACGGTGTTCGAGATCTGGCCCGCGCTCGCCGCGGGCGGGAGCCTCCGCGTTCCTCCGGAGGAAGTCCGCCTCTCTCCTGTCACCCTCCTCTCGTGGCTCGCCGCGGAGAAGGTGACGGTCGCGTTTCTCCCGACCCCCCTCGCCGAAGCGGCGTTCGCCGAGCCACCCCCGGAAGGGATCGCCTTACGCTTTTTAACCGTCGGCGGCGATCGCCTCCACCGCGGCGCCCCGGCTTCGTACGTGTCGGCCGGCGTGCGGCTGGTCAACATGTATGGCCCGGCGGAAAACTCGGTGGTGACGACGGCGGGAGAGGTTTCGGCCGACGATCCGCTACCGTCGATCGGCCGTGCAATCGACGGCGTTCGGGTCTACCTGCTGGATCGGTCGCAGGGCCTCGCACCGACGGGCGTGGTGGGAGAGCTCGCCGCGGCGGGCGCGGGTCTCGCGCGCGGGTATCTCGGCGATCCGGCGCAGACGGCGGACCGCTTCCGGCCGGACCCGTGGGGAGAGCCGGGCTCTCGGTTGTATCGCACGGGCGATCTTGCGCGCTGGCAGAGTGGCTCGGGAGAGATCGAGTTCCTCGGTCGGCTCGATCACCAGGTGAAGATCCGCGGCCAGCGGATCGAGCTGGGGGAGATCGAATCGGCGCTCGCCGCGTTGCCGAGTGTGCGCGAGTCGGCGGTGCTGGTGCACGAAGCCTCGCCCGGCGATCGGCGACTGGTGGCGTTCGTTGCGCTGGCGGAGGGACTCGGAATCGGCGAAGGGGACCTGATCGAGACCCTGCGGCGAAGGCTGTCGGACGCGATGGTGCCGCGGACCTTCGTGCGGCTGGAGCGGCTGCCGGCGAACGCGAACGGCAAGGTGGACCGAAAGGCGTTGGCGGCGCTCGCCCAGACGACGGTGTTGGAAGAGAGAGGAGAGGGGGACGTTGGCGTCGCACCTCGGACCGAGCTCGAGGAGCGAGTGGCGGCGATCTGGCGCGAGCTTCTTGGAAGGGAGCGGGTGGGCGTCGAGGAGGACTTCTTCTCGCTCGGTGGGCATTCGCTGCTGGTGACCCAGCTGGCGTCTCGCGTTCGGCGGGAGTTTGGGGTGGAGCTGTCGTTGCCGGAGCTGTTCGCTGGGGCGACGGTCGCGGGGATTGCGGCGCGGGTGGCTTCTGAGGGGGAAAAGCAAAAGCTCATCGAGGGGAGTGAGGTCGGGGCGATCGAGCGGGTAGCGCGCGGGTCGGACGACGTGCCGCTGTCGTTCGCGCAGGAGCGATTGTGGTTCGTCGATCGGCTGGAGCCCGGGCGGGCGACGTACAACGTTGGGTTCCGGTTGGTGCTTGAGGGCGAGCTGTGTGAGGGGGCGTTGGAGGCGGCGCTCGCTGCGGTGGTTACCCGGCACGAACCGTTGCGCACGCGGTACGCGCAACCCGGCGATGTCGCTCGGCAGGAGATCGATCCTCCTTCGGTGAGCTTTTCGCGCTGGCCGCTCGTCGACCTCGCGGCGGTCGATGCGAGAAAAGCGGTCGAAGCGGCGCGCATCGCGCGAAGCGAGGGTCGCCGTCCGTTCGACCTCGCGCGAGGTCCGGTGCAGCGCGCCGTGCTGGTCCGCCGGGGACCAGCGCTCCACGACGCGATCTTCACGTTCCACCACATCGCGATCGACGGCTGGTCGCTGGCGGTCTTCTCGCGCGAGATCGCCGAGGTCTACTCCTCCTTCGTTGAGACGAGAGCGGCGAGACTTCCTGAGCTGCCGATCACCTACGCGGACTGGGCGATCTGGCAAAGGCGCCGCCTCTCGGGAGAGCGCTACCTTCGCGAGCTTTCCTGGTGGAGATCGCACCTCCAGGGCGCGCCCGAGGCGATCGAGCTTGCCGTCGATCGGCCGCGGCCGGCCTTGCCAAAGCGGCAAGCCGCTCAAGTTCGCCGCACGCTGCCGGCTCAACTGGCACGATCGATCGCCGCCCGCGCAAACGCCGAAGCCTCGACTCCCTTCATGATGCTTTTCGCAGCCTGGGCAGGCCTCCTGAGCCGCCTGGGTTCGGGCCGCGATCTCGTGGTCGGCACACCGATCGCGAACCGGAACCGCGCCGAGACCGAAGGGTTGATCGGCTTCTTCGTCAACTCGCTCGCAATCCGAGTAACCGCCGATCCATCCGCGCCGCTGCGGTCGTTGCTGTACGCAGTGCGCGAGGCGTCCGTCGGAGCTTTCGCCCACCAGGACTTCCCGTTCGAAAGATTGGTAGCAGAGCTCGGCGTCGCGCGCGGTGGAAACGTCCCGCCGATCTACCAGGTCTCGTTTGCATTCCAGAACCTCCCCGCGCCGGTGATGCTGCCAGGCCTGACGACGACGGTCGAGGAGTTAGACGGCGGCGCGGCGAAGCTCGATCTCGGGTTGGTGGTGACGCCGGTCGAAGATCGGCTGGAATCGCAGTTGGAGATCAACCTCGATCTGTTCGATCCAGCGACCGGAGCGCGGCTGCTGGCCGCGTTCGAGCGGATGGCGCGGGAGCTGGCGGAGGCTCCGGAGAGGTCGTTGGCGGAGGCGGAGCTTCTCGGGCGGGCGGAGCGGCATCAACTGCTCTATGAGTGGAATGAGGGCGGGGGGGAGTTGCCCGCCCAGGTGGGGATCGATTGCGTGCACGACTTCGTGCGGCGGTGGGCTCGCGAGCGGCCGGACGCGCTGGCCTTGGAGTCCGAGCACGAGCCGGGGCGGCGGTATTCGTGGGCGGAGCTGGACGCGCATACCGAACGTGTGGCGCGGCGGTTGGTGGGGCTGGGTGTGGGCCCGGAGACGGTCGTCGGCGTTTCGATCGAGCGGTCGGTCGATCGCGTAGTGGCGATGGTCGCGATCTGGAAGGCGGGCGGGTGTTACCTGCCGATCGATCCGGAACTGCCGGTCGAGAGACGACGGCTGCTGGTGGTGGATTCGGGGGCGGTGGCGGTCGTAGGCCGGAGTGCCTACTGGGAGGACCTGACGTCGGAGTGGGAGGGGTGGCACGGACGGGTGGCGCCGCTGCTTCTCAGGAAGGAGGATGGGCTTCCGGAGGGGGAGGACTTCGGACCGGAAGAGCGGCCTCGATCGGTGGTGGCGGAAAACCTTGCGTATCTGATCTATACCTCGGGGTCGACGGGGACTCCGAAAGGCGTAGGCGTGAGCCATCGAGATGCCGCCGGGCATTTTGCGGCGGCGAGAGATTTCTACGGGCTGGATGCGAGGGATCGAATCATCCAGTTCGCCTCGGCGAGCTTCGACGTGTCGATGGAGCAGGTGGGCGTGGCGTTGGCGAGCGGCGGGACGCTCTTGGTGCGCGGGCCGGCGATGCCGAACCCGTTGGAGCTTTCGGCTTGGATGACGCGTTGGGGAATTACGAACGCGAACCTCCCGACTGCCGTTTGGACCGAGTGGAGCCGGGCGGAGGATCCCCTGCCCGAGGGGTTGCGGGTGCTGATCACGGGCGGCGAGGCGATGACCCCCGCGGCGGCGGAGCGGTTCCGGAAACGGATGGCAATGCGGCCGAGGTCGCCCGTCGTCTACAACGGCTATGGCCCGACGGAAACGGTGGTCACCGCCACCTGTTACGACCTCCGCTTTGGGCGCCTCTCGGAATTGGGATCGGTTTCGATCGGCCGGCTATTGCCCAATCGAACCGGCTTCGTGGTTGACGGGGAGGACCGGCTCGGGCCTCTGGGTGGAATCGGCGAGCTGATGCTGGGTGGTCTGCTCGCGCGAGGCTATCTCGATCGGCCGGACCTGACCGCGGAGCGATTCCGTCCCAACCCTTTTGCTGACAAAGACGGCGAGAGGCTCTACCGAACCGGCGACCGCGTTCGGCAGCGGGGCGACGGAAGCTTCGACTATCTCGGCCGCCTCGATCAGCAGATCAAGATCCGCGGCTTTCGCATCGAGCCGGGGGAGATCGAGGCGGTGCTCGAAGCGCATCCGCGCATCAAAGAGGCGATCGTGCTCGCGCGCGAGTCGGCGGGGACGGGTAAGCGCCTGATCGCCTGGGTCCGATGCGTCGGAGACGGCGCCAACCCTCACGCCACGTCCGACTCGCTGTCCGCCGAGCTGCGCTCGTTCCTCAAAGGTCGATTGCCCGACTACATGGTGCCGATGGCGATCGTCGAGGTCGACGAGTGGCCGCTTTCGCCATCGGGCAAGATCGATCGGCGCGCACTGCCCGATCCCGCGTTCGAAGAGACGGTCGAGAAGATCGCTCCGCGCACGCCGACGGAAGAGATCGTCGCGGGGATGTTCGGGGAGCTTCTCGGAGCCTCCGACGTGGGGGCCGAGGCCGACTTCTTCGCGCTGGGCGGCCATTCGCTGCTCGCGACGCAGTTGGCGTCCCGCATCCGAAAGGCCTTCGGGATCGAGCTTCCCCTCGCCGAGCTTTTTTCGGGCTCGACGGTCGCGCAAATCGCCGAGAGGATCGAAGCGGCTTCGGGCGCGGAGCCGGCGCCGCCGATCGTCCGTGCGGCCTCCGAACAGGAGGGAGTCCTTTCCTTCGCGGAAGAGCGCCTCTGGTTCCTCGATCGGCTGGAGCCGGGCAGCGCCACCTACAACGTCGGCTTCCGCCTGGATCTCTCCGGCTCTCTTGCGTTCGGTCCGTTCGTCGCCGCCCTTTCGGGCGTGGTATCCCGTCACGCTCGTCTGCAGGCACGATTCGGTGAGCGGGGCGGGAAGCCTTTCGTCGCGATCGATACACCGGCGACCGTTTCGGTTCCGCGCGTCGATCTCTCGGCGATCTCCAGCGAGCGAGAAGCCGAGCGAATTGCTGTCGAGGAAGGGCGGCGTCCGTTCGATCTCGCGCGTGGAGCGCTGGTCCGCGTGACGCTGGTCCGCCGCGCGGTGGATCGTCATGACGCGCTGTTCGTCTTCCATCACATCGTGACCGACGGCTGGTCGATCGCGCTCTTTTCGCGCGAGACGGCTGAGCTGTACGGCGCGGCGATCGAGAACCGCCCCGCGCGGCTCGCTTCCGCGCCGATCGAGGTTTCGGATTGGGCGGCCTGGCAGCGGCGGTGGATGTCCGGCGAGGTGTATGAGCGTGAGCTTCAGTGGTGGAAGACACGGCTCGAGGGTGCGCCGGAAGCGATCGACTTGCCGGTCGACCGGCCGCGGCCGACGAATCCGAGGCGCCCGGCGCGGCTGGTCCGCCGCGAGCTGCCCGCATCGCTCCAGACCGCCGTCGTCGCCCGAGCCCAGGCGGCGGGCGCGACGCCGTTCATGGTGCTGCTCGCGGCATGGGCCGGTTTGTTTTCCCGGTTGGGGGCCGGAAACGATCTGGTGATCGGCTCGGCGATCGCGAACCGCAATCGCGCGGAAACCGAGGGGCTGATCGGCTTCTTCATCAACTCGTTGCCGATGCGGATCTCGACGGAGGGGGTGGGGGATCGCGGTGCCACGCTCGGGGATCTCCTCGCGCGAACGCGCGAGATGGCGCTCGGCGCGTACGCGCATCAGGACTTTCCGTTCGATCGGTTGGTCGCGGAAATCTCGGGGACGCGAGGCGGCAACGTTCCGCCGATCTTCCGCGTCTCGCTGGTGTTCCAGAACCTGCCCGAGCCGGTGCTGCTGCCGGGGTTGCGAACGGGGATCGAACCGTTGGGCGGCGGTGTCGCGAAGCTGGACCTCGCGCTGGTGGTTTCCCCGGTGCTCGAGGCCGGACAGGAGCGGCTGGTGGCGCTCTTGGAGATCGACCTCGACCTGTTCGATCCGGCGACCGGGGCCCGTTTGCTTGCAGGGTTCGAGCGGTTGGTGCGGGAGGTGGCGGAGGCCCCGGAGAGGTCGTTGGCAGAGGCGGAGCTGTTGGGGCGGGCGGAGCGGCATCAACTGCTCTATGAATGGAATGAGGGCGAGGCGGAGTTGCCCTCCCAGGTAGGGATCGATTGCGTGCACGACTTCGTGCGGCGGTGGGCTCGCGAACGGCCGGATGCGTTGGCTTTGGAGTCGGAGCACGAGCCGGGGCGGCGGTATTCGTGGGCGGAGTTGAACGCGCAGACCGAACGTGTGGCGCGGCGGTTGGTGGGGCTGGGGGTTGGCCCGGAGAGGGTCGTCGGGGTTTCGATCGAGCGCTCGGTCGATCGCGTGCTCGCGATGGTGGCGATCTGGAAGGCGGGCGGTTGCTATCTACCGATCGATCCGGAGCTTCCGGTCGAGAGAAGACGGTTGTTGGTGGTGGATTCGGGGGCGGTGGCGGTCGTCGGCCGAAGTGCCTACTGGGAGGACCTGACGGCGGGGTGGGAGGGGTGGCACGGACGGGTGTCGCCGCTGCTTCTCAGGAAGGAGAGTGGGCTTCCGGAGGAGGAGGACTTCGGACCGAACGTGCTGCCTCGAACGGTGGTGGCGGAAAACCTCGCGTATCTGATTTATACCTCGGGGTCGACGGGAACGCCGAAGGGTGTGGGCGTGAGCCATCGGCACGCGGTGGGACACTTTGCGGCGGCCCGGGATTTCTATCGGATAGATGGGAGCGACCGGGTGGTGCAGTTCGCCTCGGCGAGCTTCGACGTTTCGATGGAGCAGGTCGGTGTGGCGTTGGCGAGTGGCGGGGCATTGGTCGTTCGTGGGCCGGAGCTGCCGAATCCGTTGGAGCTGACCGCTTGGATGACGCGCTGGGGGATCACGAACGCGAACTTGCCGACCGCCGTCTGGACGGAGTGGAGCCGGGCGGAGGATGCCTTACCCGAGGGCCTGCGGGTGCTGGTGACCGGGGGTGAGGCGATGACCCCCGCGGCGGCGGAACGGTTCCGGAAACGGATGGCGCTACGGCCCGGAGGTCCGGTCGTCTACAACGGCTATGGTCCAACCGAAACGGTGGTGACCGCGACCTGTTACGACTTGGCGATAGGACCTTTACCGGAATCGGGCTCGGTTTCCATTGGTCGCCTCTTGCCGAGTCGCACGGGCTACGTAGTTGACGGGAATGACCAGATCGTACCTCTGGGTGGCATCGGTGAGCTGGTGCTTGGAGGCCTGCTCGCGCGAGGGTACCTGGATCGGCCGGACCTTACGGCCGAGCGGTTCCGCCCCAATCCGTTTCCTGAGAAAGGCGGAGAGAGGCTCTATCGAACCGGGGACCGCGTACGGCAGCGTGGCGACGGTAGCTTCGACTATCTCGGGCGGCTTGATCATCAGATCAAGATCCGCGGCTTCCGCATCGAGCCGGGCGAGATCGAAGCGGCGCTCGAAGCGCATCCGCAGATCAAAGAGGCGATCGTGCTCGCCCGCGAAGCGGCTGGGGTCGGCAAGCGGCTGATCGCCTGGGTTCGAGTCCGAGAGGGCGAATCCTCCGGCGGCCTGCGCGACTTTCTCCGCGGGCGCCTTCCCGAGTACATGGTTCCTTCCGCGTTCGTCGAGTTGGAAGAGTGGCCCCTCACTCCGACCGGAAAGGTCGATCGCCGCGCGCTTCCCGATCCGTCGTTCGAGGGGCAAGGCGCCGTGGGGACCGCTCCGCGTACCGCCACCGAACGGATCGTGGCGGGACTGTTTGCCGAGCTTCTCGGGGTCGCGGACCTCGACGTATCGGCGGACTTCTTCGCGCTCGGCGGTCATTCGTTGCTCGCGACCCAGCTCGCGTCGCGCATCCGCGAAAGGTTCGCCGTCGAGCTGCCGCTCGCCGAGCTGTTCGCCGGATCGACCGTGGTGGGGGTTTCCGATCGAATCGAGGCGCTCACGGTCGGCGAAGGTGAGGAGCTGGCGCCGATTCGGCGTTCGGCCCGGCCGGCGGAGATTCCTCTTTCCTTTGCGCAGGAGCGGCTCTGGTTCCTGGACCGATTGGAACCGGGCACGTCGACCTACAACGTCGGCTTCCGACTGCGTCTCGTGGGTCCGCTCGCGAAGGCGGGCTTGAACGCGGCGCTCACCGCGATCGTCGCGCGGCACGAGCCGCTGCGCACCCGGTACGCCGTTTCGAACGAACGACCGGTTCAGAGGATCGAGAAGCCGACGGCGTTCGCGCTCTCGGAGCTCGACCTCTCCGGTCTCGGCGATGCGGCCATCGAGGTCGAAGCGGATCGCGTTAAGGTGATCGAAGGGGGGCGTCCCTTCGATCTCGCGAAGGGGCCGGTGTTCCGGGCGGCGGCGATGCGCCGCGGCGCCGAACGTCACGACCTCCTGTTCGTCTTCCATCACATCGCGACCGACGGCTGGTCGGTCGGCGTTTTCTCGCGCGAGCTTGCGGAGCTCTACGGCGCCGCGGTCGAGGGGCGCCCGGCCCGCCTCGCGCCGCTCATGATCGACTACGCCGACTGGGCGATCTGGCAACGCGGCTGGCTGTCCCGCGATCGATACACCGAAGAGCTCGCCTGGTGGCGGCAACGGCTCGCGGGCGCGCCCGAGGTGCTCGAGCTGCCGCTCGACCGACCGCGGCCGAGCGAGCCGACGCGACGGGCCCACATCCTGCGGCGGGACCTGCCGTCCGACCTCGCGGATGCGATCGACGCTCGGGCTCGCGCGGCCGGTGCGACTCCGTACATGCTGCTCCTCGCCACGTGGGCGGGACTTCTTTCCCGGTTGGGCTGTGGGTGTGATCTGGTGATCGGACTACCGATCGCGAACCGGAATCGCGCGGAGACCGAAGGACTGATCGGCTTCTTCGTCAACTCGCTCGCGATGCGAATTTCGACCGACACCGCGGGGGGGCGGCGGCTGACCTTGCGCGACCTTCTCGATCGCGCGCGGATCGCGGCGTTGGGAGCGATCGCTCACCAGGATTTCCCGTTCGACCGTCTTGTGGCGGAGCTGGGAGGAGCACGCGGCCGGGGAATCCCCCCGGTCTATCAGGTCTCGCTCGCGCTTCAGAACCATCCGGAGCCGGTGCTCCTGCCGGGACTCGAATCGGACGCCGAGGAGATTGCCGGCAATCTCGCGAAGCTCGACCTCAGCCTCGCCGTGGTGCCTCGGGAAGGAGTGGACGGTGCGCGGCTTACGGCGCTCTTGGAGGTCAACCTCGACCTGTTCGACCCGTCGACCGGCGCCCGCCTGCTCGGTGGGCTCGAGCGGATGGCGTGGGCGATGGCGGAGTCTTCGGAGACGCTGTTCGCCGAGGCGGATGTGTTGGGGCGGGCGGAGCGGCATCAACTGCTCTACGAATGGAACGAGGATGGGGGGGCACTACCCGAGAGGGTCGTTCACGACTTCGTGCGGCGGTGGGCAAGGGAAAAGCCGGATGCGCTGGCCTTGGAGTCGGAGCACGAAGCGACGAGGCGGTACACGTGGGCGGAATTGGATGCGTACACGGACCGATTGGCACGGCATTTGGCGGGGCTGGGGGTCGGCCCGGAGAAGGTGGCCGGGGTGTCGATCGAGCGCTCCGTCGATCGCGTGGTCGCGATGGTTGCGATCTGGAAGGCGGGCGGGTGCTATTTGCCGATCGATCCCGAGCTGCCCGTCGAGAGAAGACGGTTGCTGGTAGTCGATTCGGGGGCGGTGGCGGTGGTGGGGAGGAGTGCTTACTGGGAGGAGCTGACGGTGGGGTGGGAAGGGTGGCACGGACGGGTGGCGCCGCTTCTTCTCAGGAAGGAGGGTGGGCTTCCGGAGGGGGAGGACTTCGGACCGGAGGCGAGCCCTCGATCGGCGGTGGCCGAGAACCTCGCATATCTGATCTATACGTCCGGATCGACCGGGACTCCGAAGGGGGTCGGGATCAGCCACCGGCATGCGGTGGGGCATCTCGCGGCGGCGTCTGGGTTCTATCGAATGGACGGGAGCGACCGGGTGGTGCAGTTCGCCTCCGCGAGCTTCGACGTTTCGATGGAGCAGGTGGGCGTCGCGTTGGCGAGCGGGGGAGCGCTGGTGGTGCGGGGACCCGAGCTGCCGAATCCGTTGCAGCTCACGGACTGGATGACGAAGTGGGGGATCACGAACGCGAACCTGCCGACCGCCGTTTGGACGGAGTGGAGCCGGGCGGAGGATCCTCTACCCGAAGGGCTTCGAGTTCTCGTGACGGGCGGCGAGGCGATGACGCCCGCCGCGGCGGAGCGGTTCCGGAATCGAATGGCGATGCGCCCCGGAGGGCCTGTCGTGTACAACGGCTACGGACCGACCGAGACGGTGGTGACCGCAACCTGCCACGATCTTTCGATCGGACGGCTGCCGGAATCGGGCTCGGTGTCGATCGGACGCTTGCTGCCGAACCGCACGGGCTATGTGCTCGACGAGGCGGACCGGCCGGCGCCGTTGGGCGGAATCGGCGAGCTGGTTCTAGGCGGACTTCTCGCTCGAGGGTACCTCGATCGGCCGGACCTTACGGCCGAGCGATTCCGTCCCAACCCCTTCACTGACAAAGCCGGCGAGAGGCTCTATCGAACCGGGGATCGCGTCCGGCAGCGGGGCGACGGCTCGTTCGACTATCTCGGCCGCACCGATCAACAGATCAAGATTCGCGGTTTCCGCATCGAGCCGGGGGAGATCGAAGCGGCGCTCGAATCGCATCCGCGGATCAAAGAGGCGATCGTCCTCGCGCGCGAAGCGCCGGGAACGGGAAAACGTCTGATCGCTTGGTACCGCCGCGCGGAAGGGGCGAACGGCGAGGACCGCGCGACCTCCGGCGAGCCTGGCGACCTGTCCGCCGAGCTCCGCGCCGATTTGCTCGGCAGATTGCCGGAGTACATGGTTCCCTCGGCGTTCGTCGAGGTCGGAGAGTGGCCCGTTTCGCCGAGCGGAAAAATCGACCGTCGCGCTTTACCCGACCCTGTCCGCGACACGGAACGCGAGCGGACGTTGCCGAAGACGCCGATCCAGGAGGTGCTCGCGGGTATCTGGCGCGACGTCCTGGAAATCGATGCGGTCGGGATCGACGAGAGCTTCTTCGAGCTGGGCGGGCACTCGTTGCTCGCGGTACAGCTCGCTTCGAGGGTGGCGGCGAGCTTCCAGGTCGAATTGCCGCTCAAGCGGTTGTTCTCGAGTCCGACGATCGCCCGGCTCGAGCAGGTCGTCCTGGAGATCGAGCCGCGGCCGGGACAGAGCGAGAAGATCGCTCGGGCGCTACTCCGTTTGAAAAGCCTTTCGCCCGAAGCGAAGGAGAAGCTGCTCCGAAAGAGCTGAGCAGGCCGGCTGTTTCAGCCGGCCTGCAGCCATTAGGCTCGGAACCCCGCTGGGCCGCGGGTGTCGATCCGGGCGACGCCCGCTGAAGTCGAACGGATGGCGATCAGGCCGTCGCCCGCTGCTCGGGCTGTAAGGCCTCGATCTGCACCGAGACGAGCTTGGACACGCCTTTTTCTTCCATGGTCACGCCATAGAGGTTGGAGGCGATCTCCATCGTGAGCTTGTTGTGGGTGATTACGATGAACTGGGTGTCCTGCTTGGACATCTGGTGCAGGAGATCGGCGAACCGCGAGGTGTTGATGTCGTCGAGCGGCGCGTCGACCTCGTCCAGGATGCAGAACGGCGAGGGCTTCGAGCGGAACAGCGCGAAGAGCAACGCGATCGCGGTGAGCGCTTTTTCGCCGCCCGAGAGCAGCATCAGCGTCTGGAGCCGCTTGCCCGGAGGGCGCGCGACGATCTCGATGCCGCTCTCGAGCGGATCGTCCTCGTCGATCAGCCGCATCTCCGCCTCGCCGCCACGGAACAGGTGCTGGAAAACTTCACCGAACGCCTGGTTCACCGCGACGAACGTCTCCTTGAAACGCTCGGCCGACGTCTGGTTGATCTCCTTGATCGTCTGCCGGAGGCTCTCGACCGACTTGACCACGTCGGCTCGCTGGACGGTGAGGAACGAGAAACGCTCCTCCTGCTCATCGTGCTCCTGCAGGGCGAGGACGTTGACCGGGCCGAGGCGGTCGAGGGTCGCCTTGCATCGAGCGAGCTCGACTTCCAGCTCGGCGAGCGCGCCGACCGCGTCGGGCGCCGGGTCGGGTAGCTCGCGGTCGAACTCCTGCCGATGCGTTTCGCCGAGGTGTGCGACGTCGTGCTCGAGCCCGGCCTTCTGGATGCGCAAATCCTCGACCGTGGAGCGCACCTGGTCGCGCTGGTCTCGGCAGGTCTGGATGCGCTCTTCGAGGAGCCGAAGCCCTTGCCGGTGATCGTCGAGCTGCGATTGCGAGTCGAGTACCGCCTCTTCGACCGTCGCACGCTCTTCGAGCGCCGCCTGGAGCTCGACCTCCGCGCGGGCGACGTCCTCTTCGATCTGGGCGCGCCGCGAGGTGAGCCGATCGCTCTCCTCGGTCCAGGAGGCGATCTGGCGTCGTCCGTTCTCGACCTCGCCGGTCAAGCGGGCGATCTCGCGATGGAGCGATTCGAGCCGCTCCTCCAAGAGGTCGAGCCGCCCTCTCCGTCCGGCGCTTTCGGCACGCAGGCTCTCCCGAGTCCCCTTGGCCGCGTCGAGCTCCGCTTGCGCGCGGTCGAAACGCTCGGCGAGAGAAGCCTGCTTCTCCTCGGCGATTCCGAGCTCGGTCGCGAGCTCTCGACCTTTGGCTCCCAGCTTGTCGAGCTCCGCCGCGATCGCGGCGCGCTCGGTCTCCAATTTCTCTCCGGCGGTCGCTTGGCGACGCTCGCGCTGCGCGGCGTCCTCGGCTCGCGCTCGGCCGACCGCGAGCTCCTGCCGTAGCTGGCCGACCTCGGTTTGCAGCCGGTTCGAATCCTTGGCCATCTGCGACCGGTCAGCGAGCAGCCGCTCGAGTTCCGCGACCGCGCGTGTCAGGCGCGACTCGAGGTCGGGGATCGCGCGGCCGAGCTCCGCGAGGTCGCGCTCGCGTTCGAGCATGCCGGGAGTCGCTCGCTCTCCCTCGACGCGCAGCGTGCCGTTCTCGATCCAGAGCCCCTCGCGGCAGAGGAAGGCGACGCCGACGTGGCGGACGGCGAGGCGCATCGCGTCGTCCGCGCTCCGCACTAGAAACGCGGCGGGGAGCGCGGTCGCTAGGTCCTCGGGGAATCCAAGCGCTTCGCCGACCGAGAGCAAGACGGCGGGATCCGCGGTGATCGCGGCCACGGAGGCCTGAATCTCGCTCGGATCGAAGTCGTCCGCGTGGGAGCGATGGGGAGCCGGGGCGATGAGGGCGGCCTCCGCCCGGCCGGCGAGCGCTTGAGCGAGCGCGAGCGGGTTCTGACCCGGGGCGAGGAGCACGGCATCCGCGAGCTCGCCCAAGTAGAAGTCGAGCGCCCGTTCCCAGCCTTCGAGCGGATCCGCCTGCTCGGCGAGGAAGCGGGGTTCGGCGAGGCCGGCCGCCTGAAGCGCCGCGATCAAGTTCTTTCGCCGCTGGGCGTCGGCGCGCGACAGCTCGGCGAGGATCCGCTCCCGGTTGCGGCTCTGCGACAGCTCGTTCTCGAGCCTTCTGCGCGCGTCGGTCGCCTCCGCTTCGCGGCGCATCAGCGCTTCGAGAGCCGCGATGGTCCGCTCGGACTCCGCGGTCCGCTCGGCGAGACGGCTCTCCGCGCCCACCACCTTCTCGCGCGCGAGCTCGAGCCCCTCCCGCATCTGCGCGAGCTCGGCCCGATGCTCGTCGATCTCGCGATCGAGGTGGTGAAGGCGGTAGTTGCCCTTCTCTAGCTCGATCTGCGCCTGTTGCGCGCGTTGGCGGACGGCGTTGATCTCGGTGGTGGCGCCGAGCGTCTCCCGGCGGATCGATTCGAGCCGCGCGTGGGCGAGCTGCAGCTCGCGATCGGCGGAAGCGACGTGGCGTTCGTCCGATTCGACCGCCGAGGCCGCCTCGTCGCGCTCCGCGACCTGCTCCGCGCGCCGGTTCTCGAGCGAAGCGAGCGCCTCTTCGTGATGGACGATCTCCGCCTGACGCCGCTCGGCGAGGAGCCGTGCCTGGGAGCCCCGCTCGCCGATCTCTCGCAACGTCTCGCGGCTTCCCTTGATCAGCTGCTGACGGCCCTCGATGCGGGTGCCCAGCTCGGCATGCCGCTGGTGGCGAGCGGCGACCTCGCGCCCCAGCTCGTCGGATCGTTCGCGTCCCGCGGCCAAGCCCGCCTCGTCGCGGTGGAGGTCGGCGGCCAGCTCCGCCTCGCGAGCGACCGCGCCGTCGAGGGCGGTCTGAATCTCGATCAGGCGCGCCGCGAGCACCGCCCACCGCTCGAGGAGGACCTTCTCGAGCAGCTCGCGATACTCGACCTCTTTCTCTTGGAACCGTTTCGCGGCCGAAGCTTGGCGCTTCAAGGTCCGAACCGACCGCTCGACCTCGGAGATCACGTCGTCCAGCCGCAGCAGGTTCGCCGTCGCTTCTTCGAGCTTCACCTCGGCGATCGCCTTGCGCGCCTTGTAGCGGGTGACGCCGGCAGCCTCTTCGAGAAGCTTTCTGCGCTCCTGCGGCTTGCCGGACAGGATCATGCCGATCTTGCCCTGCTCGATGACCGAGTAGGCGCGAAGGCCCAGGCCGGTATCCATGAGCAGATCGCGGATCTCTTTCAGCCGGACCGTCTTGCCGTTGAGCTTGTACTGGCTCTCGCCGCCGCGGAACACTCGGCGGGCGATCGTCAGCCGGCCGTCGTTGGCGTGGGGGAAGCTCGGATCCGTGCGGAGCGTCAGCGTGGCTTCCGCCATCCCCAACGGCTTGCGGTTGTCGGTGCCGTTGAAAATGACGTCTTCCATCGTGCCGCCGCGCAGCGACTTGGCGCTCTGTTCCCCGAGCACCCAGGTCATCGCTTCGGAGAGGTTCGACTTGCCGCAGCCGTTCGGACCGACGATCGCGGTGACGCCGCCGGCGAAGTCGACCGCAACCGGGTCGACGAAAGACTTGAATCCAGAGATCTCGAGGCGTTCGACTTTCAGCATGGGTCGGTAAGCCTACCAGACGGCCTCGAGCGGCTACAAGGAGTAGGGGAGGCGCAGGAGAGCCCCCAAGGCCAAGGCGCTTGCCCCCAGGGCCCCGGCGGCGCAGAGGGGGACGATGAGATTCAAAAGGGCGGCGAAAATTTCGGTCATGGAGGGCTTGCGGGCCGATGGATCCTATGTCGTTCGGGCTTCCGCCGGGCAAAGGCCGCCCTCTGCTCCCGTTTCGAGCCATCTACCGCATCTTGTGGTCGATCCCTTGCGCCCCCCCTACTCCTTGTAGCCGCTCGAGGCCGTCTGGTAGGCTTACCGACCCATGCTGAAAGTCGAACGCCTCGAGATCTCTGGATTCAAGTCTTTCGTCGACCCGGTCGCGGTCGACTTCGCCGGCGGCGTCACCGCGATCGTCGGACCGAACGGCTGCGGCAAATC